>NZ_JBITEB010000004.1:464419-585293 GCF_044454765.1 Streptomyces sp. NPDC051452
GCCCACGGGGGGCGGGCGCGGGGCGGGCCCCGCGGGGGCCCCGGGGGGCGCCCCCCCCCGCGCCCCCCCCCCCCGGGGGGGGGCGCCGCCCCCGGGGGGGGGGGGGGGCCCGGGCCCCCGGCCCCCCCGCGCCCCTTCGCGGCGGCCCCCACCGGCGTTCGTCCTCGGTGAACGTGGGACGTCTCACACACCAGCCCGGCGTCTCGAACCCTTGCGACAAGTGCAAAGATGGAGCCCGGCAGGACAGGGCCCCCACCGAAGGGCCGAAGCATCAAGCGGCCGGACACCAGCCGCCCGCCGGTCATCGTCGACCGGTCTACGGCGCACATGCATGGAGGACGTGACGTGGCGAACGACGCCAGCACCGTTTTCGACCTAGTGATCCTCGGCGGTGGCAGCGGTGGTTACGCCGCGGCCCTGCGCGGGGCGCAGCTGGGTCTGGACGTCGCCCTGATCGAGAAGGACAAGGTCGGCGGTACCTGCCTGCACCGGGGTTGCATCCCCACCAAGGCCCTGCTGCACGCGGGCGAGATCGCCGACCAGGCCCGCGAGAGCGAGCAGTTCGGTGTGAAGGCCACGTTCGAGGGGATCGACGTCCCGGCCGTCCACAAGTACAAGGACGGCGTCATCGCCGGCCTGTACAAGGGTCTGCAGGGCCTCATCGCCTCGCGGAAGGTCACCTACATCGAGGGCGAGGGCCGGCTGTCCTCCCCCACCTCCGTCGACGTGAACGGCCAGCGGATCCAGGGACGCCACGTCCTGCTCGCGACCGGCTCCGTGCCGAAGTCGCTGCCCGGCCTGGAGCTCGACGGCGACCGGATCATCTCCTCCGACCACGCCCTCGTCCTGGACCGCGTGCCGAAGTCCGCGATCATCCTGGGCGGCGGTGTCATCGGCGTCGAGTTCGCCTCGGCGTGGAAGTCCTTCGGCTCGGACGTCACGGTCGTCGAGGGCCTCAAGCACCTCGTCCCGGTCGAGGACGAGAACAGCTCCAAGCTCCTGGAGCGCGCGTTCCGCAAGCGCGGCATCAAGTTCAGCCTCGGCACCTTCTTCCAGAAGGCCGAGTACACCCAGGACGGCGTCAAGGTCACCCTCGCCGACGGCAAGGAGTTCGAGGCCGAGGTCCTCCTCGTCGCCGTCGGCCGCGGCCCGGTCTCGCAGGGCCTGGGCTACGAGGAGCAGGGTGTCGCCATGGACCGTGGCTACGTCCTGGTCGACGAGTACATGCGGACCAACGTCCCGACCATCTCCGCCGTCGGTGACCTGGTCCCGACGCTCCAGCTCGCGCACGTCGGCTTCGCCGAGGGCATCCTGGTGGCGGAGCGTCTGGCCGGTCTGAAGACCGTTCCGATCGACTACGACGGTGTCCCGCGGGTGACGTACTGCCACCCGGAGGTCGCCTCCGTGGGTATCACCGAGGCCAAGGCCAAGGAGATCTACGGTGCGGACAAGGTCGTCGCTCTGAAGTACAACCTGGCGGGCAACGGCAAGAGCAAGATCCTGAACACCGCGGGCGAGATCAAGCTCGTCCAGGTGAAGGACGGTGCCGTGGTCGGCGTCCACATGGTCGGAGACCGCATGGGCGAGCAGGTCGGCGAGGCCCAGCTGATCTACAACTGGGAGGCGCTGCCCGCCGAGGTCGCCCAGCTCATCCACGCCCACCCCACGCAGAACGAGGCGATGGGCGAGGCACACCTGGCGCTCGCCGGCAAGCCGCTGCACTCCCACGACTGAGCCTTCGGTCAACGGGCGCGACGACACAGACTTCCGCAATTCGTAAGGAGCAACCGAAACCATGGCGGTTTCCGTAACCCTTCCGGCGCTCGGTGAGAGCGTCACCGAGGGCACTGTCACCCGCTGGCTGAAGGCCGAGGGCGAGCGCGTCGAGGCCGACGAGCCGCTGCTGGAGGTGTCGACCGACAAGGTCGACACCGAGATCCCCTCGCCCGTCGCCGGTGTCCTCGCCTCCATCAAGGTCGCCGAGGACGAGACCGTAGAGGTCGGCGCCGAGCTGGCCCTCATCGACGACGGCACCGGCGCCCCCGCGGCCGCCCCGGCCCCCGCCGAGGAGCCCGCCCCGGCCGCCGCCGAGGAGCCCGCCCCGGCCGCCGCCGAGGCGCCGGCCCCGCAGGCCGCCGCCCCGTCCACCGAGCAGGCCGCCCCGGCCCCGGCGCCCACCGCCGAGGCCACCGCCGGTGCCGGTTCCGCCGAGGGCACGGACGTGGTCCTGCCCGCGCTCGGCGAGTCCGTCACCGAGGGCACCGTCACCCGCTGGCTGAAGTCGGTCGGCGACTCCGTCGAGGCCGACGAGCCGCTGCTCGAGGTCTCCACGGACAAGGTCGACACCGAGATCCCCGCGCCCACCTCCGGTGTGCTGCTGGAGATCGTGGTGAACGAGGACGAGACCGCCGAGGTCGGCGCCAAGCTCGCCGTCATCGGCGCCCCGGGTGCCGCCCCGGCCGCCGCTCCGGCTCCGGCCGCCCCGGCGCCCGCCGCCGCCCCGGCCGCCCCCGAGGCTCCGGCAGCGCCCGAGGCCCCGGCCGCGCCCGCCGCTGCGGCCCCGGCCCCGCAGGCGCCGACGGCTCCGGCTCCGCAGCAGGTGACGACCCCGGCCCCCGAGCCGGTGCCGTCCGCTCCGGCGCCGGCTCCGGCGCCCGCCCCGGCCCCCGCCGCCCCGGCGGCCCCCGCCGCGGCTCCGGCCGCCGCCCAGGCGGGCGACGAGGGCGCCTACGTGACCCCGCTGGTGCGCAAGCTCGCCGCCGAGAACGGCGTCGACCTGGCCGGCGTCAAGGGCACCGGCGTCGGCGGCCGCATCCGCAAGCAGGACGTCGTCGCCGCGGCCGAGGCCGCGAAGGCCGCCGCCCCGGCGCCGGCCGCCGCCGCCGCGCCCGCCGCGAAGAAGGCCCCCTCCCTGGAGGCCTCCCCGCTGCGTGGCCAGACCGTCAAGATGCCGCGCATCCGCAAGGTCATCGGCGACAACATGGTCAAGGCGCTGCACGAGCAGGCGCAGCTGTCCTCGGTGGTCGAGGTCGACGTCACGCGGCTGATGAAGCTGCGCGGCAGGGCGAAGGACTCCTTCGCGGCCCGCGAGGGCGTCAAGCTCTCCCCGATGCCGTTCTTCGTCAAGGCCGCCGCGCAGGCGCTGAAGGCCCACCCGGTCATCAACGCCAAGATCAACGAGGCCGAGGGCACGATCACCTACTTCGACTCCGAGAACGTCGGAATCGCGGTGGACTCCGAGAAGGGCCTGATGACCCCGGTCATCAAGCGGGCCGGCGACCTCAACATCGCGGGCATCGCCAAGGCCACGGCGGAGCTGGCGGGCAAGGTCCGCGCCAACAAGATCACCCCGGACGAGCTGTCCGGCGCGACCTTCACCATCTCCAACACCGGTTCGCGCGGCGCGCTGTTCGACACGATCATCGTGCCCCCGGGCCAGGTCGCGATCCTCGGCATCGGTGCCACGGTCAAGCGCCCGGCCGTGATCGAGACCGAGGAGGGCACGGTCATCGGCGTCCGCGACATGACCTACCTGACCCTCTCCTACGACCACCGCCTGGTCGACGGCGCCGACGCGGCCCGTTACCTGACGGCGGTCAAGGCGATCCTGGAGGCCGGCGAGTTCGAGGTCGAGCTGGGCCTCTGACCGCCGACCAGGGGTCTCCACCCTGATCAGGCAGGACGAACACCCCGCCCGGAGCTTTCCGGGCGGGGTGTTCGTGTTTGTCGGTACACGTTGCGTGTAAGGCTCGTCTCACCTGCGCAAAAGCACCCCCATGCGCCCTGCTCGCCGAGCGAACCGGCCGTATTGTCTAAACGTCGAAGCCCCCGGCGGCCACAGGACGGCCTCGCCCTAAGGAGCCCTCATGACCGCGCCCGTCGTCCACTCGCTGCGCGAACAGATCCGCGAGCACATCGTGGAGGGAATCGTCAGCGGGCGCTGGCAGCCGGGTGAGCGGATCGTGGAGCGCCGGATCGCCACCGAGCTGGAGGTCAGCCAGACGCCGGTCCGCGAGGCCCTGCGCGAGCTGGAGTCGCTGCGGCTGATCGAGTCGGCGCCGAACAAGGGCGTGCGGGTGCGGAACCTGTCCGCGGCCGACCTGGAGGAGAGCTACCCGGTCCGGGCGGGCCTGGAGGCCATCGCGGCCGAGCTGGCGGCCGGGCGCCTGGCGGAGGACTGCTCGGCCCTGGAACCGCACGTGACGGCCCTGTACGAGGCCGACCGCGCGGCCGACGGCACGGCCCAGGTCCGCCACACGGTCGGCTTCCACCGCGCACTGGTCCGGGCGGCCGGCAACTCGGTGCTGCTGCACACCTGGGAGGGCCTGGGCATCGAGGTCTTCACGGCCCTGTCCATCCGCTGGCTCGGCACGGTCCAGCAGTCCTACGCCGAGGAGCACGAGGAGCTGGTGCAGGCGTTCAAGCGCCGGGACCCGCGCATCGCGGAGCTGGTGAAGGCGCATGTCCTGGGCTGCGCCCCGAGGCCCTGAAGCCCCGAGGCCCCGAGGCCTTGAAGCCCTGAGGCCCTGAAGCTTTGAAGCCCCGAGGCAGCCGAGCATCCCCCCGCTCACCTGCGACAACACCCCGAAACACACGGCACCGCGTGCCCCTGTCAAAGGCACCGGGTGCCTACTTTTGGCGAATCGGCGAGTTTTGGCCCTCACCCCTTTGATCGATCATCGATCAGGGAGTTAAAGTCGCCGACGGACCCGCGACGGCGTCACACAACCGACGCCGCCACCGAAGTCCGCCCGCCCTGTCCTGCCAAAGACTCAAGGGCACCCCGGACCCTTACCGATGAGGGAACCCCCTTCGACTGAGGAAGGCGGCGACATGACCGACCCCCACGCCATCCAGCCGAGCGCGCTCGACCAGCTCCCGGACCGCGACCCGGAGGAGACCGCCGAATGGCAGGCCTCCCTCGACGCCGTCGCCCGGGAGGCCGGGCCGCACCGCGCCGCGTACCTGATGCGGCGCACGCTGGAGCGCGCCGAGGCGGGCGGCATCGCGCTGCCGAAGCTCCTCGAGACGGACTACGTCAACACCATCCCCACCTCCGCCGAGCCGGGCCTGCCCGGCGACGCGGAGATGGAAGCCCGGATCACCGCGTGGAACCGCTGGAACGCCGCCGCCATGGTGACCCGCGGCTCGAAGCACGGCGTCGGCGGCCACATCGCCACCTTCGCCTCCGCGGCCTGGCTGTACGAGACCGGCTTCAACCACTTCTTCAAGGGCAAGGAATCCCAGGAGGCCGCCGGCTCCGGCGACCAGCTCTACATCCAGGGCCACGCCTCCCCCGGTATCTACGCCCGCGCCTTCCTCGACGGCCGGCTGAACGAGCACCACCTGGACAACTTCCGCCAGGAGGCCGGCGGCAACGGTCTGCCCTCGTACCCGCACCCGCGCCGGCTGCCCTGGCTGTGGGAGTTCCCCACCGTCTCCATGGGCCTCGGTCCGCTGTCGGCGATCTACCAGGCGCGCTTCAACCGCTATCTGACCAACCGCGCCATCAAGGACGTCTCCGCCTCGCACGTGTGGGCGTTCCTCGGCGACGGCGAGATGGACGAGCCCGAGTCGACGGCGGCCCTCGCGCTGGCCGCCCGCGAGGAGCTGGACAACCTCACCTTCGTCATCAACTGCAACCTGCAGCGCCTCGACGGCCCGGTCCGCGCCAACTTCAAGATCGTGCAGGAGCTGGAGGCCCAGTTCCGCGGCGCCGGCTGGAACGTGATCAAGACGCTGTGGGGCACCGCCTGGGACGAGCTCTTCCAGCTCGACACCACCGGCGCGCTGGTACGCCGGCTGCGCCAGGTACCGGACGCGCAGATCCAGACGTACCAGACCCGCGACGCCGCCTACATCCGCCAGGACTTCTTCGGCGCCGACCCGGCGCTCGTGGAGATGGCGAAGCTGCTGGGCGACGACAAGATCCTCGAGTGCTTCCACCTCTCGCGCGGCGGCCACGAGGCCCGCAAGGTCTACGCCGCGTACAAGGCCGCCGTCGAGCACAAGGGCGCGCCGACCGTGATCCTGGCCCAGACGGTCAAGGGCCACACCCTCGGCGAGGGCTTCGCGTCGAAGAACGCCAACCACCAGATGAAGAAGCTGACGGTGGACGAGTTCAAGGCGATGCGCGACCTGCTGGAGCTGCCGATCAAGGACAGCGACTTCACCGACGGCGTGGTCCCCTACGGCCACCCGGGCGCCGACTCACCCGAGGTGCGCTACCTCCAGGAGCGCCGCGCGGCCCTCGGCGGCCCGGCCCCGGCCCGCCGCACGCACGCGCTGGCCCCGCTGCCGGCCCCCGCCGAGAAGGCCTTCACCTCCTTCGACAAGGGCTCCGGCTCGCAGAGCGTGGCCACCACCATGGCCTTCGTCCGTCTGGTCAAGGACCTGGTCCGGGACAAGGAGACGGGCAAGCGCTGGGTGCCGATCGTCCCCGACGAGGCGCGCACCTTCGGCATGGAGAGCCTGTTCCCCTCGCTCGGGATCTACTCCCCGAAGGGCCAGACGTACGAACCGGTCGACCGCGACCAGCTGATGTACTACAAGGAGGCCAAGAACGGCCAGATCCTCAACGAGGGGATCACCGAGGCCGGTTCGATGGCCGATTTCATCGCCGCGTCCACCGCGTACGCGACGCACGGCGAGGCGATGATCCCGTTCTACATCTTCTACTCGATGTTCGGCTGGCAGCGCACCGCCGACCAGATGTGGCAGCTCGGCGACCAGCTCGGCCGCGGCTTCCTCGTCGGCGCCACGGCCGGTCGTACGACGCTGACGGGCGAGGGCCTGCAGCACGCGGACGGCCACTCCCCGGTGATCGCGGCCACCAACCCCGCCGCCCTCACCTACGACCCCGCGTTCGCCTACGAGGTGGCGGTCATCGTCCGCGAGGGTCTGCGCCGGATGTACGGCGAGGCCAAGGAGGGCGAGGACCAGAACGTCTTCTACTACCTGACGGTCTACAACGAGCCGATGCCGCAGCCGGCCAAGCCGCAGGGCCTGGGCATCGACGAGGGTGTCGTCAAGGGCCTGTACCGCTTCAACACGGCGGAGTCCGCGGGCGTTTCCGTGACCGCCAACGCCCCGCGCATCCAGCTGCTGGGGTCCGGTACGGCCATCCACTGGGCACTGAACGCCCAGAAGCTGCTCGCCGAGGAGTGGGGCGTGGCCGCCGACGTGTGGTCGGCGACCTCCTGGACCGAACTGCGCCGTGACGCGCTGGAGGCCGACGCGGCCCTCCTGCGCGGCGAGGAGCGCGTGCCGTACGTCCGTCAGGCGCTGCAGGGCGCGGAGGGCCCGGTGCTGGCCGTCTCCGACTACATGCGCCAGGTCCCGGACCAGATCGCGCAGTGGGTCGAGCAGGACTGGTCCTCGCTGGGCGCCGACGGCTTCGGTCTGTCGGACACCCGGCAGGCCGCCCGCCGCCACTTCGGCGTCGACGCCGAGTCGATCGTCGTCGCGGCCCTGGCCCAGCTGGCCAGGCGCGGCGAGGTCAAGGCGACGGCGGTGAAGGAGGCCCGGGACAAGTACGGGCTGTAGGAGTCGCACCGAGGTGCGGGGAAGGGGTACGGCCACCGCCGTACCCCTTCTTCGTCGGTGCCCCCGGTTCTCTGTCGGTGGCCCCCGGCATCATGAGGGGCATGCGCGCCGCCCGCCTGATCAAGATGGTCCTCCTGCTGCAGTCGCGGCCCGCCATGACCGCCGCCGAGCTGGCGCGGGAGCTGGAGGTGTCGGAGCGGACCGTCACCCGGGACGCGCAGGCGCTGTCGGAGGCGGGGGTGCCCGTCTACGCGGACCGGGGCCGGGCCGGGGGGTACCGGCTGGTCGGCGGGTACCGGACGCGGCTGACGGGGCTGGCCCGCGGCGAGGCCGAGGCGCTGTTCCTGAGCGGGGTGCCCGCGGCGCTGAGACAGCTGGGTCTGGAGGACGCCGCCTCGGCGGCCCGGCTGAAGGTGTCGGCGGCGCTGCTGCCCGCGCTGCGGGACGCCGCGGACAGCGCCGCGCAGCGGTTCCATCTGGACGCGCCCGCCTGGTTCCGGGAGCCGGAGACGCCCGCGCTGCTGCCGGCGCTGGCCGAGGCGGTGTGGGCGGACGGCCGGGTCCTCGCCCGTTACCGGCGCGGGGACGGCGAGGTGGAGCGGCGGCTGGAGCCGTACGGGCTCGTGCTGAAGGCCGGGGTCTGGTACCTGTGCGCGCGGGTCGCTCCGGGCGGCTCCTTCCGGACGTACCGGATCGACCGGTTCACCGCCGCGGACCGCCTGGCCGAGCGGTTCGACCGCGACCCGGAGTTCGACCTGTCCGGCTTCTGGGCGGCCCAGGCCGAGCGGTTCGCGCGGTCGATCCTGCGGGCCGAGGTCGTCGTACGGCTGTCTCCGCGGGGCGTGCTCGGGCTGCGGCACGCCGTCGATCCGCTGTCCGCGCGCGAGGCGCTCGACGCCGCGGGCGAGCCGGACGCCGGGGGCTGGGTGACGGTGACTCTGCCGGTGGAGTCGGAGGAGGTGGCGCACTCCCAGCTGACCGCGCTCGGTCCGGAGGCGGAGGTGCTGGCGCCGGTGAGCCTGCGGGAGCGGTTCGCGGCGGACGCGGCGCGGGCCGCGGCGCTGTACGGGCGCGCGGACGCCGGGTAACGATCCGCGGTACTCCGCGTGCGGCCCACCGGTGAAGGCCCGATGCTGGTGGCGTGATGGACGAGACGGAGTTCTGGGAGCTGATCGACGCCACCCGCGCGGCCGCCGAGGGCGATCCCGAGGAGCAGGCGGACGCCCTGGTGGACCGGCTGCTCCAGCTTGACCCGGAACTGGTCCTGGACTTCGCCCGGCACTTCGAGGCCCGCTACAACCGCGCCTACCGCTGGGACCTGTGGGGTGCGGCCTGGGTGCTGCTGGACGGGTGCAGCGACGACGCGTTCGACTTCTTCAGGTGCTGGCTGATCGGCCAGGGCCGGGAGGTCTACGAGGGCGCGCTGCACGACCCGGACTCGCTGGCCGAGCTGCTGGACGAGTTCGACGAGGAGATCGACGGCGACGGCGAGGAGCTGGGGTACGCGGCGGACGAGGCCTACGAGCAGCTCACCGGCACCGTCGCGCCCGACCTGGGCATCGCCCCGGCACCGGCCGAACCGGCGGGCAGGTCTCTGGACCTCGAGAACGAACGCGCGCTGGCGGACAGTTACCCCCGCCTCTGGGACCGCTTCAAGGCCTGACGCCCGTGGGTGCCGTCCTGGCGCCCGGCGCCGGCTGGTGCCGTCCGGCGGGTGTCCGGCCCTGGAGTCGGGCGGCCCGGGCGCGGATTGCGGGGAGGCGGGCGGTGAGGGCGGCGCCGGGGCAGCTGGTCATGAAGCCCTGGTCGTGGCCGGATACGGCGGGCAGGGTGGCACCGGTGCCCGCCTTGTAGCGGCTGAGGCCGTTGCTGGAGACCAGCCGGACCCGGCTGCGGGGGTCGACGCCGGCGAGGCCGAGCTTCCAGGCGGCCAGGGCGGCGACCGCGTCGGTCATGGCCACGGGCACGGGGACGCCGGCGGTGAACGTGCCGATGGCCGCGACGCCGACGGTGCGGTGGTTGAAGCCCTGGGCGTGGGCGCCGGTGACGGCCCGGTCGACGCCCCCGGCGCGGCCTTCGTAGAGGGTGCCGCAGCGGTCGACGAGGAAGTTGTAGCCGATGTCGTCCCAGCCGCGGTCGTGGGTCTGGCCGGCGTACAGGCGGCGGATGATGCCGGGGGCGTCGGCGCAGTCGTACCCGTTGGGCGAGTCGGTGTGGTGGACGAACACGGCGACGACCCGGTCGTCGTAGCGCGGTGGCGGCTGGGTGCGTCCGGTGGCGGGTTCCAGCCAGGCCGAGCGGGGCACGATCGGCGGCCGGGGGGCGCGGTAGGCGGGCGCCGAGGGCCGGGCGGGCACGGCCCGGTCGGGGCGGGTGGCGGCCAGGTATTCGGCGCCGTGGGCGCACAGCGCCAGCGCGAGGGCGGCCAGCAGGCCGGGCAGGCAGCGGAGCACTCTGAGGACGACACGCATGGTGCCACTCTCGGACCGTTCGGCCGCGCCCGCGATGTGCGTTGTGCCAGCCGGTGGAACCATCGTCCTGGTCCGGGACGTTTCCGGGGGTACAGACGCACGTGGCCGGTTCGCCGCATGGTGACCGCCCGCGCGTGACTGATCAGCGGACCCGCCCCGTCCGTACTGAGGGGTCCGAGAAGAAAGGCGGCTCCGTGGACCTGCTCGACCTGGTGCTTGTGCTGGTGGTCCTCGTCTACGCGATGTCGGGCTACCGGCGTGGACTGGTGGCCGGATGTGTCTCCCTGGCCGGGTTCGTGGGCGGGGCCGTCGTCGGCGTGTGGGTGCTGCCGTGGGTGACGGGGCTGGTGGAGCGCGGGTCGGCGCAGGCGACGGTGCTCGCGGTGCTGACGGTGCTGGTGCCGGCGGTGGCGGGGCACGAGCTGGCGGGGCGGCTGGCGCTGCGGTTGCGCGGCGAGCTGGACCGCGGTCCGCTGCGGGTGGCGGACGGGGTGGGGGGCGCGGCGGCCAACTCGGTGGCGGTACTGATCGTGGCCTGGGTGGCGGCGAGCGTGCTGGGCGCGGCCCCGTCGCAGGCGCTGACGACGGCGATACGGAACTCGGCGGTGCTGGGCGCGGTGCAGCAGGCGATGCCGGACACCACGCCGGCGTGGTTCTCGCGGGCCACCTCGGCGCTGACCGAGGCGGGTTTCCCGCAGGTCTTCAACCCCTTCGAGAACGAGTCGACGGCCCAGGTGGCCCGGCCCACGGGCGACAGCGTCACTCCGGCCGCCTCGAACGCGGCCCGGCTGAGCACGGTGAAGATCGAGGGTGCGGCGGGCACCGAGGGCCGCGAGGGCAGCGGCTTCGTGTTCGCCGCGCGGCGCGTGATGACCAACGCGCACGTGGTGGCCGGCATCGACCGGCCGAGCGTGCGGGTGGGCGGGGTCGGGCCGGCGTACGAGGCGCGGGTGGTGCTCTTCGACCCGGACCGGGACGTGGCGGTGCTGTACGTGCCGGGGCTGCGCGCGCCGGTGCTGCGCTTCGACACCGGTGCCGAGCGCGGGGACTCGGCGGTGGTGGCCGGCTATCCCCAGGACGGGAGTCTGGATCTGCAGGCGGCGACGGTGGCGAGCCGGGTGCGGGCGACCGGCCAGGACATCTACAACGAGCGCGCGGTGACCCGGGAGATCTACTCGGTGCGCTCCACGGTCCGGCCGGGCAACTCCGGGGGCCCGCTGCTGACGACGCGGGGCAGGGTGTTCGGGGTGGTGTTCGCCCGCTCCACCTCGGACACCGAGACGGGGTACGTGCTGACGGCCTCCGAGGTCGCGGCCGACGCCCGGCGCGCGGCCGCGTCGACGACGGCGGTGGACACGGGCGAACTGGTCGATTCCTAAGGGACGCGGGCGGCACCTTCGGGCGGTGGTGTCCGGCGGCCGGTCACAGGCGTCGGCCCATGAGGACGTCGTCGACGTAGGCGCCGTCGAGGTGGAACTCCTCGGGGAGCACGCCCTCGACGGTGAAGCCCTCGGACTCGTAGAGCGTGCGGGCGGGGGTGTTGTGTCCGAGGACGCGCAGGGTCAGGCGCCGGGCACCGCGCCCGCGCGCCTCCTCGACGGCGGCCCGGACCAGCGCGCGTCCCACGCCCCGCCCCCGTGCCTCGTGGGCCACGGCGAAGCCCTGGATGGCGATGACGTGCGCGTTGGAGGCGAGCGGGGTCGAGTGGGTGAGGCGGATGTAGCCGACGACGCGGCCGCCGAGTTCGGCGACCAGGTAGTCGTCCGGGCCGTGGCGTTCGTCGAAGAAGGGGGCGTACGGCGGCTGCGGCGGGGGCATCACGGCGTGCAGGGTGGACCAGGTGGCCCGGTCCAGGACGGACAGTTCTTCCTCGTCGTCGAGGCGGGCGAGGCGTATGTGCGGCTCGGGCATGCCGGTCACCCTACGGCGCACGCCGTCGGTGTCCCAGCGGGTTACCCGGCGGCCCGGCGGTCATGCTGAGGCCATGGAACGTTCGCGAATCGTTGTGGCCGGTGCGTCCGGTCTGATCGGCAGCGCTCTGGTGCGGTCTCTGGCCGCGGACGGGCACGAGGTGGTGCGGCTGGTGCGCCGGGCGCCCCGGGGGCCGCGGGAGGTCCGCTGGGACCCCGAGCGGGGCTCGGTGGACGCGGCGGGGCTGACCGGCTGTGACGTGGTGGTCAATCTGGCCGGGGCCGGGATCGGCGACCGGCGCTGGACCCCGGAGTACAAGCGGCTGATCCGGGACAGCCGGGTGCTGGGCACGACCGCGCTGGCCGAGGCGGCGGCGGCGCTGCCCGAGCCGCCTCGGGTGTTCCTGAACGGCAGCGCGATCGGTTTCTACGGTGACACCGGCGACCGGGTGGTGGACGAGAGCGCCCCGCCGGGCGACGGCTTCCTGCCGGAGCTGTGCGTGGAGTGGGAGGAGGCGGCGGCGCCCGTGCGGGAGGCGGGCGTGCGGACGGTGTTCCTGCGCACCGGGCTGGTCGTGGCGCGCGGCGGTGGAGCCTGGGGGCGGCTGTTCCCGCTGTTCCGTGCGGGGCTCGGGGGCCGGCTGGGGGACGGCCGGCAGTACTGGTCGTACATCGCGCTGCACGACGAGGTGGCCGCGATCCGGCATCTCATCGACGCCGAGACGCTGTCCGGGCCGTTCAACCTGACGGCGCCGGAGCCGGTGACGAACCACGCGGTCACCGCGGCGATGGGGCGGGTGCTGCGCCGGCCGGCGCTGTTCCCGGTGCCGGCACCGGTGCTGCGGGCGGCGCTGGGCGAGCTGGCCGGGGATGTGCTGGGCAGCCAGCGGGTGGTGCCGAAGCGGTTGACGGAGTCGGGGTTCCGGTTCGCCTTCCCCGGTATCGACGAGGCGATCCGCTCGGCCTGTTGAACCCGGGCGGGGGCGGGGCCCCTGCAACACCGGCGAACAGGTGTGACCGTATGCGACCTCCATGCGACCGTGCCCTGTCGATGCGCGACTACTCCTGACCGTTCGCGGGCCTAACCTCGACCCGAACTCGGGTATTCCTCAAGCCAGTTGGGGGCATGACGTTCCCACCGGCAGCGCAACCACAGGAGGGGCCTCGTGCTTGAGCCCGCGTACCAGGTGGACGTCGTCATCGTCGGAGCAGGAATCGCCGGCCTCTCGGCAGCCCATCGGCTGACCAGCGCAGGAGTCACAACCGCGGTCCTGGAGGCCGCCCCGTACGTCGGCGGCCGTATGTCGACCGAGAAGGTCGACGGCTTCCGGCTCGACCGCGTCGGACAGCTGCTGTCCACGTCCTATCCCGAACTCCGGCTGACCCCGGGCCTTCACTCCCTCACCCTGCGCCGGTTCGCGCCGGGCGTGCTGCTGCACCGGGACGGGCACACCCAGCGCGCGGGTGCGCCCGGGAGCGCAAGGGGCGCACTCCACGTCGTGCGCGCCCTGGCGAGCGCTCCCAGGGGTGCGACGACGCCTCCCGGGCGGGTCGGCGCACCGGTGGGCGGCGCGGTCGACCAGGCCCGGCTGGGGGCCGCGCTGGGCCGGATCGCGGCGACCCCGGTCGCCCGCCTCCTGGCCCGGTCCGAGATGCCCGCCGCCCAGGCCCTCGCCCGGCGTGGGGTACCGGCCCGCACCATCGAGGGCTTTCTGCGCCCGCTGCTGGCCGCGCTGCTGTGCGACCCGGAGCTGAGCACCTCCAGCCGGTGCGCCGACCTGACGCTGCGCGCGTTCGCGAGCGGACGGCTGTGCGTGCCGGAGGGCGGCGCGGAGATGTTGCCGGAACTGCTGGCCCGGACGCTGCCGCCGGACACCGTGCACACCGGGGTCCGGGTCACCTCCGTGTCCACGACCTCGGTGGCCACCGCCGAGCACGGGGAGATCCGCTGCCGGGCGGTGCTGCTGGCGACCGACGCGCGGGCGGCGGCGGGATTGCTGCCAGGGCTCCGGGTGCCGGACTTCCACCCGGTGACCGTGGTGCACCACACCCCCGACGATCCCTCGGTGGCCTTCTCGACCGGCGCCTCGCTGCTGCTGGACGCCGACCGCGGTGGGCCGGTGGCGCACACCGCGGTGCTCAGCAACGTGGACCCGAGCCGGGCGCCGGGCGGGCGGGTGCTGATCTCCTCGACCGTGCTCGGCACCCCGCCCGAGAGCGTCGACACCGCCGTGCGCATCCACCTGTCCCGGCTCTACGGCACCTCCACGCGCCGCTGGGAGACCCTGGCCGTGCACCACACCCCGGAGGCGGTACCGGCGATGCGCCCGCCGCACGACCTGCGCCGCCCGGTACGCCTGCTGGCGGGGTTGTACGTGTGCGGCGACCACCGGGACACCAGCACGGTCCAGGGCGCCCTGCACTCCGCCCACCGGGCGGCGTCGGCCGTCCTGCGCGACCTCGGCGGCGCGGGCTCCCTCCACCAGGCCGACCCGGCGGCCACCCTCCCCCGAGCGGCATGACCGAACGGCATGACCGAACGGCGCACGGGGGGCGACCCGCTCGCCCCCCCCCAGCACGGCTCAGCCCAGGGACGCCACTCGTTCCCGGTAACCACGGGCCGGGGCCGCGTCCTTGTACGGCTCCAGACGGCGTTCGAAGTCCTTGACGTATTCGATCGCGCGCACGGACCGCATCTCCGCCGCCTGGCCGGCGGCCTCCGCCGCCAGCGCGCAGGCCTCGTCGAGTTCGCCGAGGCCGAGGCGGGCGGTGGCGAGGACGACCCGGCAGAACAGCCGGCTGCGGGCGAAGGAGGGCGCGCGCAGCTGGAGGGAGCGCTCGGCGTGCTGCGCCGCGGCCCGGAACTGCTGCAGATCCCGGTGGCAGTGGCCGAGTTCGTCCGCCAGCTGGGCCTCGTCGAAGAACCTGGCCCAGTACGGCACCTCGTCCCCGGGCCGGGCCGCCTCCAGGGCGCGCTCGGCGCGGACCAGCGCCGCCGTGCACGCCCGCACCTCGCCCAGGACGCCGTGCGCCCGCGCCTCGGACGCGTGCAGCAGCGCCTGGACCACCGGGGGCGCGCCGGTGCCGACGCCCTGCTGGGCGACCCGGGCCAACTGCACGGCCTCCCGGCCGTGGCCCAGGTAGACGGCCTGGCGACTCATGGTGACCAGGACGTAGGAGCCGTAGGCCCGGTCACCGGCCGCCTGGGCCAGCCGCAGGGCCTGGACGAAGTAGCGCTGGGCCAGGCCGTGCGCGGCGATGTCGTACGACGTCCAGCCCGCGAGGCGGGTGAGGTCGGCGGCGGCCCCGAACAGCCGGCGGCCGGTCTGCTCGTCGTAGCCGCCGCGGAGCATCGGCTCGCACTCGTGCTCCAGGTAGCGCACCAGGGCCTGCCGGGCGTGCCCGCCGCCGAACCGGTCGTCCAGGGTGCGGAACAGTTCGCCGACCGAGCGCAGCGCGGCGATGTCACCGCCGGTGACCCGGTGCCCCGGGATCCGCTCGGCGCGTCCGCGCACCCGCGGCGGCCCGAGCGGCTGGGCCCTGACCACCCCGGCCCTGCCCTGCGGAGGCACCCGGGGGGCCGGTTCCCGGGCCACCCGGTCGTCCGACTTGCCGATCAGCCAGTCGCGGCTGGGCACCACGAGCCCCGCCGGGGTGAAGGCGATCTTGCGCAGCTCGGCGTGGCTGCCGGAGTCCTTGCGCCACAACCCGCCGACGATGTCCACGGCCTCCTCCGGGGTGGCCGCGAACTCCAGTCCGGCGTAGACCGGCGCACAGGCGTCCAGGCCCAGGTCCAGTGCGGTGAGCCGGCGCCCGAGCCGGCGGGTGAACACCTCGGCGATGAGCGCCGGGGTGGTACCCCGCGGCTGCTGCCCGCGCAGCCAGCGGGTGACCGAGGTCTTGTCGTATCTGAGGTCCAGCCCGTGCTCCAGGCCGAGCTGGTCGACGCGTCGGGCCAGACCCGCGTTGGAGAACCCCGCCTCTGCGATGAGCGCGGCGAGCTGGCGGTTGGGGGTGCGCTGCGCGGGTCGGTCCGTCATCTGCGGTGCGGTCTCCTGCCTTCCGGGCCTCTGAAGTGCCCGGATTGCCTTTGAGCAGCCCTTATGGCCTCACGAACGGCGCGAATGTAGCGGAGAGTGAGCAGCCGATCGCACGCTTCGACGTGTATTCATCCGATCGTGTGAGGATTGTCCGCAGGGCTGACGTACGCCGCTCGGACGTACAGTGGCGTGGGCGCGTCACGCGCCTGACATACCGGTCGCTGAGGGAGGCGCTTGCCGTGAGTGGACTGCGGTTCGTCCGCATGGGGTTCGGTGCGAATGCCGTCGAGTACCAGGAGGCCTGGGACGAACAGCGCCGGGTGCACGCGGGGCGGTTCGCCGACGAGATCCCGGACACCGTGCTGCTCCTGGAGCACCCGCCGGTGTACACGGCCGGCCGGCGCACCGCGGACAACGAGCGCCCGCTGGACGGCACCCCGGTCATCGACGTGGACCGCGGCGGCAAGATCACCTGGCACGGCCCGGGCCAGCTGGTGGGCTACCCCATCCAGAAGCTCCCCCGCCCGGTGGACGTCGTGGCGCACGTGCGGCGCCTGGAGGAGGCGATCATCCACACCTGTGCCGAGTTCGGCCTGGAGACCACCCGGGTCGAGGGCCGCAGCGGGGTATGGGTGCTGGGCGACCCGGTCGAGCGGCGGCCCGCCGGGGCGGGGCTCTCCCTCGACTTCGACCCGCGGCTGACCGACGAGGAGTTCGACCCCCGGCTCAACGGCCCGGAGTACGCCCCGTCCAACGCCGGCCAGCGGCGCGAGGACCGCAAGATCGCCGCGATCGGCATCCGGGTCGCCAAGGGCGTCACCATGCACGGTTTCGCCCTCAACGTGAACCCGGACAACAAGTGGTTCGACCGGATCATCCCCTGCGGGATCCGGGACGCCGGAGTGGCCTCCCTCGCCGCCGAGCTGGGCCGGGACGTCACGATCGACGAGGTTCTGCCGGTCGTGGAGAAGCACCTGCGGGACGTCCTGGAGGACGCGGACCTCAAGCCGCGGGTGATCGAGAGGGCCGGCGCCTGATCCGCCCGGCCGTTTCGGGAATGCGCCCTGCGACCACGAGGTTGATCTCACGGGCAGGGCGCAATGAGCACGGGCGTACCCTGGTGTACGCCGAAGAATCGAAGTCACAGGGAGCCGGTCGTGTCCGCAGTCGCACCCGACGGACGCAAGATGCTGCGCCTGGAGGTCCGTAACAGCCAGACCCCCATCGAGCGCAAGCCCGAGTGGATCAAGACGCGGGCGAAAATGGGCCCCGAGTACACGAAGATGCAGAGCCTCGTGAAGAGCGAGGGTCTGCACACGGTCTGCCAGGAAGCCGGCTGCCCGAACATCTACGAGTGCTGGGAGGACCGCGAGGCGACCTTCCTCATCGGCGGCGACCAGTGCACCCGGCGCTGTGACTTCTGCCAGATCGACACCGGCAAGCCCGAGGCGCTGGACCGCGACGAGCCGCGCCGCGTCGGCGAGTCCGTGGTCACCATGGACCTGAACTACGCCACCATCACCGGCGTCGCCCGCGACGACCTGGAGGACGGCGGCGCCTGGCTGTACGCCGAGACCGTGCGCCAGATCCACCGGCAGACGGCGGACCGCGAGGGCGGCCACACCAAGGTCGAGCTGCTGGCTCCCGACTTCAACGCGATCCCCGAGCAGCTCGCCGAGGTCTTCTCCTCGCGCCCCGAGGTCTTCGCGCACAACGTCGAGACCGTCCCCCGCATCTTCAAGCGCATCCGCCCCGGCTTCCGCTACGAGCGCTCCCTGAAGGTCATCACCGAGGCCCGCGACTTCGGCCTGGTCACCAAGTCGAACCTGATCCTCGGCATGGGCGAGACCCGCGAGGAGGTCGGCGAGGCGCTCCGGCAGCTGCACGACGCGGGCTGCGAGCTGGTCACCATCACGCAGTACCTGCGCCCCTCCGTCCGGCACCACCCGGTGGAGCGCTGGGTGAAGCCGCACGAGTTCGTGGAGCTGAAGGAGGAGGCCGAGCAGATCGGCTTCTCCGGGGTGATGTCCGGCCCGCTGGTGCGGTCCTCCTACCGCGCCGGACGCCTGTACCGGATGGCCGTCGAGAAGCGGGAGACGTACATCGGCGCCCAGGCGGTGTGAGCCGCCGGCGTGAGCACACCGTGTGAGCCGAGCGTGTGAATTCACGCACAAGTTACTACTGGCCAGTAATGGCCGAGACGACGCGGTCCCGACCGTTCTCGCTGATGAGGACGACCGTCGGGGCCGCGACGGCGTTTCCGCACCCGCATCAAGGTTTCACTGCGGTTTGACCGGTCGGTCACGCACTGGTAACACCAAACAGTGACTCTGGTATCACGCCCCGTTCACCCACACCCAGGGGGGACCTCGATCATGCAGGCCGCGCCCGTTCGCGCCACCGCCATCCCGTCGTTCACCGACGCACTCCGCGCCGTCGAGTCCCTGCTCATGAGCGGCGGTCAGCGCACCGCCCGCCGTAACGCCTGGACCTCGGTCCTGGAGGACCGCCGCCGGGCCAAGGACCGCGTCGAGGCGCAGCACTTCCTGGAGCAGGCCGCCACCCGCTCCTGACGCCGCTGTCGTCGGGCACTGCCGTCGTCGGCGCTCGCGGAGCCACGTAGACTTCGTGGCATGGCGAGGAAGGAACCCGCGGCGGACGCCGCGAACGCAGGGCGGCTGAAGCAGATCGCCCTCACATACAAGATGACCCGTAAGGCCGACAAGAAGATCGGTCTGGTACTCGCGGCCGTCGGCATCGGCACCCTCGCTGTCTTCCTCGTGATCGGCTTCTTGCTCGGACACCCGGTGTATCTGGGTATCTTCGGCCTGCTGATCGCCCTGCTGGCGGCGGCGATCGTGTTCGGCCGCCGGGCCGAGCGGGCCGCCTTCGGGCAGATGGAGGGCCAGCCGGGCGCCGCGGCGGCCGTGCTGGACAACGTCGGCCGGGGCTGGACGACCACCCCGGCGGTGGCGATGAACCGCAGCCAGGACGTGGTGCACCGGGCGGTGGGCAAGGCCGGCATCGTGCTGGTCGCCGAGGGCAACCCGAACCGGGTGAAGAGCCTGCTGGCCGCCGAGAAGAAGAAGATGAACCGTATCGTCGCGGACGTGCCGGTGCACGATCTCATCGTCGGCGAGGGCGAGGGCCAGGTCGAGCTGAAGAAGCTGCGCACGACCATGCTGAAGTTCCCGCGCGTGCTGACCGGCCCCCAGGTGACCGCCACCAACGACCGGTTGCGCGCCCTGGGCGACCTGATGAGCAACATGCCGCTGCCCAAGGGGCCGATGCCCAAGGGCATGCGCATGCCGAAGGGCCGCTGACCGGCACCCACTCCCCCGCCAGACCCCCGGCCCCCGCGCACCGCACGGGGGCCTCCGCATGTCCACGGGGCGCGCGAGTCCCCCCGCCGGGGACACGCCGCCGAACGGCGTATCCGGTCGGTTATCGGGTCATGGGATCCTAGCCTTCGTAATGTGACAAAACGCCATATCACCTATCTCGCCTGCGCAACGGCGCTCCTCGGCTCGCTCGTCGGCACCACACCGGCCTCGGCCGCTCACCGGGTGCACGTGGTGCGGCCGGGCCAGTCGATCCAGAAGGCGGTGAACGCCGCCCAGGCCGGCGACACGGTGCTCGTGACGGCCGGCACCTACCACGAGAGCGTCACGGTGAAGACGCCCGGACTGACCCTGCGCGGCATGGGGCAGCGCACGGTGATCCGGCCGGCCGGGAAGTCCGCCAAGGCCTCCACCCGCTGCCTGGAGGGCGGCAACGGCATCTGCGTGGTCGGCGCGAAGAACAAGGCCCTGACCGACGTCACCGTGGCCGACCTGACGGTCAGCGGCTTCGCCAGGACCGGTCTGTGGTCCATCGGGACCGACCGGCTGACCGTGGAGCGGGTGACCGCCGACGACAACGGCCAGTGGGGCATCGCCCAGGAGCATTCCACCCGCGGCCTGTTCCGGGAGAACACCGCCCGCCGCAACGGTGACGCGGGCCTCTTCCTCGCCAACAACGTCACGGCCGAGGAGGGCGCCGCGGACACCGGGGGCACGGTGATCGCCCGCAACCGCCTGGAGGACAACCGCATCGGCATCACCGTCCGGCGGCTGCGCAACCTCACCGTCGCGCGCAACGAGGTCACCGACAACTGCGCCGGTGTGTTCGTCGTCGGCGACGAGAACAAGCCGCGCGCCGGCGCCCTGACCATCAGCGGCAACCGCGTCGAGCGGAACAACAAGTACTGCGCGAAGACCGCCCGGCTGCCCTATCTGAAGGGCTCCGGCATCGTGCTGACCGGCACCGAGAAGACCCTGGTCACCCGGAACACGGTCACCGGCCACTCGGGCAAGTCCCCGCTGTCGGGCGGCATCGTGCTGTTCAAGAGCTTCGTGGGCGCCAGGAGCGAGCAGAACCGGATCACCGGCAACCACCTGGAGAACAACTCCCCGGCGGATCTCGTCAACCAGGAGGCCGCGAAGAGCGGCAACGCCTTCGACGCCAACTCCTGCCGGGTCTCCAAGCCCGCGGGGCTGTGCTGAGCGGACGGCATCACCCCACCCACACAAGGAAGGAAGGCGGCACATGACCGCACCATCCACCGAGCTCTCGGCCCCGGGCGAGCAGGGAGCACCCCCTCCCCCGCCGTCGATGCGGCTGCGCGAGCTCGTGTTCGGGGCGGCCTGCGCCGCCGCCGTCCGCGCGGCCACCCGGCTGGGCGTCGCCGACGCCCTCGGGGACGCCCCCATGACCGTGGAGAGCCTCGCGGCCGCGGTGAAGGCCGAGCCGAAGCCGCTGCGCCGACTGCTGCGCGCCCTGTCCTGCTACGGCGTCTTCGCCGAGCGTCCCGACGGGACCTTCGCCCACACCGAGATGTCCCGCCTGCTGCGCGAGGACGACCCCCACAGCCTGCGGTACATCTCCCTGTGGTGCACCGAAGCGTGGACCTGGGACGCCTGGCCGAGGCTCGACGAGGCGGTGCGCTCCGGCCGCAACGTCGTCGAGGGCCTGTACGGCAAGGAGTTCTTCGAGTACCTCAACGAGGACGCCCCGGAGTCGGCCGACGTCTTCAACCGCGCGATGACGACCTCCAGCGAGCAGTCCGCCCGCGATGTCGCCGCGCTCCTGGACCTGTCCGGCGCCGCGTCCGTCGCGGACCTCGGCGGCGGCCAGGGGCACGTGGTGGCGTGCCTGCTGGACAAGTACCCGGCGATGCGCGGCTTCCTGCTCGATCTGCCGCGGGTCGTGGAGAACGCCGTGCCCCGGCTGCGCCCGGGCGGCGACCTCGCCGGGCGGACGCGGATCGTGCCCGGCGACGTCCGCGCCTCCGTCCCGGTCGAGGCCGACGTCTACATCATCAAGAACATCCTGGAGTGGGACGACGAGTCCACGGCCAGGCTGCTGCGCAACGTCGTCGAGGCGGGCGGCCCCGGCACCCGGGTGGTGGTCATCGAGAACCTCGTCGACGACACCCCCTCGATGCGCTTCAGCACCGCCATGGACCTGCTGCTGCTGCTCAACGTCGGCGGGGCCAAGCACACCACGAAGAGCATGGTCGGACGGTTGGAGGCGGCGGGTCTGACCGTCGGCGACATCCGGCCGGTCAATCCCTATCTGCACGCGTTCGACTGCACGGTCCCCGCGTGAGGTGACCGCCCCGCGAAGACACCGGTGCCGGGCCCGCGTCGGACGCGGGCCCGGCACCGGTGGCCGGACGGAGGATCAGCCGCGGGCGTCGCGCTCCCACACGTAGAAGCGCTGGGCCATCGCATCCTTCGGGGACCGCCAGGTCTCCGGGTCGTAAGCGCTGACGTACGCCGTGAGCCGCTCGCTGACCTCCTTGAACTCGGGATGCGAGGTGACCTTGGCGATGGCCGGTCCCGGCTCGCGCTCGGACTCGATGAGGTGCATGTACACATCACCGAACTGGAAGAGGCTGCGCCGGACGACTCCGACGAGGTGCGGCAGCTCTCCCCGGTCGGACTCCGCGAACACCTTGGCGATGTCGGAGGCGGAGCCCGGCGCCATACGGGCGACGATCAGGGCCTGGTGCACGGTCTTCTCCTGTTCGTCCGGCTCAGTCGGCCAGGGCGGAAGCGGGCCGGCGACCGGCGGCCGCCTTCTCGATCTTGTCCCGGATCAGGGCCATCTGGACCTTGGAGTTCCGGTTGATGTTGTCGGTCATCCAGTCGTCGTCGACGGGCGCGTCGGGCTTCATCGCGAAGTCCTGCGTCCAGACCATCCGGGTGCCGGCGGGCGTCTCCTCGTACCGCCAGTGGATGTTCATGTGGGCGAAGGGCCCGGTCTCCACGCGGCGGGCCGTGACGGTGAGGTTGTCGCGGTCCGGCTCGCGCTCGGAGACCCAGCTCCAGACCGTGCCGTTCTCGTCCGGGTGCATGGTCAGCCGGAACGTCGTGCGGGCGCCCTCACGCTCGAGGACCTCCACCGCGGCGTACTCGCTGAACAGCTGCGGCCAGCGCTCCAGGTCGTTGGTCATGTCCCAGACCAGGTCGAGCGGGGCGGCGATGGTGATCTCGTTCTGGGTGTGTCCTGCCATGTCAGGCTCCTGCCATCAGGGTGCTGTTGACGAGGTTGAGGAACTGCTGGGGCGTCTTGCAGCGCTCCGCGTCCACCGGCATGGGCGTGCCGTGCACGTTCTCCAGCTCGCCGACGATGCCGAGCAGGCCCAGCGAGTCGACGCCGAGGGATTCGAAGCCGGTGTCCGGCCTCTCCTGGAGCTGCTGCGGGCTGACGGTGACCCCGGCGGCCTTCTTCATCAGCGCGGCGAGTTCTTCCACGGTGATCTGGGACATGCGCTTTCCTCCTTTGCTGTGCTCACTGCGCGGCGCCGTGCCGCAGCACCAGCGCCGAGTTCGACCCCATGAGTCCGCGGCTGAGGATCAGCGCCGTCCGCGGTTCGGCGACTCGGGCGCGGCCCGTGACGAGGTCGAGGTCATGGCAGACGTCGAAGACGTTCGGCGTCGGTGGGATCAGGCCGTGTTCCATCGCGAGCACGGCGGCCGCGGTGTCCAGCACCGGGGCCGCGCAGTAGCCGCGGCCGATTCCGGTCTTCGGCGCGGTGACCGGCACCCGGGCGCCGTGTCCGCCGAGGGCGTCGGCGATCGCCAGCGCCTCGGCGCGGTCGGCCTCCGGCACCCCGAGGGCGTCGGCGAAGACCACGTCGACCTCCTCGGGCGCGCAGTCGGCCTCCCGCAGGGCCTGCCGGATCGCCTGGGCGAGGCCCTCGCGGGACGCCGCCCAGCGGGAGGCACCGGTGAAGGTGGCCCCGTGTCCGGCGACGATCGCGCGGACCGGGACGCCGCGTTCCCGGGCGGCGCCCACCGACTCCACCACGAGCATGGCGCCGCCCTCGGCGGGCACGAATCCGCACGCCGCGTCGGTGAACGGGCGGTACGCCCGGGACGGGTCCGGCTCCCGGCTCAGCTCCTCGTAACCGAGCTGGCAGACCATCGAGTACGGCGCGAGCGGCGCCTCGGTGGAGCCGGCCACGATGGCGTCGGTGCCGCGCCGTACCGCCCGCGCCGCGTGCGCGAGGGCGTCCAGTCCGCCCGCCTCGTCGGAGGCGACGACCGAGCAGGGTCCCTTGAAGCCGCGGCGGATGGATACCTGGCCGGTGCTCGCCGCGTAGAACCAGGCGATGGACTGGTAGGGGCCCACGAACCGGCTGCCCTTGCCCCACAGCCGCTGCAGTTCGCGCTGGCCGAACTCGCCACCGCCGGAGCCGGCGGCGGTGACCACGCCGATGGAGTACGGCGCGTCGGAGGTGTCGGCCTGCCCGAGCCGGGCGTCGTCCAGCGCGAAGTCGGCCGCGGCCATCGCGTAGTGCGTGAACCGGTCGGTCTGGACGAGGAAGCGCTCCTCGATCGTCGCGGCCGGGTCGAACGCGCGGACCTCGCCGGCCACCTGGAGGGGAAGGTGCTCACAGCCCTCGCGGCTGATCCGGTCGAGGACGCTGAGCCCCTCCTGGGTGGCCTTCCAGAAGGTGTCGGTGCTGGTGCCGTTGGGCGCGACCACCCCGATGCCGGTGACGGCCGCACGCCGGTCATGTGGTTCGCTCATCGTGTCCTCACTCCCTCGGCCGGGTCAGGATCACCGCGGACTGGAAGCCGCCGAAACCGCTGCCCACGGACAGCACGCTGGTCAGCTTCCGTTCACGGGCGACACGTGGGACGTAGTCCAGGTCGCACTCGGGGTCGGGAATCTCGTAGTTGGCGGTCGGCGGTACGACCTGCTTGGCGAGGGCCAGCACACAGGCGACCAGCTCGATGGCGCCGATCGCCCCGAGGGAGTGCCCCACCATCGACTTGATGGAGCTCATCGGGGTGTCGTAGGCGTGGTGGCCGAGCGCCCGCTTCACGGCCGCCGTCTCGTGGCGGTCGTTCTGCCGGGTGCCGGAGCCGTGCGCGTTGACGTAGTCGATCGCCGTCGGGTCGAGCCGCGCCTGGTCGAGGGCGGTCGATATGGCTCGCGCCATCTCCAGGCCCTCCTTGGTCAGACCGGTCATGTGGTAGGCGTTGCCGAAGGTGGAGTAGCCGCCGAACTCGCAGTACACGTGGGCACCGCGGGCCCGGGCGTGCTCCAGCTCCTCCAGGACGAGCACCGCGCCGCCCTCGCCCATGACGAACCCGTCACGGTTGTTGTCGAAGGGCCGGGAGGCGTGCGCGGGATCGTCGTTGTTGGGGGACGTGGCCTTGATCGCGTCGAAGCAGGCCATGGTGATCGGGGAGATCGGGGAGTCCGAGGCCCCCGCGATGCATATGTCGGCGCGGCCCTCCTGGACGGTGTGGAAGGCGTACCCGACGGCGTCGAGGCCGGAGGTGCAGCCGGTGGACACGGTCTGCACCGGGCCCTGGGCGCCGAAGCGCTCCGCCACGGCCGAGGCCACGGTGCTGGGCGAGAACGCCCGGTGCAGCTGTGGCTCCGCCTCGGCGTGGTCCACGTCCCAGCGCTCGCCGCGGTGGCTGACCAGGACGTAGTCGTGTTCCAGCCGGGTGGTGCCACCGACGGCGGTGCCCAGCGAGACCCCGACCCGCCAGGGGTCCTCCCGGCCGAGGTCGAGTCCGGAGTCCCGCACCGCCTCCGCGCCGGCTACCAGGGCGAACTGTATGTACCGGTCCGCCCGCTCGACCTGCTCGGCGTCCAGACCGTGCGCGATGGGGTCGAAGTCGCACTCGGCGGCGATCCGGGACCGGAGCCCGGACGGGTCGAAGAACGTGATGCCCCGCGTCGCGGTACGGCCGTCGGCGAGCAGATTCCAGAACGCCGGTACGCCGATTCCGCCCGGAGCCACGATGCCTATGCCGGTGACCGCCACGCGCCGGGTCATGACCGGACCTGTCCCCGGTCGGCGAGGGCCCCGGCGGGCTCGGTGGCCACCGCGGCCGCCCCGATGACCGACGTCTCCTCGGTGTCGACGTGCCCGAGCTGCGGGCGCGGAGCCAGCGGGCCCAGGTGGAAGACGATCCGCGCCTCCACGTTGCCGACGTTGCGGAACCGGTGCCGCATGTTCATCGGGATCATCAGACCCTGTTCGGGCCGCAGCGGGTGTGGCTCGCCGTCGAGGTCCACCTCAAGCTGGCCGCAGACGACGTATACGAACTCCTCGGAGTACGGGTGGTAGTGCTCACCGATGCGGTCGCCGGGCTGCACGATGGCCACGCCCATGAAGCCGCTGGTGGCGCCCACCGTCGCCGGGGTGAGCATCGCGCGCAGGTCGCCGCCGCGCCGGGTGTTCTGCTCGACCTCGCTGAGGTCCACGATCTTCGGAAGGGGTTTGATCACGACGTTCCTCCGTTGGTTGCTGCGTCTGACGGGGTCAGGCGTCCGGCGAGCGGCGGTCGGTGAGGAGCTTCATCCGGACGGGGTCGCCGTCCAGCAGGGCCTTCAGCGAGGCCTCGGGGCCCGCCTTCGGCAGGGCGGCGTCGGGACCCGAGCCGGGGGCCAGGTCGATCAGCCGTACGACGACGTCGTCCCGCTGGTAGATCGTGCTGCGCACGACCGGGTCCGCCGGGTCGTCCACCGCCCGCTCGTCCTGATGGGCGAGCATCTCGGCCAGCCGCATCCCGCTGTCCGCGCGGGCCGGGTAGTACAGGGCGTACCGCTCGCCCTCGGGGGCGTCCTCCGCGGTGGCGTGCTGCACGGCCGGCAGCGCCGCCCGGGTGAAGAACACCCGGGCGGACTCCTGGTCGTCCAGGTCCCGGTCCTCCTCCAGGTAGGGGTTGATGGCCTCCTCGACGGCCCGCACCTCGGGCTGGCTCGCGACGTGGCGCAGTGCCGCGAGCAGGTCGCCACGCACCTCGACGGCCCGCACCACCCGGTTGCCGTGCATGAACAGGGAGGTGCGGCACAGCCGGGTGGCGTCGTCGACCCGCGCCTGGGGTGAGTCGTAGTTCGCCAGGATCTCGGCGACCTTCTTCTCGCTGCCGGGCTTCACGGTGAAGGTGAGCGCGTGCCGGATGACACCGTCGCCGATGCGCGGGGCGGCCTGCAGCCGGCGCTGGGCGTCCGCCGCGTCCAGGTGCTGGGTCCCGGTCTCGCGGACGATGTGGAAGCGCAGCGACCTGGTGTCCCGGATGCAGCTGTGCATCGGCTGCACCATCCGCACGTGTTCCTCGCTGTTCACCCAGGCGAGGAACGGCGGGGCGCTCTCCCACTCGCTGGTGATGAGCCATTGGGAGGGGTTCTCGATGGACTGGCACAGCTGGTCGCTGACGTGCCCGGGGACGGACGCGACCTGCTTGCCCATCTCCTCGTAGGCCTCGAGGAACTGCTGCTGGGCGCCGTCGTACACGTCCACCAGCAGGATGACCCGGAGGCGGGAGCCGTCGAACACGGACTGGGAGACCCGTTTCGACGCCTGCCGCGTCGACTTCTGCGAAACCTTTTCCGTCGTGGTGGTCATGCTGCGCACATCTCCTTCACAGGGGGCAGAGCGGACGCCGGCCGCCGATGACGCGACGTCAGCGCTTCTTGATCCTGTGCCGGTCCCCCGGTGCGCGCGACTCGCGTGAACCACGTGGGTGATTGAGTCCGCGGAAGCCCTCCCAGAGGGCATGGACACTTCGACGCGTCCCACACCCCCGCCACTGCCTCAGGAGCCCTTGATGCAGCAGAAAGCCGATCGCCAGGTTCCCGTCCTCGTCGTGGGCGGCTCTCTGGTGGGTCTGTCCCTGTCCCTGTTCCTAGGCCGTCTCGGCGTACGGCACCTGCTCGTCGAACGGCACCCCGGAACCTCCGTCCACCCGCGCGGACGCGGCAACAACGTGCGGACGATGGAGTTGTTCCGGGGAGCCGGCATCGAACCGGACATCAGGGCGGCGGCCTCGCTCCTCGCGGACAACCACGGCATCCTGCAGACCCCGTCCCTGGCCGGCGACGGCGGGCAGTGGCTGTTCAAGGAGATCGACCCGGGCGGCGGGCTCGCCCGGTTCAGCCCCACGGGATGGTGCCTGTGCAGCCAGAACGACCTGGAGCCGGTGCTGTCGAAGGAGGCCCGGGCACTCGGCGGCGACCTGCGCTACTTCCACGAGCTGGAGTCCTTCGAGCAGGACCCCGAAGGAGTGACGGCGTGGGTCCGGGACCGCGACAGCGACCGGATGTACACGGTCCGCGCGGACTATCTGGTCGCGGCCGACGGCCCGCGCAGCCCGGTGCGGGGGCGGCTGGGCATCGGGCAGGGCGGACCGGGTGAACTCTTCGCCAACGTGAGCGTCACCTTCCGGTCCAAGCTGCTCGCCGACGTCGTGGGCGAGCGGCGCTTCATCTGCTGCTATCTCACCGAGCCCGGGGCGGACGGCGCGCTGCTGCCCATCGACAACGAGGAGAACTGGGTCTTCCACGCCCCCTGGCACCCGGAACACGGCGAGAGGCTGGAGGAGTTCACCGAGGAGCGCCTGCGGCGGCACATTCGCGGTGCCGTCGGTGTCTTCGACCTCGATGTGGAAATCACCGGAAAGGCGTCATGGCGTGCCGCCGAACGTGTCGCCGAGAGCTACGCGTCCGGCCGGGTCTTCCTCGCCGGCGACTCGGCCCACGAGATGTCCCCGACGGGCGCGTTCGGCTCCAACACCGGCATCCAGGACGCCCACAACCTGGCCTGGAAGCTGGCCGCCGTCCTCGACGGCTGGGCGGGCCCGGGGCTGCTGGACAGCTACGACGCCGAGCGGCGGCCGGTCGCCCTGGCCACCAGCGCGCGTGCCTCGGCCCGCTCCGTGGAACACAGCCACCCCGGGTTCGCGCCGGCCCCCGGCATCGGTGGCGGCAGGCGCGGCGGCATCCTCGACGTCGTCCTCGGCTACCGCTATCCGCGGGGCGCGGTCGTGGGCGCCGATCCGGCCGGGCCGGCCGTGCCCGAGGGGCTGCGGCTGACCGGGGAACCGGGCAGCCGGGCCCCGCACCTGTGGCTGCGCCGCGGGGGCGAGCGGATCTCCACGCTCGATCTCTACGAGCGCTTCCCGGTGCTGCTGAGCGACGCCGTGTCGAGCGCGGGCGCGGACTGGCACACGGCCGCCCGCCGCGTGGCCGGCTCGGACGGCGTACGGCTGGAGGCGTACCGGATCGGCGCGGGGGCGGACGGCGGGCCGGCGTACGACGCGCAGGGCTGCGACTGGGCGGCGGCGCACGGCATCACGGCGGACGGGGCGGTGCTGGTGCGGCCGGACGGATTCGTGGCCTGGCGCTCGGCCGGCGCCGTCGCGGATCCGGAGGCCGAGCTGCGGGAGGTCCTGGCGGCGGTGCTGCGTACGCGCTGAGGGGCTCAGATCCGCACTTCGACCGTCTTCGCGAGGCGGTCGTGCAGGCCGCGGCCGTCCCGGTCCCAGATCAGGGCGGGGATCGCGAGGCACAGCAGGATGGTGCGCAGCAGGGAGCGCAGCGGGTTGACGGTGCCGGTCTCCAGCGCCACCACCCGGACGCGGAAGAGCCGCTTGCCCGGGGTGAAGCCGATCGTGCCGACGGTCAGGACGCTCATGACGAAGAAGACGCCGAGCGCCCAGTTGCCCGTGGTGGGGGCGTGGTAGCCGTCGGTGATCAGCCCGTATGCGATCAGGACGCTCAGCGCCCAGTCCACGGCCAGTGCGCCCAGCCGCCGCCCGGGCCGGGCGATCGAGTCCGGCCCCGCCTCGGGGAGCCCGAGCTGCTCGCCCCGGTAACCGAAGTCGGCGCCGGCGTCTTCCATGGCGGCGCGCGGCCCGGAGAGCCACGATCCGATTGCCTGCCTGTTGTCCACCCGTCCACGGTACTGTGCCCGGTTCCGGATGATTCATCGAGGGTATGCGGGGGCTACGGTGGACCCGTGGCCGGTTAACTTCAGCGAAACAAACGGGTCACGCCCGAGAAATCACCCGTCCCTAGGGTCGAGGCAGCGTATGGCCACCGCACTGGCCGCACGAACGATCTACCACCCCGGCGGCACGGTCGGGAGTAGGAGGAGCTGGATGTTCCAGAACGCCGACGAGGCCAAGAAGTTCATCGCGGACGAGGACGTCAAGTTCGTCGACGTCCGCTTCTGCGACCTGCCGGGCGTCATGCAGCACTTCACGGTGCCCGTCGAGGCGTTCGACCCGGACGAGGAGCTGGCCTTCGACGGATCCTCGATCCGCGGCTTCCAGGCCATCCACGAGTCCGACATGGCTCTGCGTGCCGACCTGACCACCGCGCGTGTGGACCCCTTCCGCCGGGACAAGACCCTCAACATCAACTTCTTCATCCACGACCCGATCACGGGCGAGCAGTACTCCCGTGACCCGCGCAACGTGGCGAAGAAGGCGGAGGCCTACCTCGCCTCGACCGGTATCGCGGACACCGCGTACTTCGGTCCGGAGGCCGAGTTCTACGTCTTCGACTCCGTGCGCTTCGCGACCAGCGCGAACGAGTCCTTCTACCACATCGACTCCGAGGCGGGCGCCTGGAACACCGGCGCGCTGGAGGACAACCGCGGGTACAAGGTCCGCTACAAGGGCGGCTACTTCCCGGTCCCGCCGGTCGACCACTTCGCCGACCTGCGTGCCGAGATCTCCCTTGAGCTGGAGAAGAACGGCCTGAAGGTCGAGCGCCAGCACCACGAGGTGGGCACCGCCGGCCAGGCGGAGATCAACTACAGGTTCAACACCCTGCTCGCCGCCGCCGACGACCTGCAGCTCTTCAAGTACATCGTGAAGAACGTGGCCTGGCGCAACGGCAAGACCGCGACCTTCATGCCGAAGCCGATCTTCGGCGACAACGGCTCGGGCATGCACGTGCACCAGTCGCTGTGGAGCAACGGCGACCCGCTGTTCTACGACGAGGCCGGTTACGCGGGCCTGTCGGACACCGCCCGCTACTACATCGGCGGCATCCTCAAGCACGCCCCGGCGCTGCTCGCCTTCACCAACCCGACGGTGAACTCCTACCACCGCCTGGTGCCGGGCTTCGAGGCGCCGATCAACATGGTGTACTCGCAGCGCAACCGCTCCGCGGCGATGCGTATCCCGATCACCGGTTCCAACCCGAAGGCCAAGCGCGTCGAGTTCCGCGCCCCGGACTCCTCCGGCAACCCGTACCTGGCCTTCTCGGCCCTGCTGCTGGCGGGCCTGGACGGCATCAAGAACAAGATCGAGCCGGCCGAGCCGATCGACAAGGACCTCTACGAGCTGGCTCCCGAGGAGCACGCCAACGTGGCCCAGGTCCCCACCTCGCTGGGCGCCGTCCTCGAAGCGCTGGAGGCCGACCACGAGTTCCTGCTCCAGGGCGACGTCTTCACCCCGGACCTGATCGAGACGTGGGTCGACTTCAAGCGCACGAACGAGATCGCCCCCCTGCAGCTCCGCCCGCACCCGCACGAGTTCGAGCTGTACTTCGACGTGTGATATCGCCCCAGGTCAGAGCGGGTAACCGCGCTCCTGGGCCGTCTGTGGGCCGGGGGGGGGGGGGGGCCCCCCCCCCGGGGGCGGCGCCGCCCGGGGGGGGGGGGGGGGGCGGCGGGGCGGGGGGGGGGGGGGGGGCGGCCCCCCCCCCCGGGGCCGCCCCCCCCGACGGCGTTTCGGCTGGTCAGCGCCGGGCCTTGATCTCGTCGAGCGTTTCCTCGATCGGGCCCGCATAGACGTCGATCAGACCGTAGCGGCTCCGTACCCCGCGGTTCGTCTGCTCGGAGGCCGTACGGTTTTCCTCGCCTACCGGCGCGATGACCGCCAGCACGTCCACACCGTGTGGGCCAAACCCCCAGTAGGTAGTGACGCGGCGCTCTTTTCTCGTCAGTTGATCGATCGCATTGTTTTCTTGCATCTCGGCCGTTTGGATGACGGTGTCGACCTCTTTTTGGTTCATCCATGGGGGCATGGCAACGCCGCGCCAGGAGTATGTAAGACCTCCGAAATGATCCATAACGAGCCGGTCTTTACGCGCCAGGCTCAGGGTGGCGTAGAACGTCAGCTTGTCGAAATTCGTGTCGCTGGGAAGCTGAACAACGGTCCGCGTGACCGACTCGTCGTTCCCTTCGACCCAATTTCCGGGGGGCAGCCACGGCTGCGCCGCCACCAGCTTGCCCGGCTGGTAGACCTCCCTGCGGGTGAGCGGGTGCTTCTCCCGGTATTTGGACCATTGCTCGGCTTCCTGTCGCCACTTCGCCGGCGCCTGGTCCCTCGGGCTCACCGTCACGTTCTCCCCCATGGCGTGGAACTCGGCGCCCAGCACGTAGAAGCCCATATCGCTGTGATTCACGAGCTTGATGTCGACCGGCACGGAAAACACCTTGCCGTCCGCGCTGAGCACCGCCTTGCCCGGGTTCAGCTGCACGAGCGGGGTGGCCTCGCGCCGATACGGCTGGAAAAGGTACTGGTAGCCGAAATTGGCTACCGCTACGAGCGTGGAGATGATCAGTGCCGCGGCCACTCGCTTCGGAGCGGGGATCTCATCCAGTCGTCGCCACACCAGGACGACGGTGGACAGCGAACTGACGCTGAGCACGATGGTCAGGACCTGATAGCAGAGTTTCTCGCCGTCATTCCACGTCTGTAACGCGAGCAAGATGTTCGTCAGCAGCGCTACGCCGGTGGAGATCAGCGCGACCACTCGAAAGTTGGAACTCGGCCCGCGCCCCCAGCAGTCCACGACCGCGCCGATGCCCACGAGCATGATGAGAGCCGCCATCATGAGGGCCGCTCCGGTGACGCACCCCGCGAAGGTCAGAGCCTGCCTGAAGTCCTGGAAGCCACACCAGCCCACGGGGAGCGCCGTCGCGAGCAGGACCAGCACAACCCATCCCATTTCCGGCCGCGAGCGTGCGCGTCTCAGGCCTCTGCGCACCATCACGTACGCGCCGGTGCCGGCCCCCGGGTCGGGCCCTGGGGAAGTCGTCACATGATCACCTTCCTGGCTGCGCACCGGGATCCGATCACCATGCTCCGAGTGATCCGCGCGGTGCACCGAGTGATCCACGCGATCACTGCACGCATTGCACCGGGATGGCTGCACGCATTCCACCGGTCGGCCCACTCGTCCCGCGCCAAAGGCGCACCAGCGATCAAGCGATGAACGCGGTCAACGCGTCCACGACCGCGGCGGGCTGCTCGTCAGGGATGAAGTGTCCGGAACGCGGGATGACGACACCGGTCGTGTTGTCCGCCCAGGGGCTGATGGAAGCGGCCATGTCGGGGATCGAGCCGTGGGAGCTGGAGATTCCCAGGACCGGGACGGTCAAGTGCCGTCGTCCGAGAGCATCATGGTTCCTGCGCGCCGATTCCGTGGCCTCGCGGTAGTAGGAGAGAGCCGCTCGAAGACCGCCCTCCGCGGCGACTGCGGCGGCGTAATGGTCGATCTCGGCGCTGTCGAACGTCTCCGGGGACAGTGTTTTGGCCTTCAAGAACCAGCCGATGTAGTCACGCTCGCGTCCGGCGAGCAGTGTCTCGGGAAGATCTGGCACCAGATGGAAAGCGAAGTGCCAGGTCTTCCAAGCCCGGTCGGGATCCGTCGGGATGGCGTCCGGGAGGCTGATGCCGGGAATGCCGGCGTCGAGCAGAGCGACACCGTGCAGGTGCTCTTCGTACGTCAGGGCCAGTGAGAAGGCGACCCAGGCCCCGATGTCGTGGGCGACGAGCCAGTACTTCGGCACGTTGAGCGCGGTCACCGCGGCCTGCACGCGCGAAGCGACGGTGTGCGTGTCGTAGCCGTCGCTGGGGCGGTCGGAGTGGCCTTGTCCTGGCAGGTCGATCGCGATCACGTGGAATCGCTCGGCAAGGCCCGGCGCCACCCTGCGCCAGGCCCACCAGGTCTGCGGGAATCCGGCTAGCAGGACGACGGTGGGGCCGGTCGGCCGACCGCCTTCCACCGCGTGAAGTCGGATGCCTCCCGCGTCGACCCAGCGGTGAGTGAAGCCCGCGAGGTCGTGGAGCGGCAACGCGGAGATGGGGTTCCGGCCCGAAGAGTGCTTCGCGGCGGTTGCGGCATCGGTCATCCGTCGAGTCTAACCCATCTTGAACTATCCAGTTCAAGATACGATGAGCCGGGCCACAACGGCTTGGCCCCAGTTCGAGAACGAGGTGCGTGCGCGATGGCCGGGAAGAAGCAGTTCGACGTGGACGTTGCGCTCGACGCGGCGATGGTCCAGTTCTGGCGAGCCGGGTACGCCGCCACATCTCTCGACGACCTCTCCAGGGCGACCGGACTGAACCGCAGTTCCATCTACTCCTCACTCGGCGACAAGGACGCGCTTTACTCGCGTTGCCTGGACCGCTACGCCACGCGGTATGGAGACAGGTACGACCAGGCCCTTTCGGGCGCGTTCGAAGAGCCGCTGCGGGCAGTACGGGCGTTCTTCGACGTCACACTGGAGCGCATCGCCGACCCCGACCTGCCGGACGGATGCCTGGTCGCCCAAACCGCGATGTCGATACCGGTACTGAGCCCCGCCATCGCCACGCGCGCGATCGAAGCTCTGGGCTTTCAGCGTGCGCGGCTGCGGACCGCCTTGATCGCCGCGAAGTTGTCCGACAGCGACGCCGACGACTTCGCCGTTCACATCGCGGCGGTCAACCAGTCACTGGCCGTGATGAGCAGGGCCGGGGCGAGTCCGAAGCAGCTCCACACGGTCATCGACATCACGATGAGCGCGCTCTCGCAGGCACTGCGCGCTCCCCGGGTGTAGCCGCGTCGCCGCCTGGTCGCGGCCGGTCGAACCGGGTCCGCTGGGACCGTGCCTGAACTGCGGCAGGCTATCAGCCAGTGTGCCGGAAGCGGCTGCGGTACTCCGTCGGGGTCGTGCCCAGTTTGCGACGGAAGGCTCGGATGAGGGTGTCGACCGTGTTGAAGCCGCAGACGGACGCCACGCGCTCCAGGGTGTCGTCGGTGGACTCCAGCCGGTTGCGGGCCGCCTCCACGCGGGCCGCCTCGATGTACGACGCGGGGGTCGTCCCCAGCTCCGTCTTGAACAGCCGGGTCAGCTGGCGTTCGCTCACATGGGCGTGGGCGGCGAGGTCGGCGACGGTGAGCGGTGCGGTGATGTGCTGGGTGACGTGGCGGCGCAGCTCGTCCATGCGCCGGGTGGTGGAGACGGGATCGATCGGCACGCTGAACTGGCTCTGGCCGCTGGGCCGCTTGAGGTACATCACGAGTTGCCGGGCGACGCGCAGCGCGACGGCCTCGCCGAAGTCCTCGGCGACCAGGGCGAGGGAGAGGTCCAGGCAGGCGGTGATGCCGGCGCCGGTCCACACCGCGCCGTCGCGGATGAAGATGGGGTCGGCGTCGACCTCCACCGACGGGTGGTCGGCGGCGAGCTGCTGCGCGGTCGACCAGTGGGTGGTGGCGCGCTTGCCGTCGAGCAGCCCGGCGGCCGCGAGCAGATGCGCCCCCACGCAGACGGAGGCGACGCGTCGGGCGCGGCCGGCGAGGGTCTTCACCCAGCGGACCAGGCCCGGGTCGGTGAGGGCGTGCACCCGGCGCTGGTCGTCGACCTCCACCGAGCCGGGCACCAGCAGGGTGTCGATGCCGCGCGCCGCCACGTCCTCGAAGGTGAGGTCGGGCAGCACGCGCACCCCGGCCGAGGTGGTGACGGGATCCAGGGTCTCGGCGGCCAGGACGACGTGGTAGCCGCTCGCGTCGTCCGTCTCCCGGCGCAGCAGGGCGAACACCTCGGGCGGGCCGGTGACGTCGAGCAGGTCGACGCCCTCGAACAGCAGGACAACGATGAACCGATGGACGCCGCTCACCGGGGCCCCTCCCCATGGGATGTCTGTATCTGCAAGTTACATGACATTGCCGCCATCGGGGTGCCGCTCATAGCGTTGCGGACATGGCAACGACAACTCTGCGTGAACTCAACGGCTTCGACCAGACCCCGGCTTCGCTCGCGGACTCGACACTGATCCTGATCGACTACCAGAACACCTACACCCGGGGCGTCATGGAGCTGACCGGCTGGCAGGCCGCGCTCGACGCCGGCGCGGACCTGCTGGCCCGGGCGCGCGCGGCGGGCGCGACGGTCGTGCACGTCGTCAACGACGGCGGTGAGGGCACCCCGTACGACATCCGCGCCGAGATCGGGCAGATCCACCCGAAGGTCGCGCCGGTCGAGGGCGAGGCCGTGGTCGTGAAGCAGGTGCCGAACGCGTTCCTCGACACCGACCTGGCCGAGCACGTGGACGCCGCCGGGCACAAGGACGTGATCATCGCCGGCTTCATGACCCACATGTGCGTCGCCTTCACCGCCCAGGGCGCCTTCCTGCGCGGCAACCGGCCCACCGTGGTCGCGGACGCCAGCGCCACACGGCCGCTGCGGACCGCCGTCGCCGAGGTCTCCGCCGAGCAGGTCCATCACGGCGCGCTCGCGACGATCGAGGATCTGTACGGCGTCGTCGTCCCCTCCGCCGCCGCGCTGGGCTGAGCCCCCCCCTTTCGGGCCTTCCTCCCTCCGGGGGATCATCCTCCCTGACCCTGCCGGACGAGAGAGGTTGCACGGGGATGACACAACAGCACGACTGGGACGGCGAGTTCGACCACATATGGGCGAACTCGGCCGAGCACAAGGAGCCCTCGGCCCGGGCCCGGATGCTCGCCGCCCGCTGGAAGGAGAACCCTCCGAACCCGGCGCCGTTCCGCGCCGACCCGGGCCCGGCCCACTCGCGCCGCCGGGCGCCCTGGGCGTCGACGGCCGTGGTGATCGGCTGCGTGGCCGCGGTGATGATCCTGATCGGGTACGCGCAGACGCACCCGTTCTAGACCCGCCGGGGGCGGGGCGCCGCAGCTCTGTTCCGGTCCGGCGTCGTGCGGCTACGGGCGGTCATCACCCCGTCGGAGCCGGAGCCGGCGGGGCCGCTCGGGGGACCCCCCGGCCGGCTCCGTGGGCGGGTCCGCAGCCTTTGCTGCTCCTAGGGTCGATCGCGACCTCCCCATGGCCGTCGGCAGGTGCACACTGGACAGCGGGACGAGTGCCTGACTGCGGGGTGATGCAAGATGCAGAGCCGCTTCCGGAGCGACCGGCGGCTGACCGTGCGCATGGGTCTCACGCTGTTCCTGCTCGGGTTGCTGTACGTGGGCTTCGTCGCCGCGTTGATCGTGCTGCTGAAGTCCTGGCTTCTGGTCGTCGTCCTGATCGGGGCGATGTTCGTGGCGCAGTTCTGGTTCTCCGACCGGATCGCGATGTTCGCCATGCACGGGCGGGTCGTGGAACGCGAGGAGTATCCGCAGCTGCACGCGGTCGTCGACCGGCTGTGCGCGATCGCGGACATGCCCAAGCCGGTGGTCGCCGTGTCCACGATGGACATGCCCAACGCGTTCGCCACCGGGCGCAACCCCGATCACGCAGTGGTCTGTGTGACCACGGGGCTGCTGCGCCGCCTGGAGCCGGCCGAGCTGGAGGGCGTGCTCGCGCACGAGCTGTCGCACGTGGCGCACAAGGACGTCGCCGTGATCACGATCGCTTCCTTCCTCGGGGTGATCGCAGGACTGATCGTGCGGTTCGCCTTCTACTCGCAGGTCTTCGGCGGCGGGCGCAGGGACCAGAACACCGCCGCCGTCCTCGCCGTCGTGCTGGGCGTCTCGGCGGCCGTGTACGCGCTCAGCTTCCTGCTGATCCGGGCGCTGTCGCGGTACCGGGAGCTGGCCGCCGACCGCGCCGCCGCCCATCTGACGGGCCGGCCCTCGGCACTGGCGTCGGCGCTCACCAAGGTCTCCGGGGACATCGCCCGGATCCCGACCAAGGACCTGCGCACCGCCCAGGCGTTCAACGCGTTCTACTTCACCCCGGCGACCGGCAAGGAGCCCGGCATCGAGCGGTTCTTCTCCACCCACCCCACCCTGGAACAGCGGCTGGACCAACTGGGCCGGATCTCCACGGAGCTGGGCGAGGCCGCCGTCCCGAAAACGGCGGACTGAGGAAGGCTGGACGCCGGCGGCACATGGCACTGCGGAAGGCGGGCTGAGCGTTGGGGTTGCTGGACATCCTGCTGGGGCGTACGAAACCGGTCGCACCCGATCTCGATCAGCTCTTCGGACTGCCCTCGGCGGCCGTCACCCTCCAGGCGGCGGCCGGCTTCACGCCGACCGGCGAGGGTGCGGTGTGCTTCGCCACGGTGGAGGGCGCGGCCTTCGAGCAGACCCACCGGGAGGTCCAGGCGCTGCTCGACGCGGACGCCGACCGCACCGGCCCGCCGGTGGAGCTGCGCCAGGACGACTACGGCTACTCGTGGCTGGTGTCCCGACGGGACCCGGACCAGCTGCCGCAGCTGGTCAACGACCTGCACGCGGTGAACAGCTCGATGGAGGTCAACGGCTTCGGCCCCCAACTGCTGTGCTCGCTGGCGGGCTTCAGGGACGACGCCGGCCGGCGGCTGGCGCTCGTCTATCTGTACAAGCGCGGCACCTTCTACCCGTTCGCTCCGCTGCCCGGTGCCGCCGAGCGGCGGGACAACGCCCTGGAGCTGCGGGTGAAGGCGGCGCTCACGAACGATCTGCGGCTCGAGCAGGACCTGAACCGCTGGTTCCCGGTATGGGGCGCCCCGGGCCTGTGACCGTGCCACCCCGGTTCAGCCGCCCTGCCTCCGCTCCTGACGCCGGGTCTCCAAGGGCCGCTCCCGCCGGTAGCGGCGCTCCCACCGCGCCTGCCGGTCCCGGCGCTCACGGTAGGCCCGGTAGCTGTCGGGGGCGGCGCCGGCGGGCGGGGGTGGCGGACCGGGCGAACCACGCCCGTGCCTGGCGTACAGACAGAGCAGTGCGACGGCGGCGAGCCACCAGAGGTGGTTCGCGAACCCGAGAACGACCAGGACGACGGTGCCGGTGGCGACGATGCCTCGCATGGCGACCTCCGTGGTGCGAGTGCTTGCGGCAAGGGTCGGCGGCGGCCGTCCGGGAGATGTCGGCTTCGCGCCGTTTGTTCAGCGTAGGGAGCGCCCTCCCCCGGCCGCACCCCGTTTTCCCGGTGCGCGCCGTGCGTGAGTGAATGGCGCCCATGACCGAATCCCCCGCCGACACCCGGCACGCTTTCGCATACGACGCGTTCTGGTACGACCACGAGGGCGAACGTCTGGGCGGGGTCGCCGCCGGGCCGCCGGGCCGGGCCACCGTGCTCCTGCTGCACGGCGCCGGCAACGGCAGCAAGGAACGGCTTCTGCCACTGCTGGAGGAGTTCGCCGCGCAGGGCTGCCGGGCCCTGGCGTTCGACTTCTCGGGCCACGGAGAGAGCAGTGGCCCGCTCGCGGAGCTGAGCCTGCGGCGGCGGTTCGAGCAGGCGGCGGCGGTGCTCGACGCGCACGCGCCGGCGGACGATCCGCTGGTGCTGGTCGGCTTCAGCATGAGCGGGCAGACGGTCGCCGACCTCGTGGCGCTGCATGGGCGCCGGGTCGCGGCCGTCGGCCTGTGCGCGCCCGCCGTCTACGCCCCCGAGGCCTGGGACGTGCCCTTCGGCGACGGCGACGGCCGGTTCAGCGCGATCCTCCGGGAGCCGGACGGCTGGCGCGCCTCCCCCGCCCTGGACGCGCTCAGGGCGTACGAGGGCCGGGCGGTGCTGGCGGTGCCGGGCACCGACACGATCATTCCGCCGGCCGTGACCCAGGCGGTGTGGGAGGCGCTGTCGGCCCGCGCCTCGCCCACGCGCCTCGACATCCCCGACGCGGAGCACTGGCTGGGCCTGTGGTTCCGCGACCACGCCGAGGACCGACGGCGGTTCGTGGCCGCCCTGCTCACGGCTCCGGACAGCGCCGAAGCCGGGTAGCGGACGTGCGGGAAGGTGCCGGGTGTCCCGCGGTCGGCAGGGCACCCGGCGCCGGTCTCACCGGCTGTAGCGCATGAACGCCCGCACCATGTGGCACGTCGTGTCCGACGGCGGGCGCATCCCGATCTCCAGCGCCGTCGCGCGGATCGTCTCGTCGCGGGCCTGGCCCGGCAGATGGACCCCGGAGTCGAGCAGGGCTATGGCCAGGCGCATGGCCTTCAGGCGCCGGTTGTGCGTGACGTACCACTCGCGCGGGCGCCCGGCGGGCAGCGGCCGCTTCACCACGGGCTCGTAGGGCGAGTCGAACAGCACGGGACGCTTGGCGGTGGACTGGGTCGGCAGCGGCTTCGGCTTGAGGGCGGCAGCGGGCACGGGCATCCTCCTGTCGCGGTCAGGGCACCACCGGCGGGCTCCGGCGATGCCCTCGAACACTGCTTCCATTCTACGACCCACCACTGACAAAAGCCCCTGGCCACAAGGGCTTTCGGGGCCCTCGTGACGCGAGGGGAAGACGGTTCTCGCGTACCGTGTCCCGCATGGAGATCTGGATCAATCCGGCCTGTTCGAAGTGCCGTGCCGCGATCGGCGTGCTCGATGCCGAGGGGGCCGGGTACACCGTGCGCCGGTACCTTCAGGACGTGCCGAGCCAGGACGAGATCAGGGCCGTACTCGAGCGGCTGGGACTCGAACCGTGGGACATCACACGCACCCAGGAGCCGGCCGCCAAGGAGCTGGGACTCGCGGACTGGCCGCGGGACGACACCGCGCGGGACCGGTGGATCGCCGCACTCGCCGCGCATCCCCGGCTCATCCAGCGTCCGATCATCACCGCCGACGACGGCACGGCGCTGGTGGCCCGCACCGAGGACGCGGTACGGGAGGCCCTCTCCCGGGGTCGTTGAGGGTCGGCTCGCGATCAAGTTCCATGTGACGCACGTTACTTGTGCGAAGACCGCGGCCGCTGAGCAACCCCGTCCGGCATCCCGTACCTAGCGACGTACGCTCCCTCTACCTCTTCAGGAGGCGCGCATGTCGCGCAGGAGAACTCTCGGTCCGAAGAAGAAGATCGCGCTGCTCGTCAGCGCCGCGGCGGTGGCGGGCGGCGGGGCCTTCGCACTGGCCACGACCTCGAACGCCGCGCAGAGCCCGCAGCACGCGAGGACGCTGTCGGCCGGTGAGTCGACCACCTGCCAGGGGCTGGCCACGGCCCTCGGCAACAACGAGCGGTTCATCGCGGACCAGAAGGCGCGTCCGGACGCGCAGTCGAACGCGCGGATCGCCAACCGCGAGGCGGTCATCGCCCAGATCAAGGTCCAGCAGCAGGCCGCCGGCTGCACCGTCGGGGAGTCGGCTCAGGACTCCCAGACGGGGCAGGCCGGGGGCGGCCAGAGCGCCTCACCCGCCCAGAGCGCCCCGCCCGCCCAGAGCGCTCCGCCCGCGCAGAGCGCCCCGCCCGCGCAGAACGGCGGCGCGGGAGGCGGTGGCGGTGCGGCGGCCTCCGGTCAGCAGGTGTGCAAGGGCTCCACGGTGACGCTCTCGGGCGAGGGCGGGGCTCCGGCCGCGTCCAGCGGCCAGTTCCCGGCCGGGACGACCCTGAAGGTCACCAACCTGGACAACAACAAGTCCACGACGGTGAAGGTCACCTCCGTCTCCGGCAGTTGCGTGCTGCTCAACAACGCGGCCTTCGAGCAGGTGCGCGAGCCCGGCAAGTTCCTCATCCGCCATGCGGTGATCGAGAAGGTGGGGTGAGGTCCACCGACACCACGGGTCCCGCTGTTCGCGGCCACGAGCAGCGGGACGGGTGAGCCGCGCCACACAACGGCTGGGTAACACGGGGTTCACATACGGGCAACGGACGGGAAACCGCCCGTTGACAAGCTCCCGGTAGATCGAGCGGCCCCGTGCCGCAGCGCCGCGGCACCCGCGAAGTGCGCCCGAACCACCCCGAAGGATGCCCCCGTGACGTTCAAGGCCGAGTACATCTGGATCGACGGCACCGCGCCGACGGCCAAGCTCCGTTCCAAGACGAAGATCATCGCGGGTGCTCCGGCCGGCCTGGGGACGCTGCCGGTCTGGGGCTTCGACGGCTCCTCCACCAACCAGGCCGAGGGCCGCTCCTCGGACTGCGTGCTCAAGCCGGTCTTCACCTGTCCCGACCCGATCCGCGGCGGCGACGACATCCTGGTGCTGTGCGAGGTCCTGGACACGGACATGACCCCGCACCCCTCCAACACGCGGGCCGCGCTGGCCGAGAGCGCCGAGCGGTTCGCCGCGCAGGAGCCGATCTTCGGCATCGAGCAGGAGTACACCTTCTTCGAGGGCACCCGTCCGCTGGGCTTCCCCGAGAACGGCTTCCCGGCCCCCCAGGGCGGCTACTACTGCGGTGTCGGCGCCGACGAGATCTTCGGCCGCGACGTCGTCGAGGCCCACCTGGACAACTGCCTGAAGGCGGGCCTCGGCCTCTCCGGCATCAACGCCGAGGTCATGCCCGGCCAGTGGGAGTTCCAGGTCGGCCCGCTCGCCCCGCTGGAGGTCTCCGACCAGATGTGGGTGGCCCGCTGGCTGCTGTACCGCACCGCCGAGGACTTCGGCGTCTCCGCGACCCTCGACCCGAAGCCGGTCAAGGGCGACTGGAACGGCGCGGGCGCGCACACCAACTTCTCCACCCGGGCCATGCGCGAGGGCTACGACGCGATCATCACCGCGTGCGAGTCGCTCGGCGAGGGCTCCAAGCCGCTGGACCACGTGAAGAACTACGGCGCCGGCATCGACGAGCGGCTGACGGGTCTGCACGAGACCGCCCCGTGGGACGAGTACACCTACGGCGTCTCCGACCGCGGTGCCTCCGTGCGCATCCCGTGGCAGGTGGAGAAGGACGGCAAGGGCTACATCGAGGACCGCCGTCCGAACGCCAACGTCGACCCGTACGTGGTGACCCGCCTGCTGGTGGACACCTGCTGCGCGGCACTGGAGAAGGCCGGCCAGGTCTGAGCCGTCCGCACCACCCGAGCCCGGTTCCGAGAGGGGGCGTCCGCCGACACGGCGGGCGCCCCCTCTCGCGCGCCCGGCGGCCCGGCCCCGCACCCCCCTGTCCGCATGGTGAGACGGCCATCCGGACGCCTGGAACGTCCGATAGAGCCCTGACCTGCAAGGGAGTTCGGGTGGCGGATGACCCGCAACGTCAACTTCACGCCAAGGAAGCGTCCAAGCAGTGAGAGCGGGGTCCTGACCGGCGGCCTTCTCTGCTTCAATGGGCGCATGGCCAGCTTTCAGAAGTACCACGCGACGGGTCGCCATGACCTCAAGCCCTTCTGGCCTTCCCGTCAGCACCACGACTTCGACCGGGTGTGTTGCCGCGCGATGACCGCGCGGGCCCTCTGAAGCCGTAACCCCCGGCCTCCGGCCAGCGCGAAACGACGTACGTCCCCTCGGCGCGCCCGACCACGAATCGCGGCCGTCGTCCTGCCCGACGAACCTCTCGCGCGAAAGAGCTGATCCCTCATGGCGACCTCCCGTTCCGTCTCCACCGCCACCCTGACCGCCCCTGCCAACGGCACCCGGCACCGGCTGCGCGCCGTAGACCGGGACGAGGTGGTCGACGTCGCGGACTTCCTGCCCCCGGGCGCCACCTGGCTGCCCGCGCCGCAGCACACCCTGCCCACCCTGCCCGGCCAGCCGCCGATGGTCGGCTACCTGGTGCTGGTCCCGGCCGACCAGCGGCCGCCGTTCCCGCCGGTCGCGGTGCCGGACCGGACGCCGGCCCCGGGGGCCGGGGCGACGCCGGCGGGCTCCGAACCGCTGGTGCGCATCGACCCCGTGCGGCGCACCGCCAGCGTCGACGGCCAGGACCTCGACCTGACCTACCTGGAGTTCGAGCTGCTCGCGCACCTGGTGGCCCACCCGCACCGGGTGCACACCCGCGACCAGCTCGTCACCACGGTGTGGGGTTACGGCCACGTCGGCGACGGCCGCACCGTCGACGTGCACATCGCCCGGCTGCGCCGCAAGCTGGGGGCACAGCACCGCAAGGCCATCCAGACGGTTCGCCGGGTCGGCTACAAGTACACCCCGCCGACGACCCGTTGACCGCTCTGCCGGCGGCAGACTCCCCTACCGGCCGGCGCCCCGGCCGGGCACGATCACCGGCATGAGACTTCTGGTGCTGGGCGGTACGGAGTTCGTGGGGCGGGCGGTCGTGACGGCCGCCCTGGGGCGCGGCTGGGAGGTGACCGTCTTCCACCGGGGACGGCACCGGCCCCCGCCCGGCGCACGGGCGCTGCACGGCGACCGCGCCACCGCCGCCGGCCTCGCCGCCCTCGCCGACCACGACGGCCGCTGGGACGCCGTGGTGGACACCTGGTCCGCGGCGCCGCGAGCCGTACTGGCGGCGGCCCGGCTGCTGCGGGGCCGGACCGGACGGTATGTGTACGTCTCCAGCCGGTCCGTGTACGCCTGGCCCTCGCCGCCCGGAGCCGCCGAGGACGCTCCGCTGGTGGCGGGGGCCGCCGCCGATGCCGGGGCGAGCGACTACCCGCGCGACAAACGCGGTGGCGAGCTGGCCGCCATGGCGGCCTTCGGCGAGCGGGACTCGCTGCTGGTGCGGGCCGGGCTGATCCTCGGCCCGCACGAGAACATCGGCCGGCTGCCCTGGTGGCTGACCCGGATCGCCCGCGGTGGCCCGGTCCTGGCGCCCGGGCCGCGAGACGTGCCGATCCAGTTCATCGACGTGCGCGACCTCGCCGACTGGATCGTCGGCGCGGTGGAGCGGGAGTCGAGCGGGCCGTACAACCTGGTGGCACCGCCCGGCCACACCACCATGGGCGAACTGCTCGAAGCGTGCGTGCGGGCCACCGGCGCCGACGCCGAACTGCGCTGGACCGACCCGGAGGTGATCCTGGCCGCCGGGATCGAGCCGTGGACCGGGCTGCCGGTGTGGGCCCCGCCGGGCGGCGAGACGTACGACGCCGTGCACCGCGCCGACGTCTCCCGGGCGGTGGCCACCGGGCTGGTGTGCCGGCCGGTCGACGCGACCGTCGCCGACACCTGGCGCTGGCTCACGCGGATCGGGGGCACGGCCCCGCGGCGCCCGGACCGGGCCGCCCCGGGCGTGGCCCCGGAGGTGGAGGCGAGGGTGCTGGACGCGGTGCGGGGTGTATCTGGCACCACCCTCGAAGAGGGGGCCTTGGACGACTGACCCGGTGTGCGGCCGTCGGCGAGACTGACGCCATGAACACCGACACCGGACGCCAAGCGACACGGGCCCGCGCGCGAGAGGTCGTGCTGGCCGCCGTCCAGGGACTGATCCTGGCCCTGGTCGTGCTGCCCTTCAGCGTGGCGTTCCTCGCCCTGACCCTCGTCTCCGTCGCGCTCGTCCCGCTCGGCGTCGGGCTCTTCACGACTCCGGCGGTCCTGGCCGGCGTACGGGCGCTGGCGGACGCCCGCAGGAGGCTCGCGGCCGAGTGGTGCGGGGTGCTCATCCCGTCGGCGTACCGGCCCGTGCCGCCCGGCACCAGGCCGTGGACCCGTACCCTGCTCCTGCTGCGCGACCCGTGGACCCGGCGGGACCTGCTGTGGCTGCCGGTGGACATGACGGCGGGTTTCGTCACCGCGCTGCTCCCGGCCATGCTGCTGATCTTCCCGTTCGAGGGGTTCCTGCTCGCGGCCGGGCTGTGGCGGGCGTACGTGCGCGAGCCGGGCGACGTCTACTGGTACGCCTTCGTGCCGATCACCGGGCAGGTCTCCGCCCTCGGCGCCGCCGTGGTCGGCGCCGGTGTCCTCGCCGTCGCCTGGCGCTTCACCCCGCGGCTGCTCACCGCTCATTTCCGGCTCGTGCGGGCCGTCCTCGGCGGCGACCGGGACCAACTCGCCGAGCGGGTGAGGGTGCTGACCGAGACGCGGCAGGACGCGGTGGACACCTCGGCCGCCGAGCTGCGCCGGATCGAGCGGGACCTGCACGACGGCGCGCAGGCGCGGCTCGTCGCGATGGGCATGGACCTCGGCACCATCGAGATGCTGGTCGAGCGCGACCCCGCCCAGGCGAAGCGGCTGCTCGCCCAGGCCCGCCGGAACTCCGCCGACGCCCTGGAGGAGCTGCGCGACCTGGTGCGCGGCATCCATCCGCCGGTCCTCGCCGAGCGTGGACTCGGCGACGCCGTACGGGCGTTCGCGCTCAGGCTGCCGCTGCCGACGGAGGTGAGCGTGGAGCTGCCCGGCCGGGCCGAGGCGCCGGTGGAGTCGGCGGCCTACTTCGCGGTCGGCGAGGTGCTCACCAACGCCGTCAAGCACTCCGGCGCCGCCCGGATCTGGGTCGACCTGCACCACACCGACGGCAGGCTGCGGGTCACCGTCACCGACAACGGCGGGGGCGGTGCGGCGGTCGGGGGCGGCTCGGGACTGGCCGGGGTCGAGCGGCGGCTCGGTACCTTCGACGGCGTCCTGGCCGTCAGCAGCCCCGTGGGCGGCCCCACCATGGTGACGATGGAGATCCCGTGCGTGTTGTCCTAGCGGAAGACCTCTTCCTGCTGCGTGACGGACTGGTCCGGATGCTGGAGGCCTACGGCTTCGAGATCGTGGCGGCCGTCGAGTCCGGCCCCGAACTGACCCGTGCGCTCGTAGAGTCGGCTCCGGACGTCGCCGTGGTCGACGTCCGCCTGCCGCCCACGCACACCGACGAGGGTCTGCAGTGCGCCCTCGCGGCCCGCCGGCAGCGGCCGGGGCTGCCGGTGCTGGTCCTCTCCCAGCACGTGGAACAGCTGTACGCGCGCGAGCTGCTCGCCGACGGCGCCGGCGGGATCGGCTATCTGCTGAAGGACCGGGTCTTCGACGCCGATCAGTTCGTGGACGCCGTACGACGCGTGGCGGCGGGCGGTACGGCGATGGACCCGCAGGTGATCCAGCAGCTGCTGTCCCGGCGGGCCGCCGACGACCGGCCGCTCGCCCAGCTCACCCCGCGCGAACGAGAGGTGCTGGAACTGATGGCGCAGGGCCGCTCGAACGCGGGCATCGCCGCCCAGCTCGTGGTGACGGAACGGGCCATCGCCAAGCACACCTCCAACATCTTCGCCAAGCTGGGCCTTGAGGTGTCGGACGATGACAACCGGCGTGTGCTGGCCGTGCTCGCCCATCTCGACCGGGATCGTTGATTTGTCCGAACCTCCCGCACTCAGAGCGGTGTTGATACCCCCGTGACGCGAGGAATCCGTGATGAATTCGTGAGACCTCTGAACACCCCCGGGGCGGCGTCCGTATGGATGGGCGCCGCTTCACTCCTGTCGGGCGCCTCGATGCTGCCCCGCAAGGAAGTCAGAGGAGTTCCATGGGACGCAACACACGAAAACGCCGTACGCCGTTGGCCACCAAGGCCATTGCCGCATCGGCGGCCCTAGCGCTCGGTGGGGGCGGGCTGATCTGGGCGAACTTCTACGCCTCGGCGCACGAGTCGAACCACCAGTCGTGGGGAGGCAACCAGACCAAGGCCGCCACGGCCCAGGTCGCCACGCTCTCCTGCCCGGACGTCGGCCAGAAGCTGACGAACGTGCCGACCTCCGCGCGGGGCGAGGTCGCCGGCGAGCTGGCCAACCTGGACCGCCAGATCACCGACGCCTACCAGCGTCTGGCGACCACGCGGGACGCGCAGACGAGGGACGCGAGCTTCGTACAGAACTCCATCCTGCAGCCGCTCCAGGACCGGCGGAAGGCGATCCTGGACCGGATCAGGCTGGAGATCACCCGCGTCGGCGGCACCGCCCCCGCTGACCTGGACACGCTGGCCACCTGCACGGCGCAGAGCGCCAACCAGACCACCGCCGGCGGCCAGCAGCAGGGCGGCGGTCAGCAGAACAACACCGGTGGCCAGCAGCAAGGCGGCGGCCAGCAGCAGAACAACACCGGCGGCCAGCAGCAAGGCGGCGGCCAGCAGGGCAACGGGCAGCAGCAGAACGTCGGCGGACAGGCCGGCAACGGGCCCGTCGCCGCCGACTTCGTGGACATCACCAAGGTCCAGCCGAACGTGCAGGCCAAGCCCCGGGCGCAGGGCAACGCCTCGACCGGTACGTTCACCACGCGCTGCGGTGTGAACGCCAACAAGAACCACAACACCGACAACGTGATCGTGGCGCCCGGCGTGACCAACGGTGCGCACCACCTCCACGACTACGTCGGCAACCAGAAGATCAACGCGTTCTCCAGCAACCAGACGTTCCTGCAGGGCGGCACCAGCTGCCAGAACCGCAGCGATCTGTCCTCGTACTACTGGCCGGTGGTCCGGGTCCAGGACGGGTCCCAGGACTTCGACCAGAACAAGGACGGCGGTGGCAAGGAGGGCAACGTCGGCAAGATCCTGACGCCGTCGCAGGCGCAGATCAAGTACGTCGGCAGCCCGACGAGCAAGGTCGTGGCGATGCCGCAGTTCCTGCGGATCATCACCGGTGACGCCAAGACCACCACCAACGGCCTGGCCAACGCCAACGCGCACTGGAGCTGCACCGGCTTCGAGAACAAGGTGCAGCTGACCACGCAGTACCCGATCTGCCCGCAGGGCAGTCAGGTGGTGCGGACGTTCGCCTTCCAGAGCTGCTGGGACGGGCAGAACATCGACAGCGCCAACCACCGCACACATGTCGCGTTCGCCGACGCGAACGGCAACTGCCAGAACGGCTTCAAGGCCATTCCGCAGCTGACGATGCGCCTGGTGTACAACATCAAGCCGCCCGTCCTGCAGAACGGCCAGGTGAAGAACGCCTACGCGGTGGACGGCTTCCCCGAACAGCTCCACAAGCCGGCCACGGACCACGACGACTTCATCAGCATCACGAAGAACGGCCTGGCCAACCGGATCGCCAACTGCGTCAACCGCGGTCAGAACTGCTCCTGACGCGCACGGCCCGCCCCTGACAGAAGGCCGGTGACGGATCCCCTCCCGTCACCGGCCTTCGCCGTGCCCGTCCGTGCGTCCGGCGCATCAGCCGCCGTGCGCGTGCGCGTGGTGGTCGACGCCGATCTCCACCTCGCCTCCGAGGGTGCCGCGCAGCGCCTGGACCATCCCGTCGTCGCCGACGGCCACCCACTTGCGGCCGACGAGGTAGAAACCGCCGTAGTCCTTCGCGTCGTTGATCCACTCGCGCTGGCCGCGGTCGGTGGCGAAGGTGGCGAGGATGAACTTGCCCTTGCTGTTATGGCACAGGGCCTGGCGGATCTCGTCGGCGTCGGTCTGCATGTTCGGCTTGCACTTCACCTCGGCGGCCAGACGCTCCAGGCTGCCGGTGGCCGTGGGCGGCACCGCCCGGGTGTCCGCGCCCTGGCTGCAGCCCGCCAGCGCCAGTAGGGCCGCGGCGCCGAGCAGCAGTCCTGTCAACCTCATGTGTTCCTCCGGTCCTGGTGGGACGAGCATGCCGCGTGGAGCCCCGGCGCGGGACCCCGCCCCACGGATACGGCTCCCGCGGCCCGTGTGCTCAAATTCGCCGCCCCGATCCGCACGGGCGTGCGAGGGTGGCCTGGTGAACCAGAACTGGGAAGACCGTGTGGCGGCCGCCTGGGCCTCCTTCGACGCGTATCCGCAGGAGCGGGCGCACGAGTTCCGCGCCGTGATCGACGCGCTGGCCGCCGAGCTGCCGGACGACAGCGCGCTCGGCCCCTTCGAGCGGGCCTGCGCCTGGGACTCGACCGGGCACTCGGACAAGGCGGTGCCGCTGTACCGGGAGGCGCTCGCGCGGGGACTCGACGGCTACAAGGGGCGACGGGCCAGGATCCAGCTGTCGAGTTCGCTGCGCAACACCGGGCGGGCCGAGGAGGGGGTGCGCCTGCTCACCCCCGAACTGGACGGCCCGTCGGACGAGTTGGACGACGCGGTGCGGGCCTGTCTCGCCCTGTGCCTGTCCTCCCTCGGCCGCGACCGGGAGGGTCTGTCGCTGGTCCTCGGCGCCCTCGCTCCCCATCTGCCGCGCTATCAGCGGTCGATGGCCAACTACGCGCGTGCCCTGGTCGAGCCGGAGTCCTGAACCACCCGTCCGGGGGTGACTTCCCACCGCTTCGCTCGTTCTCCCGGACGTGCAGTCACAGGATGTAGCCCAGCGTCACGCACCCGCTTCCGCCGGACCGGTCGGCATCGAACAGGCCGAGGCCGCGCTCGTGGAGCACTATCCACGGCTGGTCCGGATCGCCTACCTGGTACTGCCGCCGGGCCTCGGCCGCAGCCGCCGGGTGCTGACCGCGCACGCGCTCACCCAGCGCGCCCTGCCCCGGGGCCGCAAGCGGGCCGCCGTCCTGCCGGCCCAGGTCTCGGGCCGCGAGGGCGACCCCGGGTACGCCTGCCTCCGCGAGCGCGTCCTGCGTGCCGCGCTGGAGGCGGCGCGGCCCCGCAAGGGCCTGCCCCGGCTCTCCCAGCTGCCGTCGCCGCTGCCCCAGGTGTGGGGGCTGCGGCTGTTCCCGCGCTCCGGCGGGGCCGATGAACTGGCCCTGGACCAGCGGCTGTCGGCCCTGTCCGGGCCGGCCCGGGCCGCCTATGTGCTGCGCGGCCTCGAGCAGCTGCCCGACGCCGCGATCCGCAGCGTCCTCCAGGCCGCCGGCGTCGACGACCCGGGCGGCGCGCTGGCCGCCGCCAACGGGGTGCCCGCGCAGCCCGCACTGCTGTCCTCCCCCGAGTTCGACCCCTGCTCGCTGCAGGCGCGGCCCACTGATCTGCTGCGGCGCCGCCAGCACACCAAGGCCGCCCTCGCCGCGGCGGCCGCGCTCGCGGTGTGCGGGGTGCTGGTCGCGATGCCCGGCGGCGGCTGGGGCCCCGACGGGGCCGCCGCGCCCGTGTACGCCGGGAACCCGGCCGCCGAGGCCGCCCTCGACCCCGGCCGGGTGACCCAGGTCTCCCCCGGTGTCTGGCGGTCCGCGGCGCGCGCCGACTTCTCGGTGTGGCCCGCGCGCGGGCCACTGACCGGCGACCGGGCCCTGCTGCGGCGCGCCCTGGCCGTCTGGGCCCGCCCCGGTGGGACGGTCCGCGTCTCGGCGACCCCCGGTACCCAGACCGGTGGCCCGGCCGGACCGCCCCAGCTGCTGTACGCGGGCGTGGTCGACAACGCCCGGCTGGTGATCTTCTACGACGGTCTGCGCATCGCCCGCTATGCCGAACCGAAGGACGGCACCCAGGGGGCGGCCCTCGACTTCGCCCGGGTCGACGGCGCGTCCGGCGCCGAGGCGAGCGCCCTGGTGCTGGGCCGCTCCGACGGCAACGTCCGCTATCTGACCGCGCCATGGGTGCGCAAGGCGGCCGCGCGGGACCTGACCAAGCCGGACGCGGCCGTGACGCCCCTGGCCCTCGGCGACGGGGTTACCGCACCGCTGGCCAGCCCCGCGCTGCGTCCCGGCGACTGTGCCTCGTGGACCGTGCTCCAGCTGACCGACGCCTCCGGCACCCGGCTCGCCACCGATCTCGGCGAGCTGGTCCCGGCCCATCTCACCGCCGGGCGCCCCGGCTCGCCCGGCGAGGCGACCGGTGCGCAGGGGCTGCGGGCCTGGGCGCCGTTCGCCTGTTCGCTGGCGGCCGAGCGCTCGGCGGGCATCCGCAGCGTCAACGCCTGGGCGTACGCCGCGCAGCCGCTGCCCGACGGCAGCGGGGCGGCCGACTGGGTGTGCACACGCGCCGAGACGTGGCGCGGTGACGGTACGGCCGCGATGGCCCAGTTCCACCCGCCGGGCCAGGCGGCCGGGACGGCCGTCGCGAAGGGCACGGACACCCCGGCGTGCGGGGCGCGCGATCCGCAGGTGCTGGCCGGGGTGCTGTGGAAGTCCGGTGCCGGGCACTGGTACCTGCTGGCGGCCGGCGGCAAGGACACCGCGTCGATCCGGGCGACGGGCGGGGTCACCGCCTCCGGGCGGGGGCCGTTGCTGGCGGCCCGGGCCGCGCAGGGGGCGCGGGCGGACCTGACGGGGACGCTGACGGACGGCCGGCCGGTGGCCGGTCTGCACTAGGGTCGCCGAGCTTTGCTGACATGGGCGTAAACAAGCCCCGCTGGAGGGGTTCTCAGGCGCACTACCCGCCAGTACATTGACGCCATGTCTAACACGCAGGCCCGGCCGGTGGAGTCCGAGCGCATCCCGCTCAAGGCCCGCAACGTGTCCTTCTCGTGGGAGGACACACCGCTGCACTGGGTGCCCGGCGATCCGTTCACCACGCACACCATCAACGTGCTGCACCTGCTGCTGCCCGCCGGTGAGCGGTGGTTCGTGCACGTGTACAAGCAGGCACTGCCCCTCATCCGGGACGACCGGCTCCGCGAGGACGTCGTCGGGTTCATCGGCCAGGAGGCCATGCACTCCCAGGCACATGACGAGGTCCTGCCGCACCTGCGCGAGCTGGGCCTCGACCCGACGCCGTACACCGCGCAGGTGGACTGGTTCTTCGAGAAGCTGCTCGGCGACCGCACCCTGCCGCCGGGCAGGCCGCGCCGCTGGTGGCTGCTGGAGCGGGTGGCCCTGATCGCGGCCATCGAGCACTACACCGCCTTCCTCGGCGACTGGGTGCTCAACGCCGGCGAACTGGACCGGCGCGGCGCCGACCCGACCATGCTGGACCTGCTGCGCTGGCACGGCGCCGAGGAGGTCGAGCACCGCTCGGTCGCCTTCGACCTGTTCCTGCACGTCGACGGCGGCTACCGGCGCCGGGCACGTACCTGGGCCGCGGCCTTCTCGGCGCTGCTGTTCCTGTGGCAGCGCGGGGTGCGCTTCTTCATGGCGAACGATCCGACGCTGGTCGACGGCAAGGCGTCCTTCCTGGACTTCCACCGGCGCGGCCGGCAGGGCACCCTGCCCGCGACCGGGGACATGCTCAAGTCCATACCGCGCTACCTCAGCCGCGGCTACCACCCCTCCCACGAGTGCTCCACCGCCCAGGCCGTGGCCTATCTGGCCTCCTCCCCGGCCGCGCTCGCCGCGGCGAGGGAGGGCGCGTGATGCCGAAGCCGCGGACCCTCGCCCTGCTCGCGGGCGCCGCCCTGCTGGGCCGGCGGGCCCTGCGCCGCCGTGTGCAGGCCTCCCCGCTGTGGCCGCTGCCCACCCTGGACCCGCCGGTCTCCGGCCGGCCGCGGTCGCGGGCCCTGCGGCTGCTGCTCACCTCCCACGAGACCATCGCCGACGGTGTCGCCCGGCTCCGGCTGGAGGGCTCCGCCCTGCCCGCCTGGGCGCCCGGGTCCCATATCGACCTGGTCCTGCCCTCCGGGCTCGTCCGGCAGTACTCCCTGTGCGGGGATCCGGCCGACGCCTGCGCCTACACGGTCGCCGCACGGCTGGTGGAGGACGGCCGGGGCGGCTCCCGCGAGGTGCACGAGCAACTCGCCGAGGGCATGGAACTCCAGGTGCGCGGACCGCGCAACCGCTTCCCGCTGGTCGAGGCGCCCGCATACGTGTTCGTCGCCGGCGGTATCGGCATCACCCCGGTCCTGCCCATGCTGCGGGCCCTGCCGGACGGCAGCGACTGGCGGCTGCTGTACGGCGGGCGGACCCGGGCCTCGATGCCGTTCCTGGCGGAGGTGCGCGAACTGGCCGGTGACCGTCTGACGGTCGTCGCCGAGGACGAGGACGGCTGGCCCGACCTGGACGCGCTGTTCGCGGACGTCCCGGAGGGGACGGCCGTCTACTGCTGCGGGCCCGAGGGGCTGATGGCGGCGGTCGAGGCCCGGCTGCCCGAGGGCGCCGCGCTGCACCTCGAACGGTTCGCGCCCCGGGCGGCGACCGGGCCGGACACCGAGTTCGAGGTGGAACTGAGGCGCAGCGGGCGGACGTTCACGGTGGCCGCCGACTCCACCGTGCTGGCCGCCGTACGGCGCGCGCTGCCGGACACCGTCTACTCCTGTGCGCAAGGGTTCTGCGGGACCTGCCAACAGCGCGTGCTGGAAGGCGAGATCGATCACCGCGACGAGCTGCTGACGGACGCGGAACGCGCCGACTCCATGCTGATCTGCGTCTCGCGGGCCCGGGGCGATCGTCTGGTGCTCGACATGTGAGCGTCGGCGGCCGGATTCGATCGGTAAGGTGTTCGCATGAGTACCGGGGTTCGCCGCAGGATGGGCGTCGAGGAGCGGCGGCAGCAGCTGATCGGCGTGGCCCTCGACATGTTCAGCAGGCGCTCGCCCGACGAGGTCTCCATCGACGAGATAGCGTCCGCCGCGGGTATCTCGCGCCCGCTGGTCTACCACTACTTCCCCGGCAAACTCAGCCTGTACGAGGCCGCGTTGAAGCGGGCCGCGGAGGATCTCGCGGGCCGCTTCGCCGAGCCGCACGAGGGTCCGCTCGGCGCCCGGCTGCTGCGGGTGATGCGCCGCTTCTTCGACTTCGTGGACGAGCACGGCCCCGGTTTCTCGGCGCTGATGCGCGGCGGCCCGGCGGTCTCGGCGGACGGAGTGGGCTCCCGGGAGCATGTCTCGGCCACGCACGCGCTCATCGACTCCGTGCGGCAGGCCGCGTACGAACAGATGCTGTCGCACCTCGGCGTGGACGTCGCCTCGCCACGGCTGGAGCTGGTCGTCCGCTCGTGGATCTCGCTGGCCGAGTCCACGGCGCTGCTCTGGCTGGACGGCCGGCGCATCCCGCGTGCCGAGCTGGAGGTCCAGCTGGTGCACGACTTCGCCGCGCTGGCCGCCGTCGGCGCCGCCCACGACGAGGACATGGCCGCGCTGCTGCGCACCATGGTCGAACGCGAGCCGGCCGACGGCCCCTTCGCGAAGCTCGTCGGCCGGCTCGTGTCCCTCGCCTCCTGAGCGACGCCTACCGGTCGTCCTTCCGGTACGAGGGGTCGAGGTCGCGGACCTCGGCGGAGGCGTGCAGGGTGAACGCGGCGTCCGCCACATGCTCGCGGAGCAGCTCCAGCGCGGTCTCGGCCAGCCGCGCCCTGGTCTCCTCGGCGCGTCCGGCGAGGAGCCCGATCGTCACGTGCACGACGGCGTGCCCGCGCGCCCCGGGATCCTCGTACCCGAACACCGTGTGCGCGCTCGGCCGGAACAGCGTCTTGCACGCCTCCGGCTTCGCCGCCGCGATCTCCACGGTCGCCTCGTGCAGGGCCCGGGCGAAGCCCGCCCGGTCGAAGGCGCTCTCCATGGTGTCGGAGTAGTCGATGGTGATCTGCGGCATGCGCACTCCTGTTCTACGGCAACGCCCTCACCCTAGTGGCCGGTCCGGGTGAACACCGCGACCGTCCGCGCCGGCACGGTGAACGTGCCCGGGCCGGCCGCGTACCGGGCGGTCTTCACCACCGGGTCCGCGCCGCCGGCCTGCGCCGGGTGCAGCCGGTAGCGGGTCCCTGCGAGGGCGCCGATCGTCTGCTCCTGCCGCTGCGGGGTGGCGTTGAAGACCACGACCAGCTCGCCGAGCCGCATGGTGATCACCCCCGGGGTCTCGTCCTTCCCCGACACCGGGAACGACAGCCGGTCCTGCACCCGGTCGGCCGTGCCGAGGGAGAACGACTTCTCCGTCGTACGGATCCTGAGCAGGTCCCGGTAGGCGGCCGAGGCGCCGGTGATCTGCGGGCAGCCCACCTTCAGGGTCGTGAGCAGCGGCCGGGCGTAGTCCCACTTGGCCTGGTTGTCGGCCGCCGGGGGCAGTCCGCGTCCGAAGCCGTTGCCGTCGGCGCAGTTCCAGTGGATGGCGTTGAACCAGTCCCCGCTGTCGAAGGAGTTGCGGTCCAGCGACTTGGAGCGCAGCAGGTCGGTGCCCGCCTGGGAGAGGGCTGGCCCCTGCGAGAGCGCGGCCGTGGCCATCGCGAGGACCTGCATCCGGGCCCGGTCCGAGGCGGACGTGCCCTTGGGCAGCTTGTAGGCCAGGGCGTCGAACAGCGACTCGTTGTTGTGCGCGTCCACATAGGCGAGGGCGTCGCCGGGAGCGTCCGCGTATCCGGCGGGTGAGCCGTTGTAGTCCACCTGCGCGCCGGTGACCTGCTTGCCGTCCGTGTCCGTGAAGCGGTACCGGGCGAGGTTGCCGGTCAGCCCGACCTTGATCAGGTCCTGGTAGTGCAGCAGCCGTGCCTTCTGCTCCGCCGTGGTGCCGTTGGCGGTGGAGGCGTTGGGGTCGGTGTACAGCCCGGAGGCGAAGCCCTGGACGCCGGGGTCGGCGTCGAAGGGGCTGCCGCCGCGCACGGCGTCGCGGGCACGGTCGGAGAAGGTGGCGATCCCGGTGCCGGCCATGTTCCGCTGGGTGGCCTGCACGAAACGGGCGTCGTCGGCCACCTCGCCGAAGTTCCAGCCCTCGCCGTAGAGGATGATCTTCTTGCCGTCGACGCCGTCCTTGGCGGGGGTCAGCGCGTCCAGGGCCCTGCGGACGGCCAGGATGTTGGCCTTCGGGTGGTGGCCCATGAGGTCGAAGCGGAATCCGTCGACCTTGTACTGCTTGGCCCAGGTGACGATCGAGTCCACGACGAGCTTGCCCATCATCGCGTTCTCCGGCGCGGTGTTGGCGCAGCAGGTGCTGTCGGCGACCGACCCGTCGGCGAGGAGCCGCTGGTAGTAGCCGGGCACGATCCGGTCGAGGACCGAGGTGTCCGCCTGGCCGGCGGCCGCCGTGTGGTTGTAGACGACGTCCATGACGACCCGCAGCCCGTCCCGGTTGAGCCCCTGGACCATCTGCCGGAACTGCACGGTACGGGCGGTGCCGTCGGGGTCGGTGGCGTACGAGCCCTCGGGGACCGTGTAGTGGTACGGGTCGTAGCCCCAGTTGTAGGCGTCCTTCGCGGCGGTCTTCGCCACGCAACTCTGCTGCTTGTCGGAGTCGGCCGGGTAGGAGGCGAGGTCGCAGTCGGGGTGGGCCTGGTCGGCCTTCCGCTCGGGGATGGTGGCGATGTCGAAGGCGGGCAGCAGATGCACGTAGGAGGTTCCGGCCTTCGCCAGTGCCTTCAGGTGCTTCGAGCCGTCGCTGTCCTTGTCGGTGAACGCCAGGTAGGTGCCGGGGTGCTTGGCGGTGGGGTCGCCCATCGAGAAGTCCCGGATGTGCAGCTCCTGGATCTGCGCGTCCCTCAGCGGCACGGCCCTGGGCTTGCGCAAGGCCGACCAGCCGGTGGGCGCGAGGGACTTGTCGTCCAGGTCGACGACGAGGCTGCGCTCGGAGTTCGCGGTGAGCGCGAGGGAGTAGGGGTCGGTGACCTTGTTGGTGACCACCTTGCGGACGCTGGGCGCCCACACCTTCACCACGTACCGGTAGGGCTTGCCCTTCCAGGACGCCGGGCCGGTGACGGACCAGACGCCGGTGGAGGCGTCGCGGCGCATCTTCACGGCCCTGCCGTCGAGGTCGAGGTGGACGCTCTGCGCGGTCGGCGCCCAGACGGCGAGGGTCGGCCTGCCGTCGCGGAAGGTCGGCCCGAGGGCGGCCTTCGTCGCGCCGGGGTACAGATCGTCCAGCACGCCGGCGATCTGCACGCCGGTCGCGGCCAGCACGGCGCCGTTGGCCGCCCGCTGCGAGGCCACGAGCTGCCCCTTCAGGGCAGCGCGCACCCGGTCCCGGTCACGCGGGTCGACGGACCAGGAGACGTAGTCCTTCAAATGCGGGAACTTCGCCTTCTGGGCGTCGGTGAGCGCCGTCTTGGTCAGACGCAGCCAGTGCTCGTCGTCGCTGGTCAGCGTGCCATCCTTGACGGCGATGGAGCCGTGCGGGGAGTACAGGAGCTGGGTGGAGGCGGCGCCTTCGACGCCGTTCCAGGCGACGGTGTCCCGGTCGATCCAGACCGCCTTGGAGGTGGTGAGGTCGAGGGCGGCGGCGCTGCCCGCGGGCTGCGGCAGCAGGTGCTTGTCCTGGCCGTTCAAGAGCCACACCTCGTGCCCGTCGGCCTTGAGGTCAAGGGACTGGTCGGTGGGCAGGTCCTTGTCGTCGCCCTTGTGGATGATGTAGCTGAGGCTGGTGGCACCCTCGGCGAGGGGAACCTCGAAGACCGCGCCATAGGCGTCAGTCTTCACCGGCTTCAGGGGGTTCGACCAGTCGGTGGGGTTCGCGGCGCCCGTCCAGACGTGCAGGCCCCAGCCGTCGTAGTTCCCGTCGGCGCGGTGGTAGTGGACGACCGCCTTGCTCGTGTCCTGGGCCGGGTAGTCCGGCTTCTGGGTGAGCACGGCGTCCTTGCCCTGCTCGATCCAGACCTCACCCGTCCTGGTGACGTCGATGGACCGGTCGGCGGAGACGTCCTTGTCGCCGTTCTTGTCGATCACCAGGAAGCCGACGTTGGAGGCGCCGGGCTTGAGCTTGACGTAGGCGAAGGCGCCGTAGGCGTCGCGGCCGACGAAGGGGTGGCTGGCGGGCCAGTTCGTCGCCTCGCCGTCGGCGAGGTCGCCCCAGGCGTACAGGCCCCAGTCGGCGTAGTCGCCGTCCGTGCGCTTGTAGTGGACGACCGCGTAGTCGCGGGAGGAGGCCGTGGGGACCTCGGGGGCGGCCGGGGCGCCGGTGGTGGTGCTCGCGGTGGCGCTCGCGGTGTGCCCGGCCGAGTCGATCACGACCGCCTTGTAGCGCAGTGCGGTGCCGGCCGGCACGTCGTCGCCGATGACCTGGGTGACCTTGTAGGGAGCGTGGTCGGCGGAGCCCAGCGTGCGCCACTTGCCGTTGCCGACCTGGGCGGCGAAGACGACGCGGTCGAGCCCGCCGCCCTCGACGTCCGCGCTCGGCTCGACGGTCCCGGTCGCGCCGGCGGCCGGCGCGGTCAGGGTGATCGCCGGCTTCGTGGCGGGCTTGGCGAGGGTGCCCGCGGCCTTGTAGACGACCGTGGCGCCGGCCGGAACGGTGACGGTGAGCCGGCGGTCGGCGTCGGAGGCGCGGGTGTCGTCGGCGCCGTGGACACCGCGGTAGGACATGCCGGCCGAACCGGTGGTGAAGGTCGCCGTCTTCGCCTCGTCGGCGTTGTTGAGGGCGACGACGTACTCCTGGCCGGTCTTCGCGTCCGTACGGGTGAACGCGTAGATCCCGGCGCCGTCGGCGGCGTAGCGCTCCGTCTGGACGCCGTCGGTGAGTGCCGGGTTGTCCTTGCGGAGCTTGGCGAGGGCGGCGATCTGCCGGTACAGCGGGGCGCTCGTGTCGTAGGCGTCGCTCGCGTGGGTGCGGTCGGTGCCGATCTCGTCGTCGTCGAGGTAGTCGGCGACCTTGGAGGCGAACATCGTCTGGCGGGCGTCCTTGTCGCCGCCGGAGCCGGTGAAGCCCTGCTCGTCGCCGTAGTAGACGACCGGGTTGCCGCGGCTGAGGAACATCAGCTCGTTGGCGAACTCGTCCTTCTTCAGGATCTCGGCGTCGGTGGCCTTGGGGTTGTCCTGCTTCAGGAAGTAGCCGATGCGGCCCATGTCGTGGTTGCCGAGGAAGGTGACCTGCTCGTACGCGTTGGCCTTGTCGGTCGTGTACTTGTAGTCGTCACCGAAGACGCTCGCGAGCCGCCGGGCGCTGCCGCCCTGGGAGGCGTAGGCGCGGGCCGCGTCCTGGAAGGGGAAGTCCAGGGTGGCGTCGAGGCGGCCCCGCGTGACGTACGGGGAGGTGACGGCGGTGTCGGCCGAGTAGACCTCGCCGAACATGAAGAAGTTCTTCCGGCCGTGCGCGGCGGCGTACTTGTCCAGCGCGGTCGCCCACTGGGTCCAGAACTCCATGTTCACGTGCTTGACGGTGTCGATCCGGAAGCCGTCGACACCGAAGTCCCGCACCCAGCGCTGGTAGATCCGCTCCATGCCGGTGACCACCTCGGGACGCTCGGTCCACAGGTCGTCAAGGCCGGAGAAGTCGCCGTAGGTGGCGGACTCGCCGGCGTAGGTGGAGTCGCCCCGGTTGTGGTACATGGCCGGGTCGTTGAGCCAGGCGGGGACCTTGTCGTGGCTGGTGGCCCGTGGCGTGCGCGGGAAGGAGCGGGCGTCGACGGCGGGGAACCCCTTGCCGCCGGCCGCGTAGTCGGCGTCGTCGAAGGGCCGTCCGTCCTTCGTCAGGTAGGGGAAGGCGCCCTTGGAGAGGTAGTCGTAGGACTTCTCCTGGTAGTCGACGACGTCGGCGGTGTGGTTGGTGATGACGTCGAAGAAGACCTTCATGCCCTTGGCGTGCGCCCGGGAGATGAGGGTGGAGAGGTCCTGGTTGGTGCCGAAGTGGGGATCGACCTGGGTGAAGTCGGTGATCCAGTAACCGTGGTAGCCGGCCGAGGCGTTGGCGCCGGTGCCCTGGACCGGGCGGTTCTTGAAGATCGGGGCCAGCCAGATGGCGGTGGTGCCGAGGCCCTTGATGTAGTCGAGCCGCCGGGTCAGGCCCTTGAGGTCGCCGCCCTGGTAGAAGCCCTTGTCGGTGGGGTCGTAGCCGGTGCTGAGCCGGGAGCCGGTCAGTCCGCCGCGGTCGTTGGAGGTGTCCCCGTTGGCGAAACGATCCGGCATGACGAAGTAGAACTGCTCGCGGGTGTCGTCGTGCCGGGCGGGCGCGGCGGCGAGCCTCGCGTCCGACGGGGGCGCGGGCGGGGTGGCGGCGTGGGCCGCCAGTGGCTGGATCAGGGCCGCGGCGAGGGCGACGGCGGTGACCGCCGCGGCTCTGGCGCGGTGCGGGGTGCGGCGCGCCCGGGGCGCCGGCCATCTCGGTATCACAGGTGGTAACTCCTCGCGATCGCGGCTCTGTCGGGTCCGGCCCCTGTGCCCGCGGCACGGTTGCGCGGCCGGGCGCCCGCGCGACCGTACCGCCGGCGAAAGGGTTGCAGCAAGACTTCTGAAACGGCTGGAAAGAACTTTCAGGCCCGGTCCGGAAAGACGGTCAGCAGGCCGACTTGCCGGCGTAGACCGCCAAGGCCGTGTCGGAGCCGAGCGTGGCGGTGAGCTGCCCGGCGGAGTTCACGCCGACCGTCCGGTTGCCCTGCACGTCGCAGTAGGTCCCGGCCGGCAGCGAGGTCTGGTAGGTCCGGGTCAGGGACGTGGACTCGTGGTTGATCGCGACATAGCCCTTGCCGCCCCGGCCGAACGCGATGGCGTTGCCGCCGTCGTCCCACCAGTCGGTGACCGCCTGGCCGCGGGTGGTGTTGCGGAAGGCCACCATGGACCTGATCTCGGGCCAGGCGTGCTGGCACTTCCAGCCGTCCTGCCAACAGGCATTGACGGTGCCGCCGTTGGGTGGCCCGGCGTCGGCGTCGGACCACTCGTAGCCGGAGTTGACGTCGGGAGCGCCGTAGGGCCAGGCGAGCATGAAGACGTTGGCCAGGGTGTAGCTCGCGCCGCTCTTGTAGTTCAGGGTGCTGCCGTTGCGCTCGGTGTCGTGGTTGTCGACGAAGACGCCGGCCACCGAGCTGCTCAGATAGCCCCAGCCCTCGCCGTAGTTCTTCAGATACGCGAGCTTCTCCGCGGTGAAGACGCGCTTGAGGTCGTAGGCGTAGCGGAACTCCTGGACGTCCCCGTTGCCGGTGTACTCGGTGGGCTGGACCGCCTCGTTCGCGCCGTAGATGACCTCCTGCTTCCAGTAGGCGCCGGGATTGGTCAGTCGGCTCTTGATGTTCGCCAGGTCCTCGGCCGGGATGTGCTTGGCCGCGTCGATGCGGAAGCCGTCCACGCCGAGGCTCAGCAGGTCGTTCATATAGCCGGCGATGGTCTTGCGGACGTACTCCTCGCCGGTGTCGAGGTCGGCCAGGCCGACGAGTTCGCAGTGCTGGACGTTCCAGCGGTCGGCGTAGTTCGACACCTGCGCGGTGCAGTCGTCGAAGTCGTAGGAGGAGTACAGGCCGGGGTAGTCGTACTTCGTGTACGACGAGCCGCCCGTACCGGTGCCGGAGCCCGCCGACATGTGGTTGACGACCGTGTCGACCACGACCTTCACACCGGCCGCGTGGCAGCTGTCGACCATGTTCCGGAAGGCGGTGCGGTCGCCGAGACGGCCCGCGATCTTGTACGACACCGGCTGGTACGACGTCCACCACTGCGGGCCCTGTATGTGCTCGGCGGGCGGGGAGACCTGCACGTAGCCGTAGCCGGCCGGGCCGAGGGTGGAGGCGCACTCCCTGGCCACCGAGGCGTAGTTCCACTCGAAGAGGACGGCGGTGACGTCCTTGGCGCCGGGCGGGGCGGCCGCCGCGCTGGTCGGGTTCATGCCAATCAAGGCGGCGGTCGTGAGGGCGACCGCCAAGGGGAGGGTTCTGCGTGCCATGTGGGGGTCCTTCGACATTGAAGGCGCTTGCTGAAAAGTTTCAGCAAACTTGCGGTGACGCAGATGTTAAAGGCCCGCTGCCGGAAAGGCAGCGGGCCGGTGTGAAGTTGATGCGAGAACTTTTCGAAGGGCCGTCAGCTCACGGGGACTCAGCCCTCGGTGGACCACCACACCGTGGTGTCCGCCGGTACCTTCGCCTCCCCCTCGGCCTCGGTCACCTCGTCGCTGGCGAGCAGGACCCGGCCGAACGCCGGCATGGTCACCGACTCCCCCGTGGTGTTCGCGACACAGACGAAGGCGCCCCGGCGGAACGCCACGACGCCCTCCGGCGCGCGCAGCCACTCCACCGCGTCACCCGCGCCGAGGTCCGGCTGCGCCCGGCGGACGGCGAGCGCGTGGCGGTACAGCTCCAGCGTCGATCCGGGCTCACCGGTCTGCGCCTGCACGCTCAGCGCGGCCCAGTTGTCCGGCTGCGGCAACCAGCTGCCCCCGCTGCCGAAGCCGTACGAGCCGCCCTCGCGGGTCCACGGGATCGGCACCCGGCAGCCGTCGCGGAAGCCGTCCTGGCCGGCGCCCCGGAAGTACGCCGGGTCCTGGCGCACCTCGTCGGGCAGGTCCACCACGTCGGGCAGGCCCAGTTCCTCGCCCTGGTAGATGTACGCCGAGCCGGGCAGCGCCAGCATCAGCAGGGTCGCCGCCCGGGCCCGGCGCAGGCCCAGTTCGCGGTCGCCCGCGGTGCGGATCTGGGTGCCGAGGCCCGGGGGGTTGGCGAAGCGGGTGGCGTGCCGGGTGACGTCGTGGTTGGACAGCACCCAGGTGGCCGGGGCGCCGACCGGGCGCATGGCCTCGAGGGTGCGGTCGATGACCGTGCGCAGCTCGGCGGCGTCCCATTCGGTGGCCAGGTACTGGAAGTTGAAGGCCTGGTGCAGCTCGTCCGGGCGGACGTAGTGGGCGGTGCGCTCGACGGTCGGGGTCCAGGCCTCGGCGACGCAGATCCGCTCGCCGGAGTACTCGTCGAGGATGGTGCGCCACTGCCGGTAGATGGCGTGCACGCCGTCCTGGTCGAAGAACGGCATGACATCGTTGCCCAGCAGCTTGAGCTGGTCGTGGTCGCCGAGGTCGGGCAGTCCCTCGGCCTTGACCAGGCCGTGGGCCACGTCGACGCGGAAGCCGTCCACGCCCATGTCCAGCCAGAAGCGCAGGATGGAGCGGAACTCGTCGCCGACGGCCGGGTGTTCCCAGTTGAAGTCGGGCTGCTCGGGGGCGAAGAGGTGCAGGTACCACTCGCCGGGCGAGCCGTCGGGCTCGGTCACCCGGGTCCAGGCCGGTCCGCCGAAGATGGACTCCCAGTCGTTGGGCGGGAGTTCGCCGTTCTTCCCCTTGCCGGGACGGAAGTGGTAGCGCTCCCGGAGCGGGGAGCCGGGGCCCTCGGCGAGGGCGCGCTTGAACCACTCGTGCTGGTCGGAGGAGTGGTTGGGGACCAGGTCGACGATGATGCGCAGGCCCAGTTCGTGGGCGTCGCGGATCAGCGCGTCGGCGTCGAGCAGATTGCCGAACATGGGGTCGACGGCACGGTAGTCGGCGACGTCGTAGCCCGCGTCGGCCTGCGGGGAGGCGTAGAAGGGGCTGAGCCACACGGCGTCGACGCCGAGGTCGCGCAGGTAGGGAAGGCGGGAGCGGACACCTTCCAGGTCGCCCATGCCGTCGCCGTTGCTGTCGGCGAAGCTGCGCGGATAGACCTGGTAGATGACGGCGTCCCGCCACCAGTCGCGGCGGCGGTCGGCGACGGCGGCGACGGCGGAGCGGTCGGCCGGGGCTGCGGAGTGCTGCTGGCTCATGGCGTCCTTGGTACGTGACGGAATTCGGGTCATGGTCGTGGGTGCGGTGGCGGGCCGGGCGGGGGCCGGGGATGTGGGGCGGCCGCGGTGCCGGCGGGGTCTGGCGTCTCCCCTTCGGGGGAGGGCAACGCGGCCGCCCGCCCGCGCGCTCGGGCGCGCGGAGTCTCTTCCCGGACGAAGGGGGGTCAGCCCTTCGTGCCGCCCGCGGTGAGACCGGTCACCAGGTTCTTCTGCACGAGGTAGAAGAACGCGGAGACGGGTATCGCCACCAGCACGGCGGTGGCCGCCATCAGGTTGCGCTGGGCGTCGTGTTCGCTGACGAAGCTCTGCAGACCGACGGCGAAGGTGTACTTGCTGTCGTCCAGCATGAACGTCGAGGCGAAGGCCACCTCGCCGAAGGCGGTGATGAAGTTGTAGAACGCGGCGACCGCGAGCCCCGGCTTGGCGAGTGGCAGGATCAGCCGGAAGAAGGTGCCGAAGGGGGAGAGTCCGTCGACTCTTCCCGCCTCGTCGATCTCGAACGGGATCGTGTCGAAGTAGCCCTTGAGCAGCCACGCGCTGTAGGGCACGGCGGTGGAGCAGTAGACCAGGATCAGGCCGAGGTAGCTGTCGATGAGCTGCAGGTCCGACAGGATCTGGTACATCGGCACGATGAGCACGGCGATCGGGAACATCTGGGTGACCAGCAGCACCCACATGAACTTCTTGTAGCCCGGGAACCGCATCCGGGACACGGCGTACCCGGTGGTGGCGGCGACGAGGACGCCGATGACCGTGGTGCCCAGCGAGACGATCAGCGAGCTCTTCATCCAGTCGAAGAAGCCGGTGTGGCCGAGGACGAACGAGTAGTTGGCGAACGTCATCTTGTGCCAGATGCCGCCGGGGTGCAGGTAGTCGTCCTTGTCCGGGCCAAGGGAGAGGAAGACCAGCCAGGCGATCGGGAAGAGCGCGATCAGGCTCGCGACGATGAGGATGCCGTGGGAGGCGAGCGAGGCGAGCGGGCCGCTCTCACCGCGCCGGGGCCGGCGGGTGGCCTGCGCCGGGAGCTGCTCGGTCATGGTGGCGGACGCCTCGGCAGTGGTCGTGGTCATGGGTACTCCTGCCTCAGATCGCGAGCTGCTGCTCGTTGCGGTTCAGCCAGCGGCGGTAGAACGAGGTGAAGACGATCAGGATGGCCAGCAGCAGGATGCCGTAGGCGGCCGACTGGGCGAAGTCGCGCGGCTGCTGTCCGAAGCCCAGGTAGTAGGACCAGGTCACGAGGATCTGGGCGTCGGGGGCCGTGTTGCCGAACAGCAGGAAGATGACCGCGAACTGGTTGAACGTCCAGATCACGCCCAACAGCACGACGGTGGAGCTGACCGACCTCAGCCCGGGCAGCGTGACGTACCGGAAGCGCTGCCAGGCGCTCGCGCCGTCCATCTCGGCGGCCTCGTAGAGGGAGGCGTCGATGGACTGCAGGCCGCCGAGCAGGGAGACCATCATGAACGGCACACCGCACCAGGTGTTGACCATGATCGCGGCGAACCGCTGCCAGAACGTGTCCTCCAGCCACAGCGGCGCCGGCAGGTGCAGCGCGTCCAGGGCGGTGTTGATGATGCCGCCGTCGGCGAGCATGAAGCGCCAGCCGAAGACGGTGACGAAGGTGGGCACGGCCCACGGCAGGACCAGCAGCAGCCGGTAGAGGGTGCGGCCGCGCAGCTTCTGGTTGAGCAGCAGCGCCAGGCCGAGCCCGACGCAGTAGTGCAGCGCGACGCAGAGGACGGTCCAGGCGATCGTCCAGATGAAGTGCGACCAGAAGCGGTCGTACGCCGTCGGGCCGAACAGGATGTCCTTGTAGTTGTCGAGCCCGATGAACTTGTACGTGGCGTCGATGTGGTTGACGCCGATCGTGCGGGCCGAGTTGAGGCTGTTGGCGTCGGTGAGGGTGAGGTAGAGGCCCCGCACCAGCGGGTAGCCCACGAGGACGCCGAGTACGACCACCACCGGAGCGATCATCGCGTAGGCGTACCAGTATTTCTGGTAGCCGTTCCTGACGCGCTGCCCCAGCCCGGGACGAGGCGCGCGGTCACCGCGGCGCTTGCCGGTCGCGCGGTCGATGGCGACTGTCATGGTTCGACACCTTCGGAAAAGAGTTCGGGGGTGGGGCCGGGGTACAGACCGGTGGCCGCCGGATCCGCCGCCCCGAGGGGGACGGATCCGGCGGCCACCCTGGGCTCACTTGGTGAAGCCGGGCACCAGCTTGGCGATGGCCAGTTCGGCGTTGCCGAGGCCCTTGTCGAGCGACTCCTTGCCACCGGCGATCTTGGGCAGCTCGGTGTCGAGCGGACCCCACAGGGAGCTGTACTCGGGCAGCGCCGGGCGGGGCTGGGCGGCGGCCAGGACACCCTGGTAGCCCGCGATGCCGGGGTCGGCCTTGACCTGGGCGGTGTAGGCGTCGTCACGGGTGGGCAGCGTGGAGTTCTTCTGGGCGATGGTCTCCTGGGACTTCGCCGAGGTCATGAACTTCACGAACTTCAGCGCCGCGGCCTGGTGGGCCTGGTCGGAGCCGGCGTAGACCGAGAGGTTGTGGCCGCCGGTCGGGGCGCCCGCCTTGCCGGAGGAACCGGCCGGGACGGTGGCGATGCCGAGGTTGGACTTGTCCTTGAAGGCGCTGCCCTTGTAGAAGTTCGTGATCTCCCAGGGGCCCTGGATGATCGCGGCGACCTTGCCGTTGACGAACGCGTCCTGGATGTGGGCGTAGGCGTCGGCGGTGGTGTCGGCCTTGTGCAGGCCCTGTCCGGAGAAGGTGCTCAGCCAGGTGGCGTAGGCCTTCTTCGCGGCGGGCGAGTTCACGGTGATCTTCTTGGCGGAGGCGTCGACGGTGTCGGCGCCCTCGCCGTAGAGGAAGGTCTGGGCGTAGTAGGCCTGGGTGGAGCCCCAGTAGCCGTACACCTTGTCCTTGGTGTCGATCTTGGCGGCGTCGGCCTTCAGCTCGTCCCAGGTCTTGGGGGCCTCGGTGATGCCGGCCTTCTTGAACAGGGCCTTGTTGTAGACCAGGGCGAGGGTGTCGGTGACCAGCGGCACGCCGTAGGTCTTGCCCTCGTACTGGGCCTGCTTGATCAGGCTCGGCTGGAACTTCGCCTGATCGGCGAGGGCCTCGGTGCCGTCCAGCGGAAGGAAAAAGCCCTTCTTGGCGAAGGCGGGGGTCCAGCCGACCTCGGAGCGCAGCACGTCGGGGGCGCCCTTGGCGCCGGCGGCCGTGTCGAACTTGTTCTGCGCCTGGTCGAAGGGGACGTTGACGTACTTGACCTTGACGTTCTTGTCGGCGGCCTCGAACTGCTTGATCAGGGCCTGGTACGTCGGTGCCTCATTGGTGGCGTTGGAGGTGTCCCACCAGGTGATGGTGACCGGGCCGTCCGACTTCCCGCTGTCGTCGCTCCCGCCGCAGGCCGTCGCCGTGAGGGCGAGGGACGCCACCAGCGCGGAGGCCGCTATGCCACGCCGCATGAGTTCTCCTTGAGGGTTGAGCCCGTGTGCTGCAGGGAGCGGTCCCGTCCGCCGTCCCCGCTGTCGTGCCGACTGCGCCGTTGCGGCGGCCGGGCGACCAGGAACGTAACAGCGATGTAAGCGTTGCGAAAGACCTTGCAGAAAAAAAGTGCAAGGGAACACGATGGTTACCCCGCCGTGACCGGGCGGCACCCGCCGCACAACCGTGCAGCGCCACTGATGGGCGGTCCGGGCGGCACTTGTGCAAGACTCTGCAAGCTCTTGCCACCATGAACCCGAGGGAGCGCGATGAGGCAGCAACCCACGGCAGGCCGTTCACCCGCCGGCGCCCGGCGTCCGGCCGGTGTGCAAGGGGGCAGGCGACCGGTACAGTCCAGTGCCGTGACCACACGGCTTGCCGACATCGCTGCGCAGGCGGGGGTGAGCGAAGCGACTGTCAGCCGGGTCCTCAACGGGAAGCCGGGCGTCGCCGCCACCACCCGTCAGTCCGTGCTCGCCGCCCTCGACGTGCTCGGCTACGAGCGCCCGGTGCGGCTGCGGCAGCGCAGCGAGGGCCTGGTCGGTCTGATCACGCCCGAGCTGGAGAACCCGATATTCCCGGCCCTGGCACAGGTCATCGGCCAGGCGCTGACCCGCCAGGGCTACACACCGGTGCTCGCCACCCAGACCCCGGGCGGGTCGACCGAGGACGAGCTGACCGAGATGCTGGTGGACCGGGGGGTCGCGGGGATCATCTACGTCTCCGGGCTGCACGCGGACACCACCGCCGACATGCAGCGCTACGACCGGCTGCGCGCTCAGGGTGTGCCGTATGTGCTGGTGGACGGGTTCTCGCCGAAGGTGCAGGCGCCGTTCATCTCCCCCGACGACCGGGCGGCGATGACGCTCGCGGTGACCCATCTGGTGTCGCTGGGGCACACCCGGGTCGGGCTCGCGCTCGGTCCGAAGCGGTTCGTGCCGGTGCAGCGCAAGATCGAGGGTTTCGTGCGCGCGATGCACGACCAGCTGGGGCTGGCGGCGCCGACCGTGGAGAGCGAGCTGATCCAGCACTCGCTGTACACGCTGGAGGGCGGACAGGCGGCCACCACGGCGCTGATCGAGCGGGGCTGCACGGCGGTGGTCTGCGCCAGCGACATGATGGCCCTCGGCGCGATACGGGCCGCCCGGCAGCGGGGCCTGGAGGTGCCCCGGGACGTGTCGGTGGTCGGGTTCGACGACTCACCGCTGATCGCCTTCACCGACCCGCCGCTGACCACGGTCCGCAAGCCGGTCCCAGCGATGGGACAGGCCGCGGTGCGCACGCTGCTGGAGGAGATCGGCGGGACGCCGGCGCCGCACAGCGAGTTCGTGTTCATGCCGGAGCTGGTGGTGCGCGGTTCGACCGCCTCGGCGCCGCATGTCGTCCGCACGTCGTAGAAGGTGCATGGGGGACCCGACCTTGGGATGATCGGTCGAGCAAGCCTTGTCTGGCAGACTTGATGCCTATGAGTGACTCGACCGTGACAGAGCCGGAAGGTCGCGAGGAGCCGGCCGCTCCGCGCGCCGTCACGGGTGAGGGCGGCCGGGGCGTGCTGAACCGCTTGCGCCGTCCGCGACGGCCCCGGCTGTGGTTCGAGATCCTTCTGATCGCGGTGAGTTACTGGCTGTACTCGCTGATCCGCAACGCCGTGCCGGAGCAGCGGGCCGCGGCGCTGCGCAACGCCGACTGGATCTGGCGCGCCGAGCAGGAGCTGGGGATCGCCGTCGAACGGTCGGTCAACCACGCCTTCAACGCGGCGACTTGGCTGATCATCGGCATGAACTACTACTACGCCACCCTGCACTTCGTCGTCACGCTCGGCGTACTGGTGTGGCTGTACCGATGGCATCCGGGCCGGTACGCCGCGGCCCGTACGGTGCTGTTCGCGACCACGGGCGTGGCCCTGGTCGGTTACTACCTGTTCCCGCTCGCGCCGCCCCGGCTGATGCGCGGGGGGCGGTTCGTGGACACCGTGATGGTGCACCACACCTGGGGCTCCATGGCCTCCGGCGACCTCAAGCACATGTCCAACCAGTACGCGGCGATGCCGTCGATGCACATCGGCTGGTCGCTGTGGTGCGGGCTGACCGTCTGCGCGCTGGCCTCGGTGCCGTGGGCGCGCGTTCTGGGCCTGCTGTATCCGGCGACCACCCTGCTGGTGATCGTCTCCACCGCCAACCACTTCTGGCTGGACGCGGTGGGCGGCGCCCTGTGCCTGGCGTTCGGCTGCGCCGTGGCCCGGCTCTGGTACGGCGCCCTGCCGCACGCCCTGCCGAGGCCGGCGCCGGTCCTGGAGGCCCGGCCCGCTCAGGCCACCCCGTCGCCGTAGAACAGCTCGTCCACCACCGTGCGCGCCCTGCGGGTGGTACGGCGGTAGGCGTCCAGCATGTCCCCGGCGTGCCCGGCGCCGAAGCCGAGGTAGCGGCCCACGGCGGCCAGCTCGCGCGGCTCGGTGGGAAAGGTGTCCCCGGCCCGGCCGCGCACCAGCATGACGGCGTTGCGCACCCGGGTGGCCAGCACCCATGCCTCGTCCAGGATCTCCGTGTCCTCGGCGGACAGCAGCCCGGCCTCGCGGGCGGCGGACAGCGCCCCGCGGGTGCGGGTGGTGCGCAGACCGGGGACCTCGTGGGCATGCCGGAGCTGGAGCAGTTGCACGGTCCACTCGACGTCCGACAGGCCGCCGGGGCCGAGCTTGGTGTGCAGCTTGGGGTCGGCGCCGCGCGGCAGGCGCTCGGACTCCATCCGGGCCTTCAGCCGGCGGATCTCGCGGACGGCGTCCTCGCCGAGCCCCCGCTCGGGATAGCGCAGCGGGTCGATCAGCTCGGTGAAGCGACGGCCGAGGTCCTCGTCGCCGGCGACCGGCTCGGCCCGCAGCAGCGCCTGGGACTCCCACACGAGGGACCAGCGGCGGTAGTAGGCCTCGTACGACTTCAGGGTGCGTACCAGGGGGCCCGACTTGCCCTCCGGGCGCAGATCGGCGTCGATGAGCAGCGGTGGATCGGCGCTGGGCAGCTGCAGCAGGCGGCGCATCTCGGCGACGACCTTGTTGGCGGCGGCGGCCGCCTCGTGCTCGTCCACGCCGTCCTGCGGCTCGTGTACGAACAATACGTCCGCGTCGGATCCGTAGCCCAGCTCGTGGCCCCCGAACCGGCCCATCCCGATGATCGTGAACCGGGTGGGCAGGGTGTCGCCCCAGCCGCCGCGCACGACCGCGCGCAGGGTGCCGGCGAGGGTGGCCGCCGTGAGGTCGGAGACGGCGGCGCCGACCCGGTCGACCAGGGCCCCCTGGTCGGCCTCGACCGGGCTCGCCTCGGTGCCGTAGGAGCCGACGATGTCGGCGGCGGCGATGCGGAACAGCTCGCGGCGGCGTACGCCCCGGGAGGCGGTGACGCCCTGCTCGGCGTTCTCCGCGCGGCGCACGGCCGCCAGGATCTCCTGTTCCAGCTGGGCGCGGCCGCGCGGCCGGAGCCCCCCGCCGCTCCCCTCGCCGTCGCCGAGGAGGGCCACCGCCTCCGGGGCGCGCATCAGCAGGTCGGGGGCGAGACGGCCGGCCGACAGGACGCGGGCGAGATTCTCGGCCGCCGCGCCCTCGTCCCTCAGCAGCCGCAGGTACCAGGGCGTCTTGCCCAGGGCGTCGGAGACCTTGCGGAAGTTCAGCAGACCCGCGTCGGGCTCCGCCGAGTCCGCGAACCAGCCCAGCAGGACCGGTAGCAGGGTGCGCTGGATCGCCGCCTTGCGGGTCACGCCGGAGGCGAGCGCCTCAAGGTGGCGCAGGGCCGCCGCCGGGTCGGCGTAGCCGAGGGCGACCAGGCGCTCGCGGGCCGCCTCCGGGCTCAACCGGACCTCGCCGGGGGCGAGTTGGGCCACCGCGTCGAGCAGGGGCCGGTAGAAGAGTTTCTCGTGCAGCCGTCGTACGACGCCGGTGTGCCGTTTCCATTCGCGGTTCAGCTCGGCGACCGGGTCGGCGCGCAGGCCGAGGGAGCGGCCGAGGCGGCGCAGGTCCGCCTCCGCCTCGGGGACCAGGTGGGTGCGGCGCAGCCGGTACAGCTGGATGCGGTGCTCCATGGACCGCAGGAAGCGGTAGGCGGCGTCGAGGCGGGCGGCGTCCTCCCGGCCCACGTAGCCGCCGGCGGCCAGGGCCTGCAGGGCGTCCAGGGTGGTGCCGCTGCGCAGGCCGGTATCGGTGCGGCCGTGCACCAGCTGGAGGAGCTGGACCGCGAACTCGACGTCGCGCAGGCCGCCCGGGCCGAGCTTGAGCTCCCTGTCGATCTCGGCCGCGGGGATGTTCTCGACCACCCTGCGGCGCATCTTCTGCACGTCCGCGACGAAGTTCTCGCGTTCGGCGGCCTTCCAGACGAGGGGATCGAGGGCGTCGACGTAGGCCCGGCCGAGGTCCAGGTCGCCGGCGACCGGGCGGCCCTTGAGCAGGGCCTGGAACTCCCAGGTCTTCGCCCAGCGTTGGTAGTAGGCGAGGTGGCTGCTGAGGGTGCGCACGAGGGGGCCGTTGCGGCCCTCGGGGCGGAGGTTGGCGTCCACCGGCCAGATGGAGCCCTCGACGGTCGTCTCGGAGCAGATCCGCATCAGATGCGAGGCGAGCCGGGTCGCGGCCTTGAGGGCCGAGGCCTCGGAGGCGCCCTCGGCCGCCTCGGCCACGAAGATCACGTCCACGTCGGAGACGTAGTTCAGCTCGTGGCCGCCGCACTTGCCCATGGCGATCACCGCGAGGCGGCAGGCCGCGGCGTCCTCGGGCGCGTCGGCCTGCGCTATGGCCAGGGCCGCGCGGAGGGTCGCGGTGGCGAGGTCCGCGAGTTCGGCCGCCGTCTCGGCGAGGTCGGTGGTGCCGCAGACGTCCCGGGCCGCGATGGAGAGCAGACAGCGGCGGTAGGCGACGCGGAGCGAGACGGGGTCGGTGGCCTCGGCCAGGCCGCGCTCGAACTCCTCGACGCCGGGGTGCAGGTCGCGGGGCTCGTAGGTGACCAGGGCCTGCCAGTCGCCGGGGTGGCGGGTGAGGTGGTCGGTGAGGGCGGCGGAGGAGCCGAGGACGCCCAGGAGGCGGTCGCGCAGCGGCTTGGCCGCGATCAGGGTGTCCAGGAGTTCGCGGCGCGCGACGGGGTCGTGCGGGTGGTGCTGGGCCTCCAGGAGGCGGACGAGGCCGTCCAGGGCCAGGTCGGGGTCGGCGGTGGCGCCCAGGGCCTCCAGGAGGACCGGGTCGTCGCGGACGGGGGTCAGCTCCGGGCCGTCCAGGAGGCGCTCGGCGGCGGAGGGGTCGGTGAAGCCGTGCCGGAGCAGGCGGGTGAAGGTACTGCTCCTGCGCCCCGGCGTCATGCGCGGCCTCCCCTTGTCACGGATCAAGGTCGTCCCGGTCAGAGCCTAGCCCGAGTGGCGGCGGGGAGGGCCGGGGCGGGGGCGGTTCCGGTCGTGCTGTGGCGTGGCGGGGTGCGCGGTGCCCGCGATGGTTCGTGGCGTGGTGTGGCGTGGTGCGCGGTGCCCGCGATGGTTCGTGGCGTGGTGTGGCGTGGTGCGCGGTGCCCGCGATGGTTCGTGGCGTGGCCGTGGCGTGGTGCGCGGTGCCCGCGATGGTTCGTGGCGTGGCCGTGGCGTGGTGCGCGGTGCCCGCGATGGTTCGTGCGGGGTGCGGCGGGTTGGGTGCGCCTTGCGTGGGAGGCGGGCGGGACCGCGCGCGGACAGCCGGCCTCCGCCGGCTAACCGGCCTCCGCCGCCGAACGGGTGGACCGCTGGTGTGGCAGGAGAGCGCTCATCGTCTGTGCCGCGCTCGCCGCCGCGTCCGCGCAGCAGTTGTTGAACAGGACATGGGTCTCCTCCGTGCGGTCGGCCAGATGGGCGATGCGGGGCAGCCACTTCTCCAGTTCCGCGGCGGTGTAGGTGTGGCGGAAGCGCTCCTCCTTGGTGCCGGTGCCCCAGTAGGGGCTGCGGCCGTGGAAACGGATCATGGACAGGCGGGGGGTCGTCACCGGGGTGACCGGCGGGAGGGAGGTGGGCAGGCCCTGGACCGTGTCCACGGCTACGGCGGTGGCGTCCAGGTCCGTCAGGAAGGCGGCCGTGCGCTCGGTCCGCCACCAGGCGGGGTCACGGAACTCCACGGCGAACGGCCAGCCCCGGGCCCGTTCCCGGGCGGCGCGGATGAACGCCTCGGCGCCGGGACCGGGGGCGAGGGAGGGCGGATACTGGAAGAGGAGGGTGCCCAGGCGGCCGGTGTCGCGGAGGGGGGCGAGCGCCTCGGCGTAGCGGGTCCAGACCTCCGTGAGCAGGCCCTCGTCGCGGGGGTGGCCGCGCAGGTCGGCCGGCAGGGCGGCGGGACGGGTGGGGTGCCCGGTGAGAAGGGAGAACGCCTTGACGTCGAAGCGGAATCCGGCGGGAGTGCGGTCCGCCCAGCCCGTCGTGGTGCGCGGACTCGGCAGGGCGTAGTACGGCGAGTCGACCTCTACCACGGGGAAGCGGGTGGTGTAGTGGCGCAGTCGTCCCTCGGGGTCGCGGTGGCCGGGCGGGTACCAGCCGCTCCTGAGCAGCGCGGGGTCGGTCCAGCCGCAAGTGCCCACCAGAATACGTGTCATGGGAGGCCGGTACCCGCAGTTCATCCGGTCTTCACCCGCGAGGTTGGCTGCCTTGGGGTGCGGGAATATTGGCGTGAGCATGCTCTGTCCGCACCGCCAGCCCCGTAACTCCCCACCGGAGGTTGATGTGTCCGGCAGTTCCGTTTTCCGCCGTGCCCGTACCGTCGTGGCGTCCGCGACGGCCCTCGCCGCGAGTGCGGTCGGGCTGTGGGCCGGGCTCGGTGGCGCGTCCGCGCACGCCGCGAGCGCCGTGCCCAGGCCCGACCACGTGGTCGTCGTGGTCTTCGAGAACCACGCCTACAACCAGGTCATCGGCTCGTCCGACGCGCCGTACATCAACTCGCTGAAGTCCGGCGGCGCCAACCTGACCCAGTCGTACGCCGAGACCCACCCGAGCCAGCCGAACTACTTCGCCCTGTTCTCCGGTTCGACGCAGGGCGTCACGGACGACAGCTGCTACACCCCGGGTTTCTCCTCCGCCCCCAACCTGGCCTCCGAGCTGATCGCCGCCGGGCGCAGCTGGGCCAGCTACAACGAGACGCTGCCCAGCCAGGGCTCGACGACGTGCAGCAGCGGCAAGTACGCGCGCAAGCACAACCCCTGGTTCGGGTTCGCCAACGTGCCGACGTCGAGCGCGAAGACGTTCGCCCAGTTCCCGACCGACTACGCGACGCTGCCCCAACTGTCGTTCGTGACCCCGAACCTGTGCAGCGACATGCACGACTGCTCGGTTTCCAGCGGTGACACCTGGCTGAAGAACAACCTGGGCGCGTACGCGACGTGGGCCAAGACCCACAACAGCCTGCTCGTCGTCACCTTCGACGAGGACAACCGGCTCAGCGGCAACAGGATCCCGACCGTGCTGTACGGGCAGCCGGTCGCCGCCGGCTCGTCCAGCTCCACCACGTACAACCACTACGACCTGCTGCGCACCCTGGAGGACAGTCAGGGGCTGACCTCGCACGCGGGCAACGCGGCCTCCGCCAACGACATCAGCGGCGTCTGGGCGTCCTGAGGTGTACGTGGCGGACAGCCGCGCGAGCACGCCGGCGCGGGCGTCCGCGGACGGTGCCGTCCGGCCTCCCGCCGGGCGGCGCCGGGCCGCGATCGCGCCCACCGTCCTGGCCCTGGGCACGGTCAGCCTGATCACCGACGTCTCCTCGGAGATGGTCACGGCGGTACTGCCGCTGTACCTGGTGACCGGTCTGGGCCTGTCGCCCCTGGGCTTCGGGCTGCTCGACGGCGTCTACAACGGCTTCTCGGCACTCGTGCGCCTGGTCGGCGGGCATCTGGCCGACCGGGGCGGGGGCCGGCACAAATGGGTGGCGGGGCTCGGGTACGGCGTCTCGGCCGTGTGCAAGCCGCTGCTGCTGGTGGCGCACTCGCTCACGCCGATCGGGCTGGTGCTGGCCGCCGACCGCACCGGCAAGGGGTTGCGCACCGCGCCCCGGGACGCCCTGATCTCCCTGTCCAGCACGCCGGAGGGCCGGGGACGGGCGTTCGGTGTGCACCGGGCCATGGACACCGCCGGCGCGCTGCTCGGCCCGCTGGCGGCGTTCCTCATCCTGCGGGCCACGGTGGACGGCTACGACGCGGTGTTCACCGTCAGCTTCTGCGTGGCCGTGCTGGGGGTCCTGGTGCTGGTGCTCTTCGTGCCGGGCGGCCGCGGCGGCGCGGCCCCGGCCGAGCGGCCCACCCTGCGCGCCGCCGTGGGACTGCTGCGCCGGCGCGACCTGCGCCGGATCACCGTCTGCGCCCTGCTGCTGGGCCTCGCCACGGTGAGCGACTCCTTCGTCTATCTGCTGCTCCAGCGCCGTCTCGGCGTCCCGGACCGCTGGTTCGCGCTGCTGCCGCTCGGTACGGCGGCCGCGTTCCTGCTGCTGGCCGTGCCGCTCGGCCGGCTCGCCGACCGGATGGGGCGGTGGGCCGTCTTCCTCGCCGGGCACGGGGCGCTGCTGCTCGGCTACGGCCTGCTGCTCACCTCGTGGCACTCGGGTGCGCTGCCGTACGTCGTCCTGGCCCTGCACGGCGGCTTCTACGCGGCCACCGACGGGGTGCTGATGGCGGCCGCCTCGCAGAGCGTGCCGGAGGCACTGCGCTCCTCGGGACTGGCCGTCGTGCAGACCGGGCAGGCGCTGACCCGGTTCGCCTGTTCGCTGCTGTTCGGCGCCGCCTGGACGGTCTGGGGCGACCGGGCGGCACTGGCGGGCGCGGCGGGGGCGCTGGCCGTGTGTGCCGTGGCCTCGCTCGTGCTGCGCCCGGGAGAGACCGCGCACCCTGGGGAGACGGTGACCGCATGACCGTACGCAACCGCTTCCTGATCCTGGTCGCGGCCGTCGCCGTGCTGGCGGCGGTGGGGCTGGCGTCCGTGCTGCACGCCTCGGCCCGGGCCGGCCGCCGTGACCACGCGCAGGCGGGCGGCCCGCGGATCACGCCCGGCGCGGTGACGCTGACCGGGCGCGGACGCGTGGTGTTCCGGAACATGGCGTGGGGCCCGCACCGGGACGAGCTGACGAGCGTCCCGGCCGACGACCCGGCCGGCCCGCGCACCGCCTCGGGCGTCAAGTGCCTGCGGTTCTACGCCGCTTCGGGCACCGGTGTGTGTCTGCGGGCGGTGCACGGGCCGGTGTCCGACACCTACCGCGCCGTCGTCCTGGACGCCCGGCTGCGCCCGGTGCACCACTACGACGTCCCCGGCATCCCCTCCCGCGCCCGGGTCTCCCCCACCGGGCACTTCGCCGCCTGGACCGCGTTCGTGGGCGGCGACTCCTACGCGGGGACGAACTTCTCCACGCGGACGGCGATCGTGGACACGCGCTCCGGCGAACTGATCCCGTCCCTGGAGGCCTTCCGGATCGTCAGGGACGGGCACCCCTACCGGGCGGCCGACGCCAACTTCTGGGGGGTGACGTTCGCGGCGGACGACCGGACGTTCTACGCGACGCTGGCGACCGGGGGCCGCACCTATCTGGTCCGCGGCGACCTGCGGGCCCGTACGGTCACCACGCTGCACTCCGACGTCGAGTGCCCCTCCCTCTCCCCCGACGGCACCCGGATCGCCTACAAGAAGCGCGTCCGGGGGCTGCCCGCCGACGCCCCCTGGCATCTGTACGTGCTCGACCTGCGCACCATGCGCGAGACCCCGCTCGCGGAGCCGCGCAGCGTGGACGACCAGGCGGTCTGGCGCGATGCCCGCACGCTCGTGTACGCGCTGCCGGGGGACTACGGCGCCGACCTGTACGAGGTCCCGGCGGACGGCTCGGGGTCACCCCGGCGGATCAGCACGGCGGCGGTGTCACCGGCGTACCTCGGGTAGCGGCGGCGAGGGGAGACGGCCGGACGGGCGCGCGTCAGCGCGATGGCGCGCCGGGACCATGACCCCCTCCCCGGGTCCACCCCTACAGCACCGGCAGGTTCTTGCGCAGCTCGAACGCGGTCACCTCGGAGCGGTACTCCTCCCATTCCGAGCGCTTGTTGCGCAGGAAGAAGTCGAAGACGTGTTCGCCGAGGGTGTCGGCGACCAGGTCGCTGCGTTCCATGAGGGTGAGGGCCTCGCCGAGGTTCTGCGGGAGGGGCTCGATGCCCATGGCGCGGCGCTCGGCGTCGGAGAGCGCCCAGACGTCGTCCTCGGCGCCGGGCGGGAGCTCGTAGCCCTCCTCGATGCCCTTCAGGCCGGCGGCCAGCAGGACGGCGTAGGCCAGGTACGGGTTCGAGCCGGAGTCGATGGAGCGGACCTCCACCCGGGCGGAGCCGGTCTTGCCGGGCTTGTACATGGGGACGCGGACCAGGGCCGAGCGGTTGTTGTGGCCCCAGCAGATGTACGACGGTGCCTCGCCACCGGCACCCGCCGTGCGCTCGGAGCCGCCCCAGATGCGCTTGTAGGAGTTGACCCACTGGTTGGTGACCGCGGAGATCTCGGCGGCGTGCTTGAGCAGACCGGCGATGAAGGAGCGGCCGACCTTGGAGAGCTGGTACTCGGCACCGGACTCGTAGAACGCGTTCCGGTCGCCCTCGAAGAGGGACAGGTGCGTGTGCATGCCGCTGCCGGGGTGCTCGGAGAAGGGCTTCGGCATGAAGGTCGCCTGCACCCCCTGCTCCAGCGCCACCTGCTTCATGACCAGGCGGAACGTCATGATGTTGTCGGCCGTGGACAGCGCGTCGGCGTACCGCAGGTCGATCTCCTGCTGGCCGGGCGCGCCCTCGTGGTGGGAGAACTCCACCGAGATGCCCATCGACTCCAGCATGGTGATCGCCTGGCGGCGGAAGTCCATGCCGACGTTGGTGGGGGTGTGGTCGAAGTAGCCGGAGTTGTCGGCGGGGGTGGGGCGGGTGCCGTCCAGCGGGCGGTCCTTCAGCAGGAAGAACTCGATCTCCGGGTGGGTGTAGAAGGTGAAGCCCAGGTCGGAGGTGCGGGCCAGGGCGCGCTTGAGGACATAGCGCGGGTCGGCGAAGGACGGGGAGCCGTCCGGCATGAGGATGTCGCAGAACATGCGGGCGGTGCCGGGGGTCTCCGCGCGCCAGGGCAGGACCTGGAAGGTGGAGGGGTCCGGCTTGGCGATCATGTCGGACTCGTAGACCCGGGCGAAGCCCTCGATGGCGGAGCCGTCGAAGCCGATGCCCTCGTCGAAGGCCTGCTCCAGCTCGGCCGGGGCCACGGCCACGGACTTGAGGAAGCCCAGCACGTCCGTGAACCACAGCCGTACGAACCGGATGTCGCGCTCCTCCAAGGTCCGGAGCACGAACTCCTGCTGCTTGTCCATCTTCCGCTTCCCCATCCTTGCTGGTCAGGCCGCCTGTGTCCGCCGTGCCACGAAGACGGTCGGGCACCTGAGCATCCCACCACAACACCATTTCGCGCGCGTTGCGGACCTTGATCGCCGAAGCGTCCTCGGCCTGAACGCCTCTCGTACGGCAGGTGTACCGCGCTGTCGTCCATCTTGCCTGCTCGAACCGGTATCCGTAATGGCCGGTCCGCCCCCCGGGCCCGGCCCGCGGGAGAGGCCCGGCGGGGTCGCGCCGCCGCGCCGGGTCCCTTTTCCGGTCCTTCCGCTCCCGCCTTTCCGCTCCCGCCCTACGGAAGGGGCCCACTCTCCCCTTACGATCAGCGGGCCCCACCTCTCCGTCCGTCTCTTTCCCCCAGAAGGACACGCCTCATGGGTTCCGGCAAGAACAGCAGCACCGCGGCGCGCAAGGCGCGCATAGAGGAGATGCGGCGCGCCGAGCAGGCCCGCGAACGCCGCAACCGGGCGCTCGTCGTCGCCGCCTCCGTGGTGGTCGTCGCCGGCCTGGTCGTCGGCGGTGTGGCGCTCGTGGACTCGCGGTCCGACTCGGGCTCGAAGGGCTCGAAGGGCTCGACGGCGAGCGGTGACGCCAAGAATTCCGGGGACTCCGGGCACTTCACCACCGGTAAGGACGGTGTGCGGACCTGGTCCGGCAAGCTGTCGCGCACCCATGTGACGGCCAGCGTGTCGTACCCGATGCACCCGCCGGTGGGCGGCAACCACAACCCGGTCTGGCTGGACTGCAACGGCGACGTCTACACCAAGCCGGTGCGGGACGAGAACGCCGTGCACGCGCTGGAGCACGGCGCGGTCTGGGTGACGTACACCGACAAGGCGGCGAAGGCCGACGTGGACGCGCTCGCGGCGAAGGTGAAGAAGACGCCGTACTCGCTGATGAGCCCGTACGCGAACCAGGCCGCGCCGCTGATCCTGTCGGCCTGGGGCCACCAGGTGACGGTGAAGAGCGCGAGCGACCCGGAGGTGGCCAAGTTCTTCGCCACCTATGTGCAGGGGCAGCAGACGCCCGAGCCGGGCGCCTCGTGCACCGGCGGGGTCATGAAGTGAGCCCGCGGCACGTCGGCTGGGTCGCCGGGACCGCGGCGGCGGTGCTCGTCGCGGCCGGCGCGATCACGTACTCGGTCGCCGAGGACACCGGCGGACCGGGAACCGGCACGCCGGACGCGCGGTCCGCGGACGCGGGGTTCGCGCGGGACATGGCCGTGCACCACCAGCAGGCCGTGGAGATGTCGTACATCGTGCGGGACCGCACCAAGGACGAGGACGTGCGGCGGCTCGCCTACGACATCGCGCAGACGCAGGCCAACCAGCGCGGCATGATGCTGGGCTGGCTGGACCTGTGGGGGCTGCCGAAGGTGTCGGCCGATCCGCCGATGACCTGGATGGGCATGGGTGACATGGCCTCCGGCAAGGACGGCGCGCTGATGCCGGGCATGGCGACGAACACCGAGATGCGCAGGCTCGGCACGCTCAGCGGCCGACAGGCGGAGGTCTTCTATCTCCAGCTGATGACGGCCCATCACCAGGGCGGTATCCACATGGCCGAGGGATGTGTGGCCCGCTGCACGGTCGGCGTGGAGAAGCGGCTCGCCAAGGGCATGGTGGACTCGCAGCAGTCGGAGCTCCAGGTGATGGCGGGGATGCTCAAGGAGCGGGGGGCGCGGCCGCGTTCCTGAACAGGAAGTCGCTCGTTCCGTTACACAGCCGTAAGGAAGAAAGGCGCAATTCGCCCTTCGTGACGCGTACTTGAGCTTCTCTTGACTTTCACCTTCCCCTGGCATGAACAGTTCATCGTCAGAGTGGCCCCCATCGTGTGATCCATCACCGGCCTGAACCGCCGCGGGCCGGCGCGCGGAGTCACGACGTGCCAACCACTACATGCATGCGATCCGCATCGCAGGGGGTTCTATGAGATCCAACCGCGCCAAGCTGCGCGCCGTGAGCATGGCAGCGACACTGCCCATGATCGCCGGCGCGCTGGCGCTGGGCATACCCGCGGCACACGCCACGGACAGCCCCGCTCGTGACGCACTGAAGGGCACCAAGCCGCTCTGGGCCACAGCCAAGGCGGACAAGGGCGCGACGTCCGACAGCGCCCAGGTCAAGGCCCGGGTCTACCTGGCGGGTCGCGACGCGGCCGGCCTCGCGGCGTACGCCAAGGCGGTGTCCGACCCGAACTCGCCCTCGTACGGCAAGTACCTGAGCGCCGGCAAGGCGCAGGCCCGTTTCGGTGCCACCAAGGCCCAGGTGGCCGCCGTCAAGTCGTGGCTGAAGTCGGCTGGTCTGACGGTCACCGCGGTCACCCCGCACTACGTCGCCGTCTCCGGTGACGTCGCCGCCGCCGAGAAGGCGTTCGGCACCCAGCTGCACAACTTCGCCAAGGGCTCGAAGATCTACCGCGCCCCGTCGCGCACCGCGTCCGTGCCGGCCGCTCTGCAGGGCTCCGTCCTGACCGTCACCGGCCTGGACAGCGCCCCGCACAAGTCGTCCCACGACGACCAGCTGCCGCCCCCGGACGCCGTGTTCAAGAACGCCGGGCCGTTCTCCTCGTACTACGGCTCCAAGGTCGCGGACACGCTGCCGGACGCGTACGGCCAGAAGATCCCCTACGCGATCAAGGGCTACACCGGCAAGCAGCTGCGCGCCGCCTACGGTGCCGGCGAGTACACCGGCAAGAAGGTCCGTGTCGCCATCACGGACGCCTACGCCTCTCCGACCATCGCCTTCGACGCGGGCAAGTACGCCCAGAAGAACGGCGACGCGGCCTGGAAGACCAGCCAGCTGCACCAGGCGCTGCCGGCCCAGTACACCAAGACCAAGGAGTGCGGGGCGGCGGGCTGGTACGGCGAGGAGACCCTCGACGTCGAGGCCGTGCACGCGGTCGCGCCCAACGCCGACGTCACCTACGTGGGCGCCGCGTCCTGCTACGACGACGATCTGCTCGACTCGCTCAGCAAGGTTGTCGACAACCACCTGGCCGACATCGTCTCCAACTCCTGGGGCGACATCGAGGCCAACCAGACGCCGGACCTCGCGGCCGCCTACGACCAGGTCTTCCAGCTGGGCGCGGTGCAGGGCATCGGCTTCTACTTCTCCTCCGGTGACAACGGCGACGAGGTCGCCCACACCAAGACGAAGCAGGTCGACACCCCGGCCAACTCGGCGTGGGTGACCGCGGTCGGCGGCACCTCGCTGGCCGTCGGCAAGGGCGACACGTACCAGTGGGAGACCGGCTGGGGCACCGAGAAGGCGACCCTCTCCGCCGACGGCAAGAGCTGGACCGGCTTCCCGGGCGCCTTCACCTCGGGCGCGGGCGGCGGCACCAGCAAGAACGTGCCGCAGCCGTACTACCAGAAGGGCATCGTCCCGAAGGCGCTGGCCACGGCCAACAACGCCGAGGGCAACCGCGTCGTCCCGGACATCTCGGCGATCGCCGACCCGAACACCGGATTCCTGGTCGGCCAGACCCAGACCTTCCCGGACGGCTCGGCGCAGTACAGCGAGTACCGCATCGGCGGCACCTCGCTGGCCGCCCCGGTCATCGCGGCGGTCCAGGCGCTGGCCCAGGAGGCCCGCGGCGGCACCGCCATCGGCTTCGCCAACCCGTCGATCTACGCCAAGTTCGGCAAGAAGGGCGTCTACCACGACGTCACCGACCAGCCGACCGGCAAGGACCTGGCCGTGGCCCGCGTGGACTTCGCCAACGGCATCGACGCGACCGGTGGTCTGCTGTACTCGGTCCGCAGCCTCGGCAAGGACAGCTCGCTGGCCGCGGTGAAGGGCTACGACGACGTCACCGGCGTGGGCTCGCCCGCGAACGGCTACGTGTCGTCGTACGCGAAGAAGCACTGACGCCGCGCTGAGCGGTCGAGCGGGGGGCGTGGGATCCTGCTGGATCCCACGCCCCCTTCGCGTTGCTCCGACCTGAGCGAGGCGATCGGACGCAGCCGGGGAGTCGTCGGCGACCTCGGCCATGTGGGTGACGGCCCGCATCCGGACCGAGGTGACCGATCCCGGTCGGCGCGGGTCGCCCGCCGCGCCGTGTCCGGCGCGGCCAGGGCCCAGTGAGCCGCCGGGGAACCGAGCGTGCCCCGGCACAGCGGTTCACTGCCTGAAGCTCCCGGTGTGCGGTCGGCGCCGAACTGCCGCATATTGGCACGTGATGACCTCTTCCAGGGACGGGGTGGCGCCCTGTGGTGCCACCGCCCGGCGGACCGGCTCCGATCAGGAGGCGGCCGTGTCGGCGCCTTCCCGTATCACGCCAGGGCCGCACGGCCGTCCCCCTCGCATGCCCTCGGGAGCGACGCGCCCGGCGGCGCACCAAGGAGGCTGTATGTCGTTCCATGACCCTGCGGCACTCGACTGCCCCTTCGACTTCGCCGACGCGCTGGAATTCGACCCCTCGCTGGCCTCACTGGCCGAGCGCGGTCCGGTCAGCCGGATCCGGCTGCCCTACGGTGAGGCCGAGGCGTGGCTGGTGACCAGCTTCGCCGGCGTTCGCCAGGTGACGTGTGATCCTCGGTTCAGCCGGGCCGCGATCATCGGGCGGGACTACCCGAGGATGACGCCGGAGCCGATCGTGTCACCGGAATCCATCAACGTGACGGATCCGCCGTACGTCACCCGGTTGCGCCAGGCGGCGGCGCAGGCGTTCACCCGGGAGCGGGTGGAGGCCATGCGGCCGGCGGTGGACGGGGTCGTGGCCAAGCTGCTCTCCGCGGTGGCCGAGACGGGGCCGCCGGCGGACCTGGTGACGTCCCTGTCGGTTCCGCTGCCCCACCTGACGATCTGCGAGCTGCTGGCCGTCCCGGAGGCCGACCGCGAGCGGTTGCGGGCCTACACGATGCGGCTGCTGGCCACCTCCCCGGCCGCCCGGGAGGACGCCGCCGACGCCAAGGCAGCCCTGCGGGAGTACTTCGCCGGACTGATCCCCGCCCGGCGCGACACGCCGGGCGAGGACCTGCTCAGCGCGATGGTCACCGCCCCGGTGGCGCCGGGCGAGGAGCCGCTGAGCGACGAGGAGTTGGCGGTCATGGCCGTGACGCTCATCCTCAGCGGCAACGACACCGCTACCTGCCAGATCAGCAACATCGTCTACCTGCTGCTGACCCGGCCCGAGGACCAGGCCGCGCTGGCCGCCGACCCCGCCCGGTTCCCCGGCGCGCTGGAGGAGCTGCTGCGGTTCATCCCCTTCCGCAAGGGCGTGGGCATCCCGCGGATCGCCCTGGAGGACGCGGAGGTCGAGGGAACCGCCATCGCGGCCGGCGACTACGTGCACGTGTCCTACCTGGCGGCCAACCGCGACCCGGCCGTCTTCCCCGATCCGCACACGCTGGACCTCGAACGGCCGGTGCGCCCGCACATGACGTTCGGGTGGGGCGGCCACCACTGCCTCGCCGCGCCGCTCGCACGAGCGGAGCTGGACAGCGCGGTCACCGGCCTGCTGACCCGCTTCCCCGATCTGCGCCTCGCCGTCGCGCCCGAGGACATCGAGTGGGACACCGGCACCATCCGGCGCTTCCCGGTGCGGCTGCCGGTCACCTGGTGAGCCCCTGAGCGGGCCCGCCGGGCGGGTCCTCCCGGCGGGTCAGCGGTGCAGCGCCCCGGACTCCTCCGGCAGGTGGGAGGTGACCACCCGGCCGGCCGAAGGGGTCTCCCGGCGGCGGTCGACCGCGTACGCGACGGCCGCCACGCCCACGCCCAGGACGGCCAGGGCCGCGCCCGCGAGGGCCGGGGACGTCGCGCCGAAGCCCGCCGCGAGGGCCAGACCGCCGATCCAGGCGCCGCCGGCGTTGGCCAGGTTGAAGGCCGCCTGGTTGGCGGAGGAGGCCAGGGAGGGGGCCGCAGCGGCCTTCTCCATGACCATCAGCTGGAGTGGGGAGCCGGTGATGAACGCGGCCATGCCGAGCAGGGCCACCGCCACCGCCGCGCTCCACTCCGCGCGCATCAGCAGCGGGAACAGCCCGAGCACGACCACCAGCGCCGCCAGGCCGCCGAAGAGCGTGCCGCGCAGGGAGTGGTCGGCGAGGCGGCCGCCCAGCAGGTTGCCGGCGGTGGCGCCCACGCCGAAGAGCGCGAGGAGCACCGTCACGTCGGCCTCGGCGAAACCGGCGGAGTCCGTCAGCATCGGGGTGACGTAGCTGTAGGCGGCGAAGAGCGCGCCGAAGCCCGCCACCGTCGTACCGAGGGCCAGCCAGACCGGCAGGGACCTCAGGGCCGCCAGTTCGCCGCGCAGGCCGTTCGCCGAGGCGTGGGTGTGGTCGTGCGGGATGAGCGCCGCGAGGGAGGCGATCGCGGCCAGGCCGATCACGCTCACGCCGAGGAACGTGGCCCGCCAGCCGAGGTGCTGGCCCACCAGCGTGGCGACGGGGACGCCGGCGATGTTGGCGACCGTCAGGCCGAGGAACATCAGCGACACGGAGCGGGCCTTGCGCTCCGGCGGGACCATGTTCGTGGCGACGACCGCGCCCACGCCGAAGAAGGCGCCGTGTGGCAGTCCGCTGACGAAGCGGGCGGCCAGCAGGGAGCCGTTGCCGGGGGCGAACGCGGACAGCGCGTTGCCCACGACGAACAGGGCCATGAGGGCGATCAGGACCGTGCGCCGGGACATCCGGGCGGTCACGGCGGCCAGCAGCGGGGCGCCGATGACCACGCCCAGCGCGTACGCCGAGACCAGGTGCCCGGCGGCGGGGATCGAGATGTGCAGGTCGCCGGCGACGTCGGGGAGCAACCCCATCATCACGAACTCGGTCGTGCCGATGCCGAAGGCGCCCACGGCTAGGGCGAGCAGGGCCAGGGGCATGAAAGACCTTCCAGAGAGGGTGGTGCCGTACAGATTCGCGGTATGTTCCCGTACGGAACAAAGCCTCTCGGGCCCAGTATTCCAGAGGGTTACGGCGCGGTTGCCGATGTGGTGACCGTCACGCGCGAAGGCGTGAGGTGCCTCACATCTTGACGCGGGCCGCCACAGGGAGGTGATCGCTGCCCGTCCGCGGCAGCGTCCAGGAGCTCTCCGGCTCGACGCCCTTGACCATGATCTGGTCGATCCGCGCCATCGGGAACGACGCCGGCCAGCTGAAGCCGAAGCCGCTGCCCGCCGCGCCCTGCGTGGAGCGCAGCTGCGAGGTGACGGCGTTGAGCGAGCGGTCGTTCATCGTGCCGTTGAGGTCGCCGAGCAGGACGACCCGCTTCAGCGGCTCGTCGGCGATGGCCTCGCCGAGCGCGTCGGCGCTCTTGTCGCGCTGCCGGGCCGTGAACCCGGCCTCCACCTTGACCCGCACCGAGGGCATGTGCGCCACGTACACCGCGACGGAACCCTCGGGGGTGGCGACGGTGGCGCGCATCGCCCGCTGCCAGCCGAGCTTGATGTCGACGGCCTGGACGTCGGTCATCGGGTACTTGCTCCACAGACCGACCGTGCCCACGACCGCGTGGTACTTGTACGTCGGCGCCAGCGCCTTCTCGTACACGGGCAGGGCGGAGGCGGGCAGCTCCTCCAGGGCCAGCACCTGGGCGCCGGATCCGGCGACGTCGGCGGCGGTCGCGGCCGGGTCGGGGTTGTCGGCGTTGACGTTGTGGGTGGCCACCATCAGGTCGCCGCCGCTGCCGCCCGACTTGTCGGTGAGCAGCCCGCCGAAGAGGTTCAGCCAGACGATCGCCGGGAGCAGGAGCGCGATCAGCGCGGTCGCCGACCTGCGCACCACGGCGAGGACCAGCAGCACCGGGATGGCCACGCCCACCCAGGGCAGGAAGGTCTCGGTGAGACTGCCCAGGTTGCCCAGCCGGTTGGGGATGCGGGAGTGCACCAGCATCACCAGGGCGAGCAGCAGTCCCAGCACCGCAAGGACGATGCCCCGGCGCCAGATGCCCGGGTCACCGCGCCAGCCGTCGAACAGCCGGTGCCCCAGGCGCCGAAGCCGGGATCCAGGTCGCTCGGGCCCCGAGTCTCCGTTGTCCGTCTCCGTCATGTACGCCTGCTGCGCCATACCGTCTGCCTCACTGCCTGCCGTGCACACCGTTCGTCCCCGTGCTCTTCCGACCCTAGGGGATGATCGGTGCCGATCCCGCCGTCCCATGACGGCCGTACGGAAGTCCAGGACGAACGAAGCGGTGCCGGGAGTTCCTCTCGGGCCCGGTCGGGTGAGGTCTGTGACGAAACGTGCACACGAGTGCTACGAGGCCGTCGAGCTGACGGGCCGTAGGCCTTCCAGGACCGTGTCGACGATCTCCTCGGCCAGGCCGTCGGGCAACTCGGCGTCGGGCCGCATGATGGTGCGGACGAGCATGGGGCCGACGAACATGTCGTTGGCCAGTTCCAGGTCGACGTCCGGCCGGATCTCGCCGTTGTCCCGGGCGCGTCGCAGCACCTCCATGGCCTGGACGCGCCGGGGCGCTATGACGCCGGCGTGGTAGGCCGCCCAGATCCTGGGGCTGGACTTCATCTGGGCGTACACGTTGTGCAGGATCGCCGACGAGCGGCTGACGAGCCCGCGTTGACGCAGGGACTCCAGCATGGCGACGAGGTCGTCGCGCAGGCAGGTGCCGGGGAGCACCGGGTCGGGGGGTTCGGCGGCGCGTACGACGTCGACGAACAGCTCCTCCTTGCCGCTCCAGCGGCGGTAGATGGTGGCCTTGCCGACCCCGGCCGTCCGCGCGACCCGTTCGATGGACAGCTCGGCGAGGGGCACGCCCTCCTCCAGTAGCTTCACCACGCCCTCCACGATGGCGCGTTCCACGGCTTCGCTGCGCGGGCGGCCCCGCGCCGGGGTACCCGGTCGCGGTGCGCTGTCGGCAAGGCTCACGTCGATCCGTCCTCTCACTGTGCTGCGGGAATTCTCCCGCAGCGGCCTCCTTCCCCCGTGGAGTTCCGCCCGACTCTCAGTCCGTGGCGGCGACCAGTTCCCGCTCGTCCTTGTCCTCGTGGCCCGCCGTCGGCTTGCCCGGCAGGAAGAGGACGGTCACCACGGCGCCGAGCAGCGCGATGCCGGTACCGCACAGGGCGGTGACGTGCATGGCGTGCAGGAACGCGTCGTGGGCGGGGGTGACCAGGGCCTGGCCGCGCGGGCCGAGCTTCTCGGCGATGCCGAGGGTGGCCTCGATGGACTCGCCCGCGGCGTCGCGCAGGCCGGGCGGCAGCGCGCCGAGCCTGCCCTCGATGCCGGTGCGGTAGGAGGACGCGAGCACCGAGCCGAGGACGGCGATGCCGAGCGCGCCGCCGACCTGGCGGAAGGTGTTGCTGAGCGCGGAGGCGGAGCCGGCCTTCTCGCGCGGCAGGGCCTGCATGATGACGACCGAGGTCGGCGTCATGATGTGCGCCATGCCGGTGCCCATGAGGAAGAAGACGACCTCCAGCAGCCAGATCGGCGTGTCGGCCTCGAACGTGGCGAACGCGGCCAGGGTCGCCGCGATCAGCACCAGACCGGCGGTGGTGGTCGCCTTGTTGCCGAAGCGCTCGACGAGCAGCCGGGCGCGCGGCGCGAAGATCAGCTGGGCCAGGGCGAGCGGCAGCATCAGCACACCGGACTCCAGCGGCGAGTACCCGCGCACGCTCTGGGTGTAGAAGACACCGAAGAACGTGACGCCCATCAGCGCGAAGAAGACCAGCGCGATGGCGCTCATGGCGGCCGAGAAGACCTTGTTCTTGAAGTAGGTGACGTCCAGCGACGGGTGGTCGCTGCGCTTCTCGTAGACCACGAATCCGGCCAGGACGACGAGGCCGGCGATGATGGTCGCGAGGACCTTCGCGTCGGTGAAGTCGGCCAGCTCGCCGCCCTTGATGATGCCGTAGACCAGCAGCACCAGGCCGACGACGGACAGGACGACACCGACGGGATCCAGCCGGCCCGGGCTGGGGTCGCGGGAGTCGGGCACCAGCCAGGCCATCAGCACGAGCGCGACGATCACGATCGGCACGTTGACGAAGAAGACCGAGCCCCACCAGAAGTGGTCGAGGAGCGCGCCGCCGGTGATCGGGCCGATGGCGATGGCGAGGCCGACACCGCCCGCCCAGATGCCGATGGCCTTGGGCTGCTCCTCGCGCTCGAAGACGTTCATCAGCACGGCGAGGGTGGCGGGCATGACGAAGGCGGCACCGAGGGCCATCAGGGCGCGGTAGGCGATCAGCTGGCCCGGCGAGCCGGACTCGGCGGCGAGCGCCGAGCCGATGCCGAACACGGCGATGCCGCCGAGCAGCACCTTCTTGCGACCGAGGCGGTCGCCGACGAGGCCGGCGGTGAAGAGGAGACCGGCGAAGACGAGGGTGTAGGCGTTGATCGCCCACTCGATCTGGCTCTGGGTGGCACCCAGGCCGGTCGGCGCCGGGGTGGCGATGGTCTTGATGGCGACGTTCAGGATGGAGTTGTCGAGCACCACGATCAGCAGGCTCAGCATCAACACGCCGAGAATCGCCCAGCGGCGCCGGTGTACGGCCTCCGGTATCCGGGAGGCAGGGACGGAACTTGTCATGCCCGCAAGCCTACGATCATTCCGATACGGAACCGTCTCGTATCTTTATTTCTTTACCAAGGCCTTACATGACTTTCGGCCAAGGGCGGGATCACAGGGGCCCCCTCTGGCCCTGTCTGGCACGAGGTGCCACCATGGAGGGGATCCGGGGACGCCGTCAGGGCGCCTCGAGATGACTGAAGGAGCCGTTGCCATGACGCAGCTTTCGGCTGCCCACACCAAGCCTTCCGACGGCAGCAAGGCGCTGTACGGGGGGAAGGGCACCCGCCGCATCACGGTCCGCGACATCGCCCTCGCCAAGGAACGCGGCGAGAAGTGGCCCATGCTCACCGCCTACGACGCGATGACCGCGTCCGTCTTCGACGAGGCCGGCATCCCGGTGATGCTCGTCGGCGACTCGGCGGGCAACTGCCACCTCGGGTACGAGACCACCGTGCCCGTCACCCTCGACGAGATGACCATGCTCTCCGCGGCCGTCGTCCGCGGCACCCAGCGCGCCCTCATCGTCGGCGACCTGCCCTTCGGCTCCTACCAGGAGGGCCCGGTGCAGGCGCTGCGCTCGGCGACCCGGCTGGTGAAGGAGGCCGGGGTCGGCGCGGTCAAGCTGGAGGGCGGCGAGCGCTCCCACGAACAGATCCGGCTGCTGGTGGAGTCCGGCATCCCGGTGATGGCCCACATCGGCCTCACCCCGCAGTCCGTCAACGCCATGGGCTACCGCGTACAGGGCCGTGGCGAGGAGGCGGCGCAGCAACTGCTGCGCGACGCGAAGGCCGTACAGGACGCCGGCGCGTTCGCGGTCGTGCTGGAGCTGGTGCCGGCGGAGCTGGCGGCCGAGGTCACGCGCGTGCTGCACATCCCGACGGTCGGCATCGGCGCGGGCCCGGAGACGGACGCACAGGTGCTGGTGTGGACCGACATGCTGGGGCTGACGTCCGGCCGGGTACCGAAGTTCGTCAAGCAGTACGCCGACCTGCGTGAGGTCATGGGCAACGCGGCGAAGGCGTTCGCCGAGGACGTCGTCGGCGGGACCTTCCCGCTGGAGGAGCACTCCGTCCACTAGGGCCTGTGTGAGGTCGTGATCATCTCGGGTTCTGGTCCCGTGCGGGGGTGGGACCTGGTAGGACGCTGGGTGTGACACGTACGCAACTTACCGACGAGCAGTGGGAGTTCATCGAGCCGTACCTGCCGATAGGCGAGTACGGTCCGTACCCCGAGCGGCTGCGGGAGCAGTTCGAGGGGGTGATCTGGCGGTTTCGGTCCAGTGCCCAGTGGCGCGAGATGCCCTCCGAGTTCGGACCGTGGCCGACGGTCTACGGGCGCTTTCGCGTCTGGCGGGACGCCGGAGTCTTCTCCGCTCTTCTGGAAGGCATGATCGCCGAGGCCGCTCGCCGGGGACAAACGGACTTGTCCCTGGTCAGCGTGGACTCCACTACTGTCCGCGCCCACCACGACGCAGCCGGGATGCACCTCGGCAAGGACGTCATGGACGCCCTTGAGGAAGCCGCCGCCGAACAGGAGCGGGCCCGGCAAAAAGGGGCGGCCCGCCGGGACAGAACGGGCAGGACGGCGGCGACGACCCCGAGCAGGAAGAGCGACGGCGTATCAGGCGACGGCGCAGGTTCCGGCTGAACCAAGCCCTGCTCGGCAGATCCCGTGGCGGACTGACGAGCAAGATTCATCTCGCCGCGGACCGCAGGTGCCGTCCGCTGTCCCTCGTGCTGACCGCAGGACAGGCCGGCGACAGCCCGCAGTTCGTCCCTGTGTTGCAGAAGATTCGGGTCCGTCTGCCTGTGGGCCGGCCTCGAACCCGGCCCGGCGCTGTCGCCGCGGACAAGGCCTACTCGTCCCGCGCCAACCGCTCTTACCTGCGCAAACGCAGCATCAAGGCAGTCATTCCGGAAAAGAAGGACCAGGCCGCCAACCGGAAGAAGACGGGCCGCCGAGGCGGCCGCCCCACGTGCCACGACCGTGATCTTTACAAGGAGCGGAACACGGTCGAGCGGCTCATCAACAAGCTGAAGGCCTGGCGGGGCATCGCCACTCGATACGACAAATCACCCGAGAGCTACCTCGCCGGCCTCCACCTCCGTGCCTCAATGATCTGGATCAACGACCTGCTGAAGGCAACTGGCTGATCACAACGTCACACAGGCCCTAGGACCACGGCCGACCGAGCCATCGCGGTAACACCGGGCAGCCCGCCGATCGTCCCCCGTCGGCGGGCTGCCGCTTTTCCCGGCGGGCGGCTGCCGTCGAGGCGCGACGGGCGGTTGTCGGAGGGCTGTGGCCGGTTGTCGGTGGGCTGTCGGTGGTTTGTCGGTGGGGGCTGGCATCTTCTTCCCCATGAATCGAATCGACGACAACCCCGCCGGCGTGAACCACGCCGTGTCCGTACGGGGGCTGGTCAAGCACTACGGCGAGACCAAGGCGCTGGACGGGGTCGACCTGGAGGTGCGCCAGGGCACCGTGATGGGTGTGCTCGGGCCGAACGGCGCCGGCAAGACCACCCTCGTACGGATCCTGTCCACCCTGATCACCCCGGACGCGGGCGAGGCCACCGTGGCCGGTTACGACGTCCTGCGCCAGCCCCGGCAGCTGCGCCGGGTGATAGGGCTGACCGGCCAGTACGCCTCGGTGGACGAGAAGCTGCCCGGCTGGGAGAACCTGTACATGATCGGCCAGCTGCTGGACCTGCCCCGCAAGGAGGCCCGCGCCCGCGCCGACGAACTGCTGGAGCGCTTCTCCCTCACCGAGGCGGCCAAGCGCCCGGCGAGCACGTACTCCGGCGGTATGCGCCGCCGGCTGGACCTCGCCGCCTCGATGATCGGCCGGCCCTCCGTGCTCTTCCTGGACGAGCCGACCACCGGACTCGACCCCCGCACCCGCAACGAGGTCTGGGACGAGGTGAAGGCGATGGTCGGCGACGGCGTCACCGTGCTGCTCACCACCCAGTACATGGAGGAGGCCGAGCAGCTCGCCTCCGAACTGACCGTCGTGGACCGCGGCAAGGTCATCGCGGGCGGCCGCATCGAGGAGCTGAAGGCCCGGGTCGGCGGGCGCACCCTGCGCGTACGGCCGGTGGACCCGCTGCAACTGCGCCCGCTCGCCGACATGCTGGACGAGCTGGGCATCACCGGGCTCGCGGCCACCACCGTGGACAACGAGTCCAAGACGCTGCTGGTACCGATCCTCAGCGACGAGCAACTGACCGCCGTGGTCGGCGCCGTCACCGCACGCGGCATCACCATCTCCTCGATCACCACCGAACTGCCCAGCCTGGACGAGGTGTTCCTGTCGCTCACCGGCCACCGTGCCAGTGCCCCGCAGGAGGCCACGCCCGCCGACTCCCGCGAAGAGGTCGCCGTATGAGCGCCACCACCATCACGCCGCCCCGCACGTCCGGCGACACCCGGATCAGCCTGCGCGGGCATCTGCGGCACACCGGCGCGCTCGTGCGGCGCAACCTGCTGTGGATCCGGCAGGACCCGGAGTCGATGTTCGACGCCATCCTGTTCCCGGTGATCTTCACCCTGCTCTTCGTCTACGTCTTCGGCGGCTCGATCGGCAAGGCCATGGGCGGCGGTCAGGACGAGTACGTGCAGTACATCGTGCCCGGACTGATGGCCATGATGGGCATGAACATGGCCCAGGGCGTGGGCACCGGCTTCAACCAGGACTTCAACTCCGGTGTCATGGACCGCTTCCGCTCGCTGCCCATCGGCCGCGGCTCCGTGCTCTTCGCGAAGATCGCGGTGGAGCTGATGCGGATGCTGTTCGCGACGGCGGTGCTGATGGTCGTCGCCGTCCTCGTGGGCTACGACATCCACCACTGGAGCGGGCTGCTGGCCTCCGTGGGACTGTCCGTGGTGTTCGGCTCGTCGCTGATGTGGGTATTCCTCACGCTCGGCGTGATCATGAAGAGCGCGCAGTCCGTGCAGGCCATGGGCTTCCTGGTGTTGATGCCGCTGCAGTTCGGCTCGTCCATCTTCGCGCCGACCGCCTCGATGCCGGGCTGGCTGCAGAACTTCACCGACTACAACCCGCTGTCCGCGCTGGCGGACACCGCGCGCGGCCTGATGGAGGGCGGCCCGGTCGCGCACGACCTGTGGGTGACGCTGATCTGGTCGGTGGGGCTCACCGCGGTCATGGCGCCGGTCGCCATCCACAAGTTCCGGACGAAGAGCTGACCCGCGCCGGGTCAGAGCAGGGCGGTGGCCTCCACGAGGGAGAGGCCACCGCCCTCGGCGTACGCGGACGCGTACGCCTGCGGGCCGAGCCTTCGCCGGATCCGGGCCTCGGTCATCTCGTGCCCCCGGCGCTCCATCACGGACAGCACGTGTCCGGTCGGCAGCATGGCGACGGCGGCGCCCAGACAGCGGGCGGCGTCGGCGGCCCGGTCGCCGTCGCCCTCGTCGAGGCTCGCCAGGGCCATCGCCGCGACGGCGAGGCACAGCGCTCGCAGGTGCGGCGTGATCGCCTGGGACAGGGGGTCCTCGGCGAGCCGCACGGCCCGGCGGACCCGTTCCAGGGCCTGCTCGCCCTGCCCCTCCAGGGCCTCCAGCCAGGCCTCCTGGCTCAGGATCAACGCGTCGAAGACGACGAAGTGGGATATCCTGAACTCTTCGCGCAACAGGCGGAGTTGCTCGCGCGCCTCGGCGAGGCGGTCGGTCAGGCCCAGCCAGCCGGCCAGGAACAGCCGGGCGGCCGGCATCCCCTCGTTGTGCGCGCCCTCCTGGCTCGCGATGACCTCGCGGAGCAGCCGCTCACCGCGCTCGGTCTCGCCCGACTCCAGGTAGGCGGTGCCCAGGCGGGCGCGGAGCACGGCGATCTGGGCGTGGGCGCCCAGGCGTGCGGCGTGCTCGATGGCCGCCTGGTAGTCGGCGGCGGCGTCTAGGTAGGCGCCCATGCGTTCGTGGGCCTCGCCGCGCGCGGACAGCGCCTCGGCGGTGCCCCACTCGTCGCCCAGGCCGCGGTAGATCTCCAGGGCCTCGTCGGCGTCCTGGAAGGCGTCCCGCGCCGAGGTGGTGCGGTTGGCGAGCAGGTTGGCGCGCATCTGCAGGGAGCCGGCCAGTTCCCACTCGAAGCCGGGGGTGTCCCGGCAGGTCCGCACGGCGGCGTCGATGATCGTCTGGAGCCGGTCCACGCCGGTGACGAGCATCTCGGCGAAGAACCAGGCCATGCCGGGTGAGCGGCAGACCTGCGGCAGGCCCGGCTCGTAGACCTGGGTGATGACCCGCAGCTTGGCCCGGGCCTCGGGGGTCTGCCAGTCCTCCAGCTGGGTGTCCATGCAGGCGAGATGGGCGAGGTGGACTCCGCGGCGGGCCTCGGTGAGGAGTTCGCCGGTGAGCGGGGGCGGGATGTCGGTGCTCCGCTGCCAGACCGGGCGGGCCGGGCGGACCGGCTCGGTGAACGGGTCGGGGCCCAGCGCCATCACCTCCTGGCACCAGCCTCGGCACTCGATGCGCAGATCGCGCATCTGCCAGTACCAGACCAGGGACAGCACCAGGCACAGCCCCTCCTGCTCGTCGCCGAGGGTGACGGCGTGCCGCAGCGCGGTGCGCAGGTTCTCGTACTCCAGCTGGAACCGCTCGATGGCGGCGCGCTGTTCGGGGCCGCGCAGCAACGGGTCGGTGGTGCGGGCGAGTTCGCGATAGTACGTGAGGTGGGCGCGCTCGGCGTCGGCGCGGCCACCGGTCTCGTCGAGCCGTTCGGCGGCGTACTCGGCGACGGTCTCCAGGAGCCGGTAGCGCATGCCGTTCCCGGGTGCGGGGGCCGCCACCACGAGGGACTTGTCGACCAGGGAGCCGAGCGCGTCCAGGGCGGCCGGACCGCACACGGCCTCGGCCGCGGCCAGATCGCAGCCGCCCGCGAAGACGGACAGCCGGGACAGCACGTCCCGTTCGTCGGTGGCCAGCAGGTCCCAGGACCAGTCCACGACGGCGCGCAGGGTCTGCTGGCGGGGCAGCACGGTGCGGCTGCCGGAGGTGAGCAGCCGGAAGCGGTCGTCGAGCCGGTCGGCTATCTGCCGGGGGGTGAGCATGCGCAGCCGGGCCGCGGCCAGCTCGATGGCCAGGGGCAGCCCGTCCAGCCGCCGGCAGATCTCGGCGCAGGCGCCGGGGTCGTCCTCGACACGGAAGCCGGAGCGGGCCGCCGCGCCCCGCTCGGCCAGCAGCCGCAGGGCGACCGGCTCGGGCAGCGGTTCCACCGGCCGCACCAGTTCACCCGGCACGCCGAGGGGCTCGCGGCTGGTGGCGAGGACGGTCAGCTCGGGGCAGCGGGCCAGCAGGCGTTCGGTGAGCCGGGCGGCCGCCTCGATCACGTGCTCGCAGTTGTCCAGGATGATCAGCATCCGGCGCCGGGCGCAGTGTTCCACGAGCCGTTCGACGGGGTCGTGCCGGTCGGCGACCGCGCGCATGCCGTCCACACCGGCGCCGTGCAGCAAGGTCTCGCGGGCGCCGATCGCGGTGAGGACGGCCTGCGGGACGGCGGCCGGGTCGTCCACGGGGGCCAGTTCGGCCAGCCACACCCCGTCGGGAGCGGTGTGCCGTACCGCCTCGGCGGTCTCCTGGGACAGCCGGGTCTTCCCGGCGCCGCCGGGCCCGAGCAGGGTGACCAGGCGGGCGGCCGCGAGATCGGCGCCGACGGCCTCGATGTCGCTCTCCCGGCCGACGAACGAGGTCAGCCGGGCGGGGAGGTTGCCGGCCCGGGGGGCGGGCTGCGCGTCCGGCGGGGCCTCGGTCAGCAACTCGGCGTGCAGGGCGCGCAGTTCGGGACCGGGATCGGAGCCGAGCCGGTCGGCGAGCAGCCGGCGCACCTCCTCGTAGCCCGCGAGCGCCTGGGCCGGGCGGCCGGCGTCGCGCAGGGCGCGCAGCCGCAGCGCCTGGAGCGGTTCGTCCAGCGGGTGGCCTTCGCACAGCGCGGTCAGCTCCGGCAGCGCCTGCTCGGCCTGTCCGAGGGCGAGGGCGGCGGCGTGCCAGGCGCGCAGAGCGTCGAGGCGGCGGCTCTCCCAGCGGGCCGCCTCGGCGGTGTGGCCGGGCAGGTCGGCGAGGGCGGGGCCCTGCCACAGGGATAGGGCCTCGTCGAGGACGGCGGCGGCCTTGGGGGCGTCGCCGTCGGCGAGGGCGCGCAGGCCGTCGGCGGTGAGCCGGTCGAAGCGGACGAGGTCGATGTCGTCGGGGGCGGCGGTGAGCCGGTAGCCGCCGTCGACGGAGGCGACGGCGGCCGCGCCGAGGGCCCGCCGCAGCCGGCCGACGAGCGCCTGCAGCGCGCCGGCCGCGTCGGCGGGCGGGCCGGCGTCCCACACCTCGTCGACCAGCACGCCGACCGGGACGGTCCGGCCGGCCCGCAGCGCGAGCACGCTCAGCAGAGCACGCAGCCGCGCCCCGCCGACCGGGACGGCCGTGCCGTCGGGACGGATTGCCTGGGTGGTGCCGAGCAGCCGATATCGCACGGAGCCCATTCTCCCCGGAGCCCTCACCACCACTCACGGGGTCCACCCGGCGCGGCGCGGGATCCCTCGGGGGCGGGGGCGGAAGTCTCGGGGGCGGATCCCTTCAGGGTCGGGGACGGGAGTCTCGGGGTCGGAGGTGGATCCCTCGGGGGCGGGGGCGAAACCCCCGGGGCCGGGGTCGGGGACCTCAGCGGCGGATACCTCGGAGTCGGGGGAGGAACCCTCGGGATCGGGGGCGGATCACTCGGATCCCTCGGGATCGGGGGCGGAACCTTCGAGGCTGGGAGCGGGAGCCTCCGGGTCGGGGACGGAACCTTCGAGGCCGAGGGCGGGAGCCTGCGGGCCGGGGGCAGGGGCCCCCGGAGCGGTGTCCGGGGCCTGCGGACTCCGGGCAGCGGCCCCCAGCCCCGGCGCGATACCGGACCCCTCGGCGCCCGGGGCGAAACACCCAGGGGCGGGGGCGGACGCCTCCGGGGCGGGGACCCCCGACCCCGGGGTCCCCGAGTCCGTCGCGTGAGCCCCCGGGGCGCTGTTCGGGAGGATGGGGCTGGTTCCCGTTACGTCCAGGGTGACCAGGGCGCCCTTGGTGTGGTGGATGCGGTGGGGGCCCGGGGTCCGGCCGGGTTCCTCGGTCTCGAACCACTTCGGGCAGGAGTCGACGGACTGCGGGGTCCACGCTCCCGGCACCTGTTCCATCCGGTACGGGGACGGCAGGAGAATCGGCTCCCCGGGCTCCGTGCCCGCGCGCGCCCGGGCCCGGTCGATACGCTCCAGGGCACGCTGGTCGGTGTAGGCCACATACTCCTGGCGCACCAGGTCGATGGCGTGGACGCGGCCAGTGGTCGCCTGGTCGGGGCCGCCGTGGTTCTCCACCCAGGCCTCGGCGCCGTGGTACTCGTCCCGGTGGGTGTCCGGGGCGACGGCCACGAGCCGCCAGCCGACCTCGTCGCCCACCGCGAAGGGGGTGCCGCAGCACCCCATCTGCCAGTCCTCGTAGAACACCCTGATCCGTGCCATCCCCCCACCCTCCAGGAACCGGACGGGCGCCGCGAGACGTTTTCCCCTCACGTGCGCGGCCGGTACGGTCGCAGTTCCCGACCGACCCCCGGCACCCCAGGAGCCCGCAGATGACGACCGCCACCACCCGCCACGGTGATCGACGGGTCAGCCCCGTGTTCGTCGGGATCCTGGCCGTGACGGCGGTGACCGGCTGGGCCACCTGGACGGGCTTCGCCGAGCAGCCGGGCATCGCGGTGTTCCTGTTCGTGACCGCGACCTGGATCGTCTCCCTGTGCCTGCACGAGTACGCGCACGCGCGCACCGCCCTGCACAGCGGGGACATCTCGGTCGGCGCGAAGGGCTATCTCACCCTCAACCCGCTGAAGTACACGCACGCCCTGCTCAGCATCGTGCTCCCGGTGCTGTTCGTGATCATGGGCGGGATCGGCCTGCCGGGCGGCGCGGTGTTCATCGAGCGCGACCACATCAAGGGCCGCTGGCGGCACAGCCTGATCTCGGCGGCGGGCCCGCTGACGAACGTGCTGTTCGCGGCGGTGTGCACGGCCCCGTTCTGGCTGCACGCGCTGGACGGCGTCCCCCGCGACTTCCGGTACGCGCTGGCGTTCCTCGCCCTGCTCCAGGTGACGGCGGCGATCCTGAACTTCCTGCCGGTGCCGGGCCTCGACGGGTACGGCGTGCTGGAGCCCTGGCTTTCGTACAAGGTCAAGCGGCAGGTGGAGCCGTTCGCGCCGTTCGGTCTGCTGTTCGTGTTCGCGCTGCTGTGGGTGCCGTCCGTCAACAGCGTCTTCTTCGACATGATCGACGCGATCCTGCGGGCCCTCGGTATCGACGTCCTGGACCAGGCTTGCGGTCAGGAGCTGTACCGGTTCTGGCAGGGCACCAACGAGTACTGCGCGGTCATCCGCTGAGGGAGCCGCTCCCGGCCGCCTTGCCGCGCTTGAGGTAGTACCAGGTCATGTTGGACGTCAGGCCCGCCAGCAGCACCCAGACGATCCCCAGCCAGCTGCCCTGGGCGAAGGAGACGACCGCCGCGGCGACGGCGAGGACGCAGACGGCGAGGGTGTACAGGGCGATGCGGGGCATGAAGCTCGGCTCCTTGCGGGGGGGACACTGCTACGACGACCAGTGTCCCCCATGGCTCCGGCCCGGCTCACACGTCGGTGACGCGCAGCCCGGCGTGTGCCTTGTAGCGGCGGTTGACGGAGATCAGGTTCGCGACGAGCGACTCGACCTGGTGGGCATTGCGCAGCCGGCCCGCGAAGACGCCCCGCATGCCGGGGATCCGCCCGGCCAGCGCCTGCACGATCTCCACGTCGGCGCGCTCCTCGCCGAGCACCATCACATCGGTGTCGATCTGCTCGATCTCCGGGTCCTGGAGCAGCACCGCCGACAGGTGGTGGAAGGCGGCGGCGACCCGGGAGTCGGGCAGCAGGGCGGCGGCCTGCTCGGCGGCGCTGCCCTCCTGCGGCTTGAGCGCGTAGGCGCCCTTCTTGTCGAAGCCGAGCGGGTTGACGCAGTCCACGACGAGCTTGCCGGCCAGCTCCTCGCGCAGGGACTTCAGCGTGTCGCCGTGGCCGTCCCACGGTACGGCGACGATCACGATGTCACTGCGTCGCGCGGCCTCGGCGTTGTCGGCGCCCTCGACGCCGTGGCCGAGTTCGCCGGCGGCGGCCTGGGCGCGCTCGGCGGAGCGGGAGCCGATGATCACCTTCTGGCCGGCCCGGGCGAGCCGGTAGGCGAGTCCCTTGCCCTGCGGCCCGGTGCCGCCGAGCACGCCGACGACGTGTCCGGAGACGTCGGGCAGGTCCCAGGGGTCCTTGGCGGGGGCCTTCTGTGCGCTGTCGCTAGAGGTCATGGGCCCGACTCTACGTCCGCCGCGGGGCCCGCACCGGGTCAGGTCAGCCGGTGCACGGGCACCCGGCGGAAGGTGATCGTCTCGTAGGCGCCGAAGTCGCCGGTCTCGTACAGCAGCCCGACCGTGTCGGGGTCGAGGCGGACCAGGTCGGAGTAGGCGGCGGGCAGTCCGTCGACGGTGTGGACGCTGCGCCAGGTGGTGCCGGCGTCGGTCGAGGCGCGCAGGGTCATCAGGGCGCGGGCGGCGGGGTCGGCCGGGGCGGAGAACAGCAGCAGGTCCGGGTCGCGCAGTTGCAGGACGGAGGCCTCGCAGACCGGTGCGGTCAGTCCGGCCTGGGGCCGGAAGGGCTTGACGAGGGTGCGCCCGCCGTCCGCGGAGTGGGCGTCGGCGCGGCTGCCGGGGGCCGGGGAGTCGTTGCGGGTGTTGAAGTAGACGCGGCCGTCGGGGAGTTCGGCGGCGGTGGTCTCGTTGACGTTGACGTATCCGTCGGTGTTCTCGTCCAGGTAGCCGAGGTACCAGTTCTGGCCGCGGTCGTCGCTGAGCAGGCAGTGACCGCTGTTGTACTTCGGCTCGGCGCCGGTGTCGGCGCCGGTGGGCGGCAGGGTGTGGTTGGCCGGGACGAGGACGCGGCCGGTGCTCAGCTGGAGGGCGTGCCCGGGGGTGGTGGCGTACCAGCGCCAGCCGGGCTTCTTGACCTGGGCGGTGATCTCCCTGGGCGCGGACCAGGTGAGGCCGTCGTCGTCGCTGTGCTGCACCCACACGCGCCGGCCGTCGGCGTCCGCGACCTGTCCGCGCAGGATGGCGGCCTCGGTGGCGCCGGCCGCGGCGCGGACGTGCACGAGCAGGATCCGGCCGGTGTCGAGGACGACGGGGGCGGGGTTGCCGGCGAGGTCGCCGCCGTTGCTCGCGGCGACCCGCGGCGGGCCCCAGGTGCGGCCCCCGTCCGTCGACCGTTTGACCACGATGTCGATGTGGCCGTGGTCGGCCGGGGAGTCGACCCGGCCCTCGCAGAAGGCGAGCAGGGTACGGCCCCGGGTGACGACCACCGCCGGGATCCGGTAGGCGGCGTATCCCTCGTGGCCCGCGCGGAAGGGGACGGACAGGTCGGTCACGGGGCGGCTCCTCCTGCGGACGGCATCGCCCCGTCTGCTTCCCCGGTCGGGCGAATTCGGGGTGAACTCCACGTCACGAGTGTCCGGTTGCGGCAGGATGCGGGCTCATGGACGCCGTACGGGTCGCGTTGTTGCGGGAAGTGCTCGCCGGGACCGAGTGGCTGGGGGCCACCCGCGCGTTCGCGGGGGTGCTGCGCGGGTCGGTGGTGGCGCACGGGGGCGGGCTGCTGCTGGTGGGCACGCCCGCGTACGAGCCCTGGCATCTGGCGGCGCACCTGGTGGACGAGGCGGCCTGGTCGGGCACGCCGGAGCTGGCGCCGACCCTGGTACGGCATCGCGCGCGCCCGTCCGACCCCGCGCACCTGGCCGTCGGGCCGGGCCGGATCTCGGCGGCGCGGCGCGGTGAGACGCTGCTGGTCGTGGCCCCCGAGGAGCCTGCCTCGCTGCTGGAGCGGGTGTACGACGCCCGGCGGGCCGGGGTGACGGTGCTGGCGCTGGGTGCGGGCGGCGGGGAGCTGGCCGCGATGGCCCATGACACTTTGGCCGTGCCGGCGGGGGCGGAACTGGACCTGGACAGCGTGCAGCACCTGGTCAGCGCGGCGGCCGGCGAGAACGCGGGCCCGACACGGGCGCGCCGGGGCTTCAGGGACCGCCTCGTCCGCCTGGCCGAGACCCTGACCGCCCCACCCCCGGCCCCCTGGTGAGGGCGCGCCCACGGAACACGGCGTGAGAAACCGACCCGGCGGGGTGCCGCCCTAGGCGGATCGGCACCTCCCGCACCACGAGCTGCGACGAGACGCTCCCGGCCGGCCCTCGGCGCCCCGGGCCGGTGTGCGGGCCTCGGTGGTCTCCGGCGTGCGCGAGGGCCCTGGGGCTGGTCGCCCGCGGACACGGCGGGAGAGACCGACCCGCGCGGGTGCCGCCCTCGGCGGATCGGCACCTCCCGGACCGCCAGCTGCGACCAGACGATCCCGGCCGGCCCCGGACGAGCGATCTCGCCACCCGGGCGGTGTGCGGGCCTCTTGGGGCTGCTCGTGCCGTGCCTGCCGGGGCCGGTGGCGTGCGGGCGCCGGAGGACCGACGAGCACGCGGTCGGGACGCGCCGGCGGCGCGCCGTCGCCGGGGAGCCCGTGGCCCCCCGCTTGATCAGTCGCCGTGGAGCCCGTGGACCCCCGGCCGATCAGTCGCCGCCGGGAGTCGCGGCGTCACTCGTCGTCGGGTTTGCCCTGCGCGGAGGCGTCGTGCCAGCGCGGGTCGTTCTCCCACTCCAGGTTGCGTTCACGCGCGATGTCCAGCGCGTGCTGGGCCTCCTCGCGGGAGGCGTACGGCCCGAAGCGGTCCTTGCCCGGACAGTCCGGGCCCTCCTCGACCTTCTTGTGCTCCAGGCAGTAGAACCACTCACCGGGCTTGCCGGCCGTACGCTTCTTGAACAGGGCCATGAAGTGCTCCTCTCGCCATCGACATGTTCCCCCATGTCCGCTGGATAGACTCGCCGGCATGTCTGGCCAGTCGCTGCTCGTACCAGGGGAGCTGTCCCCCATCCGTTCCGTGCCCGGAAACATCCGCCGCCCCGAGTACGTCGGCAAACCCGCGCCGACGCCGTACACCGGGCCGGAGGTGCAGACCCCGGAGACCATCGAGGCCATGCGGACCGCCGGCCGTATCGCCGCGCGGGCGATGGCGGAGGCCGCGAAGATCATCGCGCCCGGGGTCACCACGGACCAGTTGGACAAGGTCGCCCACGACTACATGTGCGACCACGGCGCCTATCCGTCCACGCTCGGTTACCGCGGCTTCCCCAAGTCGCTGTGCACCTCGGTCAACGAGGTCATCTGTCACGGCATCCCGGACTCGACGGTCCTCAGGGACGGCGACATCGTCAACCTGGACGTGACCGCGTACATCGGCGGGGTGCACGGCGACAACAACGCCACCTACCTGGTCGGGGAGGTGGACGAGGAGTCCCGGCTGCTGGTGGAGCGCACCCGCGAGTCCCTCGACCGAGCCATCAAGGCCGTGAAGCCCGGCCGCCAGATCAACATCATCGGCCGGGTCATCGAGTCGTACGCCAAGCGCTTCGGCTACGGGGTGGTCCGTGACTTCACCGGTCACGGCATCAACTCGTCCTTCCACTCCGGGCTGATCATCCCGCACTACGACAGCCCGCACGCCACGACGGTCATGCAGCCGGGCATGACCTTCACGATCGAGCCGATGCTCACGCTGGGCACCCACGAGTACGACCTGTGGGAGGACGGCTGGACGGTCGTGACGAAGGACCGCAGGCGTACCGCCCAGTTCGAGCACACGCTGGTGGTGACGGACACCGGCGCGGAGATCCTCACCCTGCCGTGATGGCGGCCGAGCCCGCTCCCTGCCCGGGGGCGGGCTTTCTCTTGTAGTGTTTTACCGACAGCATGTCGGGAACGTTACCGACACGGGGTCGGCAAGGGCATTGACCGGTAGGGCTTACTCAGAGGATGGGCCGATGGACTCCTTCTCGTCCCTCATCCGCACCGCTTCGCGCGAGCAGCACATGGAAGCGGAGACCTCGACGTTCATGAGCGACCTGCTCGGCGGCCGGCTCGGCGTGGACGCCTACGCCCGCTACACCGAACAGCTGTGGTTCGTCTACGAGGCCCTGGAGAGCACGGCCGGGCGGCTGACGGCTGACCCGGTGGCCGGGCCGTTGATCCGGCCCGAGCTGCTGCGGCTGCCGGCGCTGGAGCGGGACCTGGCGCATCTACGGGGTCCGGACTGGCGGCAGGGGCTGAGCGCTCTGCCGGAGACCCGGGCGTACGCGGACCGGGTGCGCGAGTGCGCCGAGGCCTGGCCGGGTGGTTACGTCGCCCACCACTACACCCGCTACCTGGGCGACCTGTCGGGCGGTCAGATCATCCGCGACAAGGCGGAGAGGACGTGGGGCTTCGCCAGGAAGGGCGACGGCGTCCGCTTCTACGTCTTCGAGGAGATCGGCAACCCGGCCGCTTTCAAGCGCGGCTACCGGGAGCTGCTGGACGCGATCACGGTGGACGACCTGGAGAAGCAGCGGGTGGTGGGCGAGTGCAAGCGGGCGTTCACGCTGAACACGGGCGTCTTCCGGGCGCTGGGCGAGGAGTTCCCGCTGTCCGCGTGAGCCGTGACGACTGGGCCCCCTCGGCGCGCGGGACGCGCGTGAGGGGGCCCGGATCAATCACCTCAGCGCAGGTAGTCGCTGCAGTGGACGCCGCTCCAGGCCGCGTGGTTGTAGAGGGAGTTGAGTTCGCCCGCGTACGGGCTACAGACGGGCCCGCTGTCGTCGCGGTCGTCGTGGTCGGAGGCACTGGCCGACGTGGCGCCGGTGGCGGCCAGGGCGGCGGCGAGGACGGTCGCGGCCACGACTGAACGGATGCGCATGGTGCTCCTCTCGGGGAGGCTCAAGTGGTCACGCCCAGAGGTCCCCGTTCCCTCCCTCCCGCACACGTGGGTCCACCCGAACGGAGCCCCTATCACCACCCGCGCGCCCGCGCACCTCGGTCACCGCTCCAGGTGGACGCGCCCGCCGACCTCGACCCAGCCGTGCGGCTGGGGCGCGGTGAGGATCTGCGATCCCGCGCCCTGGGTGATGTTCAGCGCCCGGCCCAGCCGGTCGGTCAGCAGCAGGGCGGCCGCACCGGTGGCCTCGTCCTCGTCGATGCCGTCGCCCCGGCCCGGGAAGGCACGGGCCCTGACCCGTCCGGCCGCCTCGTCCTCCCAGGCCCAGGCGTAGATCCACTCCCCCGGCGGCGGCACGTCGAGCGCGTCCACCTCCGCGGCGCTCGCGAACCGACGCAGGGTGCGCGGCGGGGCCCACTCCGCACGGGCCTCGATCCAGCTGAACTCGCCGTCCAGCCGGACGCCGACCACTCCGGCGGGGGTGACCAGTTCGGGTACGTCCAGCAGCCAGCCGGTGCCGACGCAGGGGTGACCGGCGAACGGCAGCCGCAGGGCGGGTGTGTAGATGTCGATCACCCCGCGCTCGGAGTCGTCGACGAACACGGTCTCGCTGAAACCGAGTTTGGCCGCCAGCGCCTGGCGTTCGCCGCGACCGGGGACGGTCGCGCCGTCGCGGACGACGCCGAGTTCGTTGCCGTATCCGCCGTCCGGGCCGCAGAAGACGCGGAGTACGTCGTAGTCAGTCACGCGGGCATTGAACCTCATGATCGCGTGGACGGTCCGCGCCGGCGGGCGTTCGCGTGAGAGCTGAATCACGACCCCGGGGGAGGTTGGTCAGGTAAGCCTCATGTAAGTTAGGGCAGCCTCACCACACCGTCGTTCCCGTCTTGGAGCCCGTATGCGTGCCGCCCGACTCACCGTCACCGCCGCCGTCGCGACGGCGGCCCTGACCGCCCTCTCGGCCTGCACTGCGAAGAGCGACGCCAAGGGCGGGGACGCCATCCAGGTCACCGCGGCCGACTCCAAGTGCGAGACCTCCGCCACGTCCGTTCCGGCCGGCCAGGTCACCCTGCAGATAGAGAACAAGGGCTCCAAGGCCACCGAGGTGGAGATCCTCTTCCCGGACGACCGGATCGTCTCGGAGAAGGAGAACATCGGCCCGGGCACCAGGTACACGCTGACCGCCGAGGTGAAGGCCGGGTCGTACGAGATCGCCTGCCGCCCCGGTATGAAGGGCCACGGCGTCCGGCAGAAGCTCGACGTGACCGGCTCCGGCAAGAGCGCCAAGCGCGACCCGAGGCTCGACCAGGCCGTCGCGGGCTACCGCCAGTACGCCCAGGACCAGGCCGACGCCACCGTGCCGCTCGCCGAGACCTTCGCCAAGGCCATCAAGGACGACGACCTCGACGCCGCGAAGAAGGCCTACTCCCCCTCCCGGCTCGGCTGGGAGCGCACCGAGCCGGTCGCGGAGTCCTTCGGTGACATCGACCCGAAGACCGACGCCCGCGCCGACGGCCTGGAGAAGGGCCAGAAGTGGACCGGCTGGCACCGGCTGGAGAAGTCCCTCTGGCAGGACCAGAAGATCGGCGCCGCGGAGAAGACCCTCGCCGACCAGCTGGTGAGCGACCTGAAGGACTGGCAGAAGCGGGTCGGCAAGGCCGAGATCACCCCCTCCTCCATGGCCAACGGCGCCAAGGAACTCCTCGACGAGGTCGCCACCGGCAAGGTCACCGGCGAGGAGGACCGCTACTCGCACACCGACCTGGCCGACTTCAAGGGCAACGTCGAGGGCGCGCAGAAGGCCTACGAGCTGCTGAAGCCGGTCGCCGCGAAGAACGACGCGGCGCTGACCACCGAGCTGGACAAGCAGTTCACGGCCCTGAACACGCTGCTGGACAAGTACCGCTCGAACAAGACCTCCTACGACTTCGTCTCCTACGACAAGGTCGGCAAGGACCAGCGCAAGGAGCTGTCGGACGCGGTGAACGCGCTGGCCGAGCCGCTGTCGAAGCTCGCCGCCGCGGTCGTCAAGTAAACGGAACCGGGACAGGGCGATGAACGAGACGCAGGACGACCGGGGCACCGGCCCCTCGCGGCGGGCGCTCATCGGCTGGGGCGGTGCCGGGCTCGCGCTCGGTGCCGCGACGGCCGGCGGCGCGGTGGCGATGGCCCGGGCCGGTGACGACGTCGACCCGGCCGCCGCCGAGGCGGGCGGCGCGGTGGAGTTCCACGGGGCCCACCAGGCCGGCATCGCCACCCCGGTGCAGGACCGGCTGCACTTCGCCGCGTTCGACGTGAAGACCGACGACCGCGCCGCGTTCGTACAGCTGCTCAAGGACTGGACGGCGGCGGCGCGGAAGATGACCGCGGGCCACCCGGTCGGCGAGGGCGCCTACGGCGGGCTCGCCGAGGCCCCGCCGGACGACACCGGCGAGGCACTGGGCCTGAAGCCGTCCCGGCTGACCCTGACGATCGGGTTCGGACCGTCGCTCTTCGACAAGTTCGGCCTGAAGGACCAGCGGCCGGCCGCCCTGGCCGACCTGCCGCCCTTCCCCGGCGACAACCTGGACAGGTCCCGCACCGGTGGCGATCTGTGTGTCCAGGCCTGCGCCGACGATCCGCAGGTCGCCGTGCACGCCATCCGCAACCTGGCCCGTATCGGCTTCGGCAAGGTCGCCATCCGCTGGTCGCAGCTGGGCTTCGGCAAGACCTCCTCGACCACCCCGGGCGCCCAGACCCCCCGCAACCTCATGGGGTTCAAGGACGGCACCCGCAACATCGCGGGCACCGAGACGGACCGCCTGGCGAAGTACGTGTGGGCCGGCGAAGGGGACGGCCCCGGCTGGATGACCGGCGGCTCCTATCTGGTCGCCCGCCGGATCCGGATGAACATCGAGACCTGGGACCGCGCCTCGCTGCAGGAGCAGGAGGACGTGTTCGGCCGGGACAAGCGCGAGGGCGCGCCGGTCGGCAAGGCCAAGGAGCACGACGCGCCGTTCCTGAAGGCGATGAAGCCGGACGCGCACGTGCGGCTGGCGCACCCGGACTCCAACGGCGGGATCACCATCCTGCGCCGCGGCTACTCCTTCACCGACGGCACCGACGGCCTCGGCCGGCTCGACGCCGGTCTGTTCTTCCTCGCCTACCAGCGGGACGTGCGCAAGGGGTTCATCCCCCTGCAGCGCAAGCTGTCGGCGCAGGACGCGCTCAACGAGTACATCCAGCACGTGGGTTCGGCGGTCTTCGCGGTGCCCCCCGGCGTCCGGGACTCCGGCGACTGGTGGGGCCGCACGCTGTTCTCGAAGGAGGCGTAGCCCGTGTTCTCCAACTACCTGATCGGCCTGCGTGAGGGACTGGAGGCGTCGCTCGTCGTCTGCATCCTGATCGCCTACCTGGTCAAGACCGGCCGCAGGGACGCCCTGAAGCCGATCTGGATCGGTATCGCCATCGCGATCGCCATCGCGATGGGTTTCGGCTGCGCCCTCGAATTCGGCTCGCAGGAGATGACGTTCCAGGCGCAGGAGGCGCTCGGCGGCTCGCTGTCCATCCTCGCCGTCGGCCTGGTGACCTGGATGGTGTTCTGGATGCGGCGCACCGCCCGGCACCTGAAGGCGGAGCTGCACGGCAGGCTGGACGCGGCCCTCGCCCTGGGCACCGGCGCCCTGGTCGCCACCGCGTTCCTGGCCGTGGGCCGGGAGGGTCTGGAGACCGCGCTGTTCGTGTGGGCGTCGGTGCACGCGGCGAGCGACGGCACCCCGCGCCCGCTGATCGGCGTCGCGCTGGGCCTGCTCACGGCGGTGTTCCTCGGCTGGCTGTTCTACCGGGGCGCCCTGAAGATCAACCTGGCGAAGTTCTTCACCTGGACCGGCGGCATGCTGGTCGTGGTCGCGGCGGGCGTGCTGGCGTACGGCTTCCACGACCTGCAGGAGGCCGGCTGGGTCCCGGGCCTGACGCGGCTGGCCTTCGACATCAGCGACACGATCGAGCCGGACAGCTGGTACGGCACCCTGCTGAAGGGCGTGTTCAACTTCCAGCCCGACCCGACGGTCCTCCAGGTCACGGTGTGGCTGCTGTACCTGATCCCGACGCTCACGATCTTCCTCGCCCCGGTAGGGTTCGCCTCCGGAAAGGGGAAGGTGAAGGAGCCCGATGACCAGGGAACGCAGCCGTCGACGGCTTCGCAGGCGTGACCGTAACGCACTCATAGCGGCCTCGCTGACCGCTTTGTCGCTGACCGCGAGCGGCTGTGTGGTGGTGCACGGGGAGCGGGTGCGTCTCCCGGCCGCCACCCGGGCGGAGGCGGCCAGGGCGCTCACCGCGTTCACCGACGCCTACAACAAGGCCGACAAGGCCTACGACAGCTCCCTGGACGCCCCCTACGTCACCGGCGCCCTCGCCGACATCGACTCCGCGCGGCTGCGGGCGGGCCACGTCAACAGCCCCTCGGGCAACGCCCGTCACACGCCGCTGAAGCTGACGGACGCGAAGTTCACCATCCCGAAGAAGGCCGGCTGGCCCCGCTGGTTCGTCGCCGACGCCCGGGGCAACAAGGGCGGCGACTTCCGGTGGCTGCTGGTGTTCACCCGGGGCGGCCTCGGCGAGCGCTGGCAGGTGGCGTATCTGACCCTCATGGCGCCCGGCGCCGTGCCCCGCTTCCGGACGGACGCGGACGGCTGGGCCGAGGCCGCGCCGGCCGACTCGCCGGGACTGGCCGTGCCGCCACAGGAGCTCAGCGAGCGGTACACGGCCTATCTGAAGAGCGGCGGCAAGGACTTCGCGGACGGCCCGAGCACCAGCGGGCTGCGCGCCGACCGCGCGAAGGCGGCGAGGAAGCCGGGCCTGGTCCGGCAGTTCATCGACGAGCCGGTCGTCCACGGCGACTACGCGCCGCTGGCGCTGCGCACGGCGGACGGCGGGGCGCTGGTGTTCTTCGCCACGCACCACTTCGAGAAGCGGACCGCGGCCGCGGGCACCTCGGTACCGGTCGCGAACAAGGACGTGCGGGCCCTGACCAAGGGCGAGGTGAAGCAGTCCCTGACGCTGGAGTCGATGGCCAACGAGGCCGCCCTCGACCCGGCCGGCAGCGGTGCGGTGCGGATACTGGGACGGCTGGGGGGACTGACCTCCGCGCAGGGCGAGTGACCGGCCGCCGCGAACGCGCGACCCGCTCGCGCCCGTTCAGTGGCGCAGCGGCCAGGACCCGCCCGGGTTCTGGGAGTCGGAGCCGACGTGCCGGGCGCAGGCGTCGGTGAGCGTCTCCAGCAGGGTCAGCGGGTCCGGCAGCGAATGCTCCGGGCCGCGCACCCAGCGCACCCGCCGGTCGTCGCCGGGCAGCCGGGCGGGCGGTACGAGGACGTAGGAGCCCCGGCAGTGCCAGCGCAGACCGGGGTGTTCGTCCATGGTCTCGGGGTGGCAGTCCAGTTCGCACGGCCACCACTCGTCCTCGTCCTCGGGAGTGCCCCGGGTGAGGGTGAAGAACAGCATGCGGCCGTCGTCGCTGCCGGCGACCGGTCCGACCTCGACACCGGCGCCGAGGAGCCGTTCCAGTGCCTCGCGGCCGGCTTCCAGCGGCACGTCCAGGACGTCGTGGGTCACGCCGGTGGAGGTGATGAAGTTGGCCTGCGGCTGGTGCCGGGCCCAGCGCTCGATCTGGGCGTGGTCCGTCGTGGACTGCGTCTGCCAGGCGAACGAGACCGGGTGCCGGGCCGGGGTGGGGCAGCCGACGCGGTCGCAGGAGCAGCGGTAGCCGGGAGCGGGGTGCGCGGCGGGGGCCAACGGCAGGCCCGCGTCGGCGGCGGCGAGCAGCAGGGCCTCCCGGCCGCTGTCGTCGACGGCCTCCTTCGCGCGGCGTCCGAGCAGCCACTGGGAGAGTTTGCCCTGCCGGCCGGGGCGGCCGCCGAACGTCGCGCTCATCTATCCCCTTCGGTTCGCTGGTCGCCTCGCTGGTGTGCGGACAGCATGCCCTATCGTCCCATCTTCATCTGCTTCGGGGGGTCCGGGGGCGGAAGCGGCGGAAGCGGTGGCGGCACGGCGCGCAGGGTCAGCGGGGGGCGATTCCGTGCAGGGCGTAGTCGACGAGGGTGTCCGTGTAGTCGTACGAGATCGGGCCCGTGCGCTGCAGCCACCGCTGGGCGAGCGGTGAGACGAACAGCTCCAGTGCGATACGGGGGTCGACGTCGGCGCGTACGCCTCCGGCGTCCCGGGCGGCGCGCAGCCGGTCGACGTACAGCTGGAGCTGGGGTTCGAGGAGCCGGGCGACGTACTCCCGGCCGAGCTGCTCGTTGACCAGTCCCTCGGCGGCCAGCGCCCGCGCCGGTGCCGCGAAGCGGGGGTCCACGAGTTCGTCCACCGTGGCCCGCAGCACCGCCTTGAGGTCGGCGGCCAGGTCACCGGTGTCCGGGATGGCGTACGTGTCCTGCCCCGCCGCCCGGGCCGCCTGCTCGCCGAGGTCCAGGAAGGCCTCCAGCAGGACGTCCGCCTTGGCCGGCCACCAGCGGTAGATGGTCTGCTTGCCGACCCCGGCCCGGGCGGCGATGGCCTCGACGGTGGTCTTCGGGTAGCCGACCTCGCCGACCAGGGAGAGGGCGGCGGCGTAGATCGCCCGCCGGGACTTCTCGCTGCGGCGGGTGGCGTCGGGGGCGGGCTTGTCGACCATGGGGTCGAAAGTAACAAGGAGCCGGGCCGGGCTACGACACGGTGTCGTGTGGAGGCCAGGCGTCGCCCCAGTCGGCGTCCCGGGCCGTCTTGTACAGCTCGCCGTGGCGCTTGGTGACGGTCGTGCGGCGCAGCTGTTCGTCGGCCTCGCACAGGTCGAGCAGCACCTGTCCCTTGCGGATCTGGGGACGCCGGACCACCCGGGCGGGGGCCGGTTCGGCGGGCAGCCGGGTCGCGGCGACGTAGGAGAACTTCTCGTCCTCGTACGCCAGCGAGCCGCCCTTGATCTGGCGGTGCAGGGAGGAGCGGCCGACCCGGGCGGAGAAGTGGCACCAGTCCTGGCCGGGCACGATGGGGCAGGCGGCGCTGTGCGGGCAGGGTGCGGCGACATGGAACCCGGCCCCGATCAGCCGGTCGCGGGCCTCGATGACCCGGGCGTACCCGGCGGGTGTGCCCGCCTCCACGATGACCACGGCTTGCGCGGCGCCGGCGGCGGCGTCGACGAGGGCGGCTCGGTCGGTCTCGCGGAGTTCGTTGAGGACGTAGGACACCGTCACCAGGTCGGTGCTCTCCAGGGTGAGGCCGGCGCCGATCCGGTCGCGCTGCCAGCGGGCGTCCGCGAGGGCCGGGGTGGCGGCGGCGATCTCCCGGCCGATGGCGAGCGCCGGCTCGGCCCAGTCGAGCACCGTCACCGGCCGGGTGCCGTCCCAGGTGGCGGCCACGGCCCAGGTGGCGGCGCCGGTGCCGCCGCCGACGTCCACATGGCTGCCGGGCGCCCAGCCGGGCACCGCGTCCGCGAACGCGGCGAGCGCCGAACGGACGGCCGCGAACGTGGCCGGCATCCGGTAGGCGGCGTACGCGGCCACGTCGGCGCGGTCGCGCAGGATCGGCGCGTCGGTGGGGGTGGCTCCGCGATAGGCGGCGATCAGCCGGTCCACGGCCCGGGTCACCGCCGTGGGAGGCAGACCGTCCAGCAGCTCGGCGAGACGTCGGCGGAGAGCTTCGGCCGGGGGTACGGGGTCGTTCACCCACCGATTCTACGGCCCCCGCCGGCGCCCCCGACCGCCCCGTCCACGGCCGGAGGGTGCCGGTCAGATCACCGCTCGGGACAGGTGGGTGCCCAGCGTCGCCCGCGGCCGGTCGTCCGGCGGGCGGCGTCGGGGGTGGACCGTGTTGGCCAGCAGGACGAGGAAGGTGTCCGTCGCCGGGTCCAGGACCAGGGAGGTGCCGGTGAAACCGGTGTGGCCCGCCGCGCCACGGCCCGCCAGCTCCCCCATGAACGCGGGCCGGTCCAGGACGAAGCCCAGCCCCGGCGGGGTGAACAGCAGATCGACGAAGTCGGGTCCGAGGATGCGCGCGGGACCGTAGGAGCCGCCCGCGAGCAGCGCCCGGCAGAAGACCGCCAGGTCGCGCGCGGTGGAGAACAGACCCGCGTGCCCGGCGACCCCGCCGAGCGCCCAGGCGTTCTCGTCGTGCACCACGCCCCGCAGCATGCCCCGGTGGGCCTTGGCCCAGGGGCGCCGCTGGTCCTCGGTGGCCGCCGCGCCCGGGCAGGGGCCGAAGGCGGTGGCGGTCATGCCGAGCGGCCGGGTGATGCCCTCGTGCACGAGGACGTCCAGGGTGCGGCCGGTGATCCGCTCCAGCACGTGCTGCAAGAGGAGCATGTTCAGGTCCGAGTACCGGTACGCGCCCGGCGCCGAGACCGGTGCCTCCGCCCGCAGCAGGGCCAGTGCGGCCCTGTCGTCCGGGCAGTCGTACAGGGGGAGTCCGGGGCGCAGCCCGGAGGTGTGGGTGAGCAGCTGTCGTACGGTGACGCCGTGGGCGGCCGCGGCCCGGAACTCCGGCAGCCAGTCGCCGATCCGGGCGTCCATGCCGAGGGTGCCGCGCTCGATCTGCTGCACGGCGGCGACGGACGTGAACAGCTTGGTGAGGGAGGCCAGGTCGAAGGGCGTGTCGACGGTGGCCGGGACCCGGGCGGCGGCCGGCAGTTCGACGCCGGTGTCGGTCTCGGGGTCGTAGGAGGCGTAGCGCACCGCCCAGCCCGAGGCCTCGGCCACGGCGATCACCGGGCCGCGCCCGGCCAGCACGACCGCGCCGGCCGCCCAGGGGCGTGCTCCGGCGGTCAGGTCGTACGCCGCGGCGGCCAGCCGGCCGAGTTCCACGGGGTCGAGCCCGGCCCGCTCCGGTGTGTCGGCGCGCAGTCTCGGTGCGCTCAGTTCTCGTCTCCCTCCGACCCCGCACGCGTGTTCCCGCGCGTGTTCCAGGGACGGCACATTCCCACGAAGCAGGCCGCCGCGACCAGTGCTCCCGAAAGCTGGACGACGGCCATGGGTACGGCGGTGTCCTCGCCGGCGATGCCGACGAGCGGGGAGGCGACCGCTCCGACGAGGAAGGAGGAGGTGCCGAGCAGCGCGGAGGCGGAGCCGGCGGAGTGCCGGACGCGCAGCAGGGCGAGGGACTGGGCGTTGGGCAGGGTGATGCCCATCGAGGACATCAGGACGAAGAGCGCGGCGGCGACCGGGGCGAGGCCGGGCTCGCCGAAGACGCCGGTGGACATCAGCAGCAGGGCGGTCGCCGCGAGCACGATCACCGTCAGGCCGGTGGCGAGCACCTTGTCCAGGCTGACCCGGCCGACCAGCACCTTGCCGTTGATCTGCCCGGCGACGACCAGGCCGACGGAGTTGAGCCCGAACAGCAGGCTGAAGGTCTGCGGGGAGGCGCCGTAGATCTCCTGGACGACGAAGGGCGAGGCGGAGACGTAGGCGAACAGCGCGGCGAACGCGAAGCCGCCGGCGAGCATGTATCCGGTGAAGGGCAGGTCGGCGAGGAGGCCGCGCATGGCGCGCAGGGTCTCGCGCACGCCGCCGCTGTGCCGTCCGGCGGGGGGCAGCGTCTCCGGCAGCCGGACCCAGACCAGGGCGGTCAGCGCGGCGCCGACGACCGTGAGCACCACGAACACCCCGCGCCAGTCCGTCACCCGCAGGATCTGCCCGCCGACGAGTGGCGCCACGATGGGCGCGGCGCCGGATATCAGCATCAGCGTGGAGAAGAAGCGGGCCATGGCGACCCCGTCGTACAGGTCGCGTACGACGGCCCGGGCGATGACGACGCCGGCCGCGCCCGCGAGGCCCTGGACGAGCCGGAAGGCGATCAGCGCCTCGACGGTGGGCGCGAGGGCGCACAGGGCGGTGGCGGCGAGGTAGACGGCGAGGCCGGTGAGCAGCGGGCGGCGGCGGCCCCAGCGGTCGCTGAGGGGGCCCACCACGAGTTGGCCGAGCGCCAGGCCGGCCATGCAGGCGGTGAGGGTGAGCTGGACGGTGACGGCGGGGGCGTCCAGCGACCGGGTGACCTGCGGCAGGGACGGGAGGTACATGTCCATGGCCAGCGGGGTGGTCGCGGTGAGGCAGCCGAGCAGGAAGGTGACGAGGGCTCCGGTGCCGTGCGGTGGCCGGGCCGCCGGTGGCCTGGAGGGGGAGGTGTGTGCCGTCTCCGGTGTCGGTGCCGCCGCGTGCTCGGACATGTGCCCCTCCCTCTGTTGCTGAACCGAACCTATGCTCTCAGCTCGTACATGCTGCCGAGGCACACACGAGCGAAGGCGGGGCGGGATGGCGGAGCGGAGCGTGCGGTGGGGGATCCTGGCGACGGGCGGGATCGCGGCGGCGTTCGCGGCGGACCTGGTGGATCTGCCGGACGCGCGGATCGTCGCGGTGGCCTCGCGCCGGCCGGAGTCGGCGGCGGCGTTCGCGGAGCGGTTCGGGGCGGAGCGGGCCTACGGCGACTGGGAGTCGCTGGCGGCGGACGCCGAGGTGGACGTGGTGTACGTCGCCACCCCGCACTCGGCGCACCGGGCGGCGGCCGGGCTGTGCCTGGCGGCGGGGCGGAACGTGCTGTGCGAGAAGGCGTTCACGCTCAACGCCCGTGAGGCCGGGGAACTGGTGGCCCTGGCGAAGGAGCACGACCGCTTCCTGATGGAGGCGATGTGGATGTACTGCAACCCGCTGATCCGGCGGCTGAAGGCGCTGGTCGAGGACGGTGCGATCGGCGAGGTGCGGACCGTGCAGGCCGACTTCGGGCTGGCCGGCCCCTTCCCGGCGGCGCACCGGCTGCGGGACCCGGCGCTGGGCGGCGGCGCGCTGCTGGACCTCGGGGTGTATCCGGTGTCCTTCGCGCAGTTGCTGCTGGGTGAGCCGGACGGGGTCGCGGCGCGTTCGGTGCTCTCGCCGGAGGGCGTCGACCTCCAGACGGGCGCGCTGCTGTCCTGGGACGGCGGGGCCCTGGCCACGCTGCACTGTTCGATCGCCGGCGGTACGGCGGTCACGGCGTCGGTGACCGGTTCGCGGGGCCGGATCGACGTCCCGTCCGGCTTCTTCCACCCGGACCGGTTCGTGCTGCACCGCGACGGCCGCGAGCCGGAGGAGTTCGCCGCCGATCCGGCCGACGGTCCGCGCACCAGCCTGCGGCACGAGGCCGTCGAGGTGATGCGGGCCCTGCGGGCGGGCGAGACCGAGTCCCCGCTCGTGCCGTTGGAGGGCACCCTGGCGGTGATGCGGACGCTGGACGCGATCCGCGACCGCGCCGGTGTCCGCTACCCCGGCGAGGCGGATGCGGCGCCCGCAGGTTTGGCGCGTACATAACAGTCACATGATGGATGAATGAGTCCCGGATGATGGACCCTCCCGTACCCTGCGGATCCATGAACGCCAAGCTAACTGCCAAGGATTCGAAGGTCGCGGTGGTCACCGGCGCGGGTTCCGGCATCGGGCGGGCCGTCGCCGTGGAACTGCTGCGCGGCGGCTGGTCGGTGGCGCTGGCCGGCCGGCGCACCGGGACGCTGGAGGAGACGGCGGCCCTGGAGCCGCGGGGCGCCGCGCTCGCCGTACGCGCCGACGTCTCCCGGCCCGAGGACGTCGAGGCACTGTTCGCGGCGACCGCGGAGCGCTTCGGCCGGGTGGACCTGCTGTTCAACAACGCGGGCACGTTCGGCCCCGGCGGGGTGCCGGTGGAGGACCTGTCCTACGACGCCTGGCGGCACGTGGTGGACACCAATCTCAACGGGGCGTTCCTGTGCGCGCAGGCGGCGTACCGGAGGATGAAGGAGCAGGCCCCGCAGGGGGGCCGGATCATCAACAACGGCTCGATCTCCGCCCACACGCCCCGCCCCCACTCGGTCGCCTACACCGCGACCAAGCACGCGCTGACCGGCCTGACCAAGTCGCTGTCGCTGGACGGGCGGCCGTACGGCATCGCGGTCGGACAGATCGACATCGGCAACGCGGCCACGGACATGACGGCCCGGATGCAGACCGGAGCGCTCCAGGCGAACGGGGAGGTGGCCCCCGAACCGGTGATGGACGTGGCCGACGTGGCGCGCACCGTGCGACACATGGCCGAACTGCCGCTGGAGGCGAACGTCCAGTTCGCGACCGTCCTCGCGACGGCCATGCCGTACGTCGGGCGGGGTTGAACCCACCTACACAAACGGAATGCCGTCACCCCTGTCCTTGCGGCCCGTCGAGCACATATGCTCAACTTTCCTCCACGATAGCTTCACAGTTGGAGCATGGAGGTTCCGTAGCCATACCGAGGGGGGAGCGACGGCCGTTCCACCGGACCGGAGTTGGGGGTGGACCTCGCGGGACGCGAGGTACGCACCGGTCGGTGGAACGGCCGACGCACACGGCGGATCGGGCCGACTCAGCGCTTCCTGCGCCGGCCGCCCTTCGCCCGGACGTCACGCGCCGCCGGCTCCGACACGTCCCGGCCCGCCGAGGCCACCGTCCGCGCACGCCGCCGGTGCAGCGCCCAGGCCCCGGCGCCCAGCAGAGCGAACGTCCCGGCCGCGCCCTCCGCGAGATGCCACGGCGAGTCCTTCGCGGACGCCTGCCCGGAGGCGGTGGCCGTCGACCCGGGCGCCTTCCGCGCCGGCGGGCCTGGGCGAGCGCCGCCCTCGCTGAGCGGATCGACGAGCAGCCCCACGGCGCGCGCCGAACCCCCCTGCCCGAAGCCCCAGTCGAGCAGTGCGGCGGCCTGCTCGTAGACGGCGTTGCTGCCGGCGGCCGGATGCATGACGGTGACCAGCAGGGTGCGCCCGCCGCGCACGGCCGCTCCGGTGAAGGTGTTGCCGGCGTGGCTGGTGTAGCCGTTCTTGACGCCGATGAGACCGTCGTACGTGCCGAGGCCCCACGCCCCCGTCAGCAGGCGGTCGGTGTTCTGGATCTGGAAGGTCTTCTTGCCGCCCGCCGGGAAGTCGGCGGTCCTGGTGCCGCAGTAGCCGCGGAAGTCGGCGTCCCTCAGACCGTGCCGGGCGAAGAGGGTCAGGTCGTACGCCGAGGAGATCTGCCCGTTGTGGTCGAAGCCGTCGGGGCTCACCACATGGGTGTCCAGCGCCTGCAGGTCCTCGGCCCTGGCCTGCATCTCGGCGACGGTCTTCGCCACCCCGCCGTTCATGTGGGCGAGCACGTGCACGGCGTCGTTGCCCGAGCGCAGGAACACGCCCTGCCACAACTGCTCCACGGTGTAGGTGATGCCGGGCTTGATACCCACGAGGCTGGAGCCGGCCGGGATGTCGGCGAGATCGGCGTCGGTCACCCGGTACCGCGCGGTGCGGTCGAACTTCTTCAGCAAGGTGTCCGCGAACAGCATCTTCAACGTGGACGCCGGCGCCAGCCGCCCGTGCGCGTTGAACGACGCCAGCACCTCTCCGGTCGCCCAGTCGGCGACCAGCCAGGAACGGGCGGTGAGTCTCTTGGGCACACCGGTGGCACCGCGCACCTGAACACCGTGCCGGGCCAGACGTTCGCCCCCGATGACCGTCACCGCGGACGCATCGGTGGCCGTGGACAGGGGAAGGGCGGCGGCCGTCAGCCCGAGGGCGGCACGCCGGCTGATCCGGGAACTTTCACGCACCCGGGGACCGTACACCGCGCCGAGCAGGGCTTTCCCGATCGCAGGGCGTCGGGGCGCGGAATTTGCCGCGACATGTAAATCCGATGGATCAAGGAACAGCAGGCGGGGTGGGCAGGGGCCCGGAGGGCTGGCGCTCGGGGGGCGGCGGCGAGGCGGGCGGCCCCGAAGGCCGGCGAGGCGGTCCGAGAGTCACGCCTGACCGGTCTCGAAGCGGGAGATGCGGCCGTCGTCCTCGACCGTGAAGGTCCACTTGGTGCGCATCTCGCCCCAGGTGTCGTTGCGGTAGCGGGCGAGGAGGGTGCGGCCGCCGTCGGACTCGTTGTCGACCTCCAGGTGACCGTGGGACGAGAAGATCTCCCGGTCGATCCAGTCGGCGAGGTCGCGGTCGGAGCCGTCGTCGGCCATGGAGGCCCCGGGGGCCAGGAGGGCCATGAAGCCCTCGCGGTCGTGCGAGTTGACGGCGTTCACGAAGGCCCGGACGGCCGGCTCGCTGAGCTTGGCTGGCTGAATCGTCATGGCGTCAGGCTCACATCGGTGCGGGTGCCCCGCCACCCGAACGCCATCCAGGACGGGCCCGGTGGTGTGCGGGGTGCGACGGTGGACGGGGGAGGGACCTGTCCGGCCGTCTGCATGGGAGTCACCGTGACCTGTTACGACCGACGTGATCTGGGCCTGCTGCTGCTCCGGCTGGGAACGGGCGGGGTGTTGGCGGCGCACGGCACGCAGAAGCTGTTCGGCTGGTTCGGCGGCCACGGCCTGGAGGGGACGGGCCAGTTCATGGAGTCCGTCGGTTACGCGCCCGGCAAGGTCAGCGCCACCGCGGCGGGCCTGGCGGAGGCGGGCGGCGGCGCCCTGCTGGCGCTGGGCCTGGCGACCCCGGCAGCGGGCGCGGCGGCGGCCGGGGCGATGGCGGGGGCGGCGGCGGTCCACCTGCCCAACGGCTTCTTCGCCCAGGAGGGCGGCTACGAGTACGCGGCGACCCTGGGCCTGGCCGCGGCCGGACTCGCCGTCACCGGGCCGGGCCGCCTCTCCCTGGATCACGCCCTCGGCCATGTCGTCGACCGCGGCTGGATGGTGCCGGTGGCCCTCGGCGTCACGGCGGCGGCCACGGCGTTGATCGTGGGGGCGCGCGGCAGGCGGGTGCGCAGGCAGGCGGCGGGCGAGCAGGAGGCGTTGTTCGAGGAGTTCGAGGGGTTCGAGGAGTAGGACCGCTCGGCTGCGACGGCGTGGCAGTCTGCGGGGCATGAGCGATCAGCACACCCCCGTCTCCCCCGCCGACCTCTGGCCGACCATCGAGGAACTCTCGGACCGGCTGGCGGCGTCCGCGGTCCACACCGGCACCGAGGGCGTGCTCCTGCGCGTGCTGAAACTGTCGGAGGAGGTCGGCGAGGTCGCCGAGGCGATCATCGGCACCACCGGCCAGAACCCCCGCAAGGGCGTCACCCACACCTGGGAGGACGTCCAGGCGGAACTGTGCGACGTGGCGATCACGGCACTGGTGGCCCTGCGAGCGCTGACCCCCCGGGCACGAGAGGTCTTCGAAGGACACCTGAGCGGAGTCCGCGACCGCCCGCTGGGGCCTTCGGCGTGAGGGGGGCGGGGGGCGGCCGGGGTGGTTCCGTCACCGGAAGGCCCCCGTCGGCGGACGGTGAAGGGCCTCCGACCCGGGTCGGAGGCCCTTTCCCAGGCTCAGTGGCCCTTTCCCAGGCTCAGTGGCAGTCGGCGGCAGACGAGCCGGGCTGTACGCCGGGGAGAGTCACCACGTCGCTATGACCTGCACAAACGTCCATGAAGGGAGCTTTTGATGGCTACCTTGTTGGCTACGTAACGGGTGGCCCAGCCCCGGTGCCGTCCGGACGGCACCCGCCCCCAGCTTGGTGACGGACGCTCTTGTGATGGGTAGGTCAGACCGGCAGGTTCCAGGAAGGACCGTCGGGTGTTCCGAGCCACACGCGTTGGGTGCCGTCCAAGTCCACGGTCAGGCTGAGGTCCGAGTGTGGGGGTGAGCCCGCGTCCTGCCAGATGGTGAGAGCGTCTTCCACCTGATCCCGGAGGCGAAGAGGGCCGTGCTGGTGCACGGTCCAGCCGTCTCCGACCGGTTCGGTCCACGCCTGTGACCCGGTGGCGACGTCCACGAGGATCACGCCCGTGCCGGTGGTCATGAGTTCGGCGGACGGTGCGGCGAGCTGAGCGAGGAACTGCCCGGTCCAGTCTTCCAGGAGTGCGGGGTTCACGCGGGTGGGGCGCCTTCCACATCCCCGGCCATCTGCTGGGGCTGGCTCGACGCTCGTGGGAACCCGCGCCGGCGACCGCCGAGCACGAGCGGACGGACCGGCCGCCGCCGGACGGTGACGACCTGGTGGCAATGGACCATTTCCGCCGCGCTGACCGGCAGACCGGCGGCGGCAGGTTGTACGGGGCTGTCATCCGGCACCTGTCGGACCGGGTGGCGCCCCGGCTGGTCGACATCGGCAGCGGTCCGCAGGTGTTCGCCGCCGCAGCCGCGCTGACCGAGATGGCGGGCTGGATGGCTCACGACTCCGGTCATGATGACCGCGCGGCCCAGCACTTCGCCCGCGCTCTCCCCCTGGCCCACACCTCTGGTGACCTCCCGTTGGCCGCGCACGTCGCTGCGAGCAGCAGCCACCTTGCCCTTGAGACCAGGGATGCGGCCAGGGCGGTCGGCTGGGCGCGGACCGGGCTCGAACTGGCCGTGCAGGGACCTCGGATTCCCGCGCTGACAGCGCGGCTGCACACCATGCAGGCGCGTGCGCTGGCGGTCGCGTCTCAGCGCACTCCGGCCGCCCACGCGCTGGAGGCCGCGCACCGCGACCTGGAGGCTTCGCCCGCTGCTGATCACCCGTGGCTGAGCCCGTTCGACACCGCCGCGCTAGCCAGCGAGTCAGCTCTGATCCTGCGTGACCTGGAGCAGTACGACGAGGCGCTGTCGCACGCCGAACAAGCTGTTGCGCTGCGCGAGGCGGGGCGGGCGCGGTCCCTGGCTCTCAGCCGGATCAGCCTGGTGGACATCCACGTGCGGCGGGGTGACCTGGACGCCGCAGTGAGCGTCGGCCACGACCTGCTCAGTACGAGCCCGCCCCTCGGTTCGGTCCGGGTGGTGCAGCAGCTTGACGGGCTGCGCCGGCTGCTGGAGCCGCACCGGGGGTATCGGCCGGTCAGGGAGTACCTGGCGCGGTTCGATGATGCACGCCGCGCCAGAATGCTCCTGCTGGCCGATCTGATCCCGCCGTCCTCGGGAGGCACCACCACATGAGGCCCACTGCACCCGATCCCGCCGACACCGACGCGTGGAATGCGTACCTCGCGGAGGGCAACGCCAAGCAGGCCCGCAAGCGCGTGGCGGCCGATGTGCTGCTGCGGGACCCGCACGGCCGTGTGCTCCTGGTGAACCCCACCTACAAACCGGGCTGGGATCTGCCCGGCGGGATGGCGGAGGCCAATGAGCCGCCGGAGGACACTGCACGCCGTGAGCTGATGGAGGAACTCGGCATACGGCTCACGCTGCTCGGGCTGCTGGTGGTGGACTGGGTGGCCCCGCACGGTCCCTGGGACGATCAGCTCGCCTTCATCTTCGACGGCGGCACCCTGGACGAGGAACAGGCCGACCGGCTACGGCCACGAGACGACGAGCTGTCCGAAGCCGCCTTCGTCATGGCCGCCGAAGCCGCCGGTCGCCTCCGGGACCGCACCCGGCGCCGGTTCGAGCACGCTCTGAAGGCACTGGACGCGGGACGACCACTGTACCTTCGCGACGGCGCGCCCCTCATATGACAGTGCGTGTCGCCCAGCTCTGAATCCCAAGGCACGGCTGCTTTCACAGCTACGTAAAAGTAGCCGCGCGATCCCGTTCGAACCGGTGCGGACCGCGCCCCAGCGAGGCCCGCGAATACTCGAAAAGGGCCAGCGCGAGGTGTGTCCTGCCCGTTCCGCCCGTTATCGCCGGTTCGTTCGCGATCTGAGCATGTTTTTGCAGCTCAGGATGGTTCTTCGATCGATGTGACGTGGTCAGCAGGGGCCGATG
>NZ_JBITEB010000005.1:0-424562 GCF_044454765.1 Streptomyces sp. NPDC051452
GGCCCTGCCTTCATGCGCCAGCCGTCCGGAGATCACTCGTGCGGGAAACCTGTTCGACCTCCACGTTCCATGATCGGTTGAGATACGGCTTCTCAAGAAGGCCGTCGAGGCGAACCCCCGCCTGAAGGCCCAGGCGGCCCAGCCGGCTCCCGCCAAGGGCGGCTTCGACATGAACAACGGCACCGCTGGCAAGCGCCAGCTCACCGCTGCCGAAGTGGCCAAGCTCAGCCCCGAGGAGCTGGTGAAGGCCCGCGAGGACGGCCTCCTGAAGGACTACCTCGCCTCCTGACGAGACGCGCACAGGGCCCTGCGGCTGGCCCGGCCTCGTCACCCCCGGCTGACGCACGAGTGCGAGGCCGCGTCCACTAACCCTCTGAGACCAAGGAGAAATCATGGTCTTCAAGCCGGAGGTCTGGACTGCCCAGGCCCTCGTCTCCCTCCGCAAGGCCCTGGTCTACGCGGCGCCCCAGATCGTGAACCACGACTACGAGGGCGAGATCAAGAAGGTCGGCGACACCGTCCACATCAAGATGCTGGGCGACGTGACGGTGAAGCCGTACACGTCCGGCCAGGACATCACGTACGAGGACGTCCCGGATGCCGAGGCGACCCTCAAGGTCGACCAGGCCGACTACTTCGCCTTCAAGGTCGATGACATCGACAAGGCCCAGGCGGGCGACGAGATGGCGGCCCGCACCGACGCGGCCTCCTGGAAGATGGCGGAGAAGGTCGACTCGTTCGTGGCGGGCCTGTACACCCAGGTCCAGTCCGCGAACGTCCTGTCGTCCACCGCGATCACCAGCGGCGACGCGGCGTACAACGCGCTGGTCGACCTGAAGGTCCGTCTGGACGAGTGCAACGTCCAGGCCAACGGCCGGTACGTCGTGGTCCCGAGCTGGTACCACGGTCAGCTTCTGAAGAGCCCGAACTTCATCAACGCCGAGAAGGCGGCCGACGGTGGCGCTGCCCTCCGCAACGGCCAGGTGGGCCGTGCTGCGGGCTTCGACATCCTCACGTCCAACGCGGTCCCGATCATCTCCGGCGACGACTACGCCGTGATGGCGGGCGTCAGGGACGCGATCTCCTTCGCGGACCAGGTCACCGAGATCGAGCCCATCCGACTCCAGAACACGTTCGCCTCGGCCGTGCGTGGTCTCCACGTCTACGGCGCGAAGGTCATCCGGCCGGACGCTCTCGCCGTGCTGACCGCCTCCAAGTCCTGACGAACCCCTGAGAGGTAACCACCATGGCGCGTACCGCTGTGCCTCTGTCCAACCTGGTGGGCAACGGGAGCCTGGCCGACCCGGCCGGGACCACCCTGGACGCCACCAACGACCACTCCATCGACGTGGCCGTGACGCACCCGGAGGAGATCGTCATCCGGGTCACCAACACCCACAGCTCGGACCACACGGTCACCGTCAAGGCGGGCGGCTCCAACCCTCCGGTCTGGCGCGGCGGCCAGGGAGACATCACCGCCACCGTGACCGCCACCTCCGGCGTCACCTGGATCGGCCCGCTCTCCAGCTCGCGCTTCCTCCAGGCGGGCAACGTCCTGTACGTGGACATCGAGTCGGGTCACACCGGCAAGATCACCGCGTTCAAGGTCCCGCGAGGGGTCTGAGCATGGCCGACACCGCGTACTTCCGGGGCGAGGGCGGCCACGTGTGGGAGATGGACCTCCCGCTCAGTGACCAGCACGCCCGAGCGCACGAGGAGGGACGGCTCGTCCGCGTGAACAAGGACGGGTCGCCCTACACCGAGCCGGCCACCAAGGAATCCGGTGGCAAGCGGGCCCCCAAGACCCCGGCCAAGACCGAGGAGAAGAGCTGATGGCGCGTACCGCCCTCACCCCCCAGCGGTTCGCCACCACCGGCCTGACCGCCACTTATGCGACGCCGGACGCGGCGGGAGTCTCCCTGCGCTCCAGCGGCAAGCAGGTGCTCCACGTCAAGAACGGCTCGGGCTCCTCGATCACCGTGACCCTGAAGATCGGGCGCACCGTCGAGGGCCAGGCCGTCACCGCCCCCGCCGTCACGGTGGCCGCCGGTGCGGACAAGTTCTTCGGTCCGTTCAACGACAACTACGAGCAGCCCGACGGCAAGGACATCGTGTTCGTGGACTTCTCGTCCGTCACGAGCGTCACGGTCGCCTGCCTGTCGCTCTGAGCCGGAGGAGGCGTCCATGGCGTACGCCACCGTCGCGGAGTTCACCGAGTTCCTCGATCCGGATCCTGTCCCGGCCAACGCCGCCCGACTGCTGGACCGGGCCTCCACGAGGCTCGACCAGCTCCTGATGGGTGCGGTGTACAAGACCGATGACGACGGCCTCCCCCTGGACCCTGCCCTCGCGGCGGCGTTCCGGGAGGCCGTCTGCATCCAGGCCCAGTACATCGATTCTCTCGGGGACGAGACGGGGGCCATGGCCAACGTTTCCCAGATGCATCTGGGCAACCAGAAGATCGTCCGGGCCCTGTCGGTCGTCGGCAGCGGCACCCCCAGGGTCTCCCCCGACCTGGTGGCCCTGCTCCAGACCAAGGGCCTGTGGCCGGTGAACCCGTACGTGTGGGGGTGAGCTGTGCTGCTCCTCCCCACCCACACGGTCACGATCCTGAGCCGGCCAGCACCCATTAGGGACCGGCAGAACAACCGGGTCGTGGACTGGTCGACGGCCACCAGGACCTCGTACCAGGGCCGTGTGGAGCCGCTCAGCAGCTCGGAAACGGTTCAGCAAAACGACCAGGTCGTCACCGCCCTGGACTGCTTCCTGCCACCGTCAGCGGTCGTCACGGAGTACGACCGGGCCGAGATCGACGGCGTCACGTATGAGGTCGACGGCAAGCCCGACACCTACACCGGGAACGGCCCGCTGAAGCTCCTCGCGTACCAGCGGCTGACGCTGAAGCAGGTGACCGGCTGATGAGCGGCTTCAAGCCCGACCACGCGGCCATCGCCGCTCTGGTCCACGAGGAATTCGTCCAGGCCGACCTGCGCGAGCGGGCGGCTCGGGTCGTAGAGGTCGCCAAGACCAACGCTCCCGTGGACACAGGGCGGTACCGCGACTCGATCCATGCCGAGGACGGTCCCGACGGGTCGGTCCTGATCGTCTCGGACGTCGACTACGCGGCGGTGGTCGAGTACGGCCGCCGGAACGACTCGCGGCCCGCTCACCACACCATCGCCAACGCTCTCGATGCAGCAAGGGACTGACCATGGCCAAGAAGCTCAAGCTCGCATTCGCCTATCAGGGCCACCAGCCCGGCGACGTCGTGGACGTGCCGGACGAGGCGGTCCAGGACCTCGTACGGGCCGGGATCGGGCACCTGGAGGGCGCGGAGCCGGTTCTCCGGTTCGGTCGGCTCCCCGAGGTCACCTATCCCGTCCACAACGCCCCGGAGGCCCCTACGAAGCCCTCCAAGGTCAAGGCGACGAGCACGCTGCCTGCCGAGTAGGAGGCCGCGGTGACCACTCCCCTGACCGCTCTGGTCTTCCCGGACGTCGAGGAGATGGTCATCCACCAGCTCCTGGACGTCCTCCAGTACGAGGCCTCCACCGTGAGGCCCGAGGGCGACGCCTTCACCGAGGCGCTCCCGTTCGTCCAGGTCACCCGTATCGGCGGCACCCGGGTCACCGGGACCTTCAAGGGCCGTCGACTGCACGACGAAGCGCGCATCTCGCTGGACGTGTACGCCGCCTCCCGCGTGGAGGCCACCGACGCCATGGCCCAAGTCCGGGCCGCCGTCGAACAGATGCAGGGCACCTCCCGGAACGGCGGTCTCGTGTTGCGCACCTGGGAGGAGACCGGGCCGGCTGTCCGCCCCGAGGAGCCCAACTCCAACGTCACGCGCCTCGGCTATACGGCCGGGATCCGCGTTCGACTTGCCTGACCCGCGATCCGCCTGGGCCTCTCCAGGCTCCATTCCAGCCCGTTCGGAGAGGCGCCAGTGGGCCCGTCTTCGTCCAGGCGTCACCCAGTCAAGGAGAACCAATGGCTGACGACACTCAGGTGAGGGTCGGCGTCGAGGGCGCGTTCTACGTGGCCCCGGTCGGCACCACCGCACCGACCGACCCGTACTCCCCCTGGGGTGCCGGATGGATCGACCTCGGCAACGTCTCCGAGGACGGTCTGACTGAGGCGCTCAACGAGAACCGCCAGGAGTTCAAGGCTTGGGGCCGCACCGGTGCGGTCCGTACCCAGGTCACCGAGCGGGCGTCCACCTTCAAGGTCACCTTCATGGAGACCAGCGCGTGGACGCTGGCGCTCTACTACGGCATTGACCTGGCCGACATGACCTCCTCGGGTACCGGCGCCTCGCAGTTCCTCTCCTTCGAGGAGCCCCAGGCCCCGGAGCCCCAGTACTACGCGCTCGGCATGGACGTCATCGACGGCGACAAGCCCGCGCGGATCATCGTGGCCCGCGCCGAGGTCACCGACAAGGGCGACCGCCCGTACAAGTCGGACACCAACCAGGCCTTCGAGCTGACCTTCTCGTCTCTGACCGCCCCCAACGGCGGCAGCGCGATCACGCGCCAGTTCGGCCTGGTCGCCCTCCCGTCCTGACGTGCAGTGGTTCTCGGTCAATGCCGAGAAACCTGCATTCGTCCCCCTGACCACTGGCCGGAGCGTCCTTCGCGGGTCTGCGCTCCGGCCAGTGCTTTGACCCGCGAAGACCCGCGAGAACCCGGAGCACCCCATGAGCAAGCCGAACCGCAAGCGCCTCAACCTGGAGACCCTCCGCGCCCAGCGCCAGGAGGCCCAGGGCGGCAGGGAGCTGGAGGTCGAGCTGGGCGACGAGAAGTTCGTCTTCCCGCTCGCGGCCTGGTGGCCGATGACCACCGTGAAGCAGATCCGCGCTCTGAAGGACGAGGACGCCACGGAGATCCTCGCGCTGATCTCCAGCCAGGAGCAGGTCGACCGCCTCCTGGAGCTGGGCCTCACCCTCGGTGACTTCCAGGACATCATGGAGGCCATCAACGAGGACGCCGGTGTGACGCCGGGGGAATCGACCAGCTCCTCCAACTGATCGAGGAGCACCCTTCCGAACTCCGGGCGGACATCGCCCGGTACTTCCCCGGCCGCTCCCTGAACGAGTTCCACCGCAACGAGTTCGGCAACGGCTCGATGTCATGGCTGGAGCTGTGGGAGTTCGTCCAGGCGCTTCCGTTCGACTCCATGACGCACTCGGCCCGGCGCGGGGACTACGCCCGGCGGCGCTGGACCGAGATGCACTACATGCAGGCCAGCGCGCTGAGCCTCATGCAGTTCATGACCCAGGTCATGTGGGCGGGCCAGGGGCTGGAGGGCAAGCCGCCCAAGCTCGTGCCCTGGGCACCGCCGGATCTGCGTACCCCCGAGCAGCTCGCTGAGGACGAGGCCCGCAAGACCCGTGAGGCGGCCCGCTGGGCCCAGTTCAGAGCCGCGACGCGCCCCGGGGCCCGACAGGACACCGAGTGGGCTCAGCGCCTCGCACAGGCTCGTGAGGAACACCTCCGGCTCGCGGCGCCGGGCCAGCCGGCTCAGACAACCGAATAGGGGGAGCGATGCCCACCAACGTCGGATCCGTCGTCGCCAGCGTCGTCCCCGACGTCTCGGACTTCGCCACCCGGGCCACTGCCGCACTGACCCCGCAGGCCGACCGCCTGGGCCAGAATCTGGGACGCTCCCTGTCCCGGTCGATGACCCGGGCGCTCGACTTCTCGGGGATCGACAACGCCCTCCGCCGCTCCCTGGACACGGCGGAGGCGTCGGCGGCCAACAAGGGCCGCCAGATCGGCAAGCGGTACGGCCAGGCCATGAAGGCCGGGCTCTCCGAGGAGCTGCGCGGCCTCCAGGGCTCCATGGACGTCCGTATCCGCCCCGTCATCGACCGTGACGCCTATCGGGCCGTGCAGGCCGATCTGGACGTCCTCACGAGGACTCGTACGGTCGTCATCAACGCCAACGCGGACACCACGGCGGCAGCGGCCCGACTGGACGGCCTTGCCCGGAACCGCACGGCGACGATCCACACCAACGTCAACGGCTCCCAGGTCGCCCAGGCCGAGAGTGCGATCTCCCGGATCACGGGCTCGGCCTCCGGTGCCGGGGGTGCCGTAGCGGGCCTGGCCTCCAAGGTGGCCCTCCTCGGCTCCGCCGCGCCCCTCGTGGGCTCCCTGGTCAACGTCGTGGCGGCCATCGCCCCTGCGGCGGCTCTGGCGGTCCCTGCGGTCGTGGCCCTGGGATCGGCCTTCGGGGCCATCAAGCTCGGCACCTCCGGGCTGGGAGACGCCTTCAAAGCGGCCTTCGCCCCGTCCGACTCCGCCAAGGCCGTCAAGTCGGCCAACCAGATGGCCAGCGCGGAGCAGGGCGTCAAGCGGGCCGTCGAGCAGGTCGGTGTGGCCCGGGAGAACGCGGCCTCGGCGAACCAGGCGGCAGCCCGCCAGGTCGTCAGCGCGGAGCGGGACCTCACCACCTCCCAGCAGTCGGCCAAGCAGGCCCAGTTGGACCTGAACGCGGCCCGCGAGGAGGCCGTCCAGAACCTGCGGGACCTCCACGACCAGCTCACCCACTCGGCCCTGGACCAGCGCTCGGCCACTCTGGCGGTCAAGCAGGCCCAGGAAGACCTGTACAAGGTCTTGGCCGACCCGAAGGCGAGCGAGCTTCAGCGCGAACAGGCGCAGCTCACGTACGACGAGGCCAAACAGAACCTTGAGGACCAGACCCAGAAGCAGAAGGACCTCAAGAAGCAGGTCGCCGAGGCCGACAAGGCCGGGGTCGAGGGCGCGAAGAACGTCATCGACGCCAAGAAGGCCCAGGCGCAGGCCAACCAGGACGTCAAGGACAAGGAGCAGGCCCTCGCGGACGCGAGGACGGCTCAGGCCAAGACGGCCCGGGACGGTGCCCGCTCGATCGCTCAGGCCCAGCAGGCCGTTGCAGACGCTCAGCAGCGCGTCGCCGAGGCCCAGCAGTCCGCTGCCTCTGGCACGAACAAGCTGAACGACGCCCTGGCCAAGCTCTCCCCCAACGCCCGTGCGTTCGTGTCCTCGGTACAGGGCCTGAAGCCCGCCTGGGACGCCATGCAGCTCGGCGTTCAGGACCGTCTGTTCGCGGGGCTGGGCAGCCGGCTCATGGACGTGGGCTCTCGGGTCATCCCGATCCTCCGGGGCGGCCTGGAGGGAACCGCGGGCGTCCTGAACCGGATGGGCAAGGGCGCCCTGGACGCGGTGAACAACCTGGCCAAGACCGGGATGCTCAAGAAGATCCTGGACGGGGCCACCCAGTCGCTCAAGCCTCTCCAGAAGGCGCCGGGGCAGATCGTCACGGCCTTCGGTCAGATCGCCGTGGCGGCCCAGCCCGCCTTCCAGAGGATCACTGAGGGTCTCGGCGGGGCCATCACGAAGGTCACCGACAGGCTCGGCAAGGCCTTCGAGTCCGGCGCCATGGAGAAGGCCATCGACCAGGCGGTCAGCCTGCTCGGCGACCTGATGGACGTCGGCAAGAACGTCTTCTCGATCCTCGGCGACATCTTCCAGGCCGGGGCCGAGTCCGGTGGCGGCACCATCGGGATGCTCAAGACGATCACTGGCGAGATCGCGAAGATCACGTCCAGCCCCGAGGTGCAGGGCGGCCTGAAAGCCCTGTTCTCGGTGATGGGCAGCCTCGCCAAGACGGTGGCTCCGCTCCTGGGCACGGCCCTGAAGTTCGTGGGCCAGATCTTCGAGAAGCTCGGTCCCCCGATCGAGACCGTCGTGAAGGCCCTCGGCGACGCCCTGAAGCCCGTGATCGACGCCCTGGGTCCCGTCCTGGTGATCCTGGCGCAGGTCATCGGTCAGGTGTTGGTGGCCATCGCCCCCCTGCTCCCCGTCATCGGTGAGCTGATCGCCACCGCGCTCAAGCCGCTGGGTCCGGTCCTCAAGATCGTCGGGCGCCTGATCGAGCAGCTCGCTCCGGTGATCGGCACCCTGGCCGACGCGCTGGGGCCGATCCTGACGCCGATCCTGGAGGGGCTCGGCGGGGTCCTGGAGCAACTGGTCTCGCAGTACGCGGGCATGTTCCTCCAGGTCCTCCAGGAGCTGGCTCCGGTGATCCCCCAGCTCATCCCGCCGCTGGTCGGCGTGACCAAGAGCCTCGGGGACCTGCTGCTGGCCATTTCCCCGCTGCTGCCTCAGATCCTGCTGCTGACGACCCAGTTCGTCGTCAAGTTGCTCCCGGCGATCCTGCCGCTGCTGCCGCCGCTGCTCCAGCTCGTGGACCTGCTGGTCCGGCTGGCCGTCTGGGCGATCGAGAAGGTAGTCCTCCCGGCCATCCAGGGCCTGATCGACTTCGTGAAGGACATGGGGCGCAAGCTCCAGCCCTTCATCGACGCGGTCAAGCACGTCACCGAGTGGATCCACGACAAGTTCCAGTGGCTCTACGACAAGCTCGTTGGCCACTCGATCATCCCGGACATGATCCGGAAGATCCGGGACTGGTTCAACACCGGCAAGCAGTGGATCAAGGACATCTGGAACGCAGTCTGGGACAACACCATCGGCCGCGCCGTCGATGGCGCCAAGACGGTGAACTCCAAGGTGGCCGGGTTCGCCAGGGGCGTCCGGGACCGCTTCGATGACGCCAAGGGCTGGGTCGCCAGCCGGTGGAAGAGCATGTGGTCCGGGGTGTCCGACCGGACCGACTCCATGGCGAAGTCGGTCGGCAACGGCATCCGGGACTTCAAGAACAGCGTCGTCGGCTTCTTCAAGTCGGCGGTCGACGGGATCCAGACGGCCTGGAGCCGCCTGAAGGACGTCGCCAAGAGCCCGGTGAAGTTCCTGATCCAGACCGTCTTCAACGACGGCCTGCGGCAGGTCTGGAACCACACGGCGGCCAAGCTCCCGGGGCTCAAGTCCATCCCGGCGATGGGCCTCCCCAAGGGCTTCGCGACCGGCGGCATCCTGCCGGGCTACACGCCTGGCCGGGACGTCCACCGGTTCGTCTCCCCCACGGGTGGCGTGCTGGACCTGTCCGGCGGCGAGGCCATCATGCGGCCCGAGGTCACCCGGGCCATGGGACGGGGCGGCATCAACGCCCTGAACGCGGCGGCCCGTACGGGCGGCGTGTCCGGGGTCCAGGGCCTGCTGGCCAAGGGGCTCCCCCACCGCGCCTACTGGGGCGGCGGCATCTGGGACGCCCTGACGGACAACCCCGTCACCAACACGGTCAAGAGCGTCGTGAGCGGCGGCATTGACCTGCTCAAGAAGGGTGCCGACTGGGCCCGGGGCGGCGTCGCCGACCTGGCCGAGAAGACACTGAAGCACCTTCTGGGGGTCTCGGCCCTCAAGGTCGACCCCGGCGCCCAGACCTGGTCCGGCCTGGTGGGCAGCGTCCCGGTGATGCTCGCGGGCAAGGTCGTGAGCTTCCTGCGGGGCAAGGAGGACGACGGAGCCGGAAGCAGCGCGTCGCTGAAGGGCTACAAGCCCTCGGCGGGCGTGAAGCAGTGGACCTCCGTGGTGCTCCAGGCCCTGAAGGAGGTCGGACAGCCGGCCAGCCTCCTCAGCTCCACGCTGCGTCGCATGCAGCAGGAGTCCGGGGGCAATCCCCGGATCGTCAACACCTGGGACAGCAACTGGCAGCAGGGCCATCCGTCGGTCGGCCTCATGCAGGTCATCGGGCCGACGTTCCGGTCCTACGCGGGCAAGTACAAGAACAAGGGCCCGTTCCTCTACGGGACCTCGGTCGACCCGCTCGCCAACGTGTACAGCTCGATGAAGTACGCCCTGGCGGCCTACGGGTCGCTGCACAAGGCGTACGACCGGGCTGGAGGCTATGCCAGGGGCGGCTTCCCCAGCAGGGGCGAGGTCGCCTGGGTCGGCGAAGAAGGCCCGGAGCTGGTCCGCTTCCTCGGGCCCGCTCAGGTGTACCCGCACCACGAGTCGATGCGTATGGCTCGCGGCATGGGGAGCATCCCGGGCTTCGCCAAGGGCGGCACCATCTCCGCCGAGGGCAAGGGCAGCATCGCCGCCGTCATCGGCAAGGCGTTCCTGGAGGGTCTCCAGGGCTCCACCACGGAGATCAAGAACGCTGTCGCCAAGGTGACCACCGCGATCAAGAACGCCTTCAAGGGCGTGAAGTCGTCCATAGACGACAAGCTCCTGAAGTCGCTGGCCGCTTCGAGCACCAAGCTCCAGGCCCTGGCGACCAAGCGGGATCAGATCGCGGCGCAGATCGCGGCGGCCAAGCAGATGGCGACGGACCAGACGGCCGCCGGGAAGTCCTTCGCATCGATGACGTCCCTGCCCAACGGCGGGAACACCTTCGACGCCAAGGGGATCCTCTCGGGCCTGCGGGTCCGCCTGGGCCAGCTCAAGGCCTTCTCGGCGAACATCGGCAAGCTCGCCAAGATGGGGCTCTCCAAGGAGTTGCTCCAGCAGATCATCTCGGCGGGCCCCGACTCTGGAGCCGCGTACGCACAGGCTCTGGTCAACGCCACCCCCGCAGAGCTGAAGTCGATCAACGCCGCTCAGGCGCAGATCGACAAGGCCAGCAAGCAGTACGGGAACGCGGCGGCCGACGCCATGTACGACGCGGGGTCCAAGGCGGGCGACGGCTTCCTGACGGGCCTGAAGGCCCAGCAGAAGGCCATCGAGAACCAGATGTCCGACCTGGCCAAGGCGATCCAGAAGGCCATCAAGAAGGCCCTGAAGATCAAGAGCCCGTCCCGGGTCATGGCCGAGATCGGCGAGCACGTCGGTCAGGGCCTGGTCATGGGCATGGACGCCACCCACCAGGCGGTCGTCACGAGCGCCAACCAGATGGCTGGGGCCGTCCAGCGCGGTGTGGGGATCGAGCCGGCTGCCCGCCAGGAGCGGGTCCGGGACCTCCATCTCCACACCACCACGACGGAGAAGCCGACTAAGCAGGCGTTCCTGGAAGCCGTGCGCGACTACAACGCGCTCTACGGCGCCCAGATCGCCATGTGATCAGAACCCGGAGGGGCAGCAATGCCGATCTTTGTACGCCCCTCCGGGGAACTCCCGGTCGGCAACAACCCGCCACCGATCGATCCGCTGGAGGTGCCCAGCCTCTCCTGGACGGACGCTCAGGGGCGCACGACGCTGCTGTCCGACTGGGAGAGCGGCTGGGTCCTCCAGCCCGGTATCCGGGGCCTGGACTTGCCCGGCTACGACTTCTACACCGATGCCTCCCCGCAGATCGACGGCAACGCCCTGCGGGGGCTTCGGGCCCAGGCCAGGGAGGTCTTCCTCCCTGTCGCCTTCTTCGACACGGACCGTGCAGCCTTCATGGCCCGCAAGCGGTCCTTCATCCGCACCCTGAACCCCTATTTGGGGCTGGGGACCCTGACGCTCACCGAGGCCGACGGCTCGTACCGCACGATCGAGGCGCACTACGTCTCGGGCTTCGAGGGCGACACGGGCCAGGACTCCTCCGGCCTGCACTGGCAGACCGTGGGCCTCACCTTCTCTTGCCCCAGCCCGTACTGGCTCGGCGAGTCGGTGCAACTGGAGTTCGGCGCCGGGGCCACCGGCAACTTCTTCCCGGTGCTGCCGGTGGTCGTCCGGGACTCCCAGGTCCTGGGCGCCACGGTCATCGACAACCCTGGGGACGCTTCCGCCTTCCCGGTCTGGATGATCCACGGGCCCGCCACGTCGGTGGTCATCTCCAACGACACAACGGGCCTGAGCTTCTCTGTGACGGCCTCTCTCGGCTCCTCGGACGTCCTGGTCGTGGACACCCGCGAACGGGTCCAGACGGCCGTCCTGAACGGCACGACGAACTGGTGGCCCAACCTCGCCGCCGACTCGGATCTGTGGAGCCTCCAGCCCGGTCTGAACAACGTCTCGCTGACGCTCGTGGGCACGAACAGCAGCACCACGGTTCAGCTCGACTACCAGCCTCGCTACCTCACCGCGTAGGGGGTGGAGATGTCCTTCGACGCGGCCCCTGTCACCGTCCAGGTGCGGGACCGGAACCTCCAGATCCTCGGCGTGGTGGACGACTTCACCTCACTGACCATCACTCCGCGGTTCAACGCCGTGGGCGCGTTCGTCTTGAACATCTCGGCGGACTCGCCCAAGGCGGACCTCCTGCTCCCCGGCAACGGTCTGATCATCCGGCGGGGTTCGGGCGTGCTGATGTCCGGCCCGATCCGGGAGCCGAACTGGCAGCGCTCCGACAGTGACGGCGGCACCGGATCCCTGACGGTGAACGGCGTGGACGACCTGACCCTCCTGGCCGGGGCGACCTGCTGGCCCAACCCAACATCCGCGCCGGGCTCCCAGACGAACTCGGTGTACAAGATTTCGGGAGTCGCGGCCGAGACGGCCATGCGAGCCCTGGTGAACCTGAACATCGGGCCCGGGGCCCAGGCCGCCCGGAAGATCTCGAACCTCACGCTGGCCGCCGACGGTGGCCACGGGGCGGCTGTCACCAAGCAGGTCAACCAGTTCGACAAGCTCTTGGACGTCCTCCAGGACATCGCCAAGACGGCCGGGCTGGGCTTCCGGATCGTGCAGGTCGGCAGCAACCTTCAGTTCCAGGTCTACGAGCCGGCTGACCTCTCGGCCTCCGCGAAGTTCTCCTTCGGCCTGGGCAACCTGACGGACGCCTCGTACTCCGTGACCGCCCCGACCTGCACCAAGGCCGTCGTGGTGGCCGGAGGCAGCAGCAGTCCCCGCGTGGTCTCCGTGACGACACGGGCAGACCCGAACTTCCCGGGCCCGTGGATCGAGCAGTTCGTGGACCTCACGAGCGTCGACACCGCGTCCACCGACCTCACCGCGCAGATGACCCAGGCTGCCAACGAGGCCCTGACCTCAGGGGCCGCTCAGGGCAACCTGACCGTGACCCCCATCGACACGCCGCGCCTCCAGTTCGGGCGCGACTACACGGTGGGCGATCAGGTCTCGTGCCAGGTGAGGGACGACTTCTTCACGGACGTGGTCCGCGAGGTCAACATCACCTTCGACGCGCAGGGCGGCTACGTCGCCAAGGCCGTCATCGGCTCCTCGGACTCCACGAACAACCAGGACGCCCTGGCCCGGATGTACCAGTACTTCGCCCGCATCGTCACCCGGCTGAGGCGTGTGGAGACGCGCAAGCCTTCGTAGCCCCAAGGAGGCTTCCATGGCCCAGAGCAGCTTCCCCTTCGGCTCCTCGCAGATCACCACCGAGGACCAGTGGTCGAGCTACTTCCGGATGTTCCAGGTGGATGGCGTCTTCGAAACGAGCGAGAGCGGCTCGGGATTGAAGGTCACCGCCTCGAACGCCTCCACCGTCTCGGTCGCCGCTGGTGAGGCCGTGATCCAAGGGACGTACTACGGCAACAGCGCAGCGCTGAACGTCAACGTCCCCACCAACTCCGGCGGCACGTCGACCCGCAACGACCTGATCGTCCTACGGCGCGACCCTTCGGCCGACTCCACCACGGTGCAGTACAAGACGGGCGGCACGAGCTTCCCGTCACTGACACAGACCCTCAACGGCACCTGGGAGATACCCCTCGCGCGAATCACTGTGGCCGCTGGAGCTTCTGTCGTGCCGCCGTCGGGGGTCACGGACGTCCGCTGGTTCGTAGGCCGCCCTGCGGTCTTCGGCAGCTCCGCATACCGCCGTCCTCCGGTGCGGGGTCAGCTCCACATCGACAACGGCACGGACCTGTACCTCGGCGACGGGACAAGCTGGAACTTCCTCGGGACCGCCGAGCCCCTGGCGGCCAAGACCTACACCCCGGTGTGGACGGCCGGCTCCACGACGATCAACTGGGGCACGGGCAGCCAGAACATCGGCCGGTACAAGCGGCTCTCGGGCAACCTCTACTGGGTCAAGATCCAGATCATCCCGACCGGCAACCCTCCGGCCTACGACGACCCGATCAACGTCACTCTCCCGTTCCCCGCTCAGGGATCCACACGCGATCTGTTCCACGTGAACATGACCTCCGCCAACGGTGAGAACGCCGCCATCGGTACGGCCGCGGCCTTCCCCTCCGAAGGCGCCAACAAGATCAGTCGGATCCGGTTCCCCCTGGCCGACGGCGGCCAGTTCGGCGTCAGCCACCCCGAGGTCACGAACTGGCAGACCAACTACCCGATCAACTTCCGTGACGGCGACTGCATGACCATCACCGGCACGTACGAGATCGCCTGACCCCCACACCCAGAACCAAGGAGGGGCCATGGCCCGTCATTTGTTCGGCCTCTCCCCTGCGGACGTCACCGCCGAGCAGGTGGGCGAGGACCTGAAGCTCCGGCCGGGATCCGTTGGAACCGTCTGGGACGCCTACACCGGCGGTACCCATATCACCGACCTGACCGACTTGGCGGGGGCCCCGATCACCTCCGTCACCTCGGATGCCAACTCTGTAGTCGGGTTCTTCGGTCCCGACGGGATCACCACCCTGTACCTGGATTTCGGCCTCACCGGCTATCGGGTTCTGATGCAGGCGACCGATCTCGGGGACTCGATCGCAGACCTTGAGGCCAACAAGCTCGAACTCACCGGCGGCGCCATGCAGGGTCCCCTGGTCCTTCAGGGGAGCCCATCAGGCCCTACCGAAGCGAGCACCAAGGCGTATGTCGACAGCAGTGCGGCCACCGCGGCGAGCGGGGCCGTCTCGGCGCACACGGCAGCCGGCGACCCTCACGGCGACCGGGCCTACGCCGACAGCCACTTCCTTCCGTTGTCGGGCGGCACGCTCTCGGGTGCTCTGGCCCTGTCCGGACCGCCCGCCTCGCCCCTGCACGCCGCGACGAAGGCGTACGTGGACGCGGCAGTGCCGGTCACCTCGGTCAACACCAAGACCGGCGCTGTTGTTCTGAGCGCCCCCGACGTCGGCGCGCTGCCCGCCTCGGGCGGCACGGTCTCCGGCAACCTCACCGTCTCCGGCAACCTCAGCGTGACCGGCGTGGGCCGGACCCTGTTCGCCCGTAAGACATCGGACCAGTCCATCACCTCGTCCACGACCTTGACGAACGACAGTCAGCTCGTGCTGCCGGTGGTGGTCAGTGCGACGTACACCCTGTTTCTGATGGGCGTCTTCTCGGGCGGGACCACGGGAGACATCAAGTTCGACTGGACCGTCCCCTCCGGCACGGTGCTCCGCTGGTCCGATCAGACAGGCGCCTCCGGGCTGCACTCAGACGCGGACACGTACTCGGCTCCGGGCGGCACCACCCAGGTCGCCTTCCAGATCTGGGCCACGGTGGTGACCTCATCCACGGCGGGCAACGTGCAGTTCCGGTGGGCTCAGAACGCCTCCGACACGACCGCCACCATCGTGAGGACGAACTCGTATCTCCAGCTCACCCGCGTCGCCTGATCAGCTTGCGACCCCGGCACCGTGGGATCCCAAGGTGTCCCCTGGCCGGCGGGAGTTCCTGGGTGTGGTTCGCCCTGGGGACGGGTCCATGAATTCGACCGCCCCTGTACTACAGGGGAAGTTACTGTGTCGGTATGGACGGTGCGGTCTCCTTCACGAGCCTGTTTGACGGTGCGCGGCGGTTCGCCCGGTCGGCATTGGAGGCCCATGGCCTGGAAGACCAAGAGGTCTTCCTCCTCCACGCCGGGGTAAGCATCGAACGACTGGCCAAAGCCGCACTGGTGAAGAAGAGCCCCTTCCTCCTGATGGAGATGAAGGGCAAGGACGACACCCTCTTCCACCTCACCGGAGTTCGCCAGGCAACCAAGCTCAGGACGGTGGGAGCCGGCCAGGCCATCGACCGCCTCCGGGCCATGGCAGTACTGCCTCAGCGTGACCCGGACCTGGACGGGCTGATCGAGCTGCGCAACGGTGTGGCGCATCTGATGGCGCCGGTCGATGAGGCATTCGACGCCCTCACCGTCTTCTGTCGGGTGACCAACCAGTTGCTGGACCACCTGGCCTTGAATCAAGAGCATTACTGGGGCTCCTGGTCCGTTCTCGTGGGCATTACACTCAATGACGCCCAGGAGAAGGTGGAGCGGGACATTGCACGGCGGATCGAGCAGGCACGGCGCCTACTCAAGAAGCGCTTCGAGGACCTGCCGCAGGAGGCCTTGGACAGCTTCGTGGCGACACGACCACAGTTGGACTACGGGCTTCAGATCGCCGATGAGCGCCCGCTCAAGGCCTTCGTCCCTTGGAAGTGTCCCGCCTGCGGGCACACCGCCGTCGTCACCACAGGGCCCCCAAACCGCATCACGTACGGTGAACCCGCACAGTCCTCTCCCGAGGGTCTCCTGTGCTTCGTCTGTCGGTTCTCCCTGAACCCGAACGAGATGCAGGCAGCAGGCATACCGAACAGCATCCCTCTGGTGGACGAGTCCGGAGCCAGGTTGCTCACAGACGTCGAGGAGTTCCTCTGGTCTCCCCAGCCGGAGGTCGATGATGACTTCGACGGCTGACCCGATCGGTCCCCTCAGACGCCCTAGCTCCCCCGCCAGGCCGGGTGTCTCAATTCAATCGCGCCTGCAGTACAGGGGCAGTTACCGTCCATCCATGGACGATTCGCTCTCGTTCGAGAGTTTCTTCGGGAGCGCGAAGAAGGCCGCTCACCTCGCCATGGGTGATCACGGTCGAGGGGACTACTCCGAGTTCGCGCTCCACGCTGGCGTGTCCGTCGAGCACCTCGCCAAGGCCACGCTCTTCTCCAAGAACCCGATCTACATCGCCGAGATACGTAGCGCGGACATGCTGCTGCATTTCGGTGGTGATCTTCCGCTCCCCATGGAGAAGGTCCGAACCGTCGGGGCTAAGGACGCTGTCGCCCGGCTCAGAAGGATCGGTGTGCTGGGAGCGGATAGCGATCTCGACCTTCTGATCGAGATGCGCAACGGTGCTGCTCACGCCTCCAGCAACGGCGACAAGGCCAAAGAGATGGTCTTGCCCTTTGCCCGCACCATCCAGGTACTGCTTGATCACCTCGGCGAGAAGCTGGTGACCTTCTGGGACCGGTGGACAGATGTTGTCTATGCCGCCGTGAATGAGCAGGAGGACCAGGTCGCTCGGGACATGCGACTCCGAATGACTCACGCCCGGCACGCCTTCGATGATCGTTTCAAGGGACTGCCCGACCACGTCAAGCAGCATGCCCTGGCACCACCTGGCCCGACCCTGGATGAGGTGCTGTCCACCCCCTTGGACATCACAAGCAACGGCAACCCGGCCATGCTGGTTTCCGGAGGCGCCTGCCCCGCCTGTACCGGCCCTGCGATTCTCCGCTTTGAGCGCACGTCTCGCGTAGGTACGAAAACGACGTACGCCCCAAACGGTTTCGCCTGCCACCTGTGCACCTTCCGAGCGGAGGGCTACGAGGAAATGGCTGCTCTACGCAAGGTTTTCCCCGATCCAAGCGCGCCCACACTGACCTTCGACCAGCACGAGGACAGCTAGGACCCCCTCTGGTGAAGGCCTAAACACAGGCATCAAGGCCTCACAAGGCCCCGGCTCCCCGGCCGGGGCTTTCGCATGCCCCCCACAGCGCGGATCTTCGTGCGCACACCCCGCTAGGAGGTCCCCTTGTTGCTCCCTGAGCTGCTCAGGCTCGCCGCAGCCGAGGACTCGGGCCCCGACGTCGGCAAGCTGATAGGCCAGTTCGCCCAGTACGGCGTTGTCGGCCTGATCGTGGTTCTGCTGATCCTCGGCGTGATCGTCCCGAAGTACGTCATGACCTCCCTCACGGCCGACCGCGACAAGTGGCGCGAGGCCTTCGAGAAGGAGCGCGACGCCCATCAGCTCACCCGCGAGCAGCTCGCCAAGGCCGAGGAGCGCGGGGATGTTGCTGTCGAGCAGGGGAAGACGTTGACCCATCTCCTCGAAGAGCTGGGTCATCGGCCTCAAGTGCACGGGAGCGTCTGACCATGTGGCCCTTCACTCGACAGATCCATGGGTCTCCCGAGGCGGAGACCGCGATGAGGGCCGCCGAGAAGTCCCTCCAGGATGCGCAGGCCCACCGCCCCGAGGTGGAGGCCAAGCTCACCGAGAGCCGCCGGGTGAAGGAGCAGCTCAAGGCCCACAACAGAGCGAACCGGTACAGCGACTGGATCGAGTCCGTCGTCCTGGGCCGGCTCAGCGGCTGATGAGGAGAGGTCACCCGTGTACGTCATCGCCCTCTACGTCTTACTGGTCGCCGGGCTGCTCTTCGCCCTCGGCTTCCTGTCGGTCCACCGGCCCCGGTACTTCTTCCGGCTCACCGAGGTGAACGCCTCGTACTGGGTCATCGTCGTAGCCCTCTGGTATGTGCGGAGTCTCGCCCTTCTGGCAATCCGCGGTGCCCACCCTGCGGGGGTGTGGTGGGACGCCCTCTTCGCGCTCGGCCTCCTGGCCGCGATCGACGTCCTGCTGATCGTCCGCTTCTTCTCGTACATCGCGTTCCTGCGGAACCACCCCAAGGGGCCGCCGACGGCTTCCTGAGCCGTCCCCCCAAGCCGCCCCCTCCGGTCTCATCCCCCCTTGGCCGGAGGGGGCTTTTTCATGCCCGCCAGACCCCCGAGGAGCCCCGCATGAAGCTCGTGACCCGAACCCAGCTCGGATGGCCCGCCTCGGCCGCTCCGACCCAGACCTCCACCAAGGGCGTGAAGGTCCACTACGAGGGGACCGAGGTCTCCACCAAGCTCCTCACCGATCACGCCGCGTGCATCGCCGAGTGGCAGGCCATACGCAAGAGCCACCTGGCCAACCAGAAGGAGAACTACGCCGATATCGCGTACAACTACGGCGCCTGTCCCCACGGCTACCTCCTGGAGGGACGGGGCATCGGCAAGCGCACCGGGGCCAACGGCAACCAGCCCCTGAACGTCGCGCACTACGCCATCGTCGGCCTGGTGGGATCCTCCGGCCTGACCGAGCCCACGGACGAGATGCTCGGCGCGATCCGGGACGGCATCGAGCTGCTCCGCCAGCACGGCGCCGGAGACGAGATCCTGGGCCACCGTGACGGCTACGCCACCTCCTGCCCCGGAGGCCCGCTCTACGCCTGGGTGCAGAAGGGCGCTCCCCGACCCAAAGACACCGAGCCGGCCAACCCTCCGGCCAAGCGGTACGAGCCTTTCCCCGGGGCCGCATGGTTCACGATGGGTCGGAAGAGCCCGATCGTGGCCCGCATGCACGACCGCTTGGTGGCCGTGGGCTGCAACAAGTACAAGAGCAGCGCCAACAAGGACACCATCGGCTCCGGCGACAAGGCCTCGTACGAGGCCTGGCAGCGCAAGCTGGGCTTCACCGGCTCGGCGGCCACCTGGCCTCCGGGCAACGCGAGCTGGGTGGAACTGAAGGTCCCCAAGGGCTGAACAGACGTGTCTCTGGCAGGACACCAGCGCCCCCGATCTCCCGTGTGGAGGTCGGGGGCGCTGTTCTGCGTTGTGGGGTGCTACTGGCCGCCGAGGAGATGCGCCTTCTGCTGCTCGAACTCGGCCTGGGTGAGAATGCCCTGCTGTAGCAACTGCCCGAGCTTCGTCAGCTCGTCGGCGACGGACGGAGCTGCCGCAGTCGGCTGCTGCGGTGCGTGCTGCTGGGCTATAGCGGCGTCCAGGGCTTTACGGAGTTCCTCAAACGCGGGCATCTGCTGCTTGGTGAACACCACGGAGTTCTCGTCCTTGATGGCGTCCTGGGTCTGACTGCCGAACTTGGACCGCCTCTCGACACCGCCAGGGATCCCGAACTGGATGAAGCCGTTGACGACAGCCCCGGCGGGCTTCCACTGGACGCTGGCGATCTGGCTGATGTGAAGGCGTTTCTCGCCCTTGCCGACGATGGACCGAGCCAGGAATCCCTTGCGGATAATCGTTACGTACTGGCCGTCGAACTGGATCTGTCCGGTCTTGCCCTTGACCTCGATCACGTGGCCTTCTCTTCTCGCGATGCTGCTGTTGGAGGCGCCATCGTGCCAGCCCAGACCGTCGATATGGAGAGCATGAGGCCAACATGTGACAAAAATATGCCCATCCCATGCATCTATGGCCTCGGGCGCCCTGGATCAGGTCAGCGGGATGTCGAACTCGACCACGGTGGTGTCGCCCCGGCGGACGATCGGGGAGGCCACCTCCACGACCCGGCCGTCTTGGGCGATGTGGCGCCTCGTGTACCTGAGCACGGGCACACCGGAGCCGATCTTCAAGGTCTTGGCCTCGTGCTCCGTCGGCATACCGCAGGTGAAGGATTCCCTGATCAGGGTCACTTGGATGCCCAGGGTAGCCATCTGGGCCACCGTGCCGCCCGGCCATGGCTCGTGGATCGGGTCCGCCACTGGGGTCCCCTCCACGTCGCTCCAGCGGACGTACGAGGTGCTCATCTGGTGGGGGTGGTCGTTGTCGAAGAAGACGAAGTGGCGGGCCAGCAGCGGCTCTCCCACCTCGCATTCGAAGAGGAACGCCAGCTCCGGCGTGGCCTCCACCTGCTCGAACTTCTTGTCCAGGCGGTACTCGCTCCACCCGATCTGCTGATCTCGGGTGAACGGGGTCGACGGCACGCCCAGCTTGTTGCGGTACCGGTCCGACGTCAGCCGGTGGATCGGTGGCCTCTCCCGAACCCGGGTACCGGCGCGCGCCCTTGTCTCGATGAGCCCCTCGTTCCGCAGCAGCGCGAGGGCGTTGCGGATCGTCGTCTCGGAGACCTCGTACCGCTCGGCGAGAGCCGGGAGCGTCGGGATCTGATCACCGATCCGGTACTCGCCGGAGTTGATGCGGTTCCGCAGGTCGGCAGCGATGCGCAGGTACCCCGGCTGTTCCATGCCCCACCACCGTTTCGAGTGATCGCCACCATTCTGCGCACACATATTGCCTGCCGGAGCTTGACCAGCGCCAACCCCGCCCGCCAATCTGTGCAACAGATAATGGCTATCTGATACACAGAAAGCCGTGAAACCGGGGGACAAGCATGTCCGAATCGGGACAGACGTGGCGCCGAGAATTCAAGGCGCATCCGGCCGAAGCTCGCCAGGTTCGAGAGTGGGTCGACACCCGCTTAGGCCACCCGGATGCCCCGCAGGTCGCCAACGAGCTGTTCGTCTCCGTGCTGGCCAGCGGGACCGAGACGGTTCGCATGACCCTCTCCACGGCAGGCTCACGCGCTCGGGTGACGGCAGCCGGCTCGGTCGAGCTGAAGCTCCACCACAGCCACGGTCCCGGCTTCTTCATCGTCCACGGCCTCACCACCCTCTCCGGACTGAACACCGACGGAAAGGGGTTGTGGGCCCAGCTCGACTCCAAGACCGAGAGGACGGAGCAGTGACAGACGAGTACCGGGAGGCCTACAAGGCTCTCTACGACCACGCCCTGGAGTGTCCGGACTGCCCGGGGGACTGTGCCGAAGGAGCCGTCCTGCGCGAGGCCCTGAGGGAGGCCCGATGACCATGTGCATCCACGGCGACCATGAGTTCCCGATCGAGGACGAGACCGGCGCCTACTGCGAGGAGCACGGCGTGACCCTGCTCCGGAACCCTCCGGACTTCGGCTGGGACGACCTGCTCGAAGAACCGGGTCGTCACCGCCGCGCAGGAGAATCCGCTCCCGGCGCTACGCCTTCGGGCTCGTGAGGAGTGCCGTGCACAGCAGCGCCTTCCCCTGGCTGGGCGACCTGACCGACGAGGCGGCCTACGAGTTCCTGGACGAGGTGATCCAGGCCGCTCACGACGCCGGAACCCACACGGCCTTCCTCCATGCGCTCGACGTCCTCGTGGGCCAGCACGCGCCCGTCTCCACGGTCCCTCACGGGCTCATGTCGTAGCGGCTCCCCCTGCTCACGGTCACATTCGTGTGCGGCACGCTGGTGGTCACCGACACGATGAACACGACCTTCGACAGAAGGGCCCCGGTCGTCCCTGGACGGTCGGGGCCCTTCGCGTGGTCAGTCCTCGTCTCGCGAGTACCGGACCTCGTCCTCACCGATCCAGCGGTACGACCAGTCCAGTGTCGCCGTGATCTTTTTGACGCTGCCCTCTGGCAGATGTTCCCTGGCGGCCTCCAGGGCCGCTTCGACGGCGGCGTTGTAGGCGGCTCTGACTCGGGCCTCGCCCACTGTTGACCCGGCGGTCTGAAGGTCGAAGTCGAGCGTGATCGTCATGTGCTTCGGAACGGGGTCCTGCGCCATAGTCCCTCCCCTTGGTGACCTACAAGGTCGTCAGTATCGGCGCGGGGCGGGATCACCGCCATCGAACAGCCCAGAAACCCTCAACTAGATGTGTTCCAAAGAATTTGTGGTGGGCCACCTTCAGGACGTCCACACCGGCCAGCCCGGCAGCCGCCGGAGAACTCAGCAGCGCCTGCTGAGCGGGGGGTTCGAGGTCCCCGAGCAACAGGATCCGCAGCCCGCCGGTGCGTACGAGCAGCGCCACGCTGGCGTCGTTCGGTCCGTCCGGTCCCGTACCCGCGCCCGGGCCCGCCGGATCAGCCGGGCCCGCCGGGACGCCCGGGGGTGGCCGCTCGGGCGGCGGAGGCCACAGGACGCGCCAGGACAGCGTCCCGGTGCTCCGCTCCTCCCCGGCGGCGGCCCGGGTGACCGGGATGTGCCGCTCGGCCGCCTCCCTCCTGACGAACTCGGCCTGCTCGGCGGGCTCCTCGAAAGTCGTCGTCTCGATCTCGGCCACCGAACGGCCCCGCAGCACACCGGCCAGGCCCGCCACATGGTCGGCGTGGAAGTGCGTGAGGACGAGCAGGGGGATGCGGGTGACGCCCAACTGCCGCAGACAGTGGTCGACCGGTGCCGGATCGGGCCCGGCGTCCACGACCACCGCGCTTCCCTCACCGGCCGCCAGCACGGTGGCGTCACCCTGTCCGACATCGCACATCGCGAACCGCCACCCCGGCGGCGGCCACCCCGTCAGCACCCGGGTCAGCGGCACCGGCCGCACGACCACGAGCAGAAGCAGCACCCCGAGCAGTCCGCACCACCGCGGATGCCGCAACAGCCTCCGTCCGGCCAGGACGACCCCCACCGTGATCACCACGAGAACCGACGCTCCCGCCCAGCTTCCCGGCCAGTCGATCCCCGCGCCGGGCAGCGCCGCCCCGGTCCGGGCGACGCCGGCGATCCACCCGGTCGGCCAACTCGCGCACCACGCCAGCCCCTTGGCCACCGGCATCACCACCGGCGCCGTCACCAGCGCCGCGAACCCCAGCACCGTGGCCGGTGCCACCGCCACCTCCGCCAGCAGATTGCACGGCACCGCCACCAGGCTCACCCGGGCCGACAGCACCGCCACGACCGGCGCGCACACGGCCTGCGCGGCGGCGGCCGCCCCCAGCGCCTCGGCCAGCCTCGGGGGCACCCGGCGCCGCCGCAGCGCCTCGCTCCAGCCCGGTGCCAGCAGGAGCAGGGCGCCGGTGGCCAGCACGGACAGCAGGAAGCCGTAACCGCGCGCCAGCCACGGGTCGTACAGCACCAGCAGCAGCACCGCCATGGCCAGCGCCGGGACCAGGGATCTGCGGCGCCCGGTGGCCAGGGCGAGCAGAGCGACCGCACCACAGGCCGCGGCCCGCAGCACACTGGGGTCGGGCCGGCACACGATCACGAATCCCAGCGTCAGCGCTCCCGCCGCCAGTGCGGTCACCCGCAGGGAGAGCCCCAGGCGTGGGGCGAGGCCCCGGCGCTCGGCCAGCAGGGCCAGGCCGGGCGGCCCGACGAGCAGCGCCAGCAGGATGGTCAGGTTGCTGCCGGAGACGGCCAGCGTGTGGGTCAGATCCGTCGCCTTGAAGGCGTCGTCCAACTCGGGCGTGATCCGTGAGGTGTCTCCGACGACCAGACCGGGAAGCAGCGCCCGCGCGTCTCCGCCCAGTCCGTCGGTCGCCTCCCGGAGCCCCGCCCTGAGCCGCCCGGCCAGCCGCTGTGCCGCGTTCGGGCCCGCCACGATCCGCGGCCCCGGCCGGCCGCGCACCCGCAGCACGGCGGCGGTCCGGTCACCGCTCGTCAGGGCGGGCGCCAGCCGCCCGCCCACCGTCAGCCTGGTGGACGGCAGCAGCCCCAGCCAGGCGGCACGGCCGCCCGGCGCGCCCCGGACGCCCTTGACCGGTGGCCCGTTGGCCCGTCCCGGCGGCCCCTCCCGGCCGACCGTTTCCTGGGTCCCCGCGGAATCCACGCTGCCCACGGCCCTCCCCTTTGGTGCCGGCACGTCCGCGTCGACGACCAGCAGGACGGGCGTCCGTGTCCGCACACTCGTCCCGTCGCTCTTCTGAATCCGCCGCACCTCGGCACGGATCAGCACCGCCACGGGTGCCGCGTGATCGCCCCGCACCCTCGGGCGGCTCAGCCAGGGGTCACCGCTCACCTCGACCTCGGCGACCACGGGCGCGAACCGCCGGGCCAGCTCGGGCACCGGCCCGCGCCGCACATCCGCTCCGTGCAGGCCGGCGGAGGCGGCGGCCGCGGCGACACAGAGCAGCGTGGCGGCGGCCGGGGCCCGGGCCCAGGAGAGGCGGCGCTCTCCCGTCCCTACTGGTCTTCCGGGTGTGCCCTCTCCGTCTGCTCCCTCCTCTTTGCCGTCTCCTTTGTCGCCGACTCCATGGCTGTCCCCTTCGCCTCCCTCGTGTCCGCTGTGTCCTTCGTGCCCCGTCGCCGGGCCGCTTCCTCCCGGTCGCCGTGCGGGCAACAGGCAGACCCCTCCGATCAGGCAGCCGATGGCGATCCCCGCCGTCCAGCTCGCCGGTGCGTCAAGTGCCAGGGCCGCGGTGGCCCAGGCCGCGAGGGCGGGCGGGACCAGACGCAGGTCCAGGGGAGTCGGCCGGTCGGTGTGCGCACTCCCCCGCCCCTCCGGTTCACGGCCGTCGGCTACGGCGCCGGTGTCGGTGTCTGCCTCCGGTTTGGGGCTCATGGCCGCACCAGGTTCCGGAGATCGGTGAAGCGGCGGTCACCGATGCCGTTCACCTCACGGAGTTCGTTCACCGAGCGGAAGCCGCCGTGCTGAGTGCGGTAGTCGATGATGTGCCGGGCCAGTACCGGACCGACCCCCGGCAATGCGTCGAGCTGGTCCTCGGTGGCCGTGTTGAGGGAGACCGGGGCTCCGGGGCCCGCGCCCGCCCCGCCGGCGACCCCCTGGCCCGCCGGTCCGGGTGGAGCCGGGGCACCGGCCGTCGAGCCGACGACGATCTGTTCGCCGTCGACCAGGAAGCGGGCGCGGTTGAGGCCCTCGGTGTTCACGCCCGGTCGGACACCCCCCGCAGCCCGCAACGCGTCGGCCACCCGGGAACCGGCCGGCAGCCGCCGGACGCCCGGCTTCCTGACCTTGCCGCCGACGTCCACCACGATCCCCCCGCGCGGCGCCGCCGAGGCACCCACGGTCGCACCGGCCTTCGCGCCAGCGTGCCGCTCGGTGTAGGACGCCTCGGCACGCACCACTCGCGGGGCGCTCACGGACTGGGTGCGGCCGGTCCAGAAGTGCAGCGCCGCGAAGACGGCCGCCACCACGAGCACGGCGACGAGCGCCACGACCCCCCGCCGTTCCACCCCGCACCGCGCCTGCAACCACAGCGGCATGCGCTCGCGCAGCGCCAGCCCGGCCCGCTCCCGCCAGTCCGGTCCGGCCGAGGTCTTCGGCTGCGAGGAGCAGGAGGCCGGCGACGGGGAGGAGGCTGGAGGGAGTGAAAAGGCGGCCGGTGCGGCCGGTTCGGGTTCCGCGGCCACGATCGGACCCGGAACAGCCGCAGTTGGCCACCGCACCGGGCCAAGCCGAGACGCCGAATCCGTGACCGTCGCCGACACCATCCCCGTCGCCACCGCCATCGCCGAGGTCGTGGCCTTCGCCGGGGTCGTGGCCGTCTCCGAGGGCGGAGCAGAAGCGGAGGCAGGAACCGGACTCGTCGCCGAAGCAGAAGCGGAGGCAGGAACCGGCCTCGTCTCCGACGCCGAACCCGTGTCCGCGCTCGCGTCTCCGGCTCCGCCGCCGACTCCGAGTCCGACTCCGCCACCTACTTCGACTTCGACTCCGTCCGGTGGTCCGGTCCCCGACTCCCGGCGCCGCACCGCTCGTTCGCCGAAGAGGAGTTCCGCCCGCCGGGCCAGCTCCCCCGCCGCGGCGGGCGAGCGGCGCCGGGCGCGGCGGTGTTCGGCGCCATGGCGGTACTCGGTGCCACGGCGGTCGCGGACGCGGCCGTCGGAGGCCGGTCCTCGGCCGGGGCCGCTGGTCGGTGTGGCTGTGCGAGGGCGCGATCGAAGAGTCATGCGACGAGGATGAGACATCTCGCCGACTCGGGATGATCTTGCTCGATTTCCGGGGAAAACCGCCCCGTTGTGGAAAACTCCGCCACTCGAACGGGTGATGCGGGTGGTGAGGCCGCCGATTGCTCGTCAGCGGGGGGAGACCACCACGCCCAGCAGCCCCGGCCCCGTGTGCGCGCCGATCACCGCTCCGACCTCGCTGACATGCAGCTCGCCCAGGCCCGGGACCCGTGCTCGAAGCCGGTCGGCCAGGGCGCCCGCGCGGTCGTGGGCGGCCAGGTGGTGGACGGCGATGTCGACCTTCGCGCCGGCCGCCCGCTCGGCGGCGATCTCCTCCAGCCGGGCGATCGCCTTGGACGCCGTGCGGACCTTCTCGAGCAGCTCGATGCGGCCGCCCTCCAGCTGGAGCAGGGGCTTGACGGCGAGCGCGGAGCCGAGGAGAGCCTGGGCGGTTCCGATGCGGCCGCCACGGCGTAGATAGTCGAGGGTGTCGACGTAGAAGTAGGCCGACGTGCCCGCGGCCCGTTTCTCGGCGGCCGTGACGGCCTCGTCCACCGCGCCGCCGACCTCCGCCGCTTCCGCCGCCGACACCGCGCAGAAACCGAGCGCCATCGCGACCATCCCGGTGTCCACCACCCGCACGGGCACCGGTGCCTCGCGGGCCGCGAGGACCGCCGCGTCGTAGGTGCCGGACAGCTCGGCGGACAGGTGCAGGGAGACGATGCCGCTCGCGCCGGACTCGGCGACCCTGCGATAGGTCTCGGCGAAGACCTGGGGGCTGGGGCGGGAGGTGGTGACGGAACGCCGCTTCTGCAGTGCCTGGGCCAGCGAGCGCGTGGAGATCTCGGTGCCCTCTTCCAGGGCCCGGTCGCCGAGGACCACGGTCAGGGGCACCGCCGTGATGCCGTGACGCTCCATCGTCCGGGGCGGCAGGTAGGCCGTTGAATCGGTAACGATCGCGACATGGCGGGACATGAGCTGGAGGTTACCTGCCGTAGTGCGGGCGTGGCAGCCCGGCCCCCGCGGTGGCGGCCCGGGCCGCTCGCCGGTCAGGTGGTGCTCTCGGGGCGGGGCTTCTTCTGCCAGGGGTACGCGGGGCGCGACGGAGGCGAGGCGATCGCCTGGGGAGCCGGTTCCCCGGCTGTGCGGGGACCCGGTGTCCGCCGCCTCCGGTCCTGCCGTACTCCCGGGCCCTCTCCGGCGGCCGGGGCCTCCTGCGACGGCGGGGGCGTGCCGGCGTTGTCGGCCCGGGTCCAGTGGCGCAGGGCGTCCGCCTCGATGCCGATCTGAGCGGTGAGCGAGCCCAGGTCGTCGTCGGCGAAGCGGCGGGCCCGGTCGCGGACGGCCCAGCGCAGGGCGTCGGCGGACCGGGTGATGCGCTCGGTGCGCTCGCGCAGCCCGGGCAGGCGCGCGGCCAGGGTGGCCCGGTCCGGCTCGGACTCCAGGCGCTTGAGGTCCGCGTCGAGTTCGCGGCCGTGCACGCTGAGCCGGTCGAACAGGCCGATCGATTCCTTCAGGGACTCGTCCTCGGCGGCGCCCGCGTGCAGCGCGTCCTGAGTGGCGCGCATGGAGGTGCGCAGCGCGAGCCGCAGCTGGGCGATCTCACCGGCCGGGCCGGGCTGGGCGAAGGACTTGGCGCGCAGGGTGTGGTCCTCGACCGTGCGCCGGGCCTGCGTGATCGTCCGGTCCACCCCGCGTCTGGCGGCGCCCACCGCCTTGACCGTGGCGTAGACGCCCAGGCCGATGAGGAGCAGGAAGAGGAGGGCGAAGACGGCGATCACTGTTTCCACGGCGCTCCTCCTGGGACGGCACGGCACGAGCCGCTGTGCTCTCCACGGTAAACGCGGCAGGCGGGCCCGGGGTTCCGGAGGAACCCCGAACCTACCCGGGAAAGCACCCTGAACCTACCCGTAGGGGGCCACCCCGACGCCGGGCAGGACCGGCAGCCGCCGCCCACACCGGAACGACGACCACCGGCCTCGCCTGCTGTCCGCCGGCTACGCCGGAACGACGACCACCGGCCTCGCCTGCTGTCCGCCGGCTACGCCGGAACGATGTTCACCAGCTTCGGCGCCCGCACGATCACCTTGCGGATGCCCGCGCCGTCCAGTGCCGCGACGACCTTCTCGTCGGACAGCGCCACCTTCTCCAGCTCCTCCTCGGAGATGCCCGGCGCCACCTTCAGACGGGCCTTGACCTTGCCCTTGATCTGCACGACGCAGGTCACGGTCTCGTCGACCACGTAACCCGGGTCGGCGACCGGGAAGTCCTGGTGGACGACCGAGTCGGTGTGGCCCAGGCTGCGCCACAGCTCTTCGGCGATGTGCGGGGCCAGCGGGGCGATCATCAGCACCAGCGGCTCGGCCACGGAGCGCGGCAGGGCGCCGCCGGCCTTGGTCAGGTGGTTGTTCAGTTCGGTGACCTTGGCGATGGCGGTGTTGCAGCGCAGGCCCTCCAGGTCCTGGCGGACGCCGTCGATCGCCTTGTGCAGCGCGCGCAGGGTCTCCTCGTCGGGCTCGGCGTCGGTGACGGTGACCTGGCCGGTGTTCTCGTCGACGATGTTGCGCCACAGCCGCTGCAGCAGCCGGAACTGGCCGACCACCGCGCGCGTGTCCCACGGGCGGGAGACGTCCAGCGGGCCCATGGCCATCTCGTACAGGCGCAGCGTGTCGGCACCGTACTCGGCGGCGATCTCGTCGGGGGTCACCGCGTTCTTCAGGGACTTGCCCATCTTGCCCAGCAGGCGGCTGACCTTCTCGCCCTGGTGGTAGTGGGCGCCGTCGCGCTCCTCCACCTCGGCGGCCGACACCGCGATACCGCGACTGTCGCGGTAGACGTAGGCCTGGATCATGCCCTGGTTGAACAGCTTGTGGAACGGCTCGGCGGAGGAGACGTGCCCCAGGTCGAACAGGACCTTGGACCAGAAGCGCGCGTACAGCAGGTGCAGGACGGCGTGCTCGGCACCGCCGACGTACAGGTCGACGCCGCCGTGCGGCCGGCCCTCGCGCGGGCCCATCCAGTACCGCTCGATCTCCGGGTCGACCAGCTTGCTGTCGTTGTGCGGGTCCAGGTAGCGGTACTCGTACCAGCAGGAACCGGCCCAGTTGGGCATGGTGTTGGTCTCGCGCCGATAGTTCTTCGGTCCGTCGCCCAGGTCCAGGGTGACGTTGACCCAGTCCTCGTTGCGCGACAGCGGCGTCTCGGGCTGGGTGTCCGCGTCGTCCGGGTCGAAGGTGCGCGGGCTGTAGTCCTCGACCTCCGGCAGCTCCAGCGGCAGCATGGACTCGGGCAGCGCGTGGGCGACGCCGTCCTCGTCGTAGACGATCGGGAAGGGCTCGCCCCAGTAGCGCTGGCGGCTGAACAGCCAGTCACGCAGCCGGAAGTTGACGGTGCCCTCGCCGATGCCCCGCTCCTGCAGCCACTCGGTGATGCGCGCCTTGGCCTCGGCCACGCCCAGGCCGTCCAGGGAGACGCCCTCGCCGTGCGAGTTCACGATCTTCGCGTCGTAGGAGGCGAAGGCGTCGTCCCAGGCGGAGGTGTCCGTGCCGCGGCCGTCGGTCGGCTCGACGACGCAGCGGATCGGCAGCTCGAAGGCGCGGGCGAAGGCGAAGTCGCGGGTGTCGTGCGCCGGGACGGCCATGATCGCGCCGGTGCCGTAGCCCATCAGCACGTAGTCGGCGATGAAGACCGGGACCTTCTCGCCGTTGACCGGGTTCGTCGCGAAGGCGCCGGTGAAGACGCCGGTCTTGTCCTTGGCCTCGGCCTGGCGCTCGACGTCGGACTTGGAGGCGGCCTGCGCGCGGTAGGCGGCGACGGCCTCGGCGGGGGTGGCGTGGCCGCCGGTCCACGCCTCGTGCGTGCCCTCGGGCCAGGCCTCGGGGGTGAACTTCTCGACCAGCGGGTGCTCGGGCGCCAGCACCATGTAGGTCGCGCCGAACAGGGTGTCCGGGCGGGTGGTGAAGACCGTGATGTGCTCGCCGTCGATCGGGAAGTCGACGCGGGCGCCCTCGCTGCGGCCGATCCAGTTGCGCTGCTGCAGCTTGATGGCCTCGGGCCAGTCCAGCTCCTCCAGGTCGCCCAGCAGCCGGTCGGCGTAGGCGGTGATGCGCATGTTCCACTGGCGCAGCTTGGCCTTGAAGACGGGGAAGTTGCCGCGCTCGGAGCGGCCGTCGGCGGTGACCTCCTCGTTGGCCAGCACGGTACCCAGGCCGGGGCACCAGTTGACCGGCGCGTCGGAGGCGTAGGCCAGGCGGTACGCGCCCAGGACGTCGGAGCGCTCGGCGGCGCTCAGCTCGCTCCACGCGCGCGTGGTGCCCGGGACGGGCCGCTCACCGGAGTCGAACTGGGCGATCAGCTCGGAGATCGGGCGGGCCCTGTCCGCCGTCTCGTCGTACCAGGAGTTGAAGATCTGCAGGAAGATCCACTGGGTCCACTTGTAGTAGTCCGGGTCGATCGTGGCGAAGGACCGGCGCCTGTCGTGGCCCAGGCCCAGCCGACGCAGCTGGGCCTTCATGTTCTCGATGTTGGCTTCGGTGGACACGCGCGGGTGCGTGCCGGTCTGTACGGCGTACTGCTCGGCGGGCAGGCCGAAGGCGTCGAAGCCCAGGGTGTGCAGGACGTTGTGGCCGGTCATGCGCTGGAACCGGGCGTAGACGTCGGTGGCGATGTAGCCCAGCGGGTGGCCGACGTGCAGGCCCGCGCCGGAGGGATAGGGGAACATGTCCATGATGAACTTCTTGGGCCTGGCGACCAGCTCGGGGTCCCCGGCCAGGTCGCCCGCGGGGTTCGGCGCCGCGTAGGTGCCGTCGGCGTCCCAGAAGTCCTGCCAGCGTGCCTCGATGTCGGCCGCCATGGCGGCCGTGTAGCGGTGCGGCGCGGCCTCCGCCGACGTAGCGGCGGCGGCAGCGGGGTTCGTCTCGCTCATGATCCTCAAAGCTCCATCGATCGTCTCTGCCTGCGGAAACGAAAAATCCCCTCGCACAGGAGGGGACGCCGCGCCGATGCCGACCTCACGGCTGGACCGGGGTCGGGACTGATCAGCGCGGCCCGCTAAGCAGAAGGCGTACGGCACGCATGTCGGTAGGGTACCGCAGCGCTTGAGCAAGCCGCGACGTGCTTCCGTATGAGTAGTGGACATGCCACGAACCTCGCCGGAACTGAACGAAGGTCAAGGATTACCGCGCGCACCGCCCGCCCAGGGACGTCGCCCCAATCACATTGTCCGTTGATAACAGCGCAATAACTCAAACCCCGTACTGATCGGTATGGCGCCATTTAGAGTTCGGCAGCGGGACCGCTTTCCCGAAACTGCTCGGAGTTGCCCCCATGAACCCTCGTCGTAGTACCAGCTCGCTCCCCAAACCGGGCCGCTCGGCCTATGGGGTGGCGTCCGCCGTCGTCCTGCTGCTCATACCCGTCGTCGTGCTGGTCGGAGGCAGCCAGTTCCGCGACTTCCTGAACTTCGGCGCGGGCGTGCTCTCCCTCGTCTCGCTCAGCTGCTCGGTGATCTGGGGCCTGTTCGCGCAGGACCGGATCTTCCTCAACACCCGCCAGCGGATCATCGGCCAGGCGGTGCACCGGACGACCGCGGTCGCCTCCATCGCGTTCCTGCTGCTGCACATCACCGCCAAGATCGCGCTCGGCCACACGAAGCTGATCGCCGCGATCATCCCGTTCTCGCTCGGCGTCACCGGCATCGGCGGCCTGATCGGTCTCGGCTCCCTCGCGGGACTGCTGATGATCTTCGTGGGCATCACCGGCGCCCTGCGCAGCAACTTCGCCGCCCCGGCCCCGGTCGCCGCCCGCTGGCGCGCCATGCACATGCTGGCCTACCCGGCCTGGTGCGCGGCGCTCGTCCACGGGCTCTACGCGGGTCGCACCGCCAAGCCGGTCTTCGTGATCCTCTACAGCCTGTCCCTGCTCGGTGTGATGGGCGCCCTCGCGCTGCGCGCCGCCCCCCGCCCGGTCAAGCGCAGGGTCGCCGACCGGCTGGTGGCGCTGTTCGGCAGCTCGGAACGGCCCGGACGGGAGGAACTCGACGCGAGCCGCTCCCGGGCGGGCGGTCCGGCGGGGCCGGGTCCGGCCGGGCAGGGCTACGAGGGCCGGCGGGAGGCGAGGTCCTCGCGCGCGCGGGCCCGGAACTCCTCCTCCGCGCCCCTCTACCAGTCCCCCGCGGGCCCCGCGGCTCCCGCGGCGGATTCCGGCCCGGGCTTCGCGGCCGCCTACCGCGCGGTCTCCACGCCGGGCCGGCCCCGGCAGCCGTTCGAGGCCGAGCAGACCGCGCGCATGGACCTCCCGTTGGACCTCCAGGCCACGGAGGCCATCGCGCGCGTGGACAGCGCGGCCGCCAGCATGGGCAGCTGGCCGGTCCCGTCCCCGCCGCCGGTCGGCGAGGCCCCGCCGTCCGCCTACGACCCGCTCCAGGACACCGGATACACCATCCCGGCCTACGGCAATCCGGGCACGCCCGGGTACGGCGGAAGTGATGTGTACGACACCACTGAGACAAACGGCCCCTTCGGCGCGTACAACCCGGGTGACACGTTCAACAGTGGTCCCGCCACCGAACCAACCCCCGGCACCTCGTACGACGCGCCCGGTTCGGGCGAACCTTGGAACATGCCTTCCGGAGGCTATAGGTGAACGAGGCCCTGCCCGACGTCCCCGAAGTCCGCGTGGTCGGTCTTCCCCAGCTCACGTCGGGTTTCGACCTTATGGAACGGCTCGACCTGCCCATGCACCTGAAGGTGCATGGGCCACTCGACCCATTGGGCGGGGAACAGCTCGCCCAGCTCGCCGAACGCATCAACCTCAGGGGCCGGGGCGGCGCGGGCTTCCCCTTCCACAAGAAGCTGCGCTCCGTCGCCGAGTCGGCGATCAAGCGCGGGGTGCGGCCGGTCGTCGTGGTCAACGGCAGCGAGGACGAACCCGCCTGCCGCAAGGACACCGTGCTGATCAACCGTGCTCCGCACCTCATCCTGGACGGCGCGCTGTTGTGTGCCGAGGCGCTCGGCGCGCGCACCCTGGTGATCGGCGTCACCCGGGAGTCCACACAGCGCTCCATGGAGGCCGCGCTCGCCGAGCGGGGTCTGAGCAACAGCCGTAGATCGGCGCTGCGCGCGTGGGTGCAGCGCAATCCGGTGCGCATGGTCACCGGCGCCGCCGCCTCACTGGTCCGCTCGATCGACGGCGGCCCGGCGATCCCGCCCGGCCGCAAGATCAGCGCCTCGCAGACCGGCGTCGGCGGCGCGCCCACCCTGCTGTCGAACGCGGAGACCTTCGCGCAGCTGGCCATCGCCGCCCGCATCGGCCCGGAGCGCTACGGCAACACCGGCCTGTACGACGAGCCGGGCACCGTCATGCTCACGGTCTCCGGTGCCGTCGCCCGCCCGATGGTGCTGGAGGTGCCGACGGGCGTGCCGCTGCGCTACGTGCTGCAGCTGGCCGGGGCCCCGCCGGTGCCGCAGGGCGTGCTGACCGGCGGCTACCACGGCAAGTGGATCGACGCGGCGACCGTCGACGAGGCGGTCGTCTCACGCAACTCCCTGGACGCCGTGGGCGGTTCCCTGGGCGCGGGCGCGATCCTGCCGATCAGCCAGGAGACCTGCCCGCTGGGCGAGTCGCTGCGGGTCGCGCAGTGGCTGGCCGAGGAGAGCGCCGGCCAGTGCGGCCCCTGCTATCTCGGGCTGCCCGCCGCCGCGCGCGGCCTGGAGGACATCCTGAGCGGTGGCGGACCGGCCGCCCTGGAGGCGCTGAAGCAGGTCGCGAAGAACGTCAAGCGGCGTGGGGCGTGTTCGCACCCGGACGGCTCCGCGATGTTCCTGGAGTCGACCATCAAGGCGTTCACCGACGACCTGGCCGCCCATGTCCTCGGAAACGGCTGCGGACGGCCCGTGGAGGGCGTCCTGCCGCTCTTCGAGGGAGGCAGGACGCCTACGGGCATCACGAGCGGCGCGGAGCCCGAGGAGGCCGGCGGCAGCCGCCAGAAGATCTACGTCGACTGGACGCTGTGCCGGGGGCACGGCCTGTGCGCCGACATCCTCCCGGAGGTCTTCGAGCTGGGCGCGGACGGCTTCCCGACCGTGGCGCAGGCGCAGGTGCCGCGGTACGCGGAGGCGAAGGCGCTGCGCGCGGTGCGCCGCTGCCCGGCGCTCGCGCTGCGCGTGGAGGAGGACACGCGCGGGCAGGCACCCTCGCGCAACCTGCCGGTGCTGTCCCAGGGCCGCGGGCGGCGCGCGCTCGGACGCTGAGTACGAGGGACGGCGGGTCACCGGTCCGGGTGACCCGCCGTCCCTCGTCCGGGAGCGCGCCCGCGAGCCGGGCTGCCGGTTCGCCGCACGGTGTACAACACGCCGAAGGCGGACCATTCATGGAATGGTCCGCCTTCGAATTCTGTGGAGCTAAGGAGAATTGAACTCCTGACCTCCTGCATGCCATGCAGGCGCTCTACCAACTGAGCTATAGCCCCTTGCTTTGGTCCGCCCGGGTTCCCCCGGCGGCGAAGCCAACATTACATGGTCCGGGGGGTGCAGTACCAAATCGGTTTCCGCTCTGCTCCCATACGGGGGCTAATGTCGGCTTTCGTGACCGTGATCGCGTTCTCCGCGGCCCGCAGGGCCCCGGTCGCCCTGGGGGTGTGCCTCGTGTCGTTCGCGGCCTTCTGGGCCGCCCAGCGGGCGGCCCAGGTGTCGATGATCGACCTGATGGTCTACCGGGCCGAGGGCGCCACCGTGCGCGCGGGCGGCGACCTCTACGCGTTGCGTGCGACGGCCGCGCACCTGCCCACCACCTACCCGCCGTTCGCGGCCCTGCTGTTCACACCGCTGACCCTGCTGGAGGTCGCGCCGCTGCGCGCGCTGGCGACGGCCGGAAACCTCGCGCTGGTGGTGGTGTTCGTGCGGCTGTCGCTCGCACTCGTCGGCCACGCGCGCGAGGCGGCCGTCTGGTGGGTCGCGGCGGCGGCCGTGTGGTGCGAGCCGGTCTGGACGACCCTGCGCTACGGCCAGATCAACCTGGCCCTGGCCGTCCTGGTGCTGTGGGACCTCTCCCGCCGTCCCGCCGGCCGCCCCGACCGCTGGTCCGGGGTCGGGGTGGGGCTGGCGGCCGCGGTGAAGCTGACGCCCGCGCTGTTCGCTGTGTTCCTGCTCGCCACGGGTGTCGCGGCCCGGCTCGGCGGCCGGGACCCGGGTCCCTGGCTGCGGCACGCGCGCGGGGCCGTCGCCACGTTCGCCGGGGCGACGCTGCTGGCGGCGGCCGTCCTGCCGTACGACTCCCTGCGGTTCTGGACCGGCATGGTGTTCCGCACGAGCCGGGTCGGACATGCCGAGGACACCGCCAATCAGGCGCTGCGCGGTGTGCTGGCCCGGCTGCTGCACACGGCGGACCCGGGGGCGTTCTGGGCCGGCTGCGCGGCCGTGACGGCCGCGCTGGGGCTCGCGGTGGCCGTGGCGGCGGAGTTGCGCGGGCGGCGGGAGTGGGCGGTGTGCGGATGCGCGGTCACCGCGCTGCTGGTGAGCCCGGTGTCCTGGACGCACCACTGGGTGTGGTGCGTCCCCCTCGGCGTGCTGCTGTGGACGCGCGGCCACCGGAGGGCGGCCCTGGGCGCGCTGGCGGTGTTCGGTTCTTATGCGCCGTGGTGGGTGCCGCATGGCGCCGGGCGGCCCGAATTGCACCAGGGGGGCGTGCAGTTGGCGCTCTCCGCTCTCTACGCGGGAGCCGGTGCGCTCTTTCTCGCGCGGGCGTGGACATCGTTGCCGGGGCCCGGCCGTGGCGAGGTGCGCCTCAAGCCGTGACGAAGGAATAGAACCGCTTGAGTGTGCAGTGTTCCTCGAGCAGCCGGCCGTAGATCGGCTCGCCCTCCAGTTCCCGGTACGTCTCGATCGGGTCGCCTTTTATGATCAGCGCCCGCGCGCATTCCTCGCACCAGTACTGGTAGTCGGGGTTGATCGGCTCCATGTCACGGACGATCGGCGTACCACTGCCGCACCAGTCGCACTTTCGCCTGTGTGCACCCATCGATCAGCTCCAGCTGTGGCCGCAGGCCGTGCACACGTAGGAGATTCCGCCGTTGTCGCCGAGGACTTGGGCCACGCGCGCGGAACCGCAGGAAGGGCAGCTGAGGCGGGTGGCCGAGTCCCGTATCAACGCCGCACCGAGGAGGTGGCCGCCCTCCTCGAGGATGCTCGCAGGCATCGCTACTCCCTCCCGTCGGGCCACGCCCCCTTCCGGCCGTTTGATTCTGCCACGGCCGGAGCAATACGGTCAGCGACGCCTCAGTACCAGTCCGACAACACCGCCGCAGGGGTATACGACCGCGGGGCCCGAGCGACTCAAGCCGGTCCGGGACCAGTGTGCCCGGCCGAACGACGACCGACAGGCCCGTACGCAGAAGATCCCGCCCCTACCGAGAGGGACGGGATCTTCATCACCGATCGTCGAACACTCCTCAGAGTGTCGATCAGTGGAGCTAAGGAGAATTGAACTCCTGACCTCCTGCATGCCATGCAGGCGCTCTACCAACTGAGCTATAGCCCCTGGTGTTCTTCCCGCTCGGCGGGGCGAACAAGAAGAACTTTAGCCTGTGACCTGCCGGAAAGTGAAATCCGGGGTCCGGGGGCCGCGGGACGCTCAGTCGTCGTCGCCGAGGACGGGCTCCGGGAGGGTTCCCGCGTTGTGCTCGAGCAGGCGCCAGCCGCGGGCGCCCTCGCCCAGCACGGACCAGCAGCAGTTGGAGAGGCCGCCGAGACTCTCCCAGTGCCGGGGCTCCAGGTCGAGGAGCCGGCCGATGGTGGTGCGGATGGTGCCGCCGTGGCTGACGACGACGAGGGTGCCGTCCGCGGGCAGCTTCTCGACGTGCCGCAGCACGACGGGCGCGGCGCGGTCGGCGACCTCGGTCTCCAGTTCGCCGCCGCCGCGGCGGACCGGCTCGCCGCGCTTCCAGGCGGTGTACTCCTCGCCGTGGCGGGCGATGATCTCGTCGTGCGTCAGGCCCTGCCAGACGCCCGCGTAGGTCTCGCGCAGCCCTTCCTCACGGGTGACCTCGAGACCTGTGAGGGCGGCCAGTTCGGCGGCCGTGTCCGCGGCCCGCCGCAGATCGGAGGAGACGATCGCGTCGGGGTGCAGGGAGGCCAGCAGCCGGGCGGCGCGGCGGGCCTGGCCCACGCCGGTCTCGGTCAGCTCGACGTCCGTGCTGCCCTGGAAGCGGCGCTCGACGTTCCAGGGGGTCTGGCCGTGCCGCCACAGGATGACGCGACGGCCCCGGGCCGTGCGGTCGGTCACCTCCGCTGTGGCGCTCATCACCACTCCCCGTCCGGCTCCTGGTCGGCCTCGGCGGCCTGCAGCTTGGCGTGCTCCTCGGCCTTGCCGCGGGTGGCCTCGGCCTCGGCGGGCAGCTCCAGCCGGGGGCAGTCCTTCCACAGCCGCTCCAGGGCGTAGAAGACACGCTCCTCGCTGTGCTGGACGTGCACGACGATGTCGACGTAGTCGAGCAGGATCCAACGGGATTCGCGGTCGCCTTCACGGCGGACCGGCTTGGCGCCCAGTTCCTTCTGCAGGCGCTCCTCGATCTCGTCGACGATGGCCCTGACCTGGCGGTCGTTCGGCGCGGAGGCCAGCAGGAAGGCGTCCGTGATCGACAGCACGTCGCTGACGTCGTAGGCGATGACGTCGTGGGCGAGCTTGTCGGCCGCTGCCTGGGCGGCGGTGTGGATGAGCTCAAGGGAACGATCGGTGGCGGTCACTACATGGCTTTCCGTCGGCGGTCACTGGACCTCAAGGGTCTCACGCCCGCCCGGGCCGCCCCACCGTGAGCACCGGCTCGCGGTGGGGCGGCCCGGCCGTCGTCAGGAGGCGGGCTTGTAGTCGGTGCCGAGGACGATGGAGACGTCGGCGCCGGAGGTGACGCTTCCCTTGGCCACGGAGCCGGCCGGCAGGCCCAGGGTCTTGGCCACCTCGGAGGCGTCGGCCCGGTGGGAGGCGCCCGAGTAGACCACCTTCGAGGTGGCCTGGGTGCCGGCGGCGGTGCCGCCCTCCAGGAAGGTGAAGCCGCCGTTCAGGAGTGCCACCCGGGCCTTGGCGGCGTCGTCCTTCACACCGGTCGCGTTCTGGACGGAGACCCGGACCGCGGAGCCGGCGTCGGGACTCTTGGCGGTGCCGCCGAGGATGTCCTTGACGACACTGTCGCCGGTCTTCGCGCTCACCGTGCCGTCGCCCCCCACGGGCAGCAGGGCGGTCTTGTAGTCGCCGCTCTTGGCCAGCTCGGCGAGCTTGGCGAGGAAGGCACCGAGGTCCTTGTCGGTGAGAGACGGGTCCAGGATCTGCGCGAGCGTCTGGACGGTGGTGGTGGCCGACGACGCCTCGGAGGGCATCTTGCGCAGGACCTGCTGCATGACCTGGCCGAAGCGCCGCAGCTGGGGGGTCTCGGACTCGCCGGTGGCGCGGTAGGTGGCGTAGGCGATGGCCATCTTGCCGCTGAGGGTCTGGGCGGCGCCCTTGTGCACGAGCGGCGCGGCGCCCTTCTTCTTCGTGCCCGGGTCGGGCACGTCGGTGTCGGTGTCGACCTCGATGCCGCCGACCAGGTCGACGAGGTTCTGCAGGTAGGGGGTGTCGAGGCGCCAGGTCCCCTGGATGTCGGTGCCGAGGACGGTGTCGATCTGGTCGCGGGTACCGGAGGAACCGTCGCCGTCGACCGACTTGGCGAGGGTGGTGGTGGAGCCGTCGTCGCCGGTCAGGGCGAGCGCGTTGGGCAGCAGGACGGTGGTGCCCTGCCGGGTGGTGGTGTTGTCGACCAGCAGGGCCGTGGAGGTGCCGCCCTTGCCGGTGTTGTGCAGATGGACGACGATCACGTCGCGTTTCTGGGCGGCGACGGGTGTGGTCGTGCCGCTCTTGCCGCCTGAGGAGGACAGACCGGGCAGCTTTCCGGCGTACCAGAGGTAGCCGACGCCGCCGACGACGACGAGAGCGAGGACGACGAGGAGGGCGACGATCCGGCTGCGGGCGCGGCGGCGGGCCTCCTCGCGGCGCTCGGTGCGGTTCTCGGTGAACTTCAGCCAGTCGATGACGTCCTCGGAGTCGCCGTCCGGCTCCTCGACGAACGCGAACTGCTCGGTGCCGTAGTCCTGTTCGCCGGCGCCCTGGTCCGCGAGCCGCCCGGACGTCCGCGGGGCGTGCGCGTCCCGCGCCGGGCCGGTCTGCTGGGGATCGGCCTGCTGGGGTCCGGTCTGCTGCGGAATGTAGGCGGTCTGCTCGGCGACCCTGGGCTGCTGTCCGCTGCTCGCGGCCTGCCCGTAGGGGTCGTGGGGGGCGGCCCCGTGGGCGCCGGTGCCGTAGGGGTCGTACGGGACCTGGTTGCCGTAGGGGTCGTAGGCGGGCGCCTGGGGGGCGGAGCCGTACGAGGACACCGGTGGCTGCCGGCCGGTGTGGCCGCCGGCGTACGGGTCGTGGCCGTAGCCGCCCTGCTGCTGGGCGTACGGGTCGTAGGCCGCCTGCGGGGTCTGCTGGACGTGGGCCTGCCGGTACACGGGCCGGCCGTACTCGTCGTAGCCGACGAGTTCGTACGGGCCGTCCCCGTAGCTGGCGTCCCCCGCGTCGTATCGGTCGTTCACCGGTGCCCCTCTCGGCTCACTCGCCGCGGTACAGCTCGCGCTTGTCGATGTAGCGCACGACTCCGTCCGGCACCATGTACCAGATGGGGTCCCCCTTGGCGACTCTCGCACGGCAGTCCGTGGAGGAGATGGCCAGCGCCGGCACCTCGACGAGCGAGACGCCGCCTTCCGGGAGCCCCGGGTCGGCCAGATGGTGGCCCGGGCGGGTGACGCCGATGAAGTGGGCGAGGGAGAACAGCTCCTCCGAGTCCCGCCAGGTGAGGATCTGGCCGAGCGCGTCCGCGCCGGTGATGAAGAACAGGTCGGTGTCGGGGTTGAGGGCGCGCAGGTCCCGCAGGGTGTCCACGGTGTAGGTGGGACCACCGCGGTCGAGGTCGATGCGGCTCACGGAGAACTGCGGGTTCTCGGCGGTCGCGATGACCGTCATCAGGTAGCGGTCCTCGGGCGGGGAGACCGCGCGGTGGGACTTCTGCCAGGGCTGGCCGGTGGGCACGAACACCACCTCGTCCAGCTGGAACCGCGCGGCGACCTCGCTGGCCGCCACGAGGTGCCCGTGGTGGATCGGGTCGAAGGTTCCGCCCATGACGCCCAGACGCCGCTTGCCCGTGTGGACGGGTCCGTTGCCCGGCCGGTGCCGCGGGTGCTGCACCGGGTCGTCGGCGCTCGCGTACGCCCGACCGGTAGGCATGTCCTGCTCTCCCATGCGTGCAGACCCTACCGGCCCGGCGTCGGGCGTCCGGCCGGGGACCGGCTCGCCCCTCAGCGGTCGCGGTTGAAGCGGGTGGTGATCCACAGCAGCAGGAGCAGGACGATGAAGGCGCCTCCGCCGGTGAGGGCCGGGTTCAGGCTGTTGTGGTTTCCGCCGTGCTCTTCGCCTTCGGCGGCAAGGGTGACCAACTGGGCTGCTGCGAGGTGGAGGCTCATCTTCGGCAGGACCTATCGCGTGTGGGCGGGATAAAGATGTCGGCTCATCGTATGCGGGCGGTTCCACGGCGATCACGCCGACTCCGCCGTTGGTGGCGGCCGTCGGCGGCGCAGCCACGGGCGGTGGCGGGCCCGCGATCGCGGTCCGCGGCGTCCGGTTGTGCGGCGGCGGGGAACTTTCGCCGCCGGTCAGTCGTCCTTCCGCCTGTAGCCACGCAGCAGGAACCAGGCGGTCAGCACACAGCCGATGGCCATCACGACGAGGACGACACGGAGCAGGTTCCCCGTCCCGTGCTGCTGGACGGCGCTCGCGGCGGCCTCGGTCAGCCAGGTGGCTGCGGGGTGCTGCTCCATGACATGGACTCCTTCGGCTGTACTGCCCGTCCACGGTATCTCCGCCTAGGCTGGGCCCCGCTTCGGGGGCACCGGACTCTGAGACGCATTTGGGGGAAACATGTCCGACGACGGCCACGAGCGAGCGGGGCACGAGCAGGCGGGGCACGAGTGGGTGCCCGGCAGGCAGCGCAGGCGCTTCCCGGGGATCTCCTCGCGCGCCTACGAGCATCCCGCCGACCGGTCGGCCCTGGTCGCGCTGCGCAAGCTGAGCGGGTTCGACACCGTCTTCAAGGCGCTCAGCGGGCTGCTGCCGGAGCGCAGTCTGAGGCTGCTGTTCCTGTCCGACTCGGTGCGGGTCTCCGAGCGGCAGTTCTCGCATCTGCACACCATGCTGCTGGACGCCTGTTACATCCTGGACCTGGAGAAGGTCCCGCCGATGTACGTCACCCAGGATCCGCAGCCGAACGCGATGTGCATCGGCCTGGACGAGCCGATCATCGTGGTGACGACCGGGCTCGTCGAGCTGCTGGACGAGGAGGAGATGCGGGCGGTCGTCGGGCACGAGGTGGGGCACGCCCTGTCGGGGCACTCGGTGTACCGCACGATCCTGCTGTTCCTGACGACCCTCGCGCTGAAGGTCGCCTGGATCCCGCTGGGCAACCTGGCGGTCATGGCGCTCGTCACGGCGCTCAGGGAGTGGTTCCGCAAGTCGGAGCTGTCCGCCGACCGGGCGGGGCTGCTGGTGGGCCAGGACGTACGGGCCTCGATGCGGGGCCTGATGAAGATCGCGGGCGGCAACCATCTGCACGAGATGAACGTGGACGCCTTCCTGGAACAGGCCGAGGAGTACGACTCCGGGGGCGATCTGCGCGACTCGGTGCTGAAGATCCTCAACGTGCTGCCTCGCTCGCACCCGTTCACCACCGTGCGGGCCGCCGAGCTGAAGAAGTGGGCCGAGTCCCGGGACTTCCAGCGGATCATGGACGGCCACTATCCGCGGCGCGACGAGGACGGGGACACCTCCGTCGGTGATGCCTTCCGTGAGTCGGCGGCCAGCTATGCCGGCGATGTGAAGACGTCCAAGGACCCGCTGATGAAGCTGGTCAGTGATCTGGCGGGCGGTGCCGGTGACCTGGGTGGCCGGGTCCGGCGCGGTTTCGACGGCTTCCGCAGCCCGCCGTCCTCGCCCGAGGGTCCCGCGGACGCCCCGCGCGAGGGCGGCGGCTGAGGACCGGTTCGCGCGCCGCTCAGGTCTTCGGCTGGGCGGCGCCGGCCAGGGTGCCGCACAGGGCCGGGGTGCTGTCCGTCTCGTAGGGGTCAGTGCCCGCGGGGCCGCCGGCCGTGGCCTTCTGCCCGGCCAGGAGGGGGCGGAGGTAGGCGCTGGAGTCGGCGGCGCAGGACAGGGGGCCCGCCTGGACCGAGGACGTGACGAGCTGGACCTGGCGGGTGCGCAGATCGTCCTGGTCGAAGCGGAAGGTCACCTCGCGGCGGACCGTGAAGAGGGACACGGGAGCGCCGGCGGCGGAGCCGGCGGGGCGCAGGGCGTAGACGAAGGTGTGGTCGGCGGCGATCTCCAGGGTGGCCGCGTCCCTCTCGGCGACCCGCAGGCTGCCCTGGACACGGATCCGGTGGTCGGCCAGCCGGGCCCGGGAGGGGTCGAAGCGGACCAGCCAGCCGGTGGGGGCGTGCCGGCCGTCCGCCGCGGGGTGGGCGAGGCTCTGGTCGAACTGGTCGAGCTGGTCCGGGTCGAGGATGGCCCGGGCCGGAGCGACCGCGCGGCCGGTCAGCACCTCGGGGTAGAGCGAGGAGCGGACGACGTAGTCCTTGACCGTGGTGAGCGCCGTGACGACCTGGCTGTCGGAGAAGTGGGCGGTGCGGTAGGAGGCCGGGAGCGGAATGCCCTCGGCGCCGATCTCGAAGTGGGCCGCCGGGCTGTGCGCGAACAGGTTCTCGGCGTCGGCTGCGCCGGGTACCTCGCCCTGCGGGACGAGCGGGACGATCGTCATCCGCAGGGGCTCCACGGGCCGCCGGGCGGACGGGGAGGTGTAGGAGTGGCGCAGGCCCATGTAGACCGCGGTGCCGAAGGCGATGGCGATGAGCACGGCGAGGATCAGCAGCTGCCGGGCGAGTCCGCGGTGCAGGGGCGGGCGACGGCGTACGGCGAGGGCGTGATCGGCCATCCGCTCGTCCGCCGAGTACTCCTGGAGGCGGGCAGCGCGGACGAACGACTCGTCGAAGACGACGGATCGGTACTCGTCCTCGGCACCGCCGGGGCCGCCCTCGGGTGTCCCCTCCGGTGGGTCTCCAGGCCCGCCCATACTTTCAGGGTAGGTCTCGCGAGGCCTGGGTAAACCCTGCCGTCCGACAAGTTCTGACAGGTTCTCACCCCGGTTTCCGCCCCGGCGGGCGGGCGCTCAGGGGGTGTCCGGGACGGCCGAGACGGCCGGGCGGCGATGTTCGACGGAGACGGAGGGGACGGCCCCGCTGCCCTGTTCCCGGCCGGTCGAGGCGGGGGCGGGCACCCGGTCGCGCTGGCCCGAGGAGGCTCCGCGGTAGACCGCGGCGAAGGCCAGGGCGACCATGCCTATGCCCATCACCACGGCGAGCACCCAGGCCACGGGGCGATGCCAGCGGATCTGTTTGCCGTAGACGCCGAAGGGGCCGTGGTGGTCGCCGAGGACATAGGCGTCATCCGGTTCGGCGTCGTCGCGATCTTGGCCGAATGCGTCGCCGTCGGGGCCGTAGACGTCGTCGTGGCGGTCGCCTCTGGTGCGGGCGCGGCGGGCTTCCGCCTCCGCGGCCTCGGCTCTGGCCTGGGCGGCGGCCAGGAGGCGTTCGACGGCGGACGGCTCATGGACGGTGGCCGCCCGGACGAAGGCCTCGTCGAAGACCACGGCGGCGAACTCTTCGTCCGACACCCCGCGGTCCTGGTCGTCGTCGGGGTCCCAGCCGTCGGAAAACGGCGTGCCCCCCACGTCCTCCGGCACTCTTCCAGAGTAGACCTGGGGGGTCGGTTTGGGCAGGCGACCGGGAAATCCGTCCGCCTGCCGAGACGTGTTTCGGCCGCGCCGAACAGGCGGCGGCGCGGCCGCGGGGGTGGATCTCAGCGGCGGACGTGTCCGTCGCCGGTGACGATGTACTTCGTGCTGGTCAGCTCGGGCAGGCCCATGGGTCCGCGGGCGTGCAGCTTCTGGGTGGAGATGCCGATCTCGGCGCCGAAGCCGAACTGGCCGCCGTCGGTGAAGCGGGTGGAGGCGTTGACGGCGACGGTGGTGGAGTCGACCAGCTGGGTGAAGCGGCGGGCGGCCTGCTGGGAGGTGGTGACGATCGCCTCGGTGTGGCCGGAGGTCCACAGCCGGATGTGCTCGACGGCCTTGTCGAGGGAGTCGACGACCGCGGCCGCGATGTCGTGGGAGAGGTACTCGGTCTCCCAGTCCTCGGGGGTGGCCTCGACCACGGTGGCCCGGGAGTCCTTGGCGTGGGCCAGGACGCGCTCGTCGGCGTGGACGGTGACGCCGGCCTCGGCGAGGGCGTCCAGGGCCCGGGGCAGGAACTCGGCGGCGATGTCCTGGTGGACGAGGAGGGTCTCGGCGGCGTTGCAGACGCTGACCCGCTGGGCCTTGGAGTTGATCAGGATCTCGACGGCCGTGTCGATGTCGGCCTGGGCGTCGACGTAGACATGGCAGTTGCCGGTGCCGGTCTCGATGACGGGGACGACGGACTCGTTCACGACCGTGCGGATCAGGGAGGCGCCGCCGCGCGGGATGAGGACGTCGACCAGGCCCCGGGCGCGCATCAGCTCGCGCACGGACTCGCGGCTCTCACCGGGCACGAGTTGGACGGCGTCGGCAGGCAGCCCGGCGCCGCCGACGGCGTCCCTGATCACCCGGACGAGAGCGGTGTTGGACTCGTAGGCGGAGGCCGATCCGCGCAGCAGGACGGCGTTGCCGGACTTCAGGCAGAGCGCGGCGGCGTCGACCGTGACGTTCGGGCGGGCCTCGTAGATGATGCCGACGACACCGAGCGGGACGCGGACCTGGCGCAGGTCGATGCCGTTGGGGAGGGTGGAGCCGCGGACGACCTCGCCGACCGGGTCGGGCAGCTTGGCGACGTCGCGGACGTCCGAGGCGATGGCGCGGACCCGCTCGGGGGTGAGGGTGAGCCGGTCGACGATGGCCTCGCTGGTGCCGTTCTCCCGGGCCTTGGCCACGTCCTTGGCGTTGGCCTCGACGATCTCGCTCGTCCTGACCTCCAGGGCGTCGGCGACGGCGAGCAGCGCGTCGTCCTTGACGGCGCGCGGGAGCGGCGCGAGGTCGGCGGCCGCGGCCTTGGCCCGGTAGGCGGCCTGGGTGACCGGAGACATCGAGTCGTAGGGCGAGAGCGTGGTCATACACGCAGGGTAGTGCGCCCGGAGACGGGGCGCGGCAGGCGTCCCGCGACCCGAGACGGCGTGCCGGCGGGCCTCGCTCGCACCGGACCGGGCTGCCCGGAGGGGTCAGAAGGGGTGGACGCCGACGGGGGTGGCGGGGGCCGGGCCGTAGCCCTCGGCGATGCGCTGGTGGTAGGTCTCCCGGTCGATGACCTCCAGGCCGACGATCTCCCACGCCGGCAGCCCGGCGCTCTGCCGGTGTTCGCCCCACAGGCGCAGGGCCACGGCGGCGGCGTCGTGCAGGTCGCGGGCCTCTTCCCAGTAGCGGATCTCCGCGTGGTCGCCCGCGTATCTGCTGGTCAGCAGGAAGGGGTGGTCGTGGGCGAGCTGTTCCAGGGCGCGCCGCAGCTCCGGCAGGGGGACCTTGGCACCGGAGACGCTGAGGGTGACGTGCCACAGCCGGGGCAGGTCCGCGGGTTCCTCGTAGGTGTCCCCGGCGGCGACACTCGTCAGAGCCCCGCGGGACGTCGCCCCAGGGCGCACTCGTCTCACGACGGCCTCCTTCACGCACGGCTCACACGGCCCCTTGACGGAACGTGTCCTTTCAACATGTCCCGAAGACACAGTTGAGCAGGCCCCAGGGCTCCGCGTGGTGGTTTTACGGAACGTCCCCCACCGGGGGCGGTCCGCCCGTCCGCCTTTACGCGCGGTTTCGCGAGGCCTACGCGTGCAGGAGGGCCAGGTCGTCCCGGTGTACGACCTCGCGTTCGTAGGCGGGGCCCAGCTCGCGTGCCAGCTCGTGGGTCGAACGCCCGATCAGCCGGGGGATCTCCTTGGCGTCGAAGTTGACGAGTCCCCGGGCCACCGCGCGCCCCGTCGCGTCCCGCAGTTCCACCGGGTCGCCGGCGCTGAACTCGCCTTCCACGGCGGCGATTCCGGCGGGCAGCAGGGACTTGCGCCGCCGCACGACCGCGTCCACCGCGCCGTCGTCGAGGGTGAGCGCGCCCTGCGGGGTGGAGGCGTGCTGGAGCCACAGGAGACGGTCGGCGGAACGTTTGCCGGTGGGGTGGAAGTAGGTGCCGGTGTCGCCGCCGGCGAGCGCCTCGGCGGCGTGGACGGCGCTGGTCAGCACCACCGGGACACCGGCGGCGGCCGCGATCCGGGCGGCCTCGACCTTGGTCACCATGCCGCCGGTGCCCACGCCGGCCTTGCCCGCGCTGCCGATCTCGACGCCGGCGAGGTCCTGCGGTCCGCGCACCTCCGCTATCCGGGCGGTGCCGGGCTTGCCGGGGTCGCCGTCGTAGACGCCGTCGATGTCGGAGAGCAGGACCAGCAGGTCGGCGTGGACGAGATGGGCGACGAGGGCGGCGAGGCGGTCGTTGTCGCCGAAGCGGATCTCGTCCGTGGCGACGGTGTCGTTCTCGTTGACGATGGGGAAGGCGCCCATCGCCAGCAGTTTGTCCAGGGTGCGGGAGGCGTTGCGGTGGTGGGCGCGGCGGCTCATGTCGTCGCTGGTCAGCAGCACCTGGCCGACGCGGACGCCGTAGCGGGCGAAGGAGGCGGCGTAGCGGGCCACGAGCAGTCCCTGTCCGACGCTGGCGGCGGCCTGCTGTCGGGCGAGGTCCTTGGGGCGGCGGCGCAGGCCCAGCGGGGCGAGACCGGCGGCGATGGCACCGGAGGAGACGAGGACGACCTCCCTGTCCGCCTTGCCGCGACTCTTGGCGAGGACGTCGACGAGCGCGTCGACACGGTCGGCGTCGAGGCCGCCGGCGGCGGTGGTGAGCGAGGAGGACCCCACCTTGACGACGATCCTGCGGGCCTCGACCACGGCCTGCCTTGCGCTTGCCACTGCGGTCCCTTTCGCGAACGTCCTGCCACGACGGGCTGTCCGATGCGCAATCTACGCGACGGGACGCCGTCCGTGCTCGTCGGTCCGCTTCGCGGACGGGGGCGGGCCGGGCGGAACGGTGGCGGGCGGGGAGGCTCCGGGCGGGGCGGCCGGACCGTCGCGGGCGGGGACCTGCGGGGCGGAATCGAGTCATCTTCCGCGCCGCGGTACCGGTCTGATCCCGTGACAGGCCGGTACCTGCTCGTTACACGCGGTCTGCGACCATGGGCGCCATGTGGAGCATAGGTTCGATACGGGTGGTCGTCGGGGCGATCTGCGGCGCTTTGTCGGTGATGTCCCTTACGGGGTGCGGCGGTTCGGGCCACAAGGGTGCCGCCGCGCACGGTGGCCCGGACGACACCCGGCCGCACGAGACGGCCCTGAAGCGGGTGCCGGGCATCGGCGACCGACTGTGGAAGCGGGTGCCGGCCGACTCCCGTCAGGTCGTCGCCGTGTACGGGGCGGGCAGGAACTCCCCCGACTCCACCGTGACGCTCTTCACCCGGCACGGCTCCCTCTGGAAGCAGGAGCGCTCCTGGTCGGCGCACAACGGACGCAAGGGCTGGACGGCGGATCACCACGAGGGCGATCTGCGCAGCCCGGTGGGGGTCTTCACGCTGAGCGACGCGGGCGGTGTGCTCGCCGCGCCCGGCGTGAAGCTGCCGTACTCCCGGTCGGCCGCCTTCCAGGCCCCCCGGTACTGGAAGAAGCCGTACTGGCACGACTTCGACTACGTCGTCGCCATCGACTACAACCGCGTCAAGGGCACTCCGCCCAACGACCCCACCCGGCCGCGGGGGCAGGCCAAGGGCGGCGGCATCTGGCTGCACATGGACCACGGCAGCGGCACGTCGGCGTGTGTCAGCCAGTCCAAGTCGGCGATGGAGTACCTGCTGCGCACCCTCGATCCCGCACTCCACCCCGTCGTGGTGATGGGCGACAGGGCGGAGCTGAAGGCCTGACGGGTCCGCGCCGCCGGCCCGGAGCCCGGGCGGGGTGACGGACCGCCGGGCGCCGGAGCGCGCCGGCGCTCCGGGCGTCGCTCAGGCGTGCCGGTGGCGCCAGCCCTGCCAGGCGGACTCGACCATGTCGTCCAGGCCGAGGCGGGCGGTCCAGCCCAGTTCCGCGCGGATGCGGTCCGCCGACGCGACCACCCGTGCCGGGTCCCCGGGGCGGCGGGCGGCCACCTCGGGCGCCAGGTGCTCGTGACCGGTCACCTTCAGGATGCGGTCCACCATCTCGCGGACCGAGCTGCCTTCGCCGCGGCCGATGTTGAGGACGAGCGAGGTGCCCTCCGGGGCCTCGCGCAGACGCGCCGCGGCCGCCTGGTGAGCGGAGGCGATGTCCTGGACGTGAATGTAGTCACGTACGCAGGTGCCGTCCGGCGTGGTGTAGTCGTCGCCGAAGATCCGGGGCGCCTCGCCGGCCTCCAGCCGCTCGAACACCATGGGGACGAGGTTGAAGACACCCGCGTCGGACAGCTCCGGGGCGGCGGCTCCGGCCACGTTGAAGTAGCGCAGGGACACCGCGCGGATCCCGTGGGCCTTGGCGGCGGCGTCGATCAGCCACTCGCCGACGAGCTTCGTCTCGCCGTAGGGGCTCATCGGGGCGCAGGGGGTGTCCTCGGTCACGAGGTCGACGTCCGGCATGCCGTAGACGGCGGCGGAGGAGGAGAAGACGATCCGGCCGACGCCGGTGGCCGTCATCGCCTCCAGCAGGGTCCCCAGACCGGTGACGTTCTCGCGGTAGTAGTGGAGCGGGCGCTCGACCGACTCCCCCACCTGCTTCTTGGCTGCGATGTGCACCACACCCGTTACGGCATGGTCACGAATCGTCCGCTCCAGGAGGTCCTGGTCCAGCACGCTGCCCACCACCAGCGGGACGTCCCCGGGGACCCGGTCGGCGCTGCCGGTGGACAGGTCGTCGTACACGACGACGCGCTCGCCGCTCCCTGTCATGGCGCGCACCACATGCGCTCCGATGTATCCGGCGCCGCCCGTGACCAGCCAGCTCATTCCCGTGCCTCCTCGGTCTACGTCAGTGGAGAGCAGACTCGTCCATGGACTGCGGAAAATCGAGTCGGACAATCAGGGGCATTTGGGGCAGAGATCTTCAAGTGCGCCGATAGCGGCGGAAGTTATCGTGCCGACGCTGATGGAACAATGTCCCGAACAGGTAGAGGTATGGTCTCTGCGACTGTCCCGTGACCCGATCACCCGGCTACCTTGCTCACGGAAACTTCAAGTGAATCCCTTACGCTGATGCGACGGCGTGCTCATGCCCGTCGGCGGGCGGAGCGTGCTCTGGCCTCGGCCCACGCTCTCGTGATCAGTCTCGGAACAGGTTGTAAGGATGCCCAGACTCTCTCTCGTCATCCCTGTCTACAAGGTGCAGGGCTACCTCGCCGAGTGCCTGGACTCGGTGCTCGGGCAGGACTACACGGACTTCGAGGTCATCGCGGTCGACGACTGCTCGCCGGACGCCTCCGGTGCCATTCTGGACGAGTACGCGGCACGCGACACTCGAATGCACGTGATTCACCTCACCGAGAACGTGGGGCTGGGCCGCGCACGCAACGCGGGCATGGAGCGGGTCCAGGGCGACTACGTGCTGTTCCTGGACAGTGACGACACCCTCACCGACGGCGCGCTGCGGGCGATATCCGAGCGGCTGGAAGCCGCCGGGGACCCCGAGATACTCGTCTACGACTACGCGCGCAGCTACTGGGACGGCCGGGTCCGCCCCAACCAGCGCGCCGAACTCCTCCAGCCCGACGGCCCGGAGACGTTCCCGCTCGCCGAGCGGCCGCAGCTGCTGAGCCTGTTGCAGATCGTCTGGAACAAGGCCTACCGCCGGGACTTCGTCACTCGCCACGGCCTCACCTTCCCGCCCGGCTACTACGAGGACGCCCCCTGGACGTTCTGCTCGATGATCAGCGCCGAGCGCATCGCGGTGCTGAACCGGGTCTGTGTGATGTACCGCCAGCGCCGCGAGGGCGGCAACATCCTCAAGACGGTCAGCCGTAAGCACTTCGACGTCTTCGACCAGTACCGCCGGGTCTTCGACTACCTCGACGCCCACCCCGAACTCGCCCAGTGGCGCGGCCCGTTGTTCCGTAAGATGGCCGACCACTTCCTGACCGTCCTGGAGCGGCCCGACCGCCTGCCGGCGAACGCCCGGGCGGAGTTCTTCCACCGCGCCTCCGCCGACTACCGCGCCCGGCTCCCGCGGGACTTCCAGCGGCCGGGCGGTGGCCGCGGCCACAAGTACGCGATGCTGGAGAAGGACGCGTACACCGCCATGGCCGGTGCCACCGCCGCGGTGAAGCTGCGCAACGCGGTCCGCACCCGCACCCGCACCGCCGTCAACCGCTCCAAGCGCAGCGCGATGGGCGTCTTCTACCAGTCGCAGCTGCGGCTGCCCCTGGACGAGAACCTGGCGCTCTTCTCCGCCTACTGGAGCCGCAGCGTCTCCTGCAACCCGGCGGCCATCGACGCCGAACTCGCCCGTCTCGCCCCGCACATCCGCCGGGTCTGGGCCGTCCGGCCGGAGGCGGTGGACCGGGTGCCCAAGGGCGTGGCGTACGTCCGGGTCGGCTCCAAGGAGTACTGGGCCGCGCTCGCCCGCGCCAAGTACCTGGTCAACAACGTGAACTTCGCCGACAGCGTGGTCAAGCGCGAGGGCCAGGTCCATCTGCAGACCCACCACGGCACCCCGCTGAAGACCATGGGTCTCGACCAGCGCAAGTACCCCGCCTCCACCGACATGGACTTCGACAAGCTGCTGGAGCGCTGCGACCGCTGGGACTTCAGCGTCAGCTCCAACCGCTTCTCCACCGCCGTCTGGGAGCGGGTCTACCCGTGCTCCTACGAGTCGCTGGAGACCGGCTACCCGCGCAACGACGTCCTCGTCAACGCCGGCGCGCAGGACGTGCGCGAGGCCCGCGCGGCGCTGGGGCTCGCCGAGGGGACCAAGGCGTTCCTGTACATGCCCACGCACCGCGAGTACCAGCCCGGCTTCGTGCCGAGCCTCGACCTCGCCCGGCTCGCCGACGAGCTGGGGCCCGACGTGACCCTGCTGGTGCGCGGCCACTACTTCTACGGCGGCTCCTCCTCCCACGTGGCCGAGCTGCGCCGCAGCGGGCGGATCGTCGACGTGTCGGGGCACACCCGGGTCGAGGAGCTGTACCTCGCGGCGGACGCGCTGATCACGGACTACTCCTCCGCGATGTTCGACTACGCCGTGCTGGACCGGCCGGTCGTCGTCTACGCGCCCGACTGGGACATCTACTCGGCCGTGCGCGGCACCTACTTCAACCTGCTCCAGGAGTCGCCGGGCGCGGTGGCCACCACGCAGGCCGAACTGATCCGGCTGCTCGGATCGGACGAGTACGACGGAGCGGAAGCGGCCGCGCGCCGCGACGCCTTCCGCCGTCGGTTCTGCGAGTTCGACGACGGACGGGCCGCCGAACGCGTGGTCCGGCGCGTCTTCCTCGGCGAGACGCAGCCGTTGCCCTTCGTGCCCTTCGCCGAGCGTACCCACGCACCGGCCCCCGCCCAGGCGCTCGCAGCCGTCGAGCGGGCCTGACCCTGAGAAGGAGATCGACAAGCATGGCCCCTCGGCTCAGTGTGATCGTCCCCATGTACGACGTCGAGCACTATCTGCCGGCCTGTCTCGACTCGCTGGCGGCGCAGACGTTCGAGGACTTCGAGGTCCTGATGGTGGACGACGGCTCGCCCGACGGCTCGGCGGCGATAGCCGAGTCCTACGCGGAGCGCGACCCGCGCTTCCGGCTGATCCGCAAGGAGAACGGTGGTCTGGGGGCCGCTCGTAACACGGGCATCGCCCATATGTCCGCCGAGGCCGAGTTCCTGACGTTCGTCGACAGCGACGACCTCATCCCGCCGGACGCCTACCGTCTGATGGTCGCCAGCCTCGACGAGACCGGCTCCGACTTCGCCACCGGCAACGTCTTCCACCTCAAGGGCGAGAAGACCTGGCAGGTCCCGCTGATGCGGATGCTCGCGGGCGAGGCACGCCAGCGCACCCACATAGCCGAGTACGCCAAGCTCGTGGCCGACCGGATCGCCTGCAACAAGGTGTTCCGCCGGACATTCTGGGAGAAGCACGGCTTCGCCTTCCCCGAGGGCCGCCTGTACGAGGACACGCCCGTCACCATGCGGGCCCACTACCTCGCCGACGCCGTCGACGTGATCTCCGAGCCCTCCTACTACTGGCGGCTGCGCGAGGGCGAGTCCGCCCCTTCGATCACGCAGCGCCGTACCGACCCGGCCGGTGTGCGCGACCGCGTCACCTCCGTGCTGGAGATCAGCGACTTCCTGGGCAAGCAGCCCGGCGAGACCTTCGCCCGGCTCAAGCAGGAGTACGACACCCGGGTCCTCATGGACGACCTGCGGCTCTTCCTCAACGTGGTGCCCGACGGCGACGAGGAGTACCGCGCCGAGTTCCTGCGGTCGGCCAACCGCTTCATGGACCACATCGACGCCAAGGTCGTCATGGCGCTGCCCACCCATCTGCGGGTGCAGTGGCTGCTGGTCCGCAAGCACCAGCTCGACGAGCTGATCACGCTGCTGGCCTCGCAGCGCCGCAAGGAGGCCATCGAGGTCAGCGGCCTGGTCCGCAAGTACGCCTCCTTCCCGGCCCTGGCCGACGCCGACCTGGACTTCCCGCGCAAGGCGCTGCGCATCGACCAGGACCTGCGCATGCGGGCTCCGCTGCAGGACGTCAGCTGGTCCGACGGCAAGCTGGTGCTGGCCGGGCACGCCTGGATCGACAAGATCGACCTGCCCTCGAAGCGCTCGTCGGTCAAGGTCCTGCAGCTGCGCAAGGACAAGTCCCGCCGCCGCATCGTCCTGCCCACCCGGAACGCGCAGTGCCCCGAGCGCACCACCGACTCCGGCCAGGACCGGTACAACTACGACTGGGCCGGCTGGGAGGTCACCCTCGACCCGGCGAAGCTGCGCAAGGGCGGCGAGTGGCAGGAGGGCCTGTGGCATGTGGGCCTCGGCCTGTACGCCTCCGGTCTGGTGCGCCGTGCCGCCGTGCAGTCCAGCGGCGGCGCCGCCTGCAACTTCCCGGCCTACCGCTGGCTGAGCCCCGACTTCCGGCTGCTGCCCTCGGTCGAGCGCGGCGCGCTCAAGCTGCGCGTCGAGAAGGTGCGCGCGCTGGTCACCGGCTGGACGCTGGAGGGCGACCAGCTGCGGGTGACCGGTGACATCCGGGTGCCCCTGGCGGCCGGTGAGCGCGTGACGCTGCGGCTGAAGAACCAGAAGGGCGCCGAGGTCCACGACTACCCGGTCGAGGTCACCGAGGACGGCGGCGCCCGCCGGTTCTCGGCCCAGGTCCCGGTGGCCGATGTGGCGCTGCTGTTCCACGAGGGTGTCGACGCCCTGGCCCAGCCGGAGAAGCGCGTCTGGTCCACCGTGCTGATCGCCACCGACCCGGCGGGCACCGAGCGCCAGTTCAGCACGGTGCTGCGGGAAGGCCTGCCCGACGGGCGGTTCGACCTGCCCGCCTCGCTGGGCGAGCACGCCGAGCTGTGCGAACTGGCCGTGATCGGCGGCCACAACGGCTATCTGAAGCTGGCGGGGCGCACCCGGCGGGCGGTGATCGACCAGGTCGCCCTGAAGGACGGCCGGATCACCATCACCGCGCGCACCGACGCCCGGCTCACCGGCTCCCGGCTGCTGCTCAAGCCCCGGGCGCGCTTCGAGGAGCGCTTCGTCGAGCCGCGCTGGTCCGAGGACGGCCGCTTCGAGGTCGACTTCGACCCCTCCACGCTCGGCGGCAACGGCGACGTGCCGCTGCGCGCGGGCCGTTGGAACCTCTACCTGCGGCCGGCCGACGGTGAGAGCGCCGACGTGCCGTTCGTCACCGACCGTCTCGCCGCGGACCAGTTCCCGCTCCGTGCCGAGCTGGGCGGCCGCCGCTACTGGCTGGAGAACCGCTGGGCCGACTTCCCCCAGCTGAACTGCCGTTCCGAGCTCGACGACCTCGAGCGCGGCCCGTACCGGCAGCGCCAGCTGCGCGAGGCGGTCCACGCCCCCCTGCGCCGGGAGCCGCTGAAGGACCAGGTCTTCTACCTCAGCTACAACGGCAAGCAGTTCTCCGACAGCCCCCGGGCGATGTACGAGGAGCTGGTGGCCCGGGGCACGCCGCTCAAGCACCTGTGGGCCGTGCGCGACGGCCAGGTCGTCCTGCCCGAAGGTGTGGAGCGGGTCCGCATGTGGGGCCGCGAGTGGTACGAGGCGCTGGCGTCCAGCCGCTACATCGTCACCAACGGCCACCTGCCGGACTGGATCGAGCGGCGCCCGGGCCAGGTCATCGTCCAGACCTGGCACGGCACGATGCTGAAGAAGATCGGCCACGACATCGACACGCTGCACTTCGACCGCCGCTACCAGGAGAAGCTGGCGCTGGAGGCGAAGCAGTGGAGCATGGTCGTCTCCTCCAACCGGTTCAGCACGCCGATCCTGAAGCGTGCCTTCTCCTACGACGGGGAGATCCTGGAGGCGGGCTACCCCCGCAACGACTACCTGTACTCGCCGGAGAAGGACGCCATCGCCGAGCGGGTGAAGAAGCAGCTCGGTCTGCCGGAGGGCAAGAAGGTCGTGCTCTACGCGCCGACCTGGCGGGACGACCAGGCGCACAGCCAGGGCCAGTACCTGTTCGATCTGCGGATCGACATCGAGAACGCGCAGCGCCGGCTCGGTGACGACCATGTGCTGCTCATCCGCCGCCACTCCAACGTCGTGGACGCGGTGCCCGGCGCCGGCAACGGCTTCGTGTGGGACGTGTCGGAGTACCCGGACATCGCCGAGCTGTACCTGGCGGCCGACATCATGATCACGGACTACTCGTCGGTCATGTTCGACTACGCCCACCTCAAGCGGCCGATGCTGTTCTTCACCTACGACCTGGAGCACTACCGGGACACCCTGCGCGGCTTCTACTTCGACTTCGAGCAGGACTCCCCCGGTCCGCTGGTCTTCACCTCCAAGGAACTGGTCGACGCCATCCGGGACATCGACACGGTGTCCACCGAGTACCAGGAGCGCTTCGACCGCTTCCACCACCTGTTCTGCGACCTGGACGACGGCCACGCCTCGGCGCGCGTGGTGGACCGGATGATGGAGCAGGCCAAGGAGCTCTGAGCGAGCGCCAAAGGGGCGGGGCCCGGAGGATTCCTCCGGGCCCCGCCCCTTCTCGGTCCAGCCAGTCGAAGCCTCAACGCCCCTGGCGCAGGCGGCGCTTGATCCCCTTGAGCACCCCGGCGGCCGTGTACCGGCGCCGTGCGGCGGTCCTCGGCCCGCTCCCCTGCGCGGGCTCCGCCTGCGGCGCGGGGTCGGGCTTCGGCGCGGCCTTGGGCTTGGGCTTGGGCTTGGGAACCAGTGTGGTGAGGGCGGTGAGCTCCTCGACGAGCCCCTGGGAGATCAGCAGACAGCGCAGCCGGGACAGCGGCGGCAGCCGGTCCACGAGCGCCCGGTGCATGAAGTCGCCCAACAGCTCGCCGGCCAGCTTCACGTGCAGGGCGCGGGTCTCCTCGGACAGCCCGGCGAAGCGGCCGTCGAAACGGCCGAGGATCTCCAGGCTGAGCCAGCGGTAGAGCAGGTCGTCGCGCTTTTCTCCGGCGGGGACGTGCGCCACCACGATGTTCAGTACGTCGCGCACGTTCGCGTAGAACGGGGCGGGGTCCGGCACCTCGCGGGTCAGGTGCGGGAAGTCGTCGCGGCGGACCAGGTAGTAGCAGTCGTAGTCGGACACGACGGAGATCGACCGGGCCAGCAGATAGGCGGGCACGACGAACACCTGTTCCTCGGCCAGCCGCAGTCCCTCGGCGAAGCGCAGCCCGTGCTCCTCGACCAGCGAGCGGCGGAACAGCTTGTGCGCGGTGAGGGACCACACACCCTTGGAGCTGAAGATGTCACCGCCGTCCACATTGGCCCGGAACGGGGTGACCGGGGCCTTGCGCCCCACGCCCTTGATCTTCCCCAGCACCACGTCGGAGTCGTTGCGCTCCGCGGCGGCGACCATGCGTTCCAGCGCCTCGGTGCCCAGATAGTCGTCCGGGTCGGCGAAGAAGAGGAACTCGCCCTCGGCCAGCGCGATGGCCCGGTTGCGCGGCCCACCCGGGGCACCGCAGTTCTCCTGGCGCACCACCCGGACCCGGCCGGGGTGGCGCTCGGCCCATGTCTGCAGCAGCTCACCGCTGCCGTCGGTGGAGCCGTCGTCCACCGCGACGATCTCCAGGCGGTCGAACCCGATCGACTGGGCGGCAATGGACTGCAGGCACTCCGGCAGGTGGTCGACGGCGTTGTAGACCGGAATGATCACGGAAACTGCGGGACGGTTCTCGGGCGCGGAGCCCATATGTCTTCCCCCATGGAGCAGAGGTGCGGGCGGGGAGGAGCGCCGGTCCGACGCTCCCCACCACCATCAGTCCTGTCACCGTATCGGCGCCGCCCGTCAACCCCGTTTCACTCACCCGACAGTTGCTGCAAAGTGATGTAAAGGTGCTGTAACAGCCGAAGCGACGCGACCCGGCAACGAGGGCCGGCCGACCCTAGAAGGGCTCGAAGTCGTCGAACTCCTGCTCGCTGTCATCGCGTTCGGCCTGCCGGTCCCTGCGGCGCTGCGCGGCGGGCCTGGGCGCCTCGAAGCGGTGGTCCTCGCCTCGGCGGCCGAGCATCTCCGCTCCGGCCATCACCGTCGGCTCCCAGTCGAAGACGACCGCGTTGTCCTCGGGGCCGATCGCGACGCCGTCGCCGGAACGGGCACCCGCCTTCATCAGCCGCTCCTCCACGCCGAGGCGGTTGAGCCGGTCGGCGAGGTAGCCGACGGCCTCGTCGTTGTTGAAGTCGGTCTGGCGCACCCAGCGTTCGGGCTTCTCGCCACGCACCCGGAACAGCGGCTCGCCGTCGGCGTCCTCGCGGGTGACGGTGAAGCCCGCGTCGTCCACGGCCTTGGGCCGGATGACGATCCGCGTCGCCTCCTCCTTCGGCTTGGCGGCGCGGGCCTGGCCGACCAGGTCGCCGAGCGCGAAGGACAGCTCCCGCAGCCCGATGTGGGCGACGGCCGACACCTCGAAGACGCGGTAGCCGCGCGCCTCCAGGTCGGGGCGGACCATCTCGGCGAGGTCCTTGCCGTCCGGCACGTCGACCTTGTTCAGGACGACGAGCCGGGGCCGGTTGCCGAGGCCGCCGTACTGGCGCAGCTCCTCCTCGATGATGTCGAGGTCGGAGACCGGGTCGCGGTCGGACTCCAGGGTCGCGGTGTCCAGCACGTGCACCAGCACGCTGCACCGCTCCACGTGCCGCAGGAACTCCAGGCCCAGGCCCTTGCCCTGGCTGGCGCCCGGGATCAGACCCGGCACGTCGGCGATGGTGTAGACGGTCGAACCGGCGGTGACCACACCGAGGTTCGGCACCAGCGTGGTGAAGGGGTAGTCGGCGATCTTCGGCTTGGCCGCGCTGAGCACGGAGATCAGCGAGGACTTGCCGGCGCTCGGATAGCCGACGAGGGCCACGTCGGCGACGGTCTTCAGCTCCAGGACGATGTCCTGGACGTCGCCGGGCACGCCGAGCAGCGCGAAGCCGGGCGCCTTGCGGCGGGCCGAGGCCAGCGCCGCGTTGCCGAGGCCGCCCCGGCCGCCCTGCGCCGCGATGTAGGAGGTGCCGTGACCGACCAGGTCGGCGAGCACGTTGCCGGCCCGGTCCAGGACGACCGTGCCGTCCGGCACCGGCAGGACGAGGTCTTCGCCTTCCTTGCCGGAGCGGTTGCCGCCCTCGCCCGGCTTGCCGTTGGTGGCCTTGCGGTGCGGGGAGTGGTGGTAGTCGAGAAGCGTGGTGACCGACTGGTCGACGGTCAGGATGACGTCGCCGCCACGGCCGCCGTTGCCGCCGTCCGGGCCGCCGAGCGGCTTGAACTTCTCACGGTGGACGGAGGCACAGCCGTGGCCTCCGTTACCCGCGGCGACGTGCAGTTCGACGCGGTCCACGAAGGTGGTCATGGGGGTGCCTCCAGCACTTCGGTACTTCAGTACGTACGAATATGTCTCTTGCGTAACACGCGAAAGGCGGACCCGCCTTCCCGACCGGGAAGTGAGGTCCGCCTCGCTGAACGAAACGTTCGGTTCGAGCCCTGGGTCAGACGACTCAGGCGACCGGAACGATGTTCACGACCTTGCGGCCACGGTGGCTACCGAACTCCACCGCACCGGCCTGCAGGGCGAACAGCGTGTCGTCGCCGCCACGGCCGACACCGGCGCCGGGGTGGAAGTGGGTGCCGCGCTGACGGACCAGGATCTCACCCGCGTTGACGACCTGACCGCCGAAGCGCTTCACGCCGAGCCGCTGGGCATTGGAGTCGCGACCGTTCCGGGTGGACGATGCGCCCTTCTTGTGTGCCATTTCTCCTCAGTCCCTTACTTCGCAGCCGCGGGAATCGACGTGACCTTGATCGCCGTGTACTGCTGGCGGTGGCCCTGACGACGGCGGTAGCCGGTCTTGTTCTTGTAGCGCAGAATGTCGATCTTCTGGCCCTTGTGGTGGTCCACGATCTCGGCCTGGACCTTGATGCCGGCCAGCACCCAGGGGTCGCTGGTCACGGAGTCGCCGTCGACAACGAGCAGGGTCGAGAGCTCGACCGTGTCGCCAACCTTGCCAGTGGAAATCTTGTCAACCTCAACGATGTCGCCGACAGCAACCTTGTGCTGGCGACCACCGCTGCGCACGATGGCGTACACGCGGATCTCACTTTCGCTCGAAGAAACGGCACCCCCGCAGGCCAGCCGCCCGAAAAACACCACGGACGACCTCTCCCGGCCCACCATGTGCCCGGGAGGAAGAGGTTTACGGGGATGTGGCATGTTCAGTGGACACGCCGACGGTCAAGGTTACGGTCCACGACCGTAGGGGTCAAACCGGGTGGGTGTGGCCCCGCCCGAAGGGACGGGACCACACCCGGTGGGACGCGACGTCAGCTCTCGTCGGCGGCGGAGGAGACCGAGGTGGCCTTCTTCGCCGTCGTCTTCGCCGTGGCCGTCTTGGCGGTCTTGGCCGCCTTCTTGGCCGTCGTCTTCTTCGCGGCCGTCTTCTTGGCCGCCGTCTTCTTGGCGGCGGCCTTCTTCGCCGGCGCCTTCTTGACCGCCTTGCGGACGGTCTTCTTGGCGGCGGCCGGCTCGGCCGGCTCCTCGGCCGGCTGCTCCGCCGACGGGGCCTCCTCCAGCGGGGCCTCCTCCGCCGCGGCCGCCGGGACGACCACGACGGCCGTCTCCTCGGACGCGGTCGACGCGGTGGCCCTGCGCACGGCGCGGCGGCGCGGACGGGCCGGGGCGGCGCTCTCGGCGGGCGCCTCCTCGACGGGGGCCTCCACCTGCTCCACCGGTGCCTCGACGGCCGGCGCGGCCTCGGGGACCGTCACCACGGCCGCCTCGGCACCCGCGGGGGAACCGGCCGGCGCCGACACCTTCCGGGTCGCCCGACGACGCGTACGGCCCTTGGGCGCGGCCTCCTCGACGGCCTCGGCCGGCGCGGCCTCGGCCTGCGGTGCCGCAACCACCTGGTCCTCGGCGGCGGTGGGCTCGGCCAGCGCCTCGGCGGCCGGCTCCGGACGGACCGGACGCGCGGCGGCCTCCTCGGCGGTGACGTCCTGCGCGGTCGGCGCGGCCGCCTCACGCGCGGACCTGCCGCCCCGGGCCGCCTTCCCGGACCGCCTGGCCGAACCGGACTCCTCGCCCCGCTCGGCCCGCTCGTCCTGCTCGGCCTTCGGCGCACCGGCCGGCGCGGATGCCCGGCGGCTCGCCCGGCGCCGGGTACGACCCCGGCCGGCCGCCGCCTCCGCCTCGGCGACGCTGCTGTACAGCTCCTCGTCCAGCGCGAAGTCGGGCGCGGGCAGTTCCACCGGCTCGGCGAACTCGGCGGCCACCTCGACGGCCGTCTCCACCTCCGGCTCCACGGCCTCACCGCTCTCGACGGCCACCGCGGCGGTCTCGTGCACGTGCTCCTGGGTGTCGCCACCGCGGCCGCGCTTCTTGCGCTTGCCGCCGCCTCCACCACCGGAGGACGGCTGCTCCATGTGCACGATGACGCCACGGCCGTTGCAGTGGACGCAGGTCTCGGAGAAGGACTCCAACAGACCCTGGCCGACCCGCTTACGGGTCATCTGCACCAGACCGAGCGAGGTCACCTCGGCCACCTGGTGCTTCGTCCGGTCACGGCCCAGGCACTCCAGCAGACGGCGCAGCACCAGGTCGCGGTTGGACTCCAGCACCATGTCGATGAAGTCGATCACGATGATGCCGCCGAGGTCGCGCAGCCGCAGCTGGCGCACGATCTCCTCGGCCGCCTCCAGGTTGTTCCTGGTGACCGTCTCCTCGAGGTTGCCGCCCTGGCCGGTGAACTTGCCGGTGTTGACGTCGACGACGATCATCGCCTCGGTCCGGTCGATCACCAGCGAACCGCCGCTGGGCAGCCAGACCTTGCGGTCGAGGGCCTTGGCGAGCTGCTCGTCGATGCGGTAGGTGGCGAAGACGTCGACCTCGCTGGTCCACCGCGACAGCCGGTCGGCCAGGTCCGGGGCGACGTGCGTGACGTACCCGTGGATGGTCGACCAGGCCTCGTCACCGCTGACGACGACCTTGGTGAAGTCCTCGTTGAAGATGTCGCGGACCACCCGGACGGTCATGTCCGGCTCGCCGTACAGGAGCGTCGGCGCGTTGCCGGTCTTGGCCTTCTTCTGGATGTCCTCCCACTGCGACTGCAGCCGCTCGACGTCCCGGCGCAGCTCGTCCTCGCTCGCACCCTCGGCCGCGGTGCGCACGATGACGCCCGCGTCCTCGGGGACGATCTTCTTGAGGATGCTCTTCAGCCGGGCTCGCTCGGTGTCGGGCAGCTTGCGGCTGATGCCGGTCATCGAGCCCTCGGGGACGTACACGAGGTAGCGGCCCGGCAGGGAGACCTGGCTGGTCAGACGCGCGCCCTTGTGCCCGATCGGGTCCTTCGTCACCTGGACGAGCACGGACTGGCCGGACTTCAGGGCGGACTCGATGCGGCGCGGGCCGTTCGCCATGCCCAGCGCCTCGAAGTTGACCTCGCCGGCGTACAGCACGGCGTTGCGGCCCTTGCCGATGTCGATGAAGGCGGCCTCCATCGACGGCAGCACGTTCTGCACCTTGCCGAGGTAGACGTTGCCGACGTACGAGGTCGCCTCCTCCTTGTTGACGTAGTGCTCGACGAGCACGCCGTCCTCCAGGACGCCGATCTGGGTGCGGTCGCCGTGCTGGCGGACGACCATCACGCGCTCGACGGCCTCCCGGCGGGCCAGGAACTCGGCCTCGGTGATGATCGGGACCCGGCGGCGGCCCTGCTCGCGGCCCTCCCTGCGGCGCTGCTTCTTGGCCTCCAGACGGGTCGAGCCCTTGATGGACTGCACCTCGTCGGACGGCTCGGAGGGCTTGCGGGGCTCGCGGACCTTGACGACCGTGCGCTCCGGGTCGTCGGCGGACGGCTCGGCGTCCGAACCGCCGTCCCCGGCGCGGCGGCGACGGCGACGACGGCGCCGGCTGCTGGTGCTGGACCCGGACTCGTCGCCGCGGGCCTCCTCGTCGTCGTCCTCCTCCTCCTGCTCGGCGGTGTCCTCGGCGTCCTGCGCGGCCTGCTCGGCGGCGAGTTCGTCGGCGTCGCCGCCCTCGCCGTCGGCGGCCTCACCGCGGCGACGGCGGCGTCCGCCACGGCGGCGGCGACGGCGCGAACCGGACTCCTCGAAGCCGTCGGCGCCCTCCGCCTCGTCGCCTTCCTCGCCGTCGGCGTACTCCTCGGCGGACTCGGCGGACTCGTCGGTCTCCTCTTCCTCGTCCTCGACGGCGGCCCGGGTGGCCTGCGGCTCCTCGGCCTGGGCCGGTCCCCGGCGGCGACGGCGGCGGCGCGAGCCGGTCTCGGCGCGCTCCTCGCCGTACTCCTCGGACTCCTCGGGAACGTCGGCCCGGACGACCTCGGCAGCCTCCGCGGCGGCCGCGGCGGCGGCCCGCTCCGGGGTCTGGAACCTGGGTTCGGTGAACACCGGCGCCTGGAATACGGCGACGGCGGGGCGGCGCGGCCGGCGCGAGGCGTTCTCGTCGGTCTCCTCGCTGCCCTCGGCGGGCGCGGCGAAGCCGGAGGCGGCACGCACGGCGCGGCGCCGGGTGCGGCGCGGCGCCGCGGCCTCGTCCGCGGGCTGCGCTTCGGCGGCCTGCGGGGCGGCGGGCTCGGGAGTGGCCTGCGCGTCGGCGGCGGGCTTGTCGGCCTCGGCCACGGTGGTCTCCTCCTGCGCGGGGGTGCCGGCGGGCGCCGACACCCGGCGGGTGGCACGGCGGCGCGTGCGGTGCGGGGCGGCGTCCTGGGCGGCCTCTGCCGCCGACGTCCCGGTGTCGCCGGGAGCCGCCGCCGTCTCGGTGGGCGCGGCCGGGCTCTTCTCGGCGGCCTCCGGTGTCTGCTCGGCGGCCTGCGGGGCACCGGCGGGCGCGGACGCACGACGGGTGGCACGACGACGCGGCCGGCCGGCGGGCTCCGCCTCGACGGCGGGAGCCGGCGTCTCGGCGGCCTCGGCGACGGCGGGCACCACGGTCTCGGCGGTCTCGGCGGTCTCCGCCGAAGCCGCGGCGGCGGGAGCCGACACACGACGCGTGGCACGACGACGCGACCGACCGGCAGGCTCCGCCTCGACGGCGGGCGTCTCCACAGGGGCGCCGGCGTCGGCGACGGAGGCCTCGGGCACCACGGTCTCGGCGGTCTCCGCCGAAGCCGCGGCAGCGGGCGCCGACACACGACGCGTGGCACGACGACGCGACCGACCGGCGGGCTCCGCCTCGACAGCGGGAGCCGGCGTCTCGGCGGCCTTGGCGACCGCGGGCACCACGGTCTCAGCGGTCTCGGCGGTCTCCGCCGAAGCCGCGGCGGCGGGCGCCGACACACGACGCGTGGCACGACGACGCGGCCGGCCGGCGGGCTCCGTCTCGACGGCGGGCGTCTCCACAGGGGCGCCGGCGTCGGTGGCCGCGGCCTCGGCGGCGGGCTCCTCGGTACCGGGCGCCTCGGCCTCGGTCGCGCTCGGCGCGGCGACGCTACGGGTGGCGCGGCGGCGGGTGCGGCGCGGAGCGGCCTCCTCGCCGACGACGACCTCGCCGCCCTCGGCACCGGCGGCGGGCTGCTCGGCGGCGGCGGGCGCGGCCGGTACGACCGTCTCGGCGGCGGCAGCGGCCTCGGCGCCCGTCGGGGAACCCGCCGGGGCGGAGGCACGGCGTGCGGCCCGGCGGCGCGGCCGGGTGGTGGGCGCGGCCTCCTCGGCACCGTCGGCCGTCAGGGCCTCGGTGACCTCGGTGACCTCGTCGGCGTCCGCGGCCGGTATGGCCGGCACGGTGACCTCGACGGTCGCCTCGGCGCCGCCCGGCGGGCCCGCCGGGCGGGAGGCGGCTCGGCGACGCCTGCGCGGGGGCAGGGTGTCGCTCGGAGTCTTCGGTTCGGAACCCTCGATGGGTTCGGTCGGTTCGAGCATGCGGGCGTTTCTCCCGTCAGGCTCCCGGGCGCCTTGCCTGGTCCGGCGTCGGTCGGTGAAGACCGTCCGCCGTTGACGTCCGCGGTCCGCGCGATGCGCGATGGCCGCCGTCCGGGGCGCTGGCGCCGCACGGGAGCACTCTGTGTCCTGTCTCGCCGGTTCCGTACGCCTTGTCGGTACGGCCTGGCGAAAGTCTTCTGATGGGTACGCTGCCCGACCCAGGTGGCTCCCGAGTACGTGGGCGGCGCTACGACATCCGTCCCTACGCGGGACCTTCCGGCGTCGGCGCCGTCGCGGCGGCGGCCGGTGTGGCCGTCAGGGCCTCGGCTGCCTCGCGGTCGGGCGCGAGCGGGTCGGTCACCGTGCCGGTCTCTTCATCGAACAGCCCCTGCGCCAGCCTGGTCACCGCAGCGGGGACCGGCGGCGCCAGGTCGGCCACGGCGCGAAGACCGGACAGGACGTCGTCGGGTCGTACGGCAGGCGTCACGTGCCGAACAACCAGCCGCAGTATCGCACAGGGCTGGTCGGTCGGCCTATCAGCCTGGGGTCGGTGCGTTTCCAGGTTCACCACGGCGGGGCGGGCGTCGAAGGTGCGGACGCCGTTCTTGGTCGTCCGCCGCACTTCCACGGTGTCGGCCTCGATGAAGGCCTTCACCGCGCGTTCGGCGTCGAGCGGGTCGACGCCGTCCAGCCGCAGTTCCCAGACGGAGGCCGTCAGCCGGTCGGCGAGACCCGAGGTGCGTGCCTCGACCGCCTCGACGATGTCGAGCCCGGCGGGCAGCGACTCGTCGAGGAGGACGCGCAGGGTCTCGGGCTCGCGCGGCGCGGTCAGCGCGATCTCCAGGTATTCCGCCTCACTGCCCGTGCCGGTGGGTGCGGCATTGGCATACGACACCTTCGGATGCGGTGTGAACCCCGCCGAGTACGCCATGGGCACCTCGGCGCGGCGCAGCGCACGCTCGAAGGCGCGCTGGAAGTCTCGGTGGCTGGTGAACCTCAGGCGGCCGCGCTTGGTGTAGCGCAGTCGGATCCGCTGCACCGCGGGTGCGGGCGGCGGGCCTTCGGGCTGTCGCTTGCCCAGTGTCCTAGTCCTTCGTGAGTGCGGTCGTACTACTGCCAAGAGTACGTGTGTCGCGGGCCGAGGGTTCCCGCCGGTGCGCCACGGCCGGCCGGCGGGGCTCGCCGAAGAGCATCCGGCGCACGTCGGCACGGGTCTGCCGTACGGTGTCGCGGGCCGAGGCCAGTGCCTCGCGGACGATCCGGCCCACCGCTCGCGCCCCCACGGCGGCCGGGCGCAGGACGCCGTCCCGGACCAGGTGTCCGACCGGGGTGAGCACCGTCCGGTACGTCCAGCGCACCGGCTCCACGACGGTCCACCGCAGGAGGATGCCGAGCGCCCGTCCGACGGCCCGCGAGATCCGTCCCGCGATCCGCCAGGCGTGCCCGAGGGCCTGTCCCAGCTCCCGCGCGACGACGGCGAGCACCCGGCCGGCCGGCACCAGGACCCGGCGCCACAGCGCGAGGGCGGGCAGTACGGCAAGCACCCGGACGGTCCGGTACAGGGCCAGGCCGATGCCGGTGGCCAGCAGGCCCAGCAGCCGGCCGAGCCCACGCACGCACCAGGCGACGGCATGCCCCAGGGGGGTGAGGACCCAGGTGTACAGCCGGCGGGCCGGCGCGGCGATCAGGTACCGGCCCAGCCAGGCGAGGGCCGTGTACCCGCCGGTGCCGAGGGCGGTCAGCACGGCGCCGGCCCCCATCAGCAGCCGGGTGAGCCCGTGACCGGCCGGGCGGAGCACGCGCGCGTACACCCAGGCGCACCCGGTGACCGCCGCGCGGGCCAGCCGCCCGGCGGCATGCCGGGCGGGGGTCAGCACGTACCGGTGGAGCCATACCGCCGGGACGACGACCAGGACCGTCCCGAGCCAGGACAGCGCCTGCCCGGCGGGAACCACGGCATACCGCCACAGGGCCACCAGGGGCCGGACGACCAGGACCCCGCCGGTCCACAGCAGCGCCCGGCCGAGCGGCCGCAGCACGATGTCCCGCAGGAACCGGCCGAAGGGTCGCAGGGCGGTGTCCCGCAGCAGCCGTCCGGTGACGACGAGCACGTCCCACGCCATCCGTACCGGTACGACGAGTACGAGGACGACGATCCGCACCGGGACGCGGATCGCGACGACGAGGCACCCCTCGGGCTGCCGGGGCGGGGGCGATGGGGATTGCGCTTCCATACCGGCGAAGACGCGACGCCGGTACGCGTGGATGCCGTACGGGGATTGCGATGCCGTCACGGCGCGCCGTCCGGCGGCGGGAGGTCCTGTTCGGTCCAGATCGTCTTGCCGGTGGAGGTGTAGCGCGTGCCCCAGTGGTGGGTCATCTGGGCGATGATGAACAGGCCCCGGCCGCCTTCGTCGTCGTTCGCGGCGTGCCGCAGGTTGGGCGTGGTGTGGCCGGTGTCGGAGACCTCGCAGATCAGGGTCCGGTCGCGGATCAGGCGCACCTGGATCGGGCCCCCCACGTACCGGATGGCGTTGGTGACCAGTTCGCTGACGATGAGTTCGGTGGCGAAGCTCAGCTCGTCCAGCTCCCAGTCGCGCAGCTGCTTGCCGACCGCGGTGCGGATGGTGGCCACGGCGGCCGGGTCGGGGGCGAGTTCCCACTGGGTGAACCGGGCGTGGTCCAGCAGGCGCGTGCGGGCGAGGAGCAGCGTCGCGTCCTCGTCCACCGCCCCCGGCAGCAGGTCGGTCACCGCCCGGTCGGACAGCTCCTCCAGGGACGTCCAGGGCGTCCCGTCGCCGGAGAGGATCTCGGACAGCCGGGCGAGCCCCTCGTCGCGGCCCTCGGCCGCCTGGAGGAGGCCCCAGGTGAAGAAGGCGACGACGCTGCCCGGCGCGAGCGTGAGTTCCGTGCTCTGGTAGGGCAGGCCGCCGACTCCCAGCGGCGGTCCGGGGGGCAGCTCCGGATAGCCGACGGCGCCCGTGCCCGGTTCGACGACCGCCATGACCTGCTCCCCGGCCCGCGCCAGGCTGCACCGCCCGGAGACGGGGTCGTACACCGCGTACAGGCAGGTCACACCGAGGGCCTCGTCGGCCGGCGTCTTTCGGGCGCCGGCGTCGGACCCCCGCTCGTACTCGGTCTGCTCGACCAGGTCGTCCAGCCGGGACAGCAGTTCGTCCGGCGTCAGGTCCAGCCGGGCCAGGACCCGCACCCCCGTGCGCAGCCGTCCCATGGTGGCCGCGGCGCGCAGGCCGTGACCGAGGACGTCCCCGACGACCAGGGCCACGCGGGTGCCCGACAGCGGGATGACGTCGTACCAGTCGCCGCCCACCCCGGATCCGCTGTCGGCGGGCAGATAGCGGCTGGCCGAGTCGAGGGCGGTGTGCGGGGGCAGACGGCCCGGAAGCAGGCTGCGCTGGAGTTTGAGGGCCACCGCGTGGCCCCGGGTGACCACCGGCATCAGCACGACACCGATCAGCAGGGCGCCCAGACCGACGACGGTGACCCCGCCGGTCGGCCCGATCAGCGGCAGGTCGACGCTGGACTCGCCGTAGTGGGGGTCGGCGTAGACGACGAAGGCGGCGTAGACGAACAGCAGCAGCATGAGCAGGCCGCCCAGCCCCGGCAGCACACCCTTGAAGAGCAGGTCCCTGGCGCTGCGGTGGAGGACCTTGCGGTAGTACCAGAGGCAGGCGAAGCCGGTCAGGCCGTAGTGGAACGCGATGGCGAGACCGACCGAGTCGATCGAGTCGGCGAGCACGTTCCGGCTGAACGAGGTCAGCAGGAGCAGCAGCGCGATCGAGGCCGCCCCCATGCCGAGGGTCCCCCAGGTCGGGGTGAGGAACCTGCGGTGGACCCGGGCGAACCGGGCCGGTACGGCCTTGTGGACCGCCATGGAGAACACGGTCCTGGCCAGCGGCAGGATGGTGGTCTGGGCGGAGGCCACCGCGGAGGTCAGCACCATCAGGATCAGCAGTCTCGACAGCAGCAGTCCCGTGCCGTGGTTCCCGAAGACGGCCTCGCCCAGGGCCGAGAAGACGTCGTCCGAGTTGTTCTCGTTGCCGAGCCCGATGCCCGCGGTGCCGACCCCGGCGAACGCCTGCACGGAGGTGGAGACCAGGCCGTACACGCCCAGCAGCAGTGCCATGGACACGAATGCGGCGCGCCCGGGGACGCGCCCGCTGTCGACGGTCTCCTCGTTGACGGAGAAGGCGGTGTCCCAGCCCCAGTAGATGAAGACGCCCGCGAGGACACCCGAGGTCAGAGCCTTCACCGAGGACACCTCGAACGGGTTGAACCAGGAGGCGGAGACATGGATCGCCGTGGGCGGCCCGTCGGTGTAGACCCGGACCAGCGCGGCGACGGCGAACACGAGCAGCATCACCACTTCCACGCACAGCAGCCAGCGCTGGACGGCCGCCGAGATCTCGATGCCGACATAACAGACCGCGGTGATCACGACGATCCAGACGATGCCCGCCACCGTGGTCCACGGCCCGCTATCCCCCAGCGCGTCCAGACCCAGCAGGCGGAAGCCGTAGATTCCGGCGATCTTGGCCAGGTTCACCATGACGATGATGTTGGCGACGATCAACCCCCAGCCACCCATCCAGCCGGTACGCGGCCCGAAGGCGCGGGTGGCCCAGGTGAAGGTGGTGCCGCAGTCGGCGTTGCTCGCGTTGAGCTCCCGGTAGGCGTACGCGACCAGCAGCATCGGGATGAAGGCCAACATGACGACGATCGGCGCCTGCAGTCCGACCCCCGCCACGATGATGCCCAGCGTGGCGGCGAGGCTGTACGCCGGTCCGGTGGAGGCCAGGCCTATGGCGACCGAGGAGAACATGCCCAGGGCGTCGTTCTTGAGCCCCTTCCGGCCGGCCCCCGTCCCGGGTGCGGGGCGGTCGGCGGGCCCGGCGCCACCAAAGTGCCTCACACTTGATTCCAACGCGGGGCCGGGGGCCTCCGCAACAGCGGGGCGCCGCTTCGGGATCCGGCCGGGACGCGTGCACCGCCGTACCGCCCCGGGCGGCCGGGGTGCTCGCGGGTGTCCGGTCCCGGGTGGGCGACGGCGCACTGGTGGAAGCGGCGTACGGCCATACGGAGGTGCGGGCTTGTGGCCAAGCGGAGGTGCGGGCTTATGGCCAAGCGGAGGTGCGGGCTTATGGCCAAGCGGAGGTGCGGGCGTATGGCCAAGCGGAGGTGTGGGCGTATGGCCAAGCGGTGGCGGGCCGGGTCAGCCGGGCAGGTCGCCGGTGCGGCGGAAGACGTCGCCGCCGGAATTCACGCCCCGTACGGTGCCGTCCACGCCCACGCCGATGTCCGTCAGACCTCCCGCGCATCCGCACCCACGGACGGCGCCGTCGTTTGCGTAGCGGAAGACGTCACCCGTGTGGGTGGTGGGTGACGGCCACCTCGACGTCGGCGGCGGACCGCCGCGCTGAACCGGTGCTTCCCGCGTAGGGTGGTGCGCACGACGTGCCCATCGGTCGCCTTCCGCTGCCGGCCTCTCCGTCGCCCCCCTGTGCGTCCGCCGACGGCCGTGGCATGACCTCCCCAGCGCGGCCCGGGCACTGAACTCCCGTGCAGCGCGGGGTTCCGGACGAGTACTGAAGGGGCGAACCATGGCCTTTGCCACTGCCAAGGACGGCACGCGGATCTTCTTCAAGGACTGGGGGTCGGGCCGGCCGGTGGTCTTCTCCCACGGCTGGCCGCTGACCGCGGACGCCTGGGATCCGCAGCTGAAGCTGATGGCCGACAACGGCTTCCGGGTCGTCGCGCACGACCGCCGCGGCGGCGGTCGCTCCGACCAGCCGTGGGAGGGGAACGACCTGGACACCTACGCCGACGATCTCGCGTCGGTGATGGAGACCCTCGACCTGCGGGACGCCATCCTGGTCGGCCACTCGACGGGGGGCGGAGAGGTCACCCGCTACATCGGCCGCCATGGGTCGGAGAGGGTCGCCAAGGCCGTACTGCTCGGCGCCATCCCGCCGTTGATGCTCAAGACGGAGGCGAACCCGGAGGGGCTCCCGATCGACGTCTTCGACGGGCTCCGCAAGGGTGTCGCCACGGACCGGTCCCAGTTCTACAAGGACACCAGCGCCCCCTTCTACGGCGCCAACCGGGAAGGCTCGACAGTCTCCCAGGGAACACGCGACCAGTTCTGGCTCTGGAGCATGAGCGTCGGCATCAAAGGCGCGTACGACTGCATCAAGGCGTTCTCCGAGACCGACCTGACCGAAGACCTCAAGGCGTTCGACATCCCCACGCTGATCGTGCACGGCGACGACGACCAGATCGTCCCCATCGTGGCCTCCGGCGCCAAGTCCTCGAAGATCGTCAAGGACGCGATCTACAAGGTCTACGAGGGCGCCCCGCACGGTCTGTCGATGGTCCCCGAGTTCGCGGACCGCTTCAACAAGGACCTGCTCGACTTCGCCCGCGGCTGAGCCGAACCATCACGAGAGCCGCGAACCCGCTGCCCCCTTCATCGCCCCTTCATCGCCCCTTCATCGCGGCGGGCGCCTCGGTCTTCTCGTGCGATCGGCCGCGCCGTGGCCGCATGGCGGCGCCGACGAGGTGCTCGCGCCCTGCCCCGCGCCGGACCTCTGCCCGACTGATCGCCGGCCTGACCCCACTGGAGGCACCATGGGCGCAGTCCTCGGTGACGTACTCGGTCTCGCGGCCGGCGTCGCGGTCAGCCCGCTGCCCATCATCGCCGTCATCCTCGTCCTCGCCACGCCTCGGGGCCGTCTCAACGGAGTCCTCTTCACCGTCGGCTGGATCATCGGACTGTCGGCACTGGGCGCGATCATGCTGGCGATCGCCTCCCCCGCGGGTGCCTCCGCGCACAAGCACCCGGCCACCTGGGTGGGGGCTCTCAAGCTCACTCTCGGCCTGTTGCTCGTCGTCTTCGGCGCCCGGCAGTGGCGCAAGCGTCCCAGGGATCCCTCACAGGCGACACTGCCGAAGTGGATGGGCGCCATCGACCGCCTCACGCCGGTCAAGGTCTTCGGACTGGGAACGGGCCTGGCCGCGCTGAACGCCAAGAACGCCCCGCTGACCATCGCCGCGGGCGCTGCCATCGGCTCGGCCGGGCTGCCGGTCGGGCAGCAGGTCGCCGCGCTGGCGGTCTTCGTCGTGATCGGCACCCTCGGCCTGCTCACCCCGCTCGGTGTCTTCCTCCTGGGCGGAGCCCGCGCCAGGACCACGCTGGGAAACTGGAAGGACTGGGCGGCTCAGCACAATGTCGCCGTGATGGCCGTCCTGTTCTTCGTCCTCGGTCTGAAACTGCTCGGCGACGGCATCTCGGTCCTCACGTCCTGAGTCCTGTCGACACCTCGTGAGGCCTGCCGAAGTCTCTACTTGTCGACTTCACCCGGCCCGTCTTCGAAGACGAAGAGGGGTTTCGTGCCGTGAGCGGGTGCCTCGGCGAGCGGGACGGCCTCGGCGAAGCGTTCGAGCGGGAAGGGCTGGCCCTGGGGGATGGTCAGCACCTCGTCGGCGACGAGGCCGCGGACCTCGGACAGCGCCCGCAGCGCTTCCTCGGGTGAGGCGGTACCGAACCACCGGTTCAGCCAGAAGCCACGGACCACCTTGGTCTCGTAGATGACCGAGCGCGCCTGCAGCGGGATCGTCAGCGCCGCGGGGTCGGTCTGCCGATGGGTGGAGAGCGCGCCGTAGACCACGACCTCTCCTCCCGGAGCCAGAGCCTGGGACACCTGGGCACCCACGGGTCCGGCGACGCAGTCGATGGCCTTGCGCACCCCGACAGGTCCCGCTGTCGCGGCCACACGCTGCGGCAGATCCTCATCCTCGGTGCAGATGACCTGGTCACCGCCGAGCGCCTCGATCTCCTCGACGGCAGCGCGCCGCCGCACGACATTGATCGTGCGGATCCCCAGATGCCCGCACAGCTGGATGACGAGCCGGCCGACGGTCGAGCCCGCGGCCGTCTGCAACAGCCATTCACCCGGCCGCACGTCGAGTTCGCGCGTCACGAGGAGCAGCGCGGTCAGCGGATTGACGGCGAGTTGACAGGCGGTGGAGTCGCTCAGACGGTCGGGGACCGGCAGAAGCCTGTGTGTATCGGCAACGAGGTATTCCTGCCAGGTGCCGTCCGCGGGCGCCCCGGGTACCGCCGGGACAGCGGCGGCCACCACGCGCTCGCCGACCTCGAATCCCCCCGTGTCCGAGCCCAAGGCCTCGATACGGCCCACGCATTCCATGTGGCCCCCGACAGTGGGAAACCCGGGGGTGAAACCGTAGCGACCGCGCAGCACGTGCAGATCGCTGGCGTGAATCGGGGTCGCCCTCACCCGGATCAGCGCCTGACCGGCACTCGGCGTGGGAACAGGCCGGGATTCCAGCCGCAGGACGTCGAGGGGCTCGCCCGCCCTCACGGCTACGAGCGCGCGTATGGATCGAGGCATGAGCGGCCCTTCGTCTGCCCTTCGGATGGGACGTTCCGGAGAACCGTGCTCGTACCGCCCTTCTCCCCAACGCCCGGCTCCGGACCCCCTCCCCGCTCTTCACGCTACGCCAGACCCCGGAAAGCTTCCCGGCGGCCGACAAGCACCGCGACGGGGCGGGCCCTGGACTCGGCAGCGACGTCCGGTAGGCAGCCGACGACGCCGGGCCCCCAGTCTCACGACGGCACCGGCGTGCCCCGCCCAGACCAGCACGCAGCCCGGATGACGAACGTGCGGTCCCACGGGCGAGGGCTCGCGCCCCGACCGGTGCCTACCGTTGACTTGCTTCCTGGCCGGCCGCTGCGGCCTCGGGACCGACAGTCTCAAGGCTCGGTGTGACGGCCTTGCGCTCCTGGATGTGGGCGTAGGCCATCAGGCCGAACAGGACCGCGAGCAGCACGACCGAAGAGCCCGCGGTGCCGAGGTTCAGTCCGCCCTTGGCGACCGGCTTGGTGAGGAAGTCGCCGGCGGTGGCGCCGAGGGGGCGGGTAAGCACGAAGGCGATCCAGAACAGGAGGACGTTCGGGACGGCGGGCGCCTTCATCAGGACGACCAGCACGACCAGCACGCTGGACACCAGCGCCGCACCGCCCAGATAGCCGAGTCCGGAGCTGTCGGACAAGAAGTCACCCATCGAGGTACCGAGGGTGTTGGAGACGAGGATCGCCGCCCAGAACAGGGCCTCGCCCTTGAAGGTGACGATGTCGCGGATCTGGAAAGTCATCCCGCTGATCCTCCAGGCGAGGAAGATCGCCAGAAGGATGGAGACGAGGATCGCGGCTCCCTCCGGGTAGCCGAGGCCGAGGCCCTGCGGGCCCCAGCCCAGCGAAGAGGCGCCACCCGAGAGGTACTTGTCGCTGGCGTCGCGGTTCATGAAGTCAGACATCGTCGTGCCGGCCATGCTGGTCGACAGGATCACGGTCCAGTAGAAGAACGGGTTGTACCGCGAGGACCGCAGCTGCACCACCAGCGTGATCACGAAGATCAGGAACAGGACGATCGTAGTGAGGAAATAGCCGAACTTGAGTGTCTGGGAGAAGAGGTCACCCGCCGTCTCACCCAGGGTCGTCGCGGCGATCTTCATGATCCAGAACGCCAGCGTGACCTCGGGCAGCTTCTTCATCACAGACTTCGTCGATGTCAAAGGTTGCTCCTGTGCTTGTGGGGAGTTGGATCTCCGTTCGACCCCGTTCGACCCTGACAAGGTCAGCCTGAACGCATTCTGGACGTGCAAGCTCGAACACCCGTGCCGGAAGCGGCGAAGGCCAAGGATCGTCAGGGCACCAGAAGGCCTCCGGTTCTACGACTTACGGCGGCCGGGCTCGCCGCGTTCACGGCGAGCGGGATACGCCGAAGGCACGAGAGGGATCTCGGCCAAGCTCGGCGCCGCCCTCATGTGACAGCCTCGGCCCCACTCAGCTCAGCCATCGGCCCGACCCCGACTCGCCCAGTGCGATTGCGACGATCTTGGTCGCCCGGAACATCGCGCCGACCATCGGCGGCTTGCTCACGGCAACCTTGTTCACTGGAGGTCCCGTCCTCATCCCTCACGAGGCACCGGCCTGCCGAATCCCGCGTGGCGGACCGCACCTGGCCCGCGAGAACGTGCGGGACCGCCTGATCCTCAAGGAAGACGACTTCGCGGAGGCCTTCTGATCCGTCTTCGCAGATACGCATGAGGGGCCGGAGTGATCATGGACTCCGGCCCCGTGCGACGAACCTCGGCTTGTCAGCGTCGCGCTGTCCTGCTCATCAAGAACTCGGCGGCCACGCCAACCAGAAGGGCCAGGCTCAGCCCCAGCACACCGGCGTTGATGACGGACGGCCCCTGGGACCACGCCCAGGCACCCCCCGCGAGGAAGGCCACAACGACGGCGATGCGGCCGGACATGGTGGACGTCACCCGCAACGGCTGCCGTCCGGCCAGGAGCCGGCGGTACTTGACTGCCAGGATGACCGCCGCGACCAGGATGAGGATGGACGGTCCGGCAAAAGCTTCCATGTCCTAGGTCCTCTCTCTACGGACGAATGTCCGGTCTAAGACGCAGTCTACTTGCAGTAGCCGCCGGAGTATTCGTACGGAAGGAAGGTGGGCACCTTTACCTCCACGCACTTGTGGTCGGAGCCGGCGTTCCAGGCAACCCGGGAAATATTTGCCGCATTCAGGATGCCGTACGCGTCGAACGGCGGCGGTGCTGCGGCGAAGACCACGGCTACGAAGCCCGCGTTGGCAGCCAGGTGAGAGGTTTCCTTTTTATTGAAATACACAGTTCCGCTGATGATCCCCCACGTCCACTTGGGGTCAGCGACCACCGGGAAGGCTGTGTCGGCGTTCGGGGTGACCGTCTGCGTAACGGTGTCACCGTCAACGGTGTAGGTCGTGGGTACGGCGTTGCCATTGGCATCCTTGGCCCACGGGGTCTCCAGGCCGCCGATGATCGTTCCGTCGGCGTTGAAGACGATCAGGCCGCCCTCGGCGGTTTGACGGACCGTAGCCCCCGTGGGCAGGGCGAGCCTGAACGACTGTTGGCGCGGAGCGTTGGCGTCGTTGAGTGTGAACAGCGCACGGAAACCACCATCAGTGGTCGCCTGTGCGGCTGCAGTCACGGATGCGTCGTTGCCCGCGAAGATATTTGTGTCGTTCGTGCTGGACTGCTGCTTAGCTCCGGTCGCCGGCAGCGTAAGGGAGACGGTCGCGTCTCCCTTCGTTGCAGTGATGGGCTCATCACCGCGAGCGGGGAGCGTCACCTGGGCACCGTTCACCGGCGAGTCCAGGGCAGTCGAGCGTAGGTTGGCAGTCCCCGTTGCTTTTTCGATCACCGTCGCGGCACGAGAGGCTGAGTGGTTCGTGTCAGCTGCCGCAGCGGGCGCCAGAGTGGCGGTCAGAGCGGCTGCACCGGCAAGGGTGGAAAAGCCGGCTATTGCACGTCTGTGCATGAAGTTATCCCCCAGAAGGTGTTGCAGGTCCGCTGGTCAACGCGGACAGATCAACTTCTACACGATCAAGCGCAAACCTTCGAAACGGAATACACCCCTACCATCCAACAATGGAATCAACTCTTGACTAGAGCTTGGCCATTGGATGGTGAACTTACGTTTTGTTGACAGGGGCGATTCGGGCAATCGGCGACATTCATGGGATGGAGTGATGCATAAAGACTCCTGCGTGACATCGGTCACTTGAACCATGACGCGGGGTCGAACGGCTCTTCCGTGCCGTCATCGTCAACGACCACTATCTCGCTCTCGCTCTCGCTCTCGATCAGGCTCCCGGCCGTCTCGTCATCAGCCCGAGGCAGCGACGAACGCCGAGGCTTCCGATGTCCACGTTCGGTCGGAGCGGTCATCGGCACCACTCCCCTCTTGCCTCCTTTCCAGGCCGAGCCGTCGAGACTCGGCGAGATCTTCGGCAACCCCGGCCGCGATGAGGGCAGCGCCGGGCGTGTGACCAGAACCGACGTAGCGCCAGTTCCGTTCGGTGATTGCGTTGGGTATGCCGGTGTGGCCCTGGTGGTAGGCGCGTTGGGCGCGAAGCGCTGCGTAGGTGGTGGAGTAGGCGCGGGATTTGGTGAGGATGTGTCCCCGGTAGCCGAGCGTGTGGACCCATGCCCGGAGGCGGAGGGGCTCGTACTCGGGAAGGCCTCCAAGGCGCCAGCAGGTCCGCATGAGGGTGCGCACGTGTTCACTCACGGGCGCCGACTCGATGTCGCCCCGGGACGAGAGCCGGTAGTCAGTGCCGGCGCCTATGTCGCTCGCGCCCTTGGTGACGTACTTGGCGACGTACGCGGCCACCGCGTCATCGTCGGGGCCGTCACCGTCCGTCCGTAGGGGCCGGGCGTCGGAGCGTGCGCCATTGCGCAGACCAGGTCCGCTCAGCAATGTTCGTCAGCAATGCACTTCGGGGAGTACCCGGCACAGAAGGCATCGATGACTACCCGGGACTTCGCCACGGCAAGGCGGAAAGGTGAGGGAACGGCGGCCATGATGGCGCGTGATGGGCTGCCTCGTGCCGGTATCGCCCGGTACCAGAACCGTCGCTGATTCGATCAAAGAAGCCCCGCCTTAGGAGCGAGGTTGGGTGACCGTGGGTGTGGCCTGGGACCGGCGGAGCGGAGCGCAGGCGGGGTTTGAACCAGTGGAGGAAGTCGTAACTCAGGTGAGGAAGGGGCCTCGCAGATTCAATCGAGCGGCCTACGCCACCGCACCCCTACCCGTCAGATCCACTCCACCTCGGAAACGATGCATGGGCTACTTCCAGACGCCGGCAACGGCGTCCGAGAGGGCGCCGGCGGCGCCGACGGGCGAGGGACCGAGGCGCCGACCGCAGCCAGCGCCGCCGCCACCTCCTCCTCGCTCACCCCCGCCAGCGCCTCCATCACCCGATCGAGCGCCTCGCTCACGTCAGTGCTCGTGACCACTCGAAGCAGGTGCCTGACCAGCGTTTTTGACGGTCAGCGGCAGCAACTTCTTGCCGGTTGGGCCTACTTGTACCCAAGTATCCATCTGCGGACGGATCGCGCAGTTGAGGCAGGGCCCAGAAAGGCAAGCAGAGCACACGGCCAGGTGCTCTCAGCGGTCCCCCTGGTTGACGAAATAGCCCACGACAATGAGCACGCCAAGGACGCCCACGCCGAAGATGCCGAGGATCGTCCAGATCCCCTTCCCGTCCATCACAGAACGCACCCCACCCGCGAGGCCACCGACAGACATGCACATACCCAGGACGACCGACCGGGAACTCTGGGGCCTCAACCAGTGCCGCAGGTCTGGGCGGCGGCGCCCCGACGGGGGTGGGCCGGCAGAGTGCGTCATCAGTACCTCACCTTTCCCGGTTCGCGCGGGGCATCCACATCTGTGTCGCCCGGCGCCTTGGGCGCTTCGGGCGTGTAGTAGAAGTCGATCCCGGTCGCGATCACAGCGACCGGCACCCCGAATATCTTCTCTCCGACCTTGCCGATCGTATTAACAAACGTGGGGCGATGGTGTTTGCCGCGTACATCGCTCAGGAGCGCTCCCTTCGAGAGGTGCTTACTGGCCTCGCCGCCCGCCGCGGACGGAGCGCCGCCGATCAGGCCCTGAATCGCACCGTTGATGTCTCCGTGCAGAAGCGCCTCGCCACCGTCCATCCAGGAGCGGTAGCTGAGGAACTCGGCAATGGGCTTGATGGTTCCACTACCCCATTTCGCGGGCGGCGTGTACTCCTCTGAGTCCGTCGTGTTCTGCAGCTCCATACGGGCGTCGGTTTTCGCATCCCTTAGGGAGCCGTAGTACGTGCTTCCGAACTCATGCCTGTTCTTGGTGAGTTGCCGCAGGCCCCAAGAGCAGGTCGAGTCCGCTTCCGCAGCCCGACCGAGGATGGCATCAATGCGACGCTGCAGGGCATCGAGGTCGTCCTGCGTCACCACGATCTCTGGATCGCCGTGCGACATGCGAGGAGGCTGTGGGCTGCGCGTCAGCGAGCCGTCGGCGTGGATCGTAATGCCCTCAGGCGGGTTCCCACAAAGACTCTTCAGGTCGTCCCTGGCCGCCTTGATCTTGTCGTGGGCGGAACTCAGCAGGTTTCCGATGGACTCTGCCTCAGTGACGGCGTCGGTGAACTCATCACACACTCGGACGACGAATGCCTTGGTGACGGTGGCGTTCTCGCCCTTCCACTCGGTGCCCTGGGCCAGACTGCGCATGCCCCCAGCCTCTTTGGCTACTTTCTTCAGCAAGGCCGCCGTGGCAGCCCAGTCGTCAGCTACCGACTGCAACGACGAGAGATTGACGTGAAGAAGTTCTTCGAAGGTCGGCACCGCTCCCCCTGTTGTTCACAGCGTCGTCGCCGTGGTATCCGGACGGCCCCGGTCCACTTGAGGGGCCCTCCCTTCCGCGTACTCTGGCCGGCCGTCACATGATGGGACCTTCCGCCTTCGGCATCTGAGGCACCACGTCATCTGACGTAGCCGGTGGCACGTCCAGATACTGAGAGATCCTTGAGGCGCTGATCTGCGTCGCGATGAAGTCGTCGTCCCGCCGCGACGACTTCACCGAGTAGTCCAGATGGTTGGAGATCTGAGCGCAAGCGTCGACCAGCACCTGCAACTGCGCTTGCCAGCCCCCGTCGGCCTCTGCCAGCGCAGCGCCCATGTCGAAGCCATTGTTCCCCAGGCTCTTCGCAGCCGCCTGGCTGTGCGACTGAGCATGCTTGCCGGCACTCGACAGATGCTGGTGCAGCAGGAAAGCGGCATGGCCGATCTCCCCCATGTCGTCATACTTGACGACCAAGTCCGCCTGACCAGACGATGGCCCACCTGGATCCACCCCGTCCAGCCGCATCCGAGCCTTGGTCTTCAGCTCCGCCCACTCTTGATCGAACGACATGCTCCCACGCCCCGTATCCTCGTCGATCAGATGAAACTACCTCTCTCAAGCTCAACGGCGGCGGGCGGCAACGGTAAGAGCGCGTTAGAGAAGTGCTTCCGCCAGGCACCCAATCACGGTCCCTTGTGGTATATCGGACGAATCTTGAGGGTCCGGACCGACGGCCAAGCCCTCAGACGCCGCAAGGCTTGAGGATTGACGCGAGGGGCGACTTCAATGGCGTCGTGACCACGGCACCGATGGACCGTATGAGAATCATTGCTGGACGGGCCTCACTCGAAGACGTCATGGCGAAGCTGTGTCGGCAAAGGCCGGTCTTCCACTCCGAGGCCGACCTTCAGCACAGTTTCGCCCGGGTGCTCTGGGAGTTGGCGCCGGACGTGCAATCCAGGCTGGAGGTGCCGCAGCGAGGGTCGGATAGGACCGAGTACCTAGACCTTCAGTGCCTCGGTCCTGGGAGCCGCACTGCGATCGAATTCAAGTACTTCACCCGAGCTTGGACAGGCAAGGCCGGCGTGCCGGTCGAGGACTATGTCCTGAAGGCGCATGGCGCCACCGACCTCGCCCGCCTGCACTTTGTTCGGGACATAGCGAGGCTGGAGCGCTTCTGCCGTCGGCCCGGCCACAACGGTCTAGCCCTTGTGCTGACCAACGAGGTGTCCCTGTGGAGCCCGCCGGGCCCCGGTCGCCGGCGTACCCGAGATCATGACTTCCGGATGCACCACGGACGGGAACTCGCCGGGACTCTGCTCTGGGCCGAGGGCACCTACGAGCCGAACACATGCAGACTGCGAGGCACCTACCCCCTCGAGTGGGAGATGTACTCCGAGCAGGATGGAGCCGGGGGTGAGTTCCGCTATCTGGCGGTATTTGTCGACCCATCGGCTATCGGAGCCGACGACGCTGTTGGTACCGGTCAAGCCCGGTAGAGGTTGCTTCGTTCCACCTGCTGTGGGGCGGGTATCCAATGGCGTGTGCGGTCGTGGGCGGTCCGCCTCGTGGCGCCGATACCTCAGACCCACTCCACCTCGGAGACGATCCGCGAGGCGCTCCTTGGGCTCGGCAGCGGAGTTCGGGAGGGCGCCGGCGGCGCCGACGGGCGAGGGACCGAAGCGCCGACCGCAGCCAGCGCCGCCGCCACCTCCTCTTCGCTCACCCCCGCCAGCGCCTCCATCACCCGATCGAGTGGCTCACCCACCTCAGTGCGAGTGACCGCTCGAAGCCGACGCCTGACCTTCGTTCTTGACCGTCAGCGGCAGCAACTTCTTGCCGGTCGGGCCGATTTGTATGGCCGTGTCCATCTGGGGGCAGACGCCGCAGTCGAAGCAGGGGGTCCAGCGGCAGTCCTCGACCTCTGTCTCGTCGAGGGAGTCCTGCCAGTCCTCCCAGAGCCAGTCCTTGTCCAGACCCGAGTCGAGGTGGTCCCAGGGCAGAACCTCCTCGTAGGTGCGCTCGCGGGTGGTGTACCAGTCGACGTCCACGCCAAAGGGGGCCAGCGCCTTGTCCGCGCACGCCATCCAGCGGTCGTAGGAGAAGTGCTCGCGCCAGCCGTCGAAGCGGCCGCCGTCCTCGTAGACCGCGCGGATCACGGCGCCGGTGCGGCGGTCGCCGCGGGAGAGCAGGCCCTCGACGATGCCGGGCTTGCCGTCGTGGTAGCGGAAGCCGATCGAGCGGCCGTACTTCTTGTCGCCGCGGATCTTGTCGCGGAGCTTGGCGAGGCGGGCGTCGGTCTCCTCGGCGGAGAGCTGCGGGGCCCACTGGAACGGGGTGTGCGGCTTGGGGACGAAGCCGCCGATCGAGACCGTGCAGCGGATGTCGTTCGCGCCCGAGACCTCGCGGCCCTTCTGGATGACGCGGGTCGCCATGTCGGCGATCTGCAGGACGTCCTCGTCCGTCTCCGTCGGCAGGCCGCACATGAAGTACAGCTTCACCTGGCGCCAGCCGTTGCCGTAGGCGGTGGCGACGGTCCGGATCAGGTCCTCTTCCGAGACCATCTTGTTGATGACCTTGCGCATCCGCTCGGAGCCGCCCTCGGGGGCGAAGGTGAGGCCGGAGCGGCGGCCGTTGCGGGTCAGCTCGTTGGCCAGGTCGACGTTGAAGGCGTCGACGCGGGTCGAGGGCAGCGAGAGGCCGATCTTGTCGTCCGTGTAGCGGTCGGCGAGGCCCTTGGCGATGTCGCCGATCTCCGAGTGGTCCGCGGAGGACAGGGACAGGAGCCCGACCTCCTCGAATCCCGTCGCCTTCAGGCCCTTGTCGACCATCTCGCCGATGCCGGTGATGGAGCGCTCGCGGACCGGGCGGGTGATCATGCCGGCTTGGCAGAAGCGGCAGCCGCGGGTGCAGCCGCGGAAGATCTCCACCGACATGCGCTCGTGGACGGTCTCGGCGAGGGGTACCAGCGGCTGCTTGGGGTACGGCCACTCGTCCAGGTCCATCACCGTGTGCTTGGACACGCGCCACGGCACGCCCGACCGGTTGGGTACGACACGGGCGATGCGGCCGTCCGCCAGGTACTCGACGTCGTAGAACGCCGGGATGTACACCTCGCCGGTCCGGGCCAGACGGAAAAGGACCTCCTCGCGGCCGCCGGGGCGGCCCTCCGCCTTCCACTCGCGGATGATCCGCGTCATGTCGAGCACGGCCTGTTCGCCGTCACCGATGACCGCGGCGTCGATGAAGTCCGCGATCGGCTCGGGGTTGAAGGCCGCGTGGCCGCCGGCCAGGACGATCGGGTCGTCCAGCCCGCGGTCCCGGGACTCCAGCGGGATGCCGGCCAGGTCCAGGGCCGTGAGCATGTTCGTGTAGCCCAGCTCGGTGGAGAAGGACAGGCCGAACACGTCGAAGGCCTTGACCGGGCGGTGGCTGTCCACCGTGAACTGCGGGACGCCGTGCTCCCGCATCAGCGCCTCCAGGTCGGGCCACACGCTGTAGGTGCGCTCGGCGAGGACGCCCTCCTGCTCGTTGAGGACCTCGTAGAGGATCATGACGCCCTGGTTGGGCAGACCGACCTCGTACGCGTCCGGGTACATGAGCGCCCAGTGGACGTCGCAGCTGTCCCACTCCTTGACGGTGGAGTTCAGCTCGCCGCCTACGTACTGGATCGGCTTCTGCACATGCGGGAGCAGGGCTTCGAGCTGTGGGAAGACCGATTCGACAGACATCGGGGGAACCTTTGTGAGCTGACGGGGGTGACCACCAAGCGTAACCCGCCCGGCGCCCTCCCCCGTACGCTCAGTCGGCCGCCGCCTCGCTGATCCGCTGCCACAGGCCCGGCAGCTCGGCCTCCGTCGCCGCCGCCCGGGCCTCCTCCCTGCCGTACAGCAGTCCGTAGGTGAAGGCGCTCTCCCCCGCCGCGTGGGCCACCGCGGACAGCTCGCGCAGGGTGTGGCGTGCCATGACGCTGTCCTGGTGCTCGCCGAGCAGTTTGGTCAGGGACTTCATGGACTTGGCCAGGGAGCGGGCGGAGCCGCCGAGGGCCGGTACGGCCGCCTCGGCGGCGTAGCGGGCGCGCTTTCCCTTCTTGCGGGCCTCGTGGATGGCCACGTCGCGTTCCTCGCCGGGCGGCAGGTCCAGGGCCTCGGTGACCAGGCGGGAGACCTTGGCGAGGTCCTTGCGTACGGCCTTGGCCAGTACCTTCTGTGGCTTCCCGGCGGCGCTCTTCCTGAGCGGGGGGTCGGCGAGCAGCGCGTCGAGGGTGTCGAGCAGGGCGAGATAGCGGGCGGAGTCCAGGATCGCGACGAGGTGGCCGCGGGCGCTGACGTGCCGGACGCTCGCCCAGCCGGCGAGGCGTGTGCGGACGGGGCCGGAGACCAGGGCGGCCGGGAGGGAGTCGAGGGCGGCCGTCAGGCGGTCGGCGAGGACCTCCTGGTCGCGGTCGAGGCCCAGCTCGCCGGCCAGCCACTTCAGCTCGGCCGCGATCGGGTCGGTGACGGCGGGGTCGAGGACCTTGCCGAAGGTGCGGAAGGTGCCGCGCATGCGGCGGGTGGCCACGCGCATCTGGTGGACGGAGTCGGGGACGTCGCGGCGGACGGCCGGGTCGTACTCGAGGATCCTCTCGCGCTGCTCGCGTACATAGGCGAGGACGTGGTCGCCGGCGGTCACCGGCTTGGCCCCCCGGCCGTGGCCGGGCCGGGCGCCGCCGGTGCGCTCCAGGGCGCGGACCAGCTTGGAGGGTGAGGTGGAGGGGCGTACGCCCGCCTTGCGCAGGTGCTTGTCGATCCGGTCGAGGACGGCGGGATCGGCCTGGTCCGCCAGCTCGACCTCGATCTCCGTCCACTGGGTGCTACCGCCCTTGCCGATGAGCCGGTCGGCGGTCACGGTGTCGACGCTCGCCTCGGCGAGCAGCCGGCCGCCGGCGTCCACGAGGTGGCGAACGTCGCGGGCGGAGCGGAGGCGGACGACAGGGACCAGTTCGGCGTTGCGGACGCGGGAGCGGACCAGTGCGGCGATCTCGGGGGGAACGGTGTCGGAGAGGGGGGCCCGGATCTCGTCGCGGACGCCGGGGGCGACGGGGAATTTCAGGTGCCAGCCGGCGTCGGCGCCGCCGGTGCGGCGGCGCAGGGTGAGGGACGCGGCGGTCAGGCGCTGGTCGGGGGTGTCGTAGTAGACGGCGTCCAGCTCGACCAGGCCCTTGTCGATGACGTCCGCCACCGGGCCGACGCCGGTCAGGTCGGGCAGTCCACTGTCCTCGGATTCGTACTTGCGCTCGATCTCGCGTTTCGTATCCGCCATGTCCCGAATGTAGTGGGACACGGGTGGTGATGGCAGAGGATGCCACCGCTCGCGGTCCGTGCGGTGTCGGGGAGGTGGCCGCCGCCGGGTGCGGCCACCTCGGGTGACGACGGTGGATGGCGGTGTGGGCCTACGCCGACATGGGGCGCTGCACCTTGATCGACTGTAGTAGCCCGATCGCGATCCACACCGCGAACATCGACGAGCCTCCGTAGGAGACGAAGGGCAGCGGCAGACCGGTGACGGGCATGATGCCGAGGGTCATGCCGATGTTCTCGAAGGACTGGAAGGCGAACCAGGCGACGATCCCGGCGGCGACGATGGTCCCGTACAGCTCGGTCGAGTCACGCGCTATCCGGCAGGCGCGCCACAGGACGACCCCGAGCAGGAAGATGATGAGGCCGGCGCCGACGAAGCCCAGTTCCTCCCCCGCGACCGTGAAGACGAAGTCCGTCTGCTGCTCGGGCACGAACTGGCCGGTGGTCTGGGAGCCGTGGAAGAGGCCGGCGCCGGTCAGGCCGCCGGAGCCGATGGCGATGCGGGCCTGGTTGGTGTTGTAGCCGACGCCCGCCGGGTCGAGGTCGGGGTTGGCGAAGGCGGCGAAGCGGTTGATCTGGTACTCGTCCAGGATGTGCAGCTGCCAGATGGCGACGCAGCCGATCACACCGGCGATGAGCAGGCCGAAGACCCAGCGGTTGGAGGAGCCGGAGGCGAGCAGTACGCCCAGGATGATCGCCACCATGGCCAGCACCGAGCCGAGGTCGGGCATGAGCAGCAGGATCATGATCGGTACGGCGGCCAGGCACAGGGACTGGAACACCGTCCGGTGGTCCGGGTAGGGCTTGTCGCCGGCGTCCACCCGGGCGGCGAGCAGCATCGCCATGCCCAGGATGATCGACACCTTGAGGAACTCGGCGGGCTGGAGCGAGAAGCCGCCGATGACGAGCCAGTTGCGCTGGCCGTTGATCGTCGCGCCGAGCGGGGTGAGGACCACCAGCGCGAGGAGCACCGACAGGCCGTAGAGGATCGGCACGGCGTTGCGCAGGGCCCGGTGGCCGAGCCAGAGCGTGCCGATCATCAGGGCGATCCCGATGCCGAGGTTCATCAGATGGCGGACCAGGAAGAAGTAGGGGTCTCCCTGGTTGATCTCGGTCCGGTTGCGGGTGGCCGAGTAGACCAGCAGTGAGCCCAGCAGGGACAGGGCGGTGGCGGCGAGCAGGATCGGCCAGTCCAGCCGGCGGGTCAGGGAGTCGCGGGCGAGGATCCTGGTCCAGCCGGCCCGCTCGGGGCCGTAGCCGGAGACGGAGAAGCTGTTCGCTCCGGTCATGAGGGCATCCTCCGGCTTCCCCTCCTGCGGGTCCGCCTGCCCGTGGTGGGCGAGGCGGTGGTGGCCGGCGGCTGCTGGGCGTCGCCGTTGGTGGTGTTGGTCTTCTGGGCGGCCTCGACGTCCTTGGCGGGGTCGCCGACGACCTTGGGGTCGACGATGGTGCCGTCCGCGCGGACCTTCGGCAGGCTGGTCTGCGGCTGGGGCAACAGGGCCTTCTTGTTGTCGATGGAGCCGTCGCCGCCGACGCCGTAGAGCGCGCTGTAGATGTTGCGCACGGCCTCACCGGAGGCGCCGGAACCCGTACCGGCCTGGGCGATCGTCATGATCACCGTGTAGTCCTTGGAGTAGGTGGCCAGCCAGGAGGTGGTCTGCTTGCCGTAGACCTCGGCGGTGCCGGTCTTGGCGTGCAGCGGGATCTTGTCCTGCGGCCAGCCGCCGAACTTCCAGGCGGCGGTACCGCGGGTGATGACGCCGGCGAAGGCGTCGTCCATGCCCTTCAGGGTGGCCTGGCTGACCGGCAGCCGGCCGCTCTTCTTCGGCTTGATGGGCGTGACGGTCTTGCCGTCCGCGCTGATGATCGCCTTGCCGATGGTGGGCTGGTACATCGTGCCGCCGTTGGCGACGGCGCCGTAGATCACCGCCTCCTGGATCGGGGTGACGAGGGTGTCGCCCTGACCGATGGAGTAGTTGATCGAGTCGCCCTCGCGCATCTTGTTGCCTTCGAGGCAGTTCTCGTAGGCGATCTTCTCGACGTAGCTGCCGTCCTTCTTGCCGGACTTGCACCAGGCGTCCTTGTTGGCCTTCCAGTAGTCGAGCTTCCACTGGCGGTCGGGGACGCGGCCGGTGACCTCGTTGGGGAGGTCGATGCCGGTCTCCTTGCCGAGGCCGAACTGGTGGGCGGCCTTGTAGAAGTAGTCCTTCGGCTGGCCCTTCTTGGGGTTGATGCCGCCGTCCTTCTTCCACTCCCGGTCGGCGAGGCCGTAGAAGACGGTGTCGCAGGAGACCTCCAGGGCGCGGCCGAGGGAGATCGGGCCGAAGTTCTCGCCCTCGAAGTTCTTGAAGACCTGGCTGCCCACCGAGTACGAGCTGGTGCAGGGGTATCCGCCGTCCCACACGTAGCCGGCCTCGACCGCGGCGGCCGTGGAGACCACCTTGAAGGTCGAGCCGGGCGCCGCCTGACCCTGTATGGCCCGGTTGAGCAGGGGGTAGTCGGAGTTCTTTCCGGTGAGGGCCTTGTAGTCCTTGGCGGAGATACCACCGACCCAGACGTTCGGGTCGTAGGTGGGGGCCGAGGCCATGGCGACGACGCGGCCGGTCTTGGCCTCCATCACGACGACCGCGCCGGAGTCGGCCTTGTAGTTCTCGCCGGTGATCTTGTCGTACTGGGTGCGGGCGACCTTCATCGCCTTGTCCAGTTCGTACTCGGCGACCCGCTGCACCCGGGAGTCGATGCTGGTGACCAGGTTGGAACCGGACTCGGCGGCGTCCGACTTGGCCTTGCCGATGACCCGGCCGAGGTTGTCCACCTCGTAGCGCGTGACGCCGGCCTTGCCGCGCAGCATCTTGTCGTACGTGCGCTCCAGGCCGGAGCGGCCGACCATGTCGGAGCGCAGATAGGGCGAGTCGGTGTCCTTGGCCTGCTGGATCTCGAAGTCGGTGACGGGCGAGAGATAGCCGAGCACCTGGGAGGTGTTGGACTTTCCGGGGCCCGGGTAGCGGCGCACCGCTTCCGGTTCGGCGGTGATGCCGGGGAAGTCCTCGGAGCGTTCCCGGATCTGCAGGGCCTGCTTGGCCGTCGCCTCGTCCGTGATGGGGATCGGCTGGTAGGGCGAGCCGTTCCAGCAGGGCTGAGGGGTCTTGGCGTCGCAGAGCCGGACCTTCTGCATGACCTCCGCGGGCTTCAGGCCGAGGACGCCCGCCAGTTTGGTGAGGACCGCCTTGCCGTCGTCCGGCTGCTTGAGCAGGTCGGTGCGGGAGGCGGAGACGACCAGACGGGTCTCGTTGTCGGCGAGGGGCACGCCGCGGGCGTCCAGGATGTCGCCGCGCACGGCGGGGTCCACGACCTGCTGGACGTGGTTGCCGGACGCCTCCTTCTGGTAGGCGGCGCCCTCGCGGATCTGGAGGTACCACAGCCGGCCGCCGAGTGTGCCGAGCAGGGAGAGGACGAGGATCTGGATGACGACGAGCCGGATCTGGACCCGTGGGGTCCGACCGGTCTCGGGGATGTTGGTCACTGCGGCTGTCTCCCCCTCTCAGTGCGCGGATGCGGCAGCGTGTACGAATGGTGAACGAGCAGCCGGGGAGCCCGCGTTCCGTGCCGGCTTACCCGTTCGGGTGAACTCCGCGGTGTTCACAGCCGCTTGACCCCCTTGATGCGGCCGACCCGGGCGGAGCGGGTGCGGGCCCTGGCCTTCAGCGCGCCCAGGCCACTGCGCTGGCCGCCGATGCGCAGTCCGGTGCCGGAGGAGAGCCATCCGGAGGAGATGTCCCCGGCCTTGGCGGCGGGGCCGGACTCGGCGAGCGGGTCGTTGTCGGCGCGGCGGGCCAGCCACATGATGGCGGGGACCACGAACGGGGCGAGCAGCAGGTCGTACAGGGCGGCCGAGATCAGCAGGCCGGTCAGTCCGACGTGGCGGGCGGCGGTGTCGCCGACGAGGGCGCCGACACCGGCGTACAGCAGGGTGGAGCCGACGGCGGCGGCGACCACGACGGCCATGGGGCCGGTCGCCGACTTCAGGCGGCCGTTCTCCGGCTTGACGAGCCCGGCGAAGTAGCCGATGACGCAGAGCACGAGGGCGTAGCGGCCGGCGGCGTGGTCGGCGGGCGGGGCCAGGTCGGCGAGGAGACCGGCGCCGAAGCCCACGAGGGCGCCGCCGACATGGCCGTACACCATGGCGAGGCCGAGGACGGTGAGCAGCAGCAGGTCGGGGACGGCGCCCGGCAGGTGCAGGCGGGCGAGGACGCTCACCTGGATCACGAGGGCGACGACGACCAGGGCGCTGGAGAGCAGGATCCGGTTGGGACGCATGGGGAATTCAGCTCCTACTGCTGCTGTTGCCGCTGGCCGTCGGAGGCACCCGCCGAGGGCGACACCGTGACGGTCACGGTCGGCGTCGGGATCGGCTTGGGCTTGGCCGGGAGCACGGTGTCCCGCGGGTCCTTCTGCGGTGCCTGGACGACCACGCCCACGATGTCGAGCTTGGTGAAGGCGACGTAGGGGGTGACGTAGAGGGTGCGGGTCAGGCCTCCGCCGGAGGGGTCGACGCGGGAGACGACACCGACCGGGACGCCCGGCACGAAGGGCTTGTCGGCCTGCGAGCCGAAGGTGACGAGCCGGTCGCCCTTCTTCACCTCGGCCTTGCCGTTGAGCAGTTCCACGCGCAGCGGGCGGTCGCCCTGGCCGGAGGCGAAGCCGAGTTCGTCGCCGCCTTCCATGCGGGTGCCGACGGTGAAGTCGGGGTCGTTGGCGAGCAGTACGGTGGAGGTGTCGGGGCCGACGGTGGTGACGCGGCCGACCAGTCCGTCGCCGTTGAGCACGGTCATGTCCCGTTTGATTCCGTCGCTCGCGCCGGCGTCGATGGTGATGGTCCAGGAGAAGCCCTGCGCCGACCCTATGGCGATGACCTGGGCGCCCTTGATGCCGTACTGGCCCTCGCCGGCGATCTTCAGCATCCTGTCGAGCTGCGTCAGGCGGCTGCGGTTGCGGTCGTCGCTGCCGAGCTTCGCCTTGAGGGCCGCGTTCTCCTTCTCCAGAACCGCGAGCCGGTCGTGTCTGCTGCCGGAGGCCCGGATCGCCGAGACCGCCTCGCCGACGGGGTCGACCGCCGAGGACAGGCCGTTCTCGACCGGGCCGAACACCGTGGCCGCGGCCTGTCGGGCGCCGTCCACCGGGGAGTTCTCACCCCCGCGGATATCGACCGTGATCAGGGCGAACGCGATGGCGATCAGCAGGACCAGGAGCAGCCGGCTCTCTTTGGTGTCCCTCACGTGCGGCGGCCGTGCCCTTCCTCTAAGTAGGAATTCGGGGGTCCCTGGAGAACGCGAAATGGTGCGGCGCACACCCAAGAGGCCCATTCGGGGGAGCTTATGCCTCTATATCAACGATCCGCCGCACGAGAGGAGAACGTCTCGTACGGCGGAATCGAAGAGTTACGTCATCTGCGCGGCTGGGCGTCCAGCACCTGCTGCAGTGCCTCGAACTCCTCGACGCACTTGCCGGATCCGAGCGCGACGCTGTCCAGCGGGTCCTCGGCGATGTGGATCGGCATGCCGGTCTCCCGCCGCAGCCGCTCGTCGAGCCCGCGCAGCAGTGCTCCGCCGCCGGTCAGAACGATTCCTCGGTCCATGATGTCGCCGGACAGCTCCGGCGGGCACTTGTCGAGGGTCGTCTTGACGGCGTCGACGATCGCGTTGACCGGTTCCTCGATCGCCTTGCGGACCTCGGCGGCCGAGATGACGACGGTCTTGGGCAGCCCGGAGACCAGGTCCCGGCCGCGTACCTCGGTGTGCTCGTCGGCGTCGAGGTCGTACGCCGAACCGATCGTGATCTTGATCTGCTCGGCCGTGCGCTCACCCAGCAGGAGGCTGTACTCCTTCTTGATGTACTGGATGATCGCGTTGTCCAGTTCGTCGCCGGCGACGCGGATGGACTGGGCGGTGACGATGCCGCCGAGCGAGATGACCGCGACCTCCGTGGTGCCGCCGCCGATGTCCACCACCATGTTCCCGGTGGCCTCGTGGACCGGCAGCCCGGAACCGATGGCCGCGGCCATGGGCTCCTCGATGATGTGCACCTGGCGGGCGCCTGCCTGGGACGACGCCTCGATGACCGCGCGGCGCTCGACACCCGTGATGCCCGAGGGCACGCAGACGACGACCCGCGGCCGGGCGAGGTACCGCCGCTTGTGGATCTTCAGGATGAAGTAGCGGAGCATCCGCTCGGTGATCTCGAAGTCGGCGATCACGCCGTCCTTCAGCGGCCGCACGGCGACGATGTTGCCCGGCGTCCGGCCGATCATCTTCTTCGCTTCGGCGCCGACCGCGAGGATGCCACCGGTATTGGTGTTGATCGCCACGACCGAGGGTTCGTTGAGGACGATTCCACGACCCCTGACGTACACCAGCGTGTTGGCGGTCCCGAGGTCGACAGCCATGTCACGGCCGATGAACGACATTGAGTTCCCCATCCGGATTCATCTGGCCTTCCCGTGCCTTTGAGGGCACATCAGGTCGGCGAGGCGGGTGCTGTGACGTGAAGGCTTCCATCGTAAACGCGCCCGCACGAACACTGCGCGAGGGTCTCCGCCATTGTCACCAGATGGCGGGCCGCCTCGCTTGTGGAGACGGTCCATCGGTGGCACACGTTCCCCCGATCGACAAGGCATATGCCAAGGGACGGCCGAAAACGCACGACCGCCCCTGGTCAGACCCGGCGGACGGAACTGACGCCCACTCAGAAAATTTTGCGAGAACGCGGCTCGCGGCGGGTCACACCCGGCCGGGGAAGAAGAGCTTCACCTCGCGCTCGGCGGACTCCTCGGAGTCGGAGGCGTGGATCAGGTTCTCGCGGACGATCACGCCGTAGTCACCGCGGATCGAGCCGGGCGCGGCGGCGATCGGGTCGGTGGGGCCGGCCAGCTGGCGCACACCCTCGACGACCCGCTCGCCCTCCACGATCAGGGCGACGACCGGGCCGGAGGCCATGAACTCGACCAGCGGCTCGTAGAAGGGCTTGCCGACGTGCTCGCCGTAGTGCTGCTCCAGCGTGGCGCGGTCCAGGGTGCGCAGCTCCAGCGCGCTGATCCGCCAGCCGGCCTTGCGCTCGATACGGCTGATGATCTCGCCGGTCAGGCCTCGACGGACGGCGTCGGGCTTGAGCAGGACGAGGGTGCGCTGGCTCACGGGGGGACTCCTTACGCGACTGACGGGTGCGGTGGGACGAGGTTACAGGGCGTGTCGGGACGCCCGTCACACAGCGTCAGCCGTGGAGGAGGACTCGGCCTGGGCGGCGAATCTCGCCTTCGCCTCGTCCACCTTCCGCCCGAAGTGCACCGACGCCCACCACAGCGCCGCGAAGATCACGCCCATGAAGTACATGGTGGGGACGAAGACGCCGGAGGCGACCAGCGCGAGCTGCAGGGCCCAGCCGAGGGCCACCCCGCCGGGACGGGTGACCATGCCGCACAGCAGCACGCACAGCAGCATGGCGATTCCGCTGACCAGCCACACCGTCGAGGTGGACAGGCCGGGGTCCTTCATGGCGACGAGCCCGGCGAAGCCGATGACGAAGAGCTCGCCGATCAGCGTCGATGCACAGAGGGTACGCACGGCGGTCCTCAGCCCTTCCCCAGCAGCAGCCGGGCCTCGCCGACGGTGATGACGGATCCGGTGACCAGTACGCCACCGCCCGCGAACTCGCCCTCCTCCTCGGCCAGCGTGATCGCGGCCTCCAGGGCGTCCGGCAGCCGCGGTTCGACCTGCACCCGCTCCTCGCCGAAGACCTCGACGGCGATCGCGGCCAGCTCGTCCGCGTCCATGGCGCGGTGGCTGGTGTTCTGGGTGACGACGACCTCCGCGAAGATCGGCTCGAAGGCCTCCAGCAGCCCCCGTACGTTCTTGTCGCCGCTCGCGCCCACGACCCCGATCAGCCGGGTGAAGTCGAACGCCTCGCGCACGGCCTCCGCGGCGGCCAGGGCGCCCGCCGGGTTGTGCGCGGCGTCGAGCACCACCGTCGGGGAGCGCCGTACGACCTCCAGCCGGCCCGGCGAGGACACGGCCGCGAAGGCCTTGCGCACGGTGTCGACGTCCAGCGGCTCGGCGCGCTGCGCGCCGACGCCGAAGAACGCCTCGACGGCGGCGAGGGCGACGGCCGCGTTGTGCGCCTGGTGCGCGCCGTGCAGCGGCAGGTACACCTCGGGATACTCGCCGCCGAGGCCGCGCAGGGTGACCAGCTGCCCGCCGACCGCGACGTGCCGGGCGACGACCCCGAACTCCAGGCCCTCGCGGGCGACGGTCGCGTTCACCTCGACGGCCTTCTTCAGCAGCACCTGCGCCGCGTCCACCGGCTGCTGGGCCAGGATCACGGTCGCGTCCTGCTTGATGATGCCGCTCTTCTCGGTGGCGATCGCGGCGTGCGTCTCACCGAGGCGGTCGGTGTGGTCCAGGTCGATCGGGGTGACGACGGCCACGTCACCGTCGATCACGTTGGTGGCGTCCCAGGAGCCGCCCATGCCGACCTCGACGACGGCCACGTCCACCGGGGCGTCCGCGAAGGCCGCGTACGCCATGCCGGTGAGGACCTCGAAGAAGGACAGCCGGTACTCCTGCGCGGAGTCGACCATCTCCACGTACGGCTTGATGTCCTGGTACGTCTCGATGAACCGCTCGGCGGAGACCGGGGCGCCGTCCAGGCTGATCCGCTCGGTGACCGACTGCACGTGCGGGCTGGTGTAGCGGCCGGTGCGCAGGTCGAAGGCGCCGAGCAGGGCCTCGATCATGCGGGCGGTGGAGGTCTTGCCGTTGGTGCCCGTGATGTGGATCGAGGGGTACGACCGCTGGGGGTCGCCGAGCACGTCCATCAGCGCGGAGATCCTGCTGACCGAGGGCTCCAGCTTGGTCTCGCCCCAGCGCGTGGCCAGGTCCGCCTCGACCTGGCGCAGGGCCTTGTCGACCTCCGGGTCCTGCGGCCGCGCGGGTACGTCGGCCTGCGGCGGCCCGCCCTGGGTGCGCAGGGTGCGGCTGCCGGCCTCGATCACCGCGAGGTCGGGGTCGCGGTCGGTCTCGGCCTCGACGATCTCCTCGAAGCTGTCGAGGGGGTCGGGCTGGTCGTTCTCGTCCGGGAGGTCGCTCACGGGGCCAGTCTACGGAGCGGGACCGACAAAGGGGTCGTTCGGGGTGGCCGGGCGGCCCGGCCGTCCGCCGGGGTGTCGTGGTCGCCCGCTCCCCCGCGGCGGAGCCGCGCACGGGATACGGTCGCCGCCCCTCGGCGGGCGCGCCGAGGCCCCGGCGCCACATGGGCGCCGGGGCCTCGGCAACGCGTCACGCGTTCGGCGCGGCTCGGCCGCGCGAGTCGCTCACTGCGACGGCAGCCGGTCCAGCTGAGCCCGCAGACGGGTGATGTCCTCCTCCGCCTTGGCCAGGCGAGTGCGGATCTTGTCGACCACGTTCTCCGGGGCCTTGCCCAGGAACGCCTCGTTACCGAGCTTGGCCGTGGCCTGGGCCTTCTCCTTCTCCGCGGCCGCGAGGTCCTTCGCGAGGCGCTTGCGCTCCGCGGCCACGTCGATCGTGCCGGACAGGTCGAGAGCGACCTCGGCGCCGGCGATCGGCAGGGTGGCCGTGGCCGTGAAGGAGTCGCCCTCGGGCTGCAGACGCAGCAGCTGACGGATGGCCGCCTCGTGCGGGGCGAGCGCCGTGCCGTCCAGGGTCAGCCGGGCCGGGACCCGCTGGCCGGGCTGCAGGCCCTGGTCGGCGCGGAAGCGGCGGACCTCGGTGATGACGGACTGCAGGGTCTCGATCTCGCGCTCGGCGCCGGCGTCCCGGAAGCCGCTGTCGGCCGGCCAGTCGGCGACGACGACCGACTCGCCGCCCGTGAGGGTGGTCCACAGGGTGTCGGTGACGAACGGAACCACCGGGTGCAGCAGCTTCAGCGTGACGTCCAGGACCTCGCCCAGGACGCGCTTGCTCGCCTCGGCGGCCGCACCGCCCGCCTGGAACGTCGTCTTGGACAGCTCCACGTACCAGTCGAAGACCTCGTCCCACGCGAAGTGGTACAGCGCGTCGGACAGCTTGGCGAACTGGAAGTCGTCGTAGAACGCGTCCACTTCGGCGACGGTCTTGTTCAGCCGGGACAGGATCCAGCGGTCGGTGGCCGACAGCTCCTCGGGCGCGGGCAGCGGGCCCTCGACCGTGGCGCCGTTCATCAGCGCGAACCGCGTGGCGTTCCAGATCTTGTTGGCGAAGTTCCGGGACGCCTGGACCCAGTCCTCGCCGATCGGCACGTCGGTGCCGGGGTTGGCACCGCGGGCCAGGGTGAAACGGACGGCGTCGGAGCCGTACTTGTCCATCCAGTCCAGCGGGTCGACGACGTTGCCGAAGGACTTCGACATCTTCTTGCCGCGCTCGTCGCGGACCAGGCCGGTCAGCGCGATGGTCTTGAAGGGGGCCTCGCCGTCCATCGCGTACAGACCGAACATCATCATCCGGGCGACCCAGAAGAAGATGATGTCGTGGCCGGTGAGCAGGACATCGGTCGGATAGAACTTCCGCAGGTCCTCGGTCTGTTCGGGCCAGCCGAGGGTGGAGAAGGGCCACAGGCCGGAGGAGAACCAGGTGTCGAGGACGTCGGTGTCCTGGTGCCAGCCCTCGCCGGCGGGCGGCTGCTCGTCGGGGCCGACGCAGACGACCTCGCCGTCGGGGCCGTACCAGACCGGGATGCGGTGGCCCCACCAGAGCTGGCGCGAGATGCACCAGTCGTGCATGTTGTCGACCCAGTCGAAGTACCGCTTCGACATGTCCTCGGGGTGGATCTTCACCCGGCCGTCGCGGACCGCGTCACCGGCCGCCTTGGCGAGCGGGCCGACCTTGACCCACCACTGCATGGACAGCCGCGGCTCGACGGTGGTCCGGCAGCGCGAGCAGTGGCCGACGGAGTGGACGTAGGGCCGCTTCTCGGCGACGATCCGGCCCTGCGAGCGCAGGGCCGCGACGATGGCGGAGCGCGCCTCGAAACGGTCCAGGCCCTGGAAGGGGCCGTGCACGGTGATGACGGCGCGCTCGTCCATGACCGTGATGGACTCCAGGCCGTGGCGCCGGCCGATCGCGAAGTCGTTGGGGTCGTGGGCGGGGGTGACCTTGACGGCGCCTGTGCCGAACGCGGGGTCGACGTGGGTGTCTGCGACGACGGGGATGGAGCGGTCGGTCAGCGGCAGCTTGATGCGCTTGCCGACGAGGTGCTTGTACCGCTCGTCGTCGGGGTGCACGGCGACGGCGGTGTCGCCGAGCATGGTCTCGGCGCGGGTGGTCGCGACGACCAGCGTCTCGTCGCCCTCGCCGTAGGTGATGGAGACCAGCTCGCCGTCGTCCTCCTGGTACTCCACCTCGATGTCCGAGATGGCCGTCAGACAGCGCGGGCACCAGTTGATGATGCGCTCGGCGCGGTAGATCAGCTCGTCCTCGTACAGCTTCTTGAAGATCGTCTGGACGGCCTTGGACAGGCCCTCGTCCATGGTGAAGCGCTCGCGGTCCCAGTCGACGCCGTCGCCGAGGCGGCGCATCTGGCCGAGGATCTTGCCGCCGTACTCCTCCTTCCACTGCCACACGCGCTCGACGAACGCCTCGCGGCCGAGGTCCTGGCGGGACTTGCCCTCCTCGGCGAGCTGCTGCTCGACCTTGTTCTGGGTGGCGATGCCGGCGTGGTCCATGCCCGGCAGCCACAGCGACTCGTAGCCCTGCATGCGCTTGCGGCGGGTGAGGGCGTCCATGAGCGTGTGCTGGAAGGCGTGGCCCAGGTGGAGGGAGCCGGTGACGTTCGGCGGCGGGATGACGATGGTGTACGCCGGCTTGTCACTCTTGGCGTCCGCGGCGAAGTAACCCCGCTCTACCCAGCGCTCGTACAGCGGCCCCTCTACATCGGCCGGCGCGTACTGGGTCGGCAGTTCGTTCTCGGGCTCGGGTGGCTGCTGCTGAGCGTTCTCGGTCACGGAGGTCAGTTTAGAGGTGTCACCGGGTGGTCCCGAAACGCGTTTGTTCTGTAACGGTCAGACCCCCGGTGGCCGGTGTTCGCGGGGCCTGGGCCAGGATGTGAGGAACACATAAGCATCCAAGGGGGAACCCAGGAATGAGCAACAACCAGCCGGGTCCTTACGGCGGTCCGCCCCAGCAGCCGGGCCCCTACGGCCAGCAGGGGCAGCCGGGTCCGTACGGCCAGCCGGGCCCCTACGGCCAGCAGCCGCAGGCCCCGCAGCCCGGCTACGGCTACCCCCAGCAGGCGCCCGCGGCCGCGCCGCAGCCCGGGTACGGCTATCCGCAGCAGGGCGCGCCGCAGCAGCCGGGTCCGTATGGCCAGCAGCCCTACGGCGGCCCGCAGCCGCCGGTCCCGGCGGGCGGCAAGAAGAAGACGGGCCTGATCATCGCGGCGGTGGCCGTGGTGGCGGTCGTGGCGGTGGCCGTGTACCTCGTGGTCGGCGGCAGCAGCAGCGGCAGCTCGGTGGCGGACGACGGCCCCCACAAGCTGACGACCCCGGCGACCGTGCTGACGGAGTACACGCGGGGCAACACCGACAGCGGCACGATGAAGAAGGACGACCTCAAGGACGCGGAGAAGTGGGGCGTGCACGGCCCGCACGACGTCAGCGCCCAGTACCAGTCCGGGGACAAGAGCAACCCGCTGAGCCAGAAGATGATCCAGTTCGGCGGTGTCTACGGCACGATCGACGACCCGGAGAAGACCGTCGACGCCATGTTCGCCTACATGAAGACCGAGGCCCAGAAGGACAGTGGCAACAAGGACGTCACCCTGAAGGACGAGCCGAAGTCGTACCAGCCCGCCGGGCTCGACGGCGCGGTCCTCAAGTGCCAGCAGGCCCAGGCCCCGACCGGCCAGAGCACCGGCGGGCCCAAGAACGTGACGATGACGATCTGCATCTGGGGTGACCACAGCACTCTCGGCATGGTCATGCCGATGGACATAGCCAGCCTCGCCGCGGGCCGCAGCAGCGACCCGGCGGCCGACGCGGAACTCGCCGCCAAGTTCCGCAAGGAGGTCCGCGTCAAGGCCTGACGCGGACACCGCACACGAGGAAGGGGCCCCGGTCGACCGGGGCCCCTTCCTCGTGTTCTCGTGCCTGTCGCGCGTCCCGCGCTCGTGGCCGGCTACGCCGTCTTCTGCTCCCCCGAGCCGCGGCCGCGGGCGTCGCGCGGGATCAGGGTCGGGTTGACGTTGGAGAGGACCACGTCGGCGGTGATGACGACACGGGCGACGTCCTTGCGGGACGGGACCTCGTACATCACGCCCTGGAGGACCTCCTCCATGATGGCGCGCAGGCCACGGGCGCCGGTCTGGCGCAGGATGGCCTGGTCGGCGATGGCCTCCAGCGCCTCGCGCTCGAAGTCCAGTTCCACGCCGTCGAGTTCGAAGAGGCGCTGGTACTGCTTGACGAGCGCGTTGCGGGGCTCGACGAGGATCTGCAGCAGGGCCTCGCGGTCCAGGTTGTGGACCGAGGTGATGACTGGGAGACGGCCGATGAACTCGGGGATCATGCCGAACTTGACCAGGTCCTCCGGCATGACGTCCTCGAAGACGTCCTTGGCCTCCAGCTCGCGCTTGGACAGGATCGTCGCGCCGAAGCCGATGCCCTTGGCGCCGGCCCGGGACTCGATGATCTTCTCCAGGCCCGCGAAGGCGCCGCCCACGATGAACAGGACGTTCGTCGTGTCGATCTGGATGAACTCCTGGTGGGGGTGTTTGCGGCCGCCCTGCGGCGGGACGGAGGCCGTGGTGCCCTCCAGGATCTTCAGCAGGGCCTGCTGGACACCCTCACCCGAGACATCGCGGGTGATCGAGGGGTTCTCGCTCTTGCGGGCCACCTTGTCGATCTCGTCGATGTAGATGATGCCCGTCTCGGCCTTCTTGACGTCGTAGTCCGCCGCCTGGATGAGCTTCAGGAGGATGTTCTCGACGTCCTCGCCGACGTATCCCGCCTCGGTGAGCGCCGTCGCGTCGGCGATCGCGAACGGGACGTTCAGCATGCGCGCGAGGGTCTGCGCGAGGAGGGTCTTGCCGGAGCCCGTGGGGCCCAGCAGGAGGATGTTCGACTTCGCCAGCTCGATGGCGTCGTCCCGGCCGCTCCCGCCGCCGTTCTCGCCCGCCTGGACCCGCTTGTAGTGGTTGTACACCGCGACGGAGAGCGCCTTCTTGGCCGCTTCCTGGCCGACCACATAGCCCTCGAGGAACTCGTAGATCTCGCGAGGCTTGGGCAGCTCCTCCCAGCGGACCTCGCTGGTCTCCGCGAGCTCTTCCTCGATGATCTCGTTACAGAGGTCGATGCACTCGTCGCAGATGTACACACCGGGCCCTGCGATGAGCTTCTTGACCTGCTTCTGGCTCTTGCCGCAGAACGAGCACTTGAGCAGATCGCCGCCGTCACCGATGCGTGCCACGGTGTGCTTCCCCTTCGCCTGGGAGACGCCTGGACGCTACGAGTCCAGCGACTCCTGGTGCTGCCTTATGTCCGACGGTACCTTGCCGGGCCCGGTGTTCGGGCCCCCCTTGGCAGGGTTCACTTTGCCGTGCACCATGCCAAGTGGGGCGAAAAGTACGTCCTGCGGGTCAGCGGACCTCGGAATTGTTGAGCTTGCGAGTGGAGATGATCTGGTCGACGAGGCCGTACGCCAGCGCCTCGTCGGCCGTGAGGATCTTGTCGCGCTCGATGTCCTCGCGGATCTTCTCCAGCGGCTGGTTGGAGTGCTTCGCCAGCATGTCCTCCAGCTGCTCACGCATCCGGGTGAATTCCTTGGCGATGATCTCCAGGTCGGACAGCTGACCGCGGCCCGTGGAGCCGGCGGGCTGGTGGATCAGCACCCGGGAGTTCGGCAGCGCCATGCGCTTGCCCGGCGTACCGGCGGCCAGCAGGATGGCCGCGGCGGAGGCCGCCTGGCCCATGCAGACCGTCTGGATGTCGGGCTTCACGAACTGCATGGTGTCGTAGATCGCCGTCAGGGCGGTCATGTCGCCACCGGGGCTGTTGATGTAGATCGAGATGTCGCGGTCCGGGTCCATCGACTCCAGGCACAGCAGCTGCGCCATGACGTCGTTGGCGGAGGCGTCGTCGATCTGGACGCCCAGGAAGATCACGCGCTCCTCGAAGAGCTTCGCGTACGGGTCGTACTCGCGGATGCCCTGGGAGGTGCGCTCGACGAAGCGCGGGATGACGTACCGGCTCTCGGGGCGAGGCCCTTCGTACATGCCGCTGGCGGCGCCGGGGAAGTTGCTCATGGGGTGTTCACCGTCCTGGTGGCGTTCTGGGGGCTGGGGTCTCGGCGGTGCGTGGCGTTGCCGGGCCGGTCAGGCACCGGTGCCGCCGCCTCCCGGAACACCCGAGGCGTGCGTGATGATCTCGTCGATGAGACCGTACTCCTTGGCCTCTTCCGGGGTGAACCAGCGGTCGCGGTCACCGTCGCGGATGATCGCCTCGACCGTCTGGCCGGAGTGCTGCGCGGTCAGCTCGGACATGCGCTTCTTGGTGCGCAGGAGGTACTCGGCCTGGATCTTGATGTCCGAGACCGTACCGCCGAGGCCCGCGGAGCCCTGGTGCATCATGATGTCGGCGTGCGGCAGCGCGAAGCGCTTGCCCGCGGCACCACCGGTGAGCAGGAACTGGCCCATCGAGGCGGCCATGCCCATCGCGATCGTGACCACGTCGTTCGGGATGTACTGCATGGTGTCGTAGATCGCCATGCCGGCCGTCACCGAGCCGCCGGGGCTGTTGATGTAGAGGTAGATGTCCTTGCTCGGGTCGGCGGCAAGGAGCAGCAGCTGCGCGGTGATCTTGTTGGCGATGTCGTCGTCGACCTGCTGGCCGAGGAAGATGATCCGCTCGCCGAGCAGCCGGTTGTAGACCTGGTCGCCGAGGCCACCACCGATGGAAGGCTCGCCGGCGGCTGAGGGCATCAGATTCGTCACGTATCCACCTGCTCGTCTTACGACGGCGCCGGGCCGTCTCACGTCGTCCTGCCGGAGGCTTTGCGGGGGTCTCAGGAGACTCCCCTGCCCCCGTCTTCATGGACCCTAACGCTCAGGTCCCCTCGGGGAATCCCGGAGATGGGAGTGTTCGCCGGGGGCGTAGCGCGGTCGAGGCCCGTGGGACCGGCGGATCGGGTGCGGGGGCCGCCCGGTTCGGGGGCGGGGGCCGGCCGGGGGCGGGCGCCTGGTGCGGCCGGACGAGGGGGGCCGGGTGCCGCCGGAAGGGGCGGGTGAGGGTGGCCGCAGGCGTGGTGGCCGGCGGCCCGCGGGCCCCCGGGGCGACGATCGGACGCGTGTACGCCGGACGAGGGGTACGACGGCCGGCGTGAGCGGGGGACGGTGCGTACGAGGGCTCGCGCGGCGGCCGGGTACGACGACGGGCCCCGGGGGGATCCCCAGGGCCCGTCGGCGGTGCTTCAGAGGCGCCGCGGGGCGTTTCAGCCCTCGGTCTTCTCCTCGGCGGCGGCCTCGGTGGCCTCGGCCTCGGCCGACGCCTCCTCGGTCTCGTCCTCGTCGTCCAGGTCGATGACCTCGCCGTTGGTGTCCTTCACCGTGGCGGCCTCGACCACGACGGCCAGGGCCTTGCCGCGGGCGACCTCGCCGACCAGGAGCGGGACCTGGCCGCCCTCGACGACGGCCTGGGCGAACTGGTCGGGGGACATGCCGGAGGAGGCCGCACGCCGCATGAGGTGCTCGGTGAGCTCCTCCTGGTTGACGTTGAGGTTCTCCTTCTTCACCAGCTCGTCGAGGACGAACTGGGTCTTGATGCCCTTGACCGCGGCCTCGCGGGTCTCGGTGTCGAACTCCTCGGCGGTCTTGCCCTGGATCTCCAGGTACTTGTCGAGGGTGAGGCCCATCTGGCCGAGCTGGTGGTGCTCCAGGTTGTGCTTGCGGGTGTTGATCTCGTCCTCGAGCAGCTTCTCGGGGACGGGGACCTCGACCAGCTCCAGGAGCTTCTCCAGGACGCGCTCCTGAGCCTGGGTGGCCTGGTCGAACTGCTTCATGTTGGCCAGGCGCTTGCGGCTGTCGGCCTTCAGCTCGTCCAGGGTGTCGAACTCGGAGGCGAGCTGCGCGAACTCGTCGTCCAGCTCGGGCAGTTCGCGGGCGGCGACCTGGGTGACCTTGACGGAGACCTCGGCCTCCTTGCCCGCAGCGGAGCCGCCCTTCAGCTCGGAGGTGAAGGTGGTCTCCTCACCGGCGGACAGGCCCTTGACGGCGTCGTCGACGCCGTCAAGCAGCTCGCCGGAGCCGATGGTGTACGAGACACCGTCGGCGATGCCGTCCTCGAGGACCTCGCCCTCGACCTTGGCCTTCAGGTCGATGGTGACGACGTCGCCGTCCTCGGCGGCACGCTCGACCGGGGAGGTGGAGGCGAAGCGCTCGCGCAGCTGCTCGACCGACTTCTCGACGTCCTCGTCGGTGACCTCGACGGCGTCGACCTCGACCTCGATACCGGAGTAGTCCGGGATCTCCAGGGTCGGGCGGATGTCGACCTCGGCGGTGAAGTTCAGCGTCTCGCCGTCCTTCAGCTCGGTGATGTCGACCTCGGGCTGGCCCAGCGGGTTCAGCTCGGCCTCGTTGACCGCCTCGGTGTAGAACTTCGGGAGCGCGTCGTTGACGGCCTCCTCCAGCACCGCACCCCGGCCGAACCGCTGGTCGATGACGCGGGCGGGGATCTTGCCCTTGCGGAAGCCCTTCACCGTGACCTGCTGGTTGATCTTCTTGTACGCCGCGTCGAGGCTGTCCTTGAGCTCCTCGAAGGGCACCTCGACAGTGAGCCGAACCCGGGTCGGGTTCAGGGTCTCCACGGCGCTCTTCACGGTTCGGTCTCCTTGTGGCTGACTGCTTGGTTTCTGCCGGAGCCAGACTGGTTCCGGCGGATTTCGCCGCCCGGGAGAGTTCGTAGGCCGAGTGGGCCGGGACACACGGGCGCGCAGCTTGCATAGTAACCGCAGCGGGTCAGCGCCCCAAAAGGCGATCATCCCGACGTCTCGAGCCGGTGGTCGGGGTGGCGGGATTTGAACCCACGGCCTTCCGCTCCCAAAGCGGACGCGCTACCAAGCTGCGCCACACCCCGTCTGGTGCGACACGTAGGGTACATGCCCCGGCCGGATCCGTCGGCCGCATCGGCGGAGGGGGCCGGGATGACGTCCGCGCGGTCCGCGCGTCGGGCAACACATTGGCCCCGGCGCCGCGCGACCCGCTACGATGCCTCCAGTGCCGCGGTCACGGACCTGCGGTGCGCCACTGCGGGCGTAGCTCAATGGTAGAGCCCTAGTCTTCCAAACTAGCTACGCGGGTTCGATTCCCGTCGCCCGCTCTGCACGCCGAAGGCCCAGGCGAGAGGTCGTTCTCCTCCGCCTGGGCCTTCGGCCGTTCCCGGGGTCGTCCAGCCCCGCGTGGCCCCCGAGCGACGCTCGGCGCAGGCAGGGGCACGGGCCGGGGTCGCGCCGGGGTCAGAATCTGATCGAGTTGATGGACTCCGCTATCGAGTTCAGAAACCGGCTGATGGACGGGGCCATTCCGGTGGAGGCGAGGAAGAAGCCGAAGAGGATCGCGACGATCGCTGGGCCGGCCTTGATGTTCCCCCCTCGGATCAGCACCACCAGGATGATCGCCAACAGCAGCACCACAGACAGTGAAATGGCCACAACTGATCACACCCTAGGTCGGTCCGCTCCCGGCCCGGGGGTACGGCCCGCGCACCCCCGCCAGAACCATCGTGCCACCAACCCGGCCCCCGTATGCGGCTCGTGACACAACGTCGGGCAGGTCCTCCGGCGTGCGACGGCTCGCACATGAATACGAGGAGACACTCCGGCACCGAATCCACACGAATTCAAGGAACTTCGTTTCACTATCCACTCATCGGACCACGCCGCGATTCGGAGTACACAACACAGAGACGCCGTATGCCCGAGTTAGTGTGGATTAATCGGTACATCCGGGGTGAACAGCCGACACCTGTGTGCCCATCATCACCCCGCCCCCACGGGCAAGTTCCGATAATTCCGGGGTACCCGGACGCGATAACCAGGAATGACCGCACGGGTTTTACGGAATCCCGCGGCCGACGCTAGGGTGCCTGAGATGTTTGACGCCGCCCCGTCCCCCGGCCATGACCGCAGGCCGCTCCCCCCGGCACAGTCGCCGGTGCGTGGAGGGCCCGGTCCGCGTACCTCGGTGAGTACCCAGGAGGGGCAGCCGCAGGCCGACAGACCCGGAAAACAGCGCGATCCGTTCTTCGACAACGCCAAGTACCTGGCCATCGTGCTGGTGGCGCTGGGCCACTCCTGGTCGGCGATCAAGACGGACAACCGGGCCCTGGAAGGCCTGTACAACGTGGTGTACACCTTCCACATGCCGGCGTTCATCGTCATCTCCGGCTACTTCTCCCGCAGTTTCGACATGCGCCCGGACCGGCTGAAGCGGCTGATCACCGGGGTCGCGGTGCCGTACCTGCTGTTCCAGATCGCCTATTCGCTGTTCCGGCGCTACGCGGGCCAGGCCTCCGACCCGATCAGCCTCGTCTCCCCCTACTACCTGACCTGGTTCCTGTGCGCGCTGTTCATCTGGCGGCTGACCACACCCCTGTGGAAGCTGGTGCGCTGGCCGCTGCCCGTCGCGCTCGGCATCGCCATGGTCGGCTCGGTGACGCCGGGGATCGACGACAACCTGGACCTCGGCCGCGTCCTGCAGTTCCTGCCCTGTTTCGTCCTCGGCCTGCTGCTGAAGCCGGAGCACTTCGCGCTGATACGCCGACGCCGGGTACGGATCCTGGCGGTGCCGGTGTTCGCCGCGGCGCTGGCCATCGGGTGGTGGACCGTGCCGCGCGTGGACGGCGGCTGGTTCTACCGGCAGAGTTCCGCGCAGGACCTCGGCGAGCCCTGGTGGACCGGTCCGCTCATGACGCTGGCCATGTTCGGCTGCGCGCTGCTGCTGACCGCCTGTTTCCTGGCCTGGGTGCCGGGCCGCCGGACGTGGTTCACCGCGCTCGGCGCGGGCACGCTGTACGGCTATCTGCTCCACGGGTTCGTGGTCAAGACCTCGCTCTACATGGGCGGGTTCGACCTCGCCATGCGGCACGGGCTCCTCGGCTCCCTCGTCGTCACCCTCCTCGCGCCCGTCGCCATCACCCTGCTGTGCACCCGGCCGGTGCAGCGCGTCTTCCGCTTCGCGATGGAGCCCAGGATGGAATGGGCGTTCCAGCAGGACGCGGCCGAACTGGCCCGGGAGCGGGAGAAGAAGGACCGGCAGCGGGAGCGCGAGCGGGATCTTCAGCGGGAGCAGGTCAGCGTCTAGGCAGACCGAGAAGCGCGCGCATTCGGGCGTACTTCTCCGTCAGTCTCCGCCGGGTCGGTTCGGGCAGGACGCCCAGCCGGCCCGGATCGGCGTTGTGTGCCAGGTCGGACTCCTTCACCAGCAGCGCGCCCGGGGTGGCGAGGATCCGGTGGGCGTACTCCCGCGGTTCCTCGCCCGGCCGCTTGGTGAGGGCGTCCACGATGGCCTTGGTGCGCGGGGCCAGGGGGGCCGTGGCCAGCCACTCCCGGGTGAGCGCCGCGTCCTCGACGGAGTCGTGCAGCCAGGCCGCCGCGATCTGTTCCGGGTCACCGCCGCGGGCACGGACCCCCTCGGCGACGGCCGCGAGGTGTTCGGCGTAGGGACGGCCCCCCTTGTCGGTCTGCCCCGCCTGGGCGGCGCGCGCGACGGCCTCGACCTCGGCGAGGGTGAGCAGGGCCCCGGGCCCCTCTGCCGTCACCTCGCCACCCCCGCGCGCCGCCGGCGCCCCGACGGCCACTGCCGACCGTCCCGTGTCCGAGGCTGTCATCCGCCCCCTGTCCTGCGGTCCCATCCGTCCCCCGCCCACTACGCCACCTGTCCCGCTCCCCCGGCGGCCGCCGCTGTCCGTCGCGTGTCCGCCGGTGTCATTCGGCCAGTGTCCCCCGGCCGGGCGGCCGGCGGGTCCGCATAAGTGCTCGCGCCGCTCCGGCCCTCTGTGTTGTCATGGTCGAACCGGCCCAGCACCTGTTACCCGTTCGAGGAGGGCGCCTTGCCTTTCGCCACCACCGCCGACGCCGTGCACGCCTGGGTCCACGGCTGGGCCCTCTCGCGCGGGGCGTCCGAACCGGCCGTCCGGTCCTGGGGGTTCACGGTCGACGTCGGCCTGGCCCACGAGATCGCGCGGCATGTGCTGCCCGCCGCCGACGAGGCGACCGTACGCAAGATCGCCGAGAACACCCACGCTCCCGGCGTCTGGCTCAAGACCTTCGTGCCGCCGCGGACCCTGGAGGCCTGGCTGCCGCCCGGCTGGGCCCTGGCGGGCGGCCGTAACTTCCTGATGTCCACCGCGCTGCCCGCCCCCGGGGCCGCAGCGCCGCCCCTCGCCGAGGGCTACCGGCTGGTCCGCTGGGAGCGGGGCGGGGTCACCAAGGTGTCGGTGCGCGCCGCCGACGGGGCGTTCGCCGGGCGCGCCCAGATCGCCGTCACCGGCCGGACCGCGGTCGTCGACCAGGTCGAGACGGACCCCGCCCACCAGCGGCGCGGTCTCGGGCGCGCGATGCTGCGGGTCCTGACCGAAGCGGCCGCCGGTGAGGGCGTGACGGCAGCCGTGCTGGGCGCGACCGTGGAGGGCCGGGCGCTGTACGAGCGCGAGGGCTGGCGGGTGCTGGCCCCGCTGACGGCCGCCACCCGCACGGCGTAGCTCAGCGGCCGTTGGCCGATGTCTGGCGGCAGATGAGCAGGAGGGCGCGGTCGTCGTTGACGTCCTTGGCGACCGCCTCGATGAGATGCCAGGCGGCGCCGTGGAAACCTCCGGCGACATAGCGGTCGGCCTCGCCGGTGAGGCGGTCGATGCCCTCGACGATGTCGCGGTCGGAGGTCTCCACGAGGCCGTCCGTGAACAGCATCAGCACGTCCCCGGGCCGCAGCGAGCCCTTCACGGAGTCGAACTGGGCGCCGTCGTACACCCCGAGCAGTGGCCCCTCCGCGGCCTTCTCCTCCCAGCGTCCGCTGCCCGCGCTGAGCTGGAGCCCCGGCGGATGCCCCGCGGAGTACAGCTCGTAGTCGCCGGAGTCGAGGTCCAGCACCAGGTGGATGGAGGTGGCGAAGCCCTCGTCCCATTCCTGGCGGAGCAGATAGCCGTTCGCCGCCGGGAGGAAGGAGTGCGGGGGGAGCGAGCCGAGGAGACCGCCGAAGGCGCCGGAGAGCAGCAGGGCGCGCGAGGCCGCGTCCATGCCCTTGCCGGACACGTCCGTGAGCACGACCTCCAGCGTCCGGCCGCCGTTCGTGCGGGCCGCGACGACGAAGTCGCCGGAGAAGGACTGGCCGCCGGCCGGGCGCAGCGCCATCTCGTGGTGCCATCCCTGCGGCAGCTTGGGCAGTTTGCTCTGCACCCGGATCCGCTCGCGCAGGTCGAACAGCATGGTGCCGCCGCGCCGCCAGGGCACCCCGACCCGGCTGCGGAACTGCGCGGTCAGCAGCCCGAAGAAGCCGCACGCGGCGACCACCAGGACCAGTCCCGGGGTGACCCGCGAGGGCCCCTCGGTGTACGGGCCGAGCCGCAGCGACTCCACGATGAGCGCGGTGGCCGCCGCCGCGTACAGGCCGAGCAGGCTCGCCGGGCGCAGCAGCAGGCCGCCCGCGACGATCGGCAGCACCAGGGTGGCCGGGGAGCACCACACCGCGTTGCCGAGGGTCATGGCGGCGAGGACGGGGATGGTCAGCAGCAGTCCGGCGAAGGCGATCCAGTCCGATCCGTCGCCGCGGAAGTAGTCGACGGCGCTTCTGCGCAGGCCGACGCGGGCCCGGTGCCACTGCATCCGCCACCGGGCCGTGAACGTCCCGGCCTTCGCGCGCCGCTCTCGTCCTGCTGCCATTAGTTCGGGACCCTATCCATCGGACCGGCCGCTTGGCACGGGAGGTCCCACTTGTCCCCCGTGCGAGGCCGTGCTTCGTCTTTCGCTCGCGCTGCGTCCTCACAGTGAACGGCACGCGGGGCCCTCGCGCGGCCGCCCGGGAGAAATTCGCTGGCTCGTCCCGCAATGCGCTGATAGGCATGGCTCATGGGGATTGACGGCGGCACCGAGCTGAAGACACTGCGTCCGGAGGAGTTCGACCGGTGGTGGGACCACCTGGCCCGGGCGTTCGGCGGCGGCCCGGCCCCCTCGGAGGAGCGCGAACTGGACAGATCGCTCACCGAGTTCGACCGTTCGCTGGCCGTCTGGGACGCGGACGCGATCGTCGGCACGTCCGGTGCCTTCAGCTTCCGGATGACCGTGCCGGGTGGCGCGGTGGTGCCCACGGCCGGCGTGACCATGGTCAGCGTGTCCGCGACGCACCGGCGGCGCGGGGTGCTGACGGCGATGATGCGGCGGCTGCTGGACGACGCGCGCGCCAAGGAGGAGCCGCTGGCGGCCCTGTTCGCCTCCGAACCCGCGATCTACGGCCGTTTCGGCTACGGCTCGGCGACCTTCCAGCTGCACGCCGAGATAGACACCGGCCGGGTCTCGCTGGCCCTGCCCGAGGGCACCGACGAGGTGCGCGTGCGCTACGCGTCGCCCACCGAGGCGCTGGCGGAGTGCGAGGCGGTCTACGCGGCCCTGGTGCCCCGCCGTCCCGGCATGCTGGCCCGGCGGCCGGGCTGGGAGCGGGCCGCCCTGCTCGACCCGGAGAGCGAGCGGGAGGGCGCGTCGGCGTTGCAGTGCGTGGTCGCCGAGCGGGACGGCCGAGTGACCGGGTACGCGCGTTTTCGCACCAAGATGGGCTGGGGGCCGAGCGGACACGACGGAACGGTCACCCTGAAGGACCTGGCCGGGCTGGATCCGGCGTCCGAGGCCGCGCTGTGGCGCTTCCTGTTCGGCATCGACCTGATGACGACGCTGGCGGTGCGCGGGCGGCCGGTCGACGAGGCCTGGCAGCACCAGGTATCCGACCTGCGTCGCTGCGTGCCGCGGACGCGGGACGGCGGATACGTCCGTCTCGTGGAGGTGGGCGCGGCCCTGTCGGCGCGTACGTACCAGGTGCCGGTGGACGTCGTCCTCGAGGTGGAGGACGCCTTCTGCCCCTGGAATGCGGGGCGTTGGCGGCTGACCGGCGACAGCAAGGGGGCGTCCTGCGAGCGCACCTCCGACCCGGCCGACCTCGCCCTGTCCGTGAGGGAGTTGGGCGCGGCCTACCTGGGCGGCGTCACCCTGCTGTCGCTGGCGGCGGCCGGGCGGGTGAGGGAGCTGCGGCCGGGGTCGCTGACGGAGGCCTCGGTGGCCTTCGGCTCCCCGGTGGCCCCCTGGGTCTCGCACGGCTTCTAGGCCCTTTTCACGGCTTCCAGGGCCCCCGGGCCGGCGCGGGGCCGTCGGCGGTGGGGTGCCCTCAGGGGCGCTGGCAGGTGGGGCACCAGAAGAGGTTGCGGGCGGCGAGGCCGGCGGTGCGGATCTCATCGCCGCAGATATGGCAGGGCTGGGGCGCGCGACGGTAGACGTAGACCTCGCCGCCGTGGTCGTCCACGCGGGGCGGCCGGCCCATCGCCTCCGGGGTGTGCTCGGGGCGTACGGTGTCGATCCGGTTGTTCCGGACGCCTTCGCGCATCAGGGCGACGAGGTCGGCCCACAGGGCGTCCCACTCGGCCGGGGTGACGTCCCGGCCCGGGCGGTAGGGGTCGACGCCGTGCCGGAAGAGGACCTCGGCGCGGTAGACGTTGCCGACGCCGGCCACCACCTTCTGGTCCATGAGCAGCGCGGCGATCGTCGTACGGCTGCGGGAGATCCTGTGGTACGCGGCGCCCGGGTCGGCGTCCTCGCGCAGCGGGTCGGGGCCGAGCCGGTCGTGCACGGCCCGCTTCTCGGCCTCGGTGATCAGGGCGCAGGTGGTGGGGCCGCGCAGGTCGACGTAGGAGGTGTCGGTCGCGAGCCGGAGCCGGACGGTGTCGGCCGGCGGGGGCGCGGGCGCGTCCCCGAAGCCGACCTTGCCGAAGAGGCCGAGGTGGATGTGGACCCAGTCGGCGTCCCGGAACCGCAGGAAGAGGTGCTTGCCGTGGGCCTCGGTGGCCGTGAGCACGGCACCGTCCAGCAGGTCCGCGGCGTCGGAGAACTTGCCCTGGGGGCTGGTGACGCGCGGGGCCGTGCCGGAGAAGCGGGCGGCGTAGTCCTGTGCCAGCCGGTGAATCGTGTGCCCCTCTGGCACGGTTGCCGTTCCTTCCGGTCCTGCGGTCGCTCACAGCCCCCGTGGGGGCTCAGTCCTGCTGCGGGTGGTGGGCCGGGATCGGGGGCAGGTCGCCGGTCGTCTCGTACGCCGACAGCATGTCGATACGGCGGATGTGGCGCTCGTCACCCGAGAACGGGGTGTTCAGGAAGATCTCGACGAACTTGGTCGCCTCCTCGGTGCTGTGCATGCGCGCACCGACGGCCACCACGTTGGCGTCGTTGTGCTGCCGGCCCAGTGCGGCGGTCTCCTCGCTCCAGGCCAGGGACGCCCGCACGCCCTTCACCTTGTTCGCGGCGATCTGCTCGCCGTTGCCGGAGCCGCCGATCACGATGCCGAGGGAGTCCTGGTCAGCGGCCGCCTTCCGGGCCGCCCGCAGACAGAAGGGCGGGTAGTCGTCCTGGGCGTCGTAGATGTGCGGCCCGCAGTCGACGGGCTCGTGGCCGGCGGCCTTCAGCCACTCGACGAGGTGGTTCTTGAGTTCGTAGCCCGCATGGTCCGAGCCGAGATACACGCGCATGAGTCGAGTGTGTCACGGCTGTTTCCGGGCAGCAGCCCCGGGTGTCGGGGTGATCAACTCTGCCGAAAATGTGAGGCAGACCATAGAACCTCAAGAAAACCTCAAGTAACGATCCGGATTCAGAGGTTCCCGAATTCGTTAGCCTCGGATTCACTGGACCGACTCGTACACCGCTCGTGCGGGCAGCTCCACCTGGCGCAAAGGAAATCCGTCCATGACCCCTGGTTCGGGCCTCCAAGCAGGACTCAAAAACCGCCACCTGACGATGATCGCGATCGGTGGTGTCATCGGGGCCGGCCTCTTCGTCGGCTCCAGTTCCGGTATCGCCACCGCGGGACCGGGCATCCTTCTCTCGTACGCCCTCGTCGGCACGCTCGTCGTGCTGGTGATGCGCATGCTGGGCGAGATGTCGGCGGCGAACCCGACCTCCGGTTCGTTCTCCGCGCACGCCGACCGTGCGCTCGGCCGCTGGGCCGGTTTCTCCATCGGCTGGCTCTACTGGTTCTTCTGGGTCGTCGTGCTGGCCGTGGAGGCCACCGCCGGCGCCAAGATCCTCGAAGGCTGGGTCCCGGCCGTCCCGCAGTGGGGCTGGGCACTGATCGTGATGGTCGTCCTGACGGCCACCAACCTGGTCTCCGTCGGCTCCTACGGCGAGTTCGAATTCTGGTTCGCCGGCATCAAGGTCGTGGCGATCGGCGCGTTCGTCGTCATCGGTCTGCTCGCCGTGTTCGGCGTGCTGCCGGGCGTGCACGCCGACAAGGCGAGCTTCGGCAACCTGACGAGCCACGGCGGCTTCCTGCCGCACGGCCCCGGCGCCATCCTCACCGGTGTGCTGCTGGTCGTCTTCTCCTTCATGGGCAGCGAGATCGCCACCCTGGCGGCCGGCGAGTCGGAGAACCCGCAGCGCGCGGTCACCAAGTCCACCAACAGCATCATCTGGCGGATCGGCGTCTTCTACCTGGGCTCGATCCTGGTGGTGGTCTCGCTGCTGCCGTGGAACGACAAGTCCATCGCGAAGGACGGCTCCTACGTCGCCGCGCTGAACTCCCTCGGCATCGCCCACGCCGGCGAGATCATGAATGTCATCGTGCTGACGTCGGTGCTGTCCTGTCTCAACTCCGGCCTCTACACGGCCTCCCGGATGGCGTTCTCGCTCGGCCAGCGCGGTGACGCGCCGAAGGCGTTCGCCCGCACCACCTCCCGTGGTGTGCCGATGACGGCCATCCTGGCGTCGGTCGTCTTCGGCTTCGTGGCGGTGTTCTTCAACTACCAGTACCCGGACTCGGTCTTCCTGTTCCTGGTCAACTCCAGCGGCGCGGTGGCTCTGTTCGTCTGGCTGGCCATCTGCTTCTCGCAGCTGCGGATGCGGAAGATCATCGAGCGTGAGGCGCCGGAGAAGCTCGTCGTGAAGATGTGGCTCTACCCGTACCTGACCTGGGCGACGGCCGCGCTGATCATGTTCATCCTCGGCTACATGCTGACGGATACGGAACACGACGGCCGCGAGACGGTGCTGCTGTCGCTGCTGGTCGCGGCGATCGTGCTGGTGATCGCCCTGGTCCGGCAGCGGCTCGGGGCGAACCGTCCCGCCCCCGCGGCCGAGGCGCCCACCGACAAGGTGCCCGTCGGCTGACCCAGGCCGACCGACCCCACCCGCAGGACTATGGCCCGCACGACCTGACGCCGATCAGGCCGTGCGGGCCATCGCGCTGTCCCGACGACCCCACGAGCGGCCGGACGGCAAAGAGGTCCATCCGGCTCGGCGAAGGCGCAAGCCGGACGGACCTCTTCCACGGGAACCGCGGTAGCGGCACATGCGCGCCGGACCGCGGCGATCGTGCTGGTGATCGCCCTCGTCCGGCAGCGGCTCGGGGTGAACCGTCCCGCCCCCGCGGCCGAGGCGCCCACCGACAAGGTGCCCGTCGGCTGACCCAGGCCGCAGGACATGGCCCGCACGACCTGACGCCGATCAGGCCGTGCGGGCCATCGCGCTGTCCCGACGACCCCACGAGCGGCCGGACGGCAAAGAGGTCCGCCCGGCTCGGCGAAGGCGCGAGCCGGACGGACCTCTTTAAACAGAACCGGAACCGGACCTCAGCGCTTGTCGACGAGCTTCCAGGCGGCCGGGAGCAGGCCCATCGCCAGGGCCGCCTTCAGGGCGTCGCCGATCAGGAACGGGGTGAGGCCGAGGGAGATCGCCTGGGACGCGGACAGGTGCGCGGCCAGGGCCAGGTAGGGCACGCCGACCGCGTAGATGATCGCCTCGCCCAGGATCATCGCGCCCGCCATGCGCAGCGGGGAGCGGTCGGCGCCGCGGCGGGCCAGGGCGCCCACGGCGGCGGCGGCGAGCAGCATGCCGAGGACATAGCCGAAGGAGACCATCCCGGCCCCGGAGGCGCCGCCCGCGAACCACGGCACGCCCGCCACACCGGCGAGCGCGTACAGGGCGAGGGAGAGGAAGCCGCGGCGGGCGCCGAGCGAGGTGCCGACGAGCAGCGCGGCGAAGGTCTGACCGGTCACCGGCACCGGGGAGTGCGGCACCGGGACCGACAGCTGCGCCGCGAGTCCGGTGAGCACGGCGCCGCCGAGCACGAGGGCGACGTCGCGGACACGGGACGAGGGCAGCAGGTCGGCGAGGACTGCGCCGGGACGAGCGGTGGCGGTGGCGGTGCTCATGGGGACTCCGCGGGATGGTGTGAACACGTCGGGACATCGTGACGCTATCCCAGCGCGCCGGGGGTGATCACCGTCGGCGCTCGACAAAGGGGGGAACGGCGGATTCGTGCGCTTCACACAAAGGGGGCCGCTCACACCTGACGGGGCGTGATCCGGGTCACTGAGGCAGGGCCGCGCACCTCACTCCTCCCACCCGGGCCCGAGTTGTCGGGTCCCTCCAAAGCCCCGGCGCCAGTCCGACCTTCGGTCAAGCCGTCGTCTCGCCCGTCGGGCGTCGTCTGGGCAGGGCGGGGGCGTTTTGCTAGTTTCGAACGCATGGTTGCCCAGGCCCGGTACTTCACGTCGCGTCGCTATGTCGACCTGCGACGCCAGGGCACGGCCACCTGTCGCCGACCGGGGTAGAGCGGCCTCCCGGCACGTCTCGCCCGTCCCAGACCCCGAGACGTGTCGGCCCCCAGGACGGTTCTCCATGCCCGTGACCGCGGTTCCCACCCTCTCCTCCCCCGTTCCGCGTGCCGCCGACAGTGACCGGCGGCGCACCAGCGCCAGCGTCGTGCTGCGCTCCGTGCTGGAGCACGGGCCGGTGGCGCGCAGCACCATCGCCCGGCTGACGGGGCTGTCACCGGCGTCGGTGACCGAACACTGTGCCCGGCTCGCCGAACTGGGCCTGCTGCGGGAGTCGGCCGCGCCCCGCCGCTCGGGCGGGGTCGGCCGCCCGCACGTGCCCGTCGAGCTGGACGACGCCCGGTTCCTGGTGGCGGCCGTGCACGTGGCCGTGCCGTACACGACCGTGGCGTTGCTGGATCTGCGTGGCCGGGTGGTGGCCGAAAGGGTGCTGGCGCATGAGCGGACCGACCCGGGCCAGGTGCTGGAGCGGGCCGCGCAGGCACTGGCGGTGTTGTTCGCCACCGTGCCGGACCGCCGTCCGCTGGGGGTCGGGGTGGCGGTCGGCGGCTGGGTGGACCGGGAGACGGGCACCGTCGTCGAGCACGAGCTGCTGGGCTGGCGGGAGGTGCCGGTGCGGGAGCTGCTCGGCGCCCGCACCGGTCTGCCGGTCCATGTGGACGGTCACGCGCGGGCGTTGGTGAACGGGGAGCGCCTCTTCGGGCGGGCCCGTGGCAGCCGCAGCGTGCTGCACCTGTTCGTGGGCAACGTGGTCGACGCGGCGTTCGCGACCAACGACGAGGTGCACCACGGCCCGCGGTCGGCGGCGGGGGCGATCGCCCATCTCCCGGTGCCGGGCGGCGTCGAGCCGTGCGCGTGCGGCCGTACCGGCTGCCTCCAGGCGGAGTTGAGCGAGCGGACTCTGTGCCGGCGGGCACGGGCGGCCGGGGTGATCGAATCGGCCAACCCGATGCACGTGGTGGCCGCGGCGGCGGACGGGGACGCGGTGGCCCTGCGGCTGTTGGCGGACCGGGCCCGGGCGACCGGGCAGGCGACCGGGCTGCTGCTGGACGTGCTGAACCCGGAGACGGTCGTGGTGACCGAGGTCGGGGTCCTGTACTTCGAGGACTGCCTCCGCGCGCTGCGGGAGGCTGCGGGCGCGGAGCGCGCCGCGCGTGTCCTCCCGACGAGTTTCCCGGATTCCGTGCTGGCGGTTGCGGGCGGATCGGTGGCGCTCGACCTATTGTTCCGAGATCCGCTGAGCGTGTCACCTGAGGCTATTTAATTCAGAAACTCGGAATGTTGACAGAGGGCGTCCATGGCCAGGAACATCCTGGTCATGGCCCCGCTCACGAGTTGTCGCACCCTCTGTTGCTGACACGTTGCCGCGCATGAAGCGCGTGTTTCCGTGGCGTGAGTCCTCTTGCTCCGGCCTGTTCTCCCGGAATTCTTCCGGCCTTTCCCGTTTTCCCTCTTGGGGAGTCCTCCCATGCACCGTCGTGTCTTTCTCTCCTCCTTGCTCGGTTTGCTCGGCACGTCCGCCGCCGTGGCGGGCCTGAGCGGCTGCGCCGGGGGCGACGCCTCCGCGGCCGCCAAGGGCACCGGCACCGAGCCGTTGGCCACCGCGGTCCCGGCCGGTACCAGCCTGAAGATCGCCTCCTTCCAGAACACGCAGCAGCTCCAGTTCAGGCTGGCGAAGCTGCCCGCGCTGCCCTTCACGGTGTCGGACTGGGTGAACATCGGAGCGGGCCCGGACGTCATCAACGCCTTCCGCGCCAAGTCCCTCGACCTCGCCAACAACGCGGGCATCCCGCCGATCCAGGCGCACTACCAGGGCTTCGACGCCAAGATCGTGGCGATCGACATCACCCGCAAACCCAACTACCTGTTCGCCACCAAGCCGGGCAGCGACATCCGCACGGTCGAGGGCTTCCGGGGCAGACGGCTCGCCTTCTCCCAGGGACAGGCCCAGGGAGTGGTCCTGCTGAGGGCGCTGAGACGGGCGGGCCTGAAGTACGACGAGGTGAAGCTCGTCCCGCTGACCAGCAACCAGTTCCTGACCGCCCTGCAGTCCGGGCAGGTCGACGTGGCCCCGCTCGCCAACAGCCAGGTGCCCGCCTATCTGAAGCAGTACGGGCCCAGGGGCGCGCACACCATCACCACCGAGGTCGTCGACCTCCTCAACCTGCTGTGGGCGCCGCGGTCGGTGCTGAACGACCCGGCGAAGGCAGCGGCGGTCGCCGCGTACATACCCCAGTGGGCCAAGGGCCTGGTGTGGGCGTACGAGCATCCGGACGTGTGGGACGAGGAGTTCTACGTCAAGACGCAGAACCTGACCACGGCGCAGGCACGGTCCATCACCGCCCTCACCAACAAGCCGCTTTTCCCGGCACGTTGGGACGAGGCGATCGCGTGGGAGCAGGAGACCGCCGATCTGCTCGCCGACGGTGGCTTCGTGAAGAGGTTCGACGTCTCCTCGCTCTTCGACCACCGCTTCGAGGCCTTGGCCGCCAAGGCCGTACCCGAGGAGTACCGGAGGTGACCGCCGGGGGTCCGACCACGACGAGTACCGCGACGACAGCGCTGGCGGCCGACGCGACGACGGTGACGGCGGCGCCCGGGGCCGAACCCGAGGCGGCCGGGGGTACGCGCCAGGTCCGCAGGCGCCGGCGTCTCTCCCCCGGCAGGCGGCTGCCCGCCGCCCGGCTGGCCGGTCCGCTGGCGGTGCTCGCCCTGTGGGCCGCCGCCTCGGCCGCCGGCCGGCTCGACCCCGGCGCCGTCCCGGCACCGTGGACGGTGCTGCGCACGGCCGGCCGGCTGTGGAGCGACGGCACCCTGCCCACCGATGTGCTCACCTCCCTGGAACGGGCCGGCTACGGTTTCGCGATCGGTCTGACGGCCGGGGTGCTGCTCGCCCTCGCCTCCGGCCTGAGCCGGACCGGGGAAGCGCTGATCGACGGGACCGTGCAGCTCAACCGGGCGATCCCCACCCTCGGCCTGATCCCGCTGTTCATCCTCTGGCTGGGCATCGGGGAAACCTTCAAGATCGCCATCATCGCGATCGTCGTCTATGTCCCGATCTATCTGAACACCCATGCCGCGCTGTCGGGCATCGACAGCCGCTTCGTCGAACTCGCCGAGGTGCAGGGCCTGTCGCGGTTCGCCTTCGTCCGCCAGGTGGTGATCCCCGGCGCGCTGCCCGGGTTCTTCGTGGGGCTCCGGCTCGGTGTGACCGGGTCCTGGCTGGGGCTGGTGGTGCTGGAGCAGATCAACGCCACCAGCGGTCTGGGCTATCTGATGTTCCAGGCGCAGAACTACGGCCAGTCCGACGTGATCCTGGTCGGCCTGCTGATCTACGGCGTCTTCGGCCTGGTCTCCGACGGCGCGGTCCGCCTCGTCGAACGGAGGGTGCTGTCGTGGCGCCGCACACTGAGCAACTGACCCGGCCCGCCGTCCGGATCCAGGGCCTGACCCGGTCGTTCCAGGACCGTACGGTCCTCGACGGCGTCGACCTCGACCTGCCCGCCGGGCAGTTCACCGCCCTGCTCGGCCACAGCGGCTCGGGCAAGTCCACCCTGCTGCGCGCCGTCGCCGGCCTGGACCACGGGGTGGCCGGGAGCGGGCGGATCACCGCGCCCGAGCGGGTGTCGATGGTGTTCCAGGACTCACGGCTGCTGCCCTGGCGCCGGGTGCTGGACAACGTCCTGCTCGGCCTGGACGGCAAGGAGGCCCGGGAACGTGGCCGGGCCGCGCTGGCGGAGGTCGGCCTGGGAGGGCGCGAACGGGCCTGGCCGGGGGAGCTGTCCGGCGGCGAGGCCCAGCGGGCCGCCCTGGCCCGCTCCCTGGTACGCGAGCCCGAACTGCTGCTGGCCGACGAGCCGTTCGGCGCGCTGGACGCGCTGACCCGGATCCGGATGCACAACCTGCTGCGCGACCTGTGGAAGCGCCACCGGCCCTCCGTGCTGCTGGTCACCCATGACGTGGACGAGGCGATCGTGCTCGCCGACCGGGTCCTCGTCCTGGACCAGGGCCGGATCGGCCTCGATCTGACCATCGACCGTCCCCACCCGCGCTCCTACCGCGAGCCGGTGCTGGGCGAGTACCGCGAGCGGCTGCTGGCCGCGCTCGGTGTCACGGAGGACCTCACATGACCCGACAACTCCGACGGCTCCATCTGAACGCGTTCCTGATGAACACCGGCCACCACGAGGCGTCCTGGCGGCTGCCGGAGAGCGACCCGTACGCGCATGTCGACCTCGCCCACTACGTCGATCTCGCCCGGATCGCCGAGCGCGGCACCTTCGACTCGCTCTTCCTCGCCGACGGCCCCCAGCTGTGGAGCAACCTCGCCCAGCGGCCGGCCGGCGCCCTGGAACCGCTCACCCTGCTGACCGCGCTCGCGACGGCCACCGAGCACATCGGTCTGATCGCGACCGCGTCCACCTCCTACAACTCCCCCTACAACCTGGCCCGCCGGTTCGCCTCGCTGGACATCATCAGCGGTGGCCGGGCCGGCTGGAACATCGTCACCACCGCCGGTGCGGAGGCCGCCCGCAACTTCGGGCTGGACGCCGAGCCCGCGCACGCCGAGCGGTACGCCCGTGCCGCCGAGTTCCTCGACGTCGTCCGGAAGCTGTGGGACAGCTGGGAGGACGACGCGATCGTCGCCGACAAGGCGGCCGGCGTCTGGGGCGACGACGGCAAGATCCATCCGCCCCGGCATCGGGGAAGGTTCTTCCAGGTCGCCGGGGCGCTGAACGTGCCGCGCACCCCGCAGGGCTATCCGCTGCTGGTCCAGGCGGGCTCTTCCGAGGACGGCAAGGCGTTCGCCGCCCGGTACGCGGAGGCGGTGTTCACCGCCCAGCAGACCCTGGCCGACGCGCAGGCCTTCTACGCCGACCTCAAGTCCCGCACGCGTGCCGCGGGCCGAGACCCCGGGCACCTCAAGGTGCTGCCCGGGATCGTGCCGGTGCTCGGGTCGACCGAGGCCGAGGCCCGGGCCGCCGAGCGGGTGCTGGAGGACCACATCGTGCACGACCACGGCGTGGCCCGCCTGGAGCACCTGCTGCAGCTGGCGCCCGGAACCCTGGAGCTGGACGCCCGGCTGCCCGCCGACCTGCCGCCGGAGTCCGCCGTCGAGGGCGCCAAGAGCCGCTACACGCTCGTCGTGGAACTGGCCCGGCGCGAGCGGCTCACCGTGCGGCAGCTGATCGGGCGGCTCGGCGGCGGGCGCGGGCACCTCACCTTCGCCGGGACGCCGGAGCAGGTCGCCGACACGATCGAGGCCTGGTTCACCCGGGGCGCCGCCGACGGCTTCAACATCATGCCCGCCGTACTGCCCTCGGGTCTGACGGCCTTCGTCGAGCACGTCGTGCCGATCCTGCGCGCCCGCGGTCTGCTGCGCACGGAGTACGGCCCCCGTCAGACCCTGCGGGAGCGCTACGGCCTGCCCCGCCCCGCCAACCAGTACCCGAGCCCCGCGTTCGTCTGAGAGGAACCGTCATGTCCCTGAAGATCACCAAGGTCACCGCGCGCATCGGCGCCCGGGTCTCCGGCGTCGACATCTCCCGGCCGCTCGCCGAGGAGGAGGTCGCCGGGATCCGGGAGGCCCTGAACATCCACAAGGCGCTCGTCTTCGACGACGTGCGCCTGGACGACGCCGGCCAGCAGGCCTTCGCCCGCCACCTGGGCGACCTCACCACCGCCCACCCGACGGTCGGCGCCGTCGAGGGGGCGCCGAACGTGCTGCCGGTGGACAGCGAGCGCGGCCGGGCCAACCACTGGCACACCGACGTCACCTTCGTGCTCAACCCGCCCCAGGCCAGCACCCTGCGTTCGATCACGGTCCCGCCGTACGGCGGTGAGACCCTGATCGCCAACGCGGTGGCCGCCTACCGCGACCTGCCCGAGCCGCTGCGCCGGCTGGCCGACACCCTGTGGGCCGAGCACACCAACGACTACGACTACGCGGTGCCGGAGGAGGACGTCGACGAGGAACGGGCCGCCCAGCGCGCCCAGTTCACGTCCATCAAATACCGCACCGCCCATCCGGTGGTCCGTGTGCATCCGCTGACCGGTGAGCGCGGACTGTTCATCGGCGGGTTCGCGCAGCGGATCGTGGGCCTGTCGACGGGCGAGTCGCGCAAGATCCTCGACCTGCTCCAGGCCTATGTCGTCCGGCCGGAGAACGTGCTGCGCTGGCGCTGGTCGGAGCACCAGCTGGTGCTCTTCGACAACCGGGCCACCCAGCACTACGCGATCGACAACTACGACGGGCTGCCGCGCCGGCTGCACCGGGTGACGGTCGCCGGTGACGTCCCCGTGGGCCTGGAGGGCAAGGAGAGCTACGCGATCGAGGGCGACGCCTCGCACTACACTCCGGTGGTCGCGGCGGCGTAGCCGGACGGTCACCCTGGGCGCTCGCGGTGTCCGGATAGTGGGCGGCCCCTCCGCGTGAGCGGACGGGCTGCCCAGACTGGCAGGGTTTTTGCCCGTCTATTGCACTGCGAGCCGCGCCCATGCCCAGCAGCAGCACGACCACCCAGACGCCGCCGCAGGACCAGCCTGCCTCCCTGACCCACGGCCTCAAGCAGCGCCATCTGTCGATGATCGCCCTCGGCGGTGTGATCGGCGCCGGCCTGTTCGTGGGTTCCGGGGCGGGTATCGCCGCCGCCGGTCCGTCCATCGTCATCGCCTACGCGGTCTCCGGCGTCCTGGTGATGCTGGTGATGCGGATGCTCGGCGAGATGTCGGCCGCCTACCCGTCGTCGGGGTCCTTCTCGGCGCACGCCGAGCGGGCGATGGGCCCCTGGGCGGGCTTCGCCGCCGGCTGGTCGTTCTGGGTGCTGCTCTGCACGGCCGTCGGCCTGGAGGGCATCGGCGCCGCGAAGATCGTCCAGGGCTGGGTGCCGGGCACCCCGCAGTGGATGTGGGTGGCCCTGTTCATGGTGGTGTTCCTCGGCGCGAACCTGGCCGCGGTGAGGAACTTCGGCGAGTTCGAGTTCTGGTTCGCGGCCCTGAAGGTCGGCGCGATCAGCCTCTTCCTCGTCCTGGGCGTGCTGGCGATCACCGGAGTGCTGCCGGGCACACGGGCGCCGGGCACCTCGAACCTCTCCGACTTCCTGCCGCACGGCAGCGAGGGCCTGGTCATCGGCCTGCTGGCGTCCGTCTTCGCGTACGGCGGACTGGAGACGGTCACGATCGCGGCGGCCGAGTCGGAGGACCCGGTGCGGGGCGTGGCGAGCGCCGTGCGCACGGCGATGTGGCGCATCGCCCTGTTCTACATCGGCTCCATGGCGGTCGTGGTGACCCTGATCCCCTGGGACTCCAAGGACATCGTGGACCCGCACAAGGGCCCGTACGTCGCCACGCTCGAACGTATCGGCGTCCCGGGCGCCGCACAGCTGATGCAGGTGATCATCCTGGTGGCACTGCTGTCGGCGATGAACGCCAACATCTACGGCTCCTCGCGCATCGCCTACTCGCTGGTGGAGCGCGGCCAGGGCCCGAAGGCGCTGGCGAAGGTGTCCGGCGGGGTGCCGCGGGTCGCGGTGCTCACCTCGTGCGCCGTCGGCTTCCTGTGCGTGCTGCTGAGCTACTGGCGGCCCGACGACGTCTTCCCGTGGCTGCTGAACATGATCGGCGCGGTCATCCTGGTCGTCTGGATCTTCATCGCGGTCTCCCAGCTGCTGCTGCGCCGCAGGATCGAGCGGGAGGCCCCCGAGAAGCTGGTGGTCCGGATGTGGGCGTTCCCGTGGCTGACCTGGGTGGCCCTGGCCGGCATGGTCACGATCTTCGTGCTGATGGCCCGCGAGCCTGACACCCGTCTGCAGCTGTACTCGACGGGCGGCATGACGCTGTGCCTGGCGGCGGCCGGCTACGCCTGGCAGCGGGTGCGCGCCAGGCGCTGACGCCCGCCGCTCCCCCGCCCGGTCGACAGGCCCCCGTGTACGCCACACGGGGGCCTTTCTGTCGCGCGAGACCTCTTGTTGATAACGTGCACTTGCAAGGCACTCGCAATAAGGCCCCGGAGGGGGCCACCCGTGCCCGTCCACGCGCTCCCGGGCAACGTGCCGCCGGCGCCCCGAGCGTCCCCCGGAACGCCTGCCTCGTGATCGTCTTCTCACCCTTCACGTCGGCGGGCGGATGAAAGAGGACCCCCGCGAGGACATGACTCGCGGGGGTCCTCCACGCCGGGGCCTACAGGTTGGCGAAGTCGGGGCCCTTGGTGCGGGTCCGCTTGATCTCGTAGAAGCCCGGCACCGAGGCGACCGCCAGGGTGCCGTCCCACAGCCGGACCGCGTCCTCGCCCTGAGGGGCGGGGGTGACGACCGGGCCGAAGAAGGCGATCTGTTCGCCGTCGGGGCCCGGGACCGCGATGACCGGGGTGCCGACGTCCTGGCCCACCTTCTCGATGCCCTCCTTGTGGGAGGCGCGCAGCTCGGCGTCGAACTCGAAGTCCTCCTGATCGGCGTACTCGACCAGCTCGGCGGGCAGGCCGGCGTCCGCGAGCGCGCCGGCGATGGCCTCCAGGGTGACGCCCTCGTCGTTGTTGTGGAAGCGGGTGCCCAGCGCGGTGTAGAGCGGGCCGAGGACGTCGTCGCCGTGCTTCTGCCAGGCCGCGGTGACCACGCGCACCGCCTTCCACGCCTTGGTGGTGAGCATCTGCCGGTAGTCCTCGGGCAGCTCGTCCAGCCGGTTCTCGTTGAGCACGGCGATGCTCATGATGTGCCAGCGGACCTCGATGTCGCGGACCTTCGCCACCTCCAGCACCCAGCGGGAGGTCATCCAGGCCCAGGGGCACAGCGGGTCGAACCAGAAGTCGACAGGGGTCTTCTCGGACGAGGCGGCGGTCGCGGACATGGCTCTCCTCAGCGGAATGGTCTTTTCCGCCTTCAACGACCTCCCTGCCGGACGCATTCCCCGCTGTCTCCTGTCAGGTGCGCATGGCAGGATCGGTGCTGATCAGCCAATTGACGCGACCACGAGGGAGTGCCGCCCGTGCCCGGTGAGAATCTGTCCCGCGACGAGGCCCGGGAGCGGGCCGCGCTGCTGTCCGTCGACGGGTACGAGGTGTCCCTGGACCTGCGGTCCGCCGTGGGCGGCGGGGACGACGAGCCGCGCACCTTCCGCTCGGTGACGACGATCCGCTTCCGCTGCGCCGAGCCGGGCGCGGCCTCCTTCGCCGACCTCATCGCCCCGGGCGTCACCTCGGTCTCGCTCAACGGCCGGGACCTGGACCCCGAAGAGGTCTTCGACGGCTCGCGGATCGCGCTGGAGGACCTGGCCGCCGAGAACGTGCTGGTGGTCGACGCCCGGTGCGCCTACTCGCGCACCGGCGAGGGCCTGCACCGCTTCGTCGACCCCGAGGACGGCGAGGTCTACCTCTACACGCAGTACGAGCCGGCCGACGCCCGCCGGGTCTTCGCCAACTTCGAGCAGCCCGACCTCAAGGCGCCCTACCGCTTCGAGGTGCGGGTGCCCGAGGGCTGGACGGCGTGGAGCAACGGGGCCGGTGAACTCGCCGACGGCGTCTGGCGGTTCGCGGAGACCAAGCCGATCTCGACGTACATCACCTGTGTGGTGGCGGGCCCCTACCACTATGTGACCGACTCCTACTCCCGCACCTTCGAGGACGGGTCGAAGCTGGAGATCCCGCTGGGCGCGATGTGCCGCAAGGGCCTCGCCCCGCACTTCGACGCCGACGACATCTTCCTGGTCACCAAGCAGGGCCTGGACTTCTTCCACGACCACTTCGACTACCCCTACCCGTTCGGCAAGTACGACCAGGCGTTCGTGCCGGAGTACAACCTCGGCGCGATGGAGAACCCGGGCCTGGTGACCTTCCGCGAGGAGTACATCTTCCGCGGGAAGGTGACGCGGGCGTCGTACGAGGCGCGGGCCAACGTCATCCTGCACGAGATGGCGCACATGTGGTTCGGCGACCTGGTCACCATGGAGTGGTGGGACGACCTGTGGCTGAAGGAGTCCTTCGCCGACTTCATGGGCACGTTCGCGAACGTCGGCGCGACCCGTTTCACCGATGCCTGGATCACCTTCGCCAACCGCCGCAAGGCCTGGGCGTACCGCGCGGACCAGCTGCCGTCCACGCACCCGATCACGGCGGACATCCGTGACCTGGAGGACGCCAAGCTGAACTTCGACGGCATCACCTACGCCAAGGGCGCCTCCGTGCTCAAGCAGCTGGTGGCCTACGTCGGCCAGGACGCGTTCCTGGAGGGTGCCCGCCGGTACTTCAAGCGCAACGCCTACGGCAACACCCGCCTGGGCGACCTGCTGTCGGTGCTGGCCGAGACCAGCGGCCGGGACATGACCGTGTGGGCCCGCGCCTGGCTGCAGACGGCCGGGGTGAACTCGCTGACGCCGCAGGTGCTGCTGGACACCGAGGGCGGCCGGATCGCCGAGCTGGCGATCCTCCAGGAGGCCCCGCCGTCCCACCCGGAGCTGCGCCCGCACCGGGTCGCGGTCGGCCTGTACCGCCGTACCCCCGAGGGGGCGGTGGAGCGGTACGCGCGCGTGGAGACGGACGTGGACGGCCCGCGCACGGTCGTGGCGGAACTGGCGGGTGCCGAGGCGCCGGAGCTGGTGCTGGTCAACGACGACGACCTGACCTACTGCAAGATCCGGTTCGACGCGACCTCGATGGCGACCCTGCGGGCGCACCTGGGCGCGCTGACCGATCCGCTGGCCCGTGCGCTGTGCTGGTCGGCGCTGTGGAACCTGACCCGGGACGGGCTGCTGCCGGCGCGGGACTTCATCGGTCTCGTGCTGCGGTTCGCCGGCCGGGAGTCGGACATCGGGGTGCTCCAGATGCTGCACGCCTGGGCGAACTCGGCGCTGGTGCACTACACGGCGCGGGCCTGGCGGGACAGGGCCGGGGAGCTGCTGGCCGAGGGCGCGCTGCGGGAGTTGCGGGCGGCCGCGCCGGGCAGCGAGCAGCAGCTGGCGTGGGCGCGCTTCTTCGCGGACGTGGCCCGCGGCGAGCAGGACCTGCGGCTGCTTCAGGAGTTGCTGGACGGGACGGTGACGCTCGACGGTCTGGAGGTGGACCAGGAGCTGCGCTGGGCGTTCCTGGAGCCGCTGGCCACGCACGGGGTGGCCGATGAGCCGGCGCTGGCGGCCGAGCTGGCCCGTGACGACACCGCCTCCGGCAAGCGGCATCACGTGCGCTGTCTGGCGGCCCGCCCGTCGGCCGCGGTCAAGGCGCAGGCGTGGGCGCAGGTGGTGGAGTCCGACGCGCTGTCGAACGCCCTGGTGGAGGCCACGATCCTGGGCTTCCGCCAGCCTTCGCAGCGGGAGCTGACCGCGCCGTACGCGCAGTTGTACTTCGCGGCGATCGAGCGGGTGTGGCGGGAGCGGTCGATCCAGATCGGCATGGACGTGGTGCGCGGGCTGTTCCCCTCGTACCAGGACCGCCCGGAGACGCTCGAGGCGACGGACGTGTGGCTCGCGGCGCATCAGGACGCGGCGCCGGCGCTGCGCCGGCTGGTGCTGGAGGCGCGGGACGACCTGGCGCGGGCGCTGGCCGCACAGGAGTGCGACGCGGCGGCCGCCGACCGATGAGCCTTGGCCTGAGCTTGCCCGCTCGGTGACCGTTACGAAATTCGGTCAAACACAGCCGTAACCCCTGGTCCGCACCCGATCGGACCAGGGGTTTTCGGTTCCTACTCGGCACCCGAACACCTGACCTTTAGTCCCGTCTTGTCCGCATTCATCGACGACCGTGTAACAGCGGTTACGAGTGGGGCCGGGTGCGGGAAGTTCGACGCCATGACGCACAACACCCCGCTCTCCCCCCGCCCCCTCCGCCACCTCTCCGAGGCCCACCGCCGGGTGCTGACGGCGGCTCAGCTCCGTGCCCACGGCGTCACCGCGGCCGAACTGACCGAGCAGTGCCGCCCCGACGGCCCCTGGCGTCAACTGCTCCCGAACGTGGTCCTGCTGCACTCCGGCAGGCCGACGAGCGAGGAGCGGCTGCACGGGGCGCTGCTGTACGCGGCCCGCGAGGTGGCGCCGGGCGTCCCGCCCCAGCCCACGGCCGGAAGCCCGCACCGCCCGCTGTACCGGGAAACGATGATCACCGGCCTCGCGGCCCTGGCCGTGTACGGCTTCTCCGCCGCCACCCCGGCACCGCCCGCGGAGCGCGTCGACGTCCTGGTGCCGCGTACGCGCCGGCTGCGCTCCACGGGGTACGTCCGGGTGCTGCGCACCTCCGCCCTGCCCACGCCCCGGGTGGTGTCGGGACTGCCGCTGGCGCCGGTGCCGCGGGCGGTGGCGGACGCGGTGGCGGACCTGACAAACGCGGAGACGGTACGGCGGCTGCTGACGGAGGCGGTGCGTGGCGGCCACTGCGAACCGGCCGCCGTGGTACGGGAGTTGACCCATGCGAAGCTGCTGAACCGGCCGCATGTGGTGGACGCGGTGGACTCGCTGGTGGCAGAGGGCCGCTCGATCGCCGAGGACCGCCTCTACCGGATGGTCGGCGAGTACGGCCTGCCCGACCCGGTGTGGAACGTCGACCTGCGGCTGCCCGGCGGCCCGCACCTCGGCGGCCTGGACGCGTACTGGCCGGACCAGGCCGTCGCCGTCGAGCTCGACACCCGCGCGCCGCGCCAGGACGAGGACGCCCTGTGGTCGGAGTACGCACGCAAGCGCGAGCACTTGGAGCGCCTGGGCATCACGGTCGTCCACATCACGCCGAAGAAGCTCAGGGACACGATGGAACAGCAGGCGGCGGTGGTGCGCACGGCCCTGATGGCGTCCGGCGACCGCGACCCGGCCGCGTATGTCGTGGTGCTCCCCCGGTAGGAACGGACCGTGGGTGCGCCGGGAGGGGAGAGGAGGGGGCCCGCGGGTCCCCTCCTCGCGTGCGTCAGTCGCCGGTGGTCCCGTCGAGCAACTCCCGTACGACGTCGATGTGTCCGTTGTGCCGGGAGGTCTCCTCGATGAGGTGCAGCAGCACCCAGCGCAGGTCGGGGTGGCGGCCGTCGCGCATCGGCCGCTCGGCCGCGGTGTCCAGGCCGGTGGCGGCGACCAGCTCGCGGTAGCGGGCGCTCTGCTCCTCGTACTCGGCGAGCAGCCGCTCCAGCGGGACGTCGACCGCGATCCGCATCTCGCGGTCGGGGTCCTCCTCGGTCCACGGCCCCTGGTCCTCCTCACCGAGGAAGACCACCTGGAACCAGTAGTACTCCACCCAGCGAAGATGGCTGATCAGGCCGCACAGGGTCATGAGCGGGGAGCCCGGCAGCGGTGCCCGGCGGGCGTCCTGCGGGGACGCGCCCTCGCACTTGGCGCGGGCGGTGGCCCGGGCGTAGTCGAGGAAGGTGGTCAGCTGTGTGCGCTCGTCCCAGGAGGAGGGCGTATCGGTTCTCTTCATCGCGGGGAACCCTCGCCCATCGCACGCTCGTCCGGCAACCGAATTGATCAGAGGGCGCCCTGCCCGCCGTAGGCGTCGGTGCGGGCCAGGTGCGAGGTGTGCACGCCGTCGAGCAGCGTGGCGTACGCGGCGATCATTCGGGTGCGGCTGAAGCGCTCACGGCTGCGCCGCAGAGCGGGTGCCAGTTCCGCGCGGCCCGCGACCGCCGCCGACCAGGCCGACGCGATGGCATCCGGGTCCGACGGGGTGACGAAGCCGTGGCCGGCGACGATCTCCGCGCTGTCACCGACGTCCGTGGTGACCGGGACCGCGCCGCACATCATGCCCTCGATCAGACACAGCGGGGCCGCCTCGCCGGAGCCGGAGGTGAGGGCGACGACATCGGCGGCGGCGTAGAGGGCCTCCATGTCGTGCCGGACACCGAGCGGACGCACCCGGTCGGCGAGTCCCGGCTCCCCGGCGAAGGCGACCTCCAGGTCGGCCCGCAGGGCGGAGTTGCCCGGGGTCATCCCGGCGCCGCACATCAGCACGTGCCCGCCACTCTCGCGGGACAGCCAGGCCCGGGCCGCCCGCAGGAGGAGCGGGACGTTCTTCATCGGGGCGTAGCGGGCCGCGAAGACGATCACCGGGGCGGAGTCCGCGATGCCCAGCGCGGCCCGCACGGCGCGGCGCGCCACGGGGTCCGGGCGGAAGCGGAGCAGGTCCACGCCGTTGGGGATGACGTGCAGCAGCTCGCGCGGGACGCCCGCCGCCTCGTACGCCGCCCGGGTGGACTCGGCGCAGCACACGCACGCGGCCACCGTGCCGTCGGCGATCGCGGTCTTCAGCGCGTCCAGGGCGGGCCCCTGGTTCTCCGGGTCGGAGCGGTGCAGGCAGACCACGACCGGGCGGCGGGGCAGACCACGCTGGTTCAGCAGGGCCAGCGGCTGTTCCTTCAGGGAGAGGATCACGTCCGCCCCCGCCATGGACCGTGCGGTTTCGGCCAGCTCGGGTCCGCTGAAAACGTTCGCCGCGACGGCGCCCTCGACCAGCCCGGCGCTGCGGCCGAGCGAGGTGACGGGGACGCCGTCGGCCGTCAGCGCCCGGTAGCAGTGGTCGTCCTCCATCCGCTGCCTGGTGGCCTCCCGATGGACCTCACTGTGGATGCCGAGCACCTGGTGGGACTGGCCACCCTCGGCCAGCCCCCGTACGACGTCGCTGTGCAGGATCCGGGCCCCTCCGGAGAAGAACCCCTCGTAGACCGACAGCACCCGCAGACCGCGCCTCGTGCGCACACGACCACCCGCCTTGCATAAGAATCGAGCCATCCCCGTGAAGAGCGGGTTAGCCGATATGAGGCGGTACGGACATTACGTACGTGTGAACGCAGAACTACGCGAATGAAACGTCGGCTAGCAGAATTCCCCGGCGATCACCGCGTCCGTGTCCCCCGCCCAGTCGCCGTTCAGATTGAGGGCCAGCGAGTGGCGGCCGTCGGCTGTCGTCACCGCCACGGACGTGGAGCCGTGGATGCCCCCGTCGTGGCCCCAGACGTGCACGCCGCAGGTCAGCTCGCGGTCGATGAGGCCGAGCCCGTAGCCGGCGCCGGGCACGCCGGTGACCTTCACCGTGGTCTTCATCTCCTTCAGCTGCCGGGCCGGCAACAGCTTTCCGCGCAGCAGCGCGCTGTAGAAGCGGTCCAGGTCGGCGGAGTCCGAGATCATCTCACCGGCCGAGGAGGCGAGGGAGGGGTTGAGGGTGGTGACGTCGTAGGTGGGGCCGGTCATGGCGGCGGCGAGCTTGGAGTAGGCCCGGACGCTCGGTCGCGGCACGGTGACCCGGGTGCCGGGCAGCGAGGTGGCCCGCAGCCGCAGCGGGTCGATGACGCGGCGCCGGATCTCGGTGGCGTACGAGTGGCCGGTGACCTTCTGGATGACCATGCCGGCCAGGACGTAGTTGGTGTTGGAGTAGCTCCAGGACGTGCCCGGGGCGAAGTCCGGCTTGTGCTTCAGGGCGATGCGCACCAGGTCGTCCGGGGTGAGGGTGTCGTAGCGGTGCCGGAAGAACCCGTCCTTGAGGAAGTAGGTGCGGGCGAAGTCGTCGTCGGTGGTGTAGTCGAAGATCCCGCTGGTGTGGTTGACCAGTTGGCGCACGGTGATGCGCCGGCCGTCGTGGCCGTGGCCGCGCACGAGGCCGGGCAGCCAGGTCTCGACGCTGTCGTCCAGGGAGAGCCGGCCCTCCGCCTCCAGCTGGAGGAGGACCGTCGCCACGAAGGTCTTGGTGATGCTGCCGACGCGGTAGCGGTCGTCGGGCGTCCTGGGCCCGCCCGTGCGCAGGTCGCCGACGCCCGCCGTCGTGGACCAGGTGCCGTGGGCGTCCTTCGCGGTGGCGGTCACCCCGGGCACCCCGGCCGCCACCACCGCCTCGACGGCCTCGCGGGTGGCCTCGTGGCCGCGGCCCGCCGTGGCGGGTCCGGCCGCCGCTACGGCCGGACCCGCCACGGCGGCCGTGAGCAGCAGGGCGGTGGCGCCCACCAGAGTCGTACGTACTCGCATCTCTTCCCCCAACCCGTGGTGTGTCGTGCGGTCGGGGGAAGTGACCCGGGAGCGTTGCGCGAAGGTTGCCTGGGTGTGCGCGGGTTGAGCGGCTTTCAGCCCTTCTTCAGCACCAGTTCGGTGTTGCGGTCGGCCGCCTTGCCCGCGAACGCCTTGTTGGCGCCGGGGGCGTTGTAGGACAGCTCGCGGTACAGGGCCGCCAGGCCGGTCTGGGAGAGGTCGGTGAAGTCGGTGCGGTGCGGGGCGGCGGACTCGACGAGGGTGGTGAAGACGGAGAGCGTGCCGTCCTTGTTGTCGACCAGCTCGACGATGCGAGCGAGCTGGGGGTAGTCGATGTGGGAGGCGGTGGAGATCTCCCAGAAGGAGCGGCCGCCCGAGGACTTGTGCGGGGTGATGATGTTCTTGTGGACGTGGCCGTTCACCCACGCGAGCACGTTGTCGTGCCGGGCGAGGAGGGCCACCACCTCGTCACCGCCGTGCCGGCGCTCGCCGGGGCGGGCCGGGTCGGGCCGGGTGTTGGTCATCGTCTTGCTGGTGTGGTGGCTGAAGACGACGGCGTAGGAGTCCTTGTTGTCCTTCAGCGTCCTGTCCAGCCACTTCAGCTGCGCGGTGCCGATGGAGCCCTCGAAGTGGCCGCCGGGGTCGTTGGTGTCGAGGCTGATCCCGATCACGTCGGCGGAGATCCGGAAGGAGTAGTACCGGGTGCCGGCGTCGAGGTTCGCCGAGGAGTAGCCGTGGCCGACCGGGCCGACGCCCTGGTAGGCCGGGTCCAGGTGGGCCTTGAGGTAGTCGGCGGGCGTGAAGGGGGCGCGCTTCTCGTCCGGGGTGACCGAGCGCATGGCGCGCGTGTGGGCCTTGAGGAAGGCGTGGTAGCCGGCGCCCGTCGGGTCCTGGGCGTTCTTGTTGGTGTCCCGGAACTTCCTCGCCTCGGCGGCGGTCGCGGTCATCAGCTTCTTTCCGCCGATGGCCGCCTCGGCGAGGTAGGAGTCGCCGTGGGAGCCGTAGACACCGAGCTGGAGGGTGTCGTGGTTGCCGACGGTGGAGTACCAGGGCAGCTTGAGGCCGGGGCTGCGCACCTCCCGGACGGCGGCGGCCAGGAAGCCCTTCAGCTGCGGGAAGCCGACCGCCTTGTCGTTGTCGCGCAGGGCGGCGTCGGGCTGCCAGTACAGCTTCAGGCCGCTGTTCTGGACGCCCTCGTAGTGCCGCGGGTCACCGGTGTCGGGGGTGATGCGGCCGCCGCTCATCACCTTCATGTACCACTCCAGCTCACACCGGGCGTTGTTGTCGGTGTTGTCCCCGGTGGTCATGACGAAGTGGAGCGGGGCGCCGGTGACGGGGCCGCCGCGCAGCGAGTTGACCCGCTCGACGAGCGAGATGGCGCCCTGCACGGTCAGCGCCTCCTGCGGGCGCCAGGCGTGCGGGTCGGCGGCCCGGACGAACTCGACGCGCAGGGGGTGCTGCACGTCCGTCAGGTGCATGTCAGTGAACTGGACGAACGCGGCGAGGGACTCGCGGCGGTTCGCGCGGCCGGACCTCGGCGTGGCCAGTTCGCCGCGTACGACCCGCTTCCAGCCGGGGCCGTCGCCGAGCCGGCGGTAGCCGGAACTCCCGTGCGGGGTGGCGACGGAGGCGAGCGTCGTGCCCTTGGTGTAGGGGGCGGCCGGCGCCGCGGCGGAGGCCTGTCCCGCGTGGGCGACGGGCTCCTCGGCGGCGGTGGCGGCCTGGCTGTCGGTGGGGCGCAGGGCGTAGCCGACTCCCGCGGAGAGCGAGACCGCTCCGGCGGCGGCGAGAAGGGTACGGCGATTGAGAGCGGAGTTGGTGACAGAGCGTGTGCGCGACATGGCGCGATCTCCCCGAGTGCGAACGCGTCGGCAGTGGTCGCGGGCCGTCGAAGACGCGAACGCCCCGCTCACCCTGGATGCTTGGCAGTGGGGATGACCTGCGCGTGAACGCGGCGGCAACGCGCGGCGCCGATCACTCTACGTGGATCTCGCGGCGCCGGGCGCGGCCATGGAGTGGATTGCCGGTGGCCCGGGGGCGGTCACTCCTCGTTCATCTTCCGGGGTAGCGGGGGGCGGTGGGGCGCCCGTCGGCCGGGCGTTCGCGCCACAGCCGCAGGGCCACGTCGACCAGCGGGACGCGGGTGAGGGCGGGTACGGCGGCCAGGTCCTGCCAGGCGGCGAAGTCCGTGGATCCGCCGACCTCGTGGCGCAGTTCGCCGCCGACGACCCTCCCCTCGTAGACCAGGCGCAGCGCGTGGTGGTCGGTCTCCCGCCACAGGCGCCGGCGTCGTATGTGGCGCCGGGAGTCCACGCCGAGCAGGCCGGTCACCTCGATGCGGTAGCCGGTCTCCTCGGTGACCTCGCGGCGGACGGTGTCGTAGGGGTCCTCGCCGTGCTCCATGCCGCCTCCCGGCAGCACCCATTCATCGGTCCCGTCGGACCCCGGCGAGCGGGCGAGCAGGAGCTGTCCGTCACGGACGCACACGGCGTAGGCCGCCACCCTCAAGTTCCGGCGCATGCCCGGACGTTAGCGCCCCGCGTCACGCGGCTCGGCGGACACCCCGGCAACCTAACCCCTATTTTTTAGATTAGGGGGTTAGACTGGACAAAGTCAACCGCTCACATACGCTTGAGCGGTTAGCCGAGGAGGAGTGACCATGTCCGCCGCACCCGATCCCCGCCCGCTCACCGGTGAGCCCCTCGCGCTCGACCTGCTCAACACCCTGTGGACCGAGGACGGGGTCACCCGGGACCTGCTCGCCGACACCGAGGGGCTGGCCGCCTGGCTCGCGGGCAACGGGCTGGCCGGGGCCCACCCGGCCGACGCGGACACCCTGCGCCATCTGCTCCAGGCCCGCGACGCCCTGCGGGCCGCGGTGGACGGGACGCCGGCCGAGGCGGCGCCGCTCGTGGACGCCGTACTGGAGCACGGGCGCGTCCGGGCCCGGCTGACCGCCGCGGGTCCGGCCGAGGAGCCCGAGTTCGCCGACCCGGCCTGGGGGCCGGCCTGGCTCGCCGCCCGCGACTACCTGGACCTGCTGGACCGGGCCCCGGAGCGGATCCGCTCCTGCGCCGGCGGCGACTGCGTCCTGCACTTCTTCGACACCTCCCGCAACGGCACCCGCCGCTGGTGCTCGATGGCGGCCTGCGGCAACCGGGCGAAGGCGTCCCGCCACTACGCCCGTTCGAAGGAGAACTGAGCGAATACCGGTCCATCGGCGTCCGATCCACACAAATCCATCGCGGGTTTTCCCCATACGTTCATCTCGATTAGGTCAACGGTCCCCAAATTCGGGCCCCTTCGGTAAGGCTGAGCGCTCTCGTACGCTCGTTCCTTACCTGAGGGATGCCGATGACCCACACGCCCGAGCGTGATCCCATACCCGGCCCGAGACGCCTGGCCCGCATAGCCGTGGCCGTGGGCGTGGTGGCCGCCCTCTCCGCGGCGGGGCTGGTGCCTCTGGCCCTCGCCGCGGACGCTCCGCCCGCCCCGGCCGCCGATCCCGGCAAGTCCGCCCAGCACAAGCTCGGTCCGGACGACGCCCAGGTGCTCGCCGAGGCCAAGGCCGACGGTGCCAAGACCATCACGATGATGATCGCGACGGCCCCGGGACGGACCGAGCAGGTCGCCGAGCAGCTCGACGCGGTCAAGGGCGGCTCCGTGGGCCGCAGTTACGACAAGGTCGGCTATGTCCGGGCCACCGTGCCCACCGGCCGGGCGGACGCCGCGATCAAGGCCGCGGCGGCACTCTCCTCGGTGCACGCCATCGACCTCAAGCAGGAGATCGCGCTCGACGACCCGACGCCGGACGCGGACACCGCCGCCTCGCGCGCCACCGGATCCCACCCGGCCAAGGGCGGCCCCACCGGACCGGGCCGCGACACCCCGGCGGAGAACCCGTACAACCCGTCCTTCGAGACCGGTGCCGTCGACTTCGTCAAGGAGCACCCGAAGGCGGACGGCCGCGGCGTCACCATCGGCATCCTCGACTCCGGCGTCGACCTCGGCCACCCGGCGCTGAGCAGGACCAGCACCGGCGAGCGCAAGATCGTCGACTGGGTGACCGCGACGGACCCGATCCTGGACAACGACGGCACCTGGCGGCGGATGACCAACCCGGTCAGCGGCCCCTCGTTCAGCTACGGCGGCACGACCTGGAAGGCCCCGGCGGGCGACTACCAGGTCAGCCTGTTCCGCGAGTCCGCGACGGCCGGCGGTGACGCCAAGGGCGACGCCAACCGGGACGGCGACACCACCGACGCCTGGGGCATCCTCTACGACCCGGTCGCCGGCACGGTCCGCGTCGACCTGGACAACGACTTCGACTTCACCGACGACACGCCGATGAAGCCGTACAAGGACGGCTACCAGATCGGGTACTTCGGCACCGACGACCCGAAGACCGACGTCGTGGAGCGGCAGCCGTTCGTCGTCCAGATCCGCAAGGACGTGCCCACCGACCCGTACGGCGGCGACTGGGTCGACAAGAAGGCCGACTTCGTCAACATCGGCGTCATCGAGTCCGAGCACGGCACCCACGTCGCCGGCATCACCGCCGCCAACGGCCTGTTCGGCGGGAAGATGAACGGCGCCGCCCCCGGCGCGAAGATCGTCTCCTCGCGGGCCTGCACCTGGAGCGGCGGCTGCACCAACGTCGCGCTCACCGAGGGCATGATCGACCTCGTCACCAACCGCGGCGTCGACATCGTCAACATGTCGATCGGCGGGCTGCCGGCGCTGAACGACGGCAACAACGCGCGCGCCGAGCTGTACACCCGGCTCATCGACACCTACGGCGTCCAGCTGGTCATCTCCGCGGGCAACGAGGGTCCCGGCGCGAACACCATCGGTGACCCCGGACTCGCCGACAAGGTGATCTCGGTCGGCGCGACCATCTCCAAGGAGACCTGGGCCGCCAACTACGGCTCGGTCGTGGCGGCCAAGTACGCGATGATGCCCTTCTCCTCGCGCGGCCCGCGCGAGGACGGCGGATTCACGCCGACCCTGAGCGCGCCCGGCGCCGCGATCAACACCACCCAGACCTGGCTGCCCGGTTCGCCGGTCGCCGAGGCGGGCTACGCGCTGCCGGCCGGCTATTCGATGCTCCAGGGCACCTCGATGGCGTCCCCGCAGGCCACCGGCGCCTCCGCGCTGCTGCTGTCGGCCGCGAAGCAGAAGGGCATCGATCTGACGCCCGCCACCCTGCGCACGGCCCTGACCTCCACCGCCGACCACATCAAGGGTGTGCAGGCGTACGAGGAGGGCGCGGGCCTGATCAACGTCGTGGACGCGTGGGACGCGGTCCGTGAGGGTGCCTCGGCCCACGACTACACCGTGAAGGCCCCCGTCGACACCGCGATCGACGACGCCCTGAAGACCCCCGGCTTCGGCACCGGACTCTACGACCGCGAGGGCGGCCTGAAGGCCGGCCAGAAGAAGACGTACGACGTCACCGTCACCCGGACCTCCGGGCCGGACAAGGCCGTCCGGCACGAGCTGTACTTCGAGAACGACCCGGAGCACACGTTCCGGATCCTCGGCGACGACGTGGTGCGGCTGCCGCTGAACCAGCCGGTGACCGTCAAGGTGCAGGCGGCGCCGCGGTCCGCGGGCATCAAGAGCGCGATCCTCGAGGTCGACGACCCGAGGACGGAGGGTGTCGACAAGCAGGTCCTGTCCACCGTGGTGGTCGCCTCGCCGGTGCGCGACACCTACTCGGTCTCCGGTTCGGTGCAGCGCAACAGCACGCGCTCGTACTTCCTGACCGTGCCCGAGGGCGCCAGGTCCCTCGAGGTCGCCCTCGGCGGGCTGAAGGACAAGAGCCAGACCCGGTTCATCGCCATCCACCCGTACGGCACCCCGGTCGACAAGACCGGCACCCCGTACTGCTACCCGAACTACCTGGACGGCAACGGCTGCAAGCCCGACGTGCGCGCGTACGCCGACCCGCAGCCCGGTGTCTGGGAGGTCGAGGTCGAGTCCCGGCGCACCTCGCCGCTGCTCGACAACCCCTACCGGCTCGACGTGTCCGTCCTCGGCGCCGCGTTCGACCCGCAGACCGTGACCGTCCCCGAGGCGAGGGTCGGCACGCCGGTCACCGCCTCCTGGAAGGTGACCAATTCCTACGCGGCCCTGGACGGCAAGCTCGTCGGCGGCCCGCTCGGCTCCTCCGAGACGACCCGCCCGGCGATCAGGCAGGGTGAGACGCGGACCACCACGGTGGTCGTCCCGGCCGGTGCCACGTCGCTCGACGTCGCCATCGGGGGCGTCTCGGACGCGGCGGCCGACCTGGACCTGACCGTGTACGACGCGAACGGCAAGCAGGTCGGGCAGTCCGCCGACGGTGACTCGGAGGAGGCGGTCTCGCTGCCGTCCCCGGCCGCCGGGACCTACACCGTCCAGGTCGTGGGGTACTCGGTGCCCTCCGGTTCCACCGACTACGACTACCGGGACGTGTTCTTCTCCGCCGCGCTCGGCAGCGTCACGGTCGACGGCTCGGCCCCGGTCAAGCTCGACACGGGAGCCTCGGCGACGGTCTCCGGGCAGGTCACGGCCGCGGCGGAGGCGCCGGCCGGCCGTGAGTTCTTCGGCCGGGTCCAGCTGGTGAACGCCCGTGGCACGGTGGCCGGCACCGGCAGCGTGAAGATCGAGAAGGTCACGCCGTGACGGGGTGACCCGGTCCACTGAAGCGAAGGGGCGGGTGTCCTGGCGGACGCCCGCCCCTTCGCCGTACCCGGGGGCTCAGGGGCAGGTGAGGTGCGCGGAGGCCGGCAGGGCCTCGGTGATCCAGGCGCGAGCGGCGGCGACCCCTCGATCGCCCACGGTCCACCGGTTCGCGTAACCCTCGCCCCGGCCGATCCGCACCAGCACATGCTGCCCGGCGCGCGGTGCCGGCCGCGCGGCGGCGCCGAGGAGGAAGGTGACCTCGGCCGGGCCGCGCGCGGGCCGGTAGGAGCGGGTCACGGTGAGGGTGATCCGAGTCTCCGGTGAGCCTTGGCGCCGGGCCACCCTCGCCACGGTGCCCTCCACCACCAGCCGGGAGCAGGCCAGCTCGCGCCCCGGGTCGGAGGGCCGACCGGCGTCACCGGGCACCCCGGCCGGGGCGTCCGCGGCGCCCTTCGCCCCGTCGGCTCCGGCTCCCCCGCTCATCGTCGCGTCTCCGGCGGAGTGCGTCAGCAGCCACCCGAACCCGACGACCAGGGAGCAGACGGCGACCCCGGCGAGCGATCCGACCACGGCCCGCCGCCCCGCATGCGAGGGCCGCCCCCCGCGGACGGAACGCGTGCCTACGCGGGCGCCGCCCCGAGCACCCCGCTTCCCGGCCGGCACGGCGTGTCCCCCGGCCGGGTTCGTGTCGGTCCCCGGTGACGGGTCTGCGGTGAGGGTCTCGGCCAGCCGGGTGAGCTGGGTTCTCAGCACCGCCAGGTCGGCCTCGGCCGCGCGGTGCTCGGCGCGGAAGGACGCGTCGCGGCGGGCCTCCGGTGGCAGGGGGGTACCGGTGATCGCCGCCATCAGGGCGTCCGTGCCGTCGTAGGACACGCGGTCCGCGTCCTCGTGCTCGGCGGTCATGTCACACCACCTCGTCCTCGTGCAGCCGCTCGCGCAGCGCGCGGACCGCCGTGTGCAGCCTGCTCTTGACCGTGCCCTCGGGGATGCCCAGCTCCCCGGCGATGTCCCGCACCGGCAGGTCGGCGAAGAAGCGCAGGACGACCACCTGCCGGTGCGTGGCGGGCAGTTCGTCCAGGCCCCGGGCGACGACGAGGGAGAGCAGGCTGCCCTCCTCGCCGGAGGGGTGCGCGGCCTCGTGCACCGCGGCCAGCCGCTCCCCCAGCCGTTCCCGGCGCCGCTTGGCCCGGTGCCAGTCCATGGCCAGGTTGGAGGCGACCACCGCCGCCCAGGCCGACACGTCCCGCGGTGCCTCGCGGCCGCTCGCGGTGCGTTCCAGCAGCCGCAGCCGGACCTGTTGCACCCCGTCCGGCAGGTCCGACTGCGGCACCCCGCCGAGCGCGAGCACCGCCCGCACCCGGCGTTCCTGGGCCGCGTCCAGCGGATCACCGCCGGCACGTTCCGTACCGGTGACGTCCGCCCCCTGATCACGGCGCGTCCTTCCGCGCAGCACAAGCCACCCCCTCACCCGTCCGCCCCTACGACGCCGGAGCCCGGCGGAACGTTCGGACGCGCCCGGGATTTCCCCGCCGGCGGCCGAGGCGTACGTCACACCGCCGTGTGGCCGCGGGCCGGACGGGCAGTGACCGGACAGCACAGCTTTCGGCGCGGACCCCCTGCGAAGCGAATATCTCCAGCTCAGCGGGGTGTCCGACGGAGGCAGGGAACCGTACCAGGGGTGATCGTGTCCCACCCTTCGGGCACGCCTCGCAAAGAATTGGACACGCGGACCGGGGTCGGCCGCATGATGGGAAAGCCCCGGTCATGAGAGAGCACGGATAGAGGGAGTCGCTGTGAGGGTCGGAATCGTCGGAGCCACCGGTCAGGTCGGCACGGTCATGCGCAGGATCCTCGTGGAGCGGAACTTCCCCCTCACGCAGCTGCGCCTGTTCGCCTCGGCCCGTTCGGCCGGCACCGTGCTGGACGGCGTGACGGTGGAGGACGCGGCGTCCGCCGACTACAGCGGCCTCGACATCGTGCTCTTCTCCGCGGGCGGCGCCACCTCCAAGGCGCTGGCCGAAAAGGTCGCCGCCCAGGGCGCGGTCGTCATCGACAACTCCTCCGCCTGGCGCAGGGACCCCGAGGTCCCGCTGGTGGTCTCCGAGGTGAACCCGCACGCGATCGCGGACCGCCCCAAGGGCATCATCGCCAACCCGAACTGCACCACCATGGCCGCGATGCCGGTGCTGGGTCCGCTGCACGAGGAGGCCGGTCTGGAGGCGCTGGTCGTCGCCACCTACCAGGCGGTGTCCGGTTCCGGCCTCGCGGGCGTGGCCGAGCTGCACGGCCAGGTGCAGAAGGTCGCCGCCGAGGCCGACAGGCTCACCCACGACGGCTCGGCGGTCGACTTCCCCGAGCCGCAGGTCTACAAGCGCGCCATCGCCTTCAACGTGCTGCCGCTCGCGGGCAACATCGTCGACGACGGTTCGCACGAGACCGACGAGGAGCAGAAGCTGCGCAACGAGTCCCGCAAGATCCTGGAGATCCCCGGGCTGAAGGTGTCCGGCACCTGTGTGCGCGTCCCGGTCTTCTCCGGTCACTCCCTCCAGGTCAACGCCCGTTTCGCCCGCCCGATCAGCCCGGAGCGCGCGACCGAGCTGCTCGCCGGCGCGCCCGGTGTGGCCCTCTCCGACATCCCCACCCCGCTGCAGGCGGCCGGTCAGGACCCGTCGTACGTCGGCCGGATCCGCCGGGACGAGACGGTGGACAACGGTCTGGCCCTGTTCATCTCCAACGACAACCTCCGCAAGGGTGCCGCGCTGAACGCGGTGCAGATCGCGGAGCTGGTGGCGGCGGAGCTGTCCGGCCAGTAGCGGACGGCAGCGCGAAGGGGCGGTCACGGCCACGTGACCGCCCCTTCGGCGTGTCAGGGGCGCCGCACCTCGTAGAGAAAGCACCCGTACTCCACCGCCCGCACATGCACCAGCGCCACCCGCGGGTCGGCGAACGCCTCGGCGAAGGCCGGCTCGAATCCGGCGGCGTCCTCCACCAGCCGGCCGCCGAGGATCCGGCCGTCGGCCGAGTAGCGGCGCACCATGCGGTGACTGTTGGTGAAGGGCAGGGCGTCGCCGTCCGGACCGGGGCAGTCCGAGGCGTGCACGAAGACCGGGCCCTGCTCGTCGTAGGGCCCGGGATCGGCTCCCGTCCCGGCCGCCCAGCGGCGCAGCGGCGCGTAGCTGACCAGGGCGATCCGCTCGCCGGGGGTGCTGTGCCGCAGACAGCAGCGCAGCGGCGCGCCGCCCTCCTCGTCGGTGAACGGGACCGCGGGCCGGCCGGCGTCGTCGGCGGCGCGCAGCTCCTTGAGGGCCGCGGCCGGAATGGGCAGCGGGGTGTGGGCCGCGGGGTGCGCGCCGTGTGCGGTCGTGCGCGGGGTCGTGTGTGTCGTCATGTCCCCCAGCGTTCCGCGACGGCGCCACCTCCACCGGCGGGAACCGGACATCGCGTTCCCCGCCGGTCCCATGGAAGGATGACGCAACCGACACATAACGAGGAGATGACCGCGTGCCTGGCACAAACCTGACTCGCGAAGAGGCGCGGCAGCGGGCTGAGCTGCTCACCGTTGACTCGTACGAGATCGATCTCGACCTCTCCGGCGCGCAGGAGGGCGGTACCTACCGGTCCGTGACCACGGTGCGCTTCGACGTCGCCCGCGGTGGCGTGGAGTCGTTCATCGACCTGGTGGCCCCCGCCGTCCACGAGGTGGTGCTCAACGGCGACCAGCTGGACGCCGCCGAGATCTTCGCGGACTCCCGCATCACCCTGCCGGGGCTGCTGGAGGGGCGCAACGTCCTGCGGGTCGTCGCGGACTGCGCCTACACCAACACCGGTGAGGGACTGCACCGCTTCGTCGACCCGGTCGACGAGCAGGCCTACCTCTACACCCAGTTCGAGGTCCCGGACGCCCGCCGCGTCTTCGCCTCCTTCGAACAGCCCGACCTCAAGGCCACCTTCCAGTTCACCGTGAAGGCGCCCGAGGGCTGGACCGTCATTTCCAACTCGCCGACGCCCGAGCCCGAGGACCACGTCTGGCGCTTCGAGCCGACGCCGCGCATCTCGACGTACATCACGGCGCTCATCGCCGGCCCGTACCACTCGGTGCACAGCGTGTACGAGAAGGACGGGCAGTCCGTGCCGCTCGGCATCTACTGCCGGCCCTCGCTCGCCGAGTTCCTCGACTCGGAGGCGATCTTCGAGGTCACCCGGCAGGGCTTCGACTGGTTCCAGGAGAAGTTCGACTACCAGTACCCCTTCACCAAGTACGACCAGCTGTTCGTGCCCGAGTTCAACGCGGGCGCGATGGAGAACGCCGGCGCGGTGACCATCCGCGACCAGTACGTCTTCCGGTCCAAGGTGACCGACGCGGCCTACGAGGTGCGCGCGGAGACCATCCTGCACGAGCTGGCCCACATGTGGTTCGGCGACCTGGTCACCATGGAGTGGTGGAACGACCTGTGGCTGAACGAGTCGTTCGCCACCTACACCTCCATCGCCTGCCAGGCCGCGGCGCCCGGCTCGAAGTGGCCGCACTCGTGGACCACGTTCGCCAACTCGATGAAGACGTGGGCGTACCGGCAGGACCAGCTGCCGTCCACGCACCCGATCATGGCGGACATCCGCGACCTCGACGACGTCCTGGTCAACTTCGACGGCATCACCTACGCCAAGGGCGCGAGCGTGCTCAAGCAGCTGGTGGCCTATGTCGGCGAGGACGAGTTCTTCACCGGTGTGCAGGCCTACTTCAAGCGGCACGCGTTCGGCAACACCCGGCTGTCGGATCTGCTGGGTGCCCTGGAGGAGACCTCCGGCCGCGATCTGAAGACCTGGTCGGGGAAGTGGCTGGAGACGGCCGGCATCAACGTGCTGCGGCCCGAGATCGCCACCGACACGGACGGCGTGATCACGTCCTTCGCCGTCCGCCAGGAGGCCCCGGCGCTGCCCGCCGGCGCCAAGGGCGAGCCGACCCTGCGCCCGCACCGCATCGCGATCGGCCTGTACGACCTGGACGCGGACTCCGGCAAGCTGGTGCGCACCGAGCGGATCGAGCTGGACGTCGACGGCGAGCTGACCGCCGTACCGCAGCTGTCGGGCACCCGGCGTCCGGCGGTCGTGCTGCTCAACGACGACGACCTGTCCTACGCCAAGGTCCGGCTGGACGAGGAGTCGCTGCGGACGGTCACCGAGCACCTCGGCGACTTCGAGGCGTCGCTGCCGCGCGCGCTGTGCTGGGCGTCGGCCTGGGACATGACGCGGGACGCCGAGCTGGCCGCCCGTGACTACCTCTCGCTGGTGCTGTCCGGGATCGGCAAGGAGTCCGACATCGGCGTGGTGCAGTCCCTGCACCGCCAGGTCAAGCTGGCGATCGACCTGTACGCCGATCCGGCCGCCCGCGAGTCGCTGCTGACCCGCTGGACCGACGCCACGCTGGCCCATCTGCGCGCGGCCGAGCCGGGCGGCGACCACCAGCTGGCCTGGGCGCGGGCGTTCGCGGCGACCGCGCGCACCCCCGAGCAGCTGGACCTGCTGGAGGCCCTGCTGGACGGCGCGCAGACCGTCGAGGGGCTGGCCGTGGACACCGAGCTGCGCTGGGCGTTCGTGCAGCGGCTCGCGGCGGTCGGCCGGTTCGACGAGGCCGAGATCGCGGACGAGTACGAGCGGGACCGGACCGCGGCCGGTGAGCGGCACGCGGCCACCGCCCGCGCGGCCCGTCCCACTCAGGAGGCCAAGGCGGAGGCGTGGGCGTCGGTCGTGGAGTCCGACAAGCTGCCCAACGCCGTGCAGGAGGCCGTGATCGGCGGCTTCGTGCAGACCGACCAGCGTGAGCTGCTGGCGCCGTACACGGACCGCTACTTCGAGGTCCTCAAGACCGTCTGGGATTCCCGTTCGCACGAGATGGCCCAGCAGATCGCGGTCGGCCTGTACCCGTCGGTCCAGGTCTCCGAGGAGATCCTGTCCAAGACGGACACCTGGCTGGCGGCAGCCGAACCGAACGCGGCCCTGCGCCGCCTCGTCTCGGAGTCCCGCTCGGGCGTCGAGCGAGCGCTGAAGGCCCAGGCGGCGGACGCGGCGGCGACGACGGCGTAAGCCGGGGGTGCGGCCCGCGCGGCCCGAGGGACCGTCGGTCCGGTGGGGCGCACGGTCCGCACCGCCGCTGTGGGTGTGTCACGAGGGGCGTCCGGCGTGGTGCCGGGCGCCCCTCGTGGTGTTCAGCGATGGGTGGCCGCGGTTCGCAGGGCGTCCAGGATCCGGACCACCGCCGGGCCGGTCCGCGCGCCCTTGCGGACGGCTGCCGGATCCATCGGGTCCATCGAATCTTCCCGGCCCTTCCTTTCGGCGGACCTGAACGGTCGCGGCCTGCGGCCACCGAGCTGTCCCGCCAGCGTCGCCCCGAACGTCAGCGCCATGCCCGCCAGTTGTACGGGGGTGAGCGCCTGGCCGAGGGCCGCCCAGCCGACGACGGCCGCCGTCAGCGGGGACAGCGGGCCGAGGAAGCCCACCTGGACGGCGGTGAGCCGGCCGATGCCACGGAACCAGAGCCAGTAGCCGATGGCCGTGTTGGCCAGCGCCAGGTAGAGGTAGCCACCGATGGCCCGCCCGTCGAGTGCCGGCGGCGCGCCCTCGGCCAGGAGGGCCAGGGGCGCGATGAGCAGACCGCCCGCGGTGAGCTGCCAGCCGGTCAGCGCCAGCGGACCGACCCCGTCGGGGCGGCCCCACCGCTTGGTGAGCACGGTTCCGGCGGCCATGGATGCGGTGGCGGCGACGGCCGCGAGCACGCCGAGCCCGTCCAGGGCTCCGGCCCCCTTCAGCACGACCAGGCTGACGCCGAACGCGGCGGCGATCCCGGTGACGAGCGTGCGTCCGGCCGGCCGCTGCCCGAGCAGCAGCGCGGAGAGCCCGACGACGAACAGCGGCCCGACCGAGCCGACCACCGCGGCCATCCCGCCGGGCAGCCGGTACGCCGACACGAACAGCAGCGGGAAGAACGCCCCGATGTTCAGCGCGCCCAGCACCGCCGCCTTGACCCACCAGATGCCGCGCGGCAGCACCCGCGTGACGGCGATCAGGATCAGCCCGGCCGGCAGGGCCCGCGCCAGCGCCGTGAACAGCGGGCGGTCCGGCGGCAGGAACTCGGTGGTGACGGCGTAGGTGGTGCCCCACGACACCGGGGCGAGGGCGGTGAGGGCTGTCAGGAGGGCGGGGCGGGCGGCACGACTGGCGGCCATGGCAGAGCACCCTTCACGAGGACTGTTGGCTCAGTGGTGATTAGCTTACTACTAAGCTACTTAGATTCAACCTACTTTCTTGCGGGCGACCGAAAGCAGGCGGATACTCTTCGCATGCAGCAGAGCAAGGACCCCGTCGACGCGATCGTCGACCAGTGGGCACAGGTCCGGCCCGATCTCGACACCCGGGCCATGGAGGTCTTCGGCCGCGTCTTCCGGCTCGCCCGCGCCATGGGCGACCGGATGGAGAAGGCGTACGAGCCCTACGGCATCTCCCGCGGCGAGTTCGACGTGCTGGCCACCCTGCGCCGGGCCGGCGAACCGCACACCCTCTCCCCCCGCCAGCTGTCGGCCACCCTCATGCTCACCACCGGCGGGATGACCGGCCGCCTGGACAAGCTGGAGCGGGCCGGACTGCTGCGCCGCTCCCCCGACCCGCACGACCGGCGCGGTCTGCAGGTGACCCTCACCGAGGAGGGCCTGCGGGTCATCGACGAGGCCGTCGGCGCCGGACTGGCCGAACAGGGCGACGCGCTGAGCGCCCTGAGCGCCGAGCGGGCCGACCAGCTGGCCGACCTGCTGCGGGAGTTGCTGGACGCGACGGCGCGATAACCGCCCGCCGCCGGACGCGGAAAACGCCGAGGGCGCCCCCCTCACCCGGGTACGACGTGTGCGCGTACACGGGTGAGGGCGGGCGCCCTCGGCTCAGGTGACCTGAGGTCCGGTCAGGCCTTGGCCTTGGCCTCGGACTTGACGTTGATGTTGGACGTCGTGCCGTCCTTCTTGGTGTGGGACCGGTCCAGCACCATGACGAGGCCGGCGATCACCGCGAACAGCGCCACCGGGAGGAGCACGTAGAGGCCCAGCGTCTGGATGACGCTCAGGCCGGGGCCGGGGTCGTCGCCGTCGTCGCGGGTCAGCGCGAGCGCGGGGGACGACATGAGCAGCATCATCAGCGTCGTACCGGCGGCCAGGGCGCCGGCGCGCAGGGCGTTCTTCTTGTCCACGTTCTCAAGTTAGCGAACGGTCGGGCGGGGTGCGCGCCCGGGGTCCCGTATGCGGTCCGGACGCGGGCGCGGCCGCGTTCTCACCTCGCCGTCGGGCCGGGGTCACGGAGTACTTCCAGCAGCCTCCGCAGCCGTCGCGACGCCGTCAGTTCCTCCAGCGGCACCGGTCTGCCCTCGCGGTCGGCGATCGGCAGCCGCCAGTTCGGATACTGGTCCCACGTGCCCGGCAGGTTCTGCGGGCGGCGGTCGCCCACGCCGTCGGGCAGCCAGACACCGATCAGCCGGGCCGGGGTGCGCAGCAGGAAGCGGTGGACGGCGCGGATCTCCTCCTCCTCGTCGGAGCCGGGCGGTCCGGCCGCCGGACTGTCCAGCAGGCCGAGGCTGCCCAGCAGGGCGAGCCATTCCGCCGCGTCGGCGGTGGCCTCGGCGTGCTCCTCGGCCGCGGAGCGGGTGAGCAGGCCGAGACGATCGCGCAGCTCGACGTGGTCGCCGGTCAGCCGGGCGGCGGTGGGCGGCAGGTCGTGGGTGGTGGCGGTGGCCAGGCAGTCGGCGCGCCAGCGATCGGGCGGCAGCGGGTGGCCGTCGCCCTCCCAGTCCCGCTCGAACCACAGCACGGAGGTGCCGAACACCCCGCGCCGCTGGAGCTTCTCGCGCACACCGGGCTCGACGGTGCCGAGGTCCTCGCCGATGACGACCGCGCCGGCCCGGCCCGCCTCCAGGGCGAGGAGGGCGAGCATGGCTTCGGCGTCGTAGCGGACGTAGGTGCCCTCGGTGGGCGGGCGGCCCTGGGGCACCCACCAGAGCCGGAAGAGGCCCATCACATGGTCGATGCGCAGGGCGCCGGCGTAGCGGAAGAGGGCGCGCAGGAGGTCGCGGTAGGGGGCGTGACCGCAGGCGGCGAGCCGGTCGGGGCGCCAGGGCGGCAGGCCCCAGTCCTGGCCGCGGGCGTTGAAGGCGTCCGGTGGGGCGCCCACGGAGGTGCCGGCGGCGAACACGTCCCGCTGTGCCCAGGCGTCGGCGCCCTGGGGGTGCACGCCGACGGCGAGGTCGTGCACGATCCCGATGGGCATGCCGGCCTCGCGGGCGGCGCGCTGGGCGGCGCGCAGCTGGCCGTCGCTGAGCCAGGCGAGGCGGGCGTGGAAGGCGACCCGGTCGGCGAGCGCGGTGCGGGCGCGGGCGGTGGCGGCCGAGCGCGGGTCGCGCAGCGCGTCCGGCCAGCCGTGCCAGTCGGAGCCGTGGACCTCGGCGAGGGCGTACCAGGTGGCGTGGTCGTCGAGGGCCTGGCCGTGGGCGGCGCGGAAGGCGTCGTAGGCGGCCTGCCGGCCGGGGCCGAGGGGCACCGCGAGGACCAGCTCCAGCGCCTCGCGCTTCAGCTCCCACACGGCGTCCCGGTCGATGAGGGCGCCCTTGTCGAGGACGGCCGACCGCAGCCGCGCGGCCTTCTCCAGCACGGCGTGCAGTCGCTCGCGGTCCTCGACGTACCCGTACTCGGGGATCTCCTCGATCCGCAGGTGCACGGGGTCGGGGAAGCGACGGGAGGACGGCCGGTAGGGCGAGGGGTCGGTGGGGGCGCCGGGTACGGCCGCGTGCAACGGGTTGACCTGTACGAAGCCCGCGCCGGCGGTGCGCCCGGCCCAGCCGGCCAGTTCGGCGAGGTCGCCGAGGTCGCCCATGCCCCAGGAGCGGCGGGAGAGCAGGGAGTACAGCTGGACGAGCAGCCCGTAGGAGCGTCCGGTGGGGGTGGGCAGCCGGTCGGGGGCGACGACGAGGTGGGCGTGGCCGGTCCGTCCGTCGGGGGCGAGCGCGGTCAGCCGGTGGACACCGAGCGGCAGCTCGGCGGCCCCGTCCCACTCCTGCCCCTCGTCTTCCTCCTGGCCGTCCTGCGATGCCCGGCCGTCCTGCGATGCCTGGCCGTCCTGTGATGCCTGGCCGTCCTGCGATGGCCGGCCGTCCGCCAGGCCTTCCCGGGGCGCCTCCTCGATCCGGACGAGCAGGCGGGTGCCGGCGGGCAGTGCGGCGAGGGCGGCGGGGGGCTCGGCGCCGGCCCACCGGACCAGCGTCGGCGGCAGCAGGCGCTCGCGCAGTTGGCGTTCCCGCTCGGCGAGCGCGGCGCGTACGGCGTCCGGGGTGCCCGCGTCGACGCCGAGGGCGGCCAGGACGGCGACCACGGCGGAGGCGGGGACCTCGACGGTACGGCCTGGCGCGGGACTGTAGGAGGTGGCCACCCCGTGCGACTCGGCGAGCCGGACCAGCTCGGGGCCGGCCGTCAGGGGCGGCTCCGCGTCGTCGTACGCCGCGGCCATCTACACCCCCGAGGCGAAGAAGTCGGGGATCGGGTCGGACTCACTGGTCAGCGGGGTGGTCTCGGCGAGCGGGGGTTCACTGGTGAGGGGCTCGGCATCGGGCAGCGGCGGTTCGCTGGTCAGCGGTGCCTGGGTGCACGCGCTCTCCGCGCTGAAGACGCACAGCCGTGCGTCGTCGGTCTCGGCGGACTCATCCGCCACGGGTTTCCACTGGGCGGGGACTGCGAGACGGGCCGGTGTGGCCACGGGGGCCTCCTTGCGGTGGGGGACGGTGGTCGGTTTCGGTCGGGTTACGGCAGGCCTACCCCGTCACGGCGTCGGCACTCACGACCGCCGTCGCGGCACCTGAAGGGGTGGCCGTGATCCGGTGCCGGCCCGGTGATCGACGGAATGGGTCGCCGGCCGGCCGTGGACGATCGCGGCCCGCCGCCTGGTCGACAGCCGGCGGCCGGGGGTGAGCGGCCCTGGGCAGGGTCGACGCGGCCCGGCGCCCGGGTCGTCGCCGTGGCCGTGTTCGCTGGGGGGCGCGGTTCTGTACGCGGGGTGCGGCACGCGTCCCGGAGGACCGCGCGACCGAACGCACGCCGCCCGCCCGGCGCCCCGCACACGTCGCCCCCGCCCCCGCCCACAGACACGAAGGGCCCGGATCGGCTACGCGGAGATGCCGTCGATCCGGGCCACGGCGTCGTCGGCGCCGTACGGCTGCAAGTAGGGCATCCAGCGTGGATCCCGGTGGCCGGTGCCGATGATGCGCCAGGCCAGTCCGGTCGGCGGGGCGGGTTTGTGGCGCAGGCGCCAGCCCAGCTCGACGAGGTGGCGGTCGGCCTTGACGTGGTTGCAGCGGCGGCAGGAGGCCACCACGTTGTCCCACCGGTGCTGGCCGCCACGGCTGCGCGGGACGACGTGGTCGACGCTGGTTGCGACGCCACCGCAGTACATGCACCGGCCGCCGTCGCGGGCGAAGAGCGCCCGCCGGGTCAGGGGGACGGGCCCGCGGTAGGGGACCCGCACGAAACGCTTGAGCCGGACGACGCTCGGTGCGGGGAGTGTGACGGTCGCGCTGTGCATATAGGCGCCGGATTCCTCGAGGGAGACGGCCTTGTTCTCCAGGACGAGGACGAGCGCGCGGCGAAGCGGTACGACGCCGAGCGGCTCGTACGACGCGTTGAGGACCAGGACATGCGGCACGGGTGCCTCCTTGGGCGTCGGCGGCGCGTGGCTCGCGCCGGGACGATCTGCAGTCAGTCTCCCCTCCTGCCTGGTGAACGCGCCACCATGTCCGCGTAACGGGCTGGGAGTGTTTTCGACCACACCGGATCCTTCCCCAGGATCGGGGCCCCTTCAAGCCGAGGTGAGTCCGGTCTCTCCTGTGCCCGTCCTCGGCGGAACCGAGCGGGTCACGCGCAATGCCCCGTTAGTGTGGTGGTCCAGTCCGTCCGGTGACCTTTTCGTGACCTTGACCGCCCGCCGGCGGACCGCGCAGCACCTGGAGGTACCTGCCGTGTCGTCCTTGCCCGCCGTCCTGTCGGCCGCCGGTGCGTCGCCCTCCCCGTCCCCGTCTCCCTCGGGGTCGACGAGCCCGGCCGTGCCGTCGCTGCAGGACGCCCAGGAGAGCGCGACGAACGCGGCGAGCTGGGTCGAGCAGAACTGGTCGACCTGGCTCGCGATGGGTCTGCAGATCCTGTTGATCGTGGTCGTGGCGGTGGCGCTCAGGGCGGCGGTGCGCCGGGCGATCTCCAAGCTGATCGACCGGATGGGCCGCACCGCGCAGTCCATGGACGGCAGCGCGCTGGGCGGGCTGCTGGTCAACGCCGAGCGGCGCCGGCAGCGGTCGGCCGCGATCGGTTCGGTGCTGCGCTCGGTGGCGAGCTTCCTGATCCTCGGCACGGCCGCGCTGATGGTGCTGGGCACCTTCAAGATCAACCTGGCGCCGCTGCTGGCCTCGGCCGGTGTGGCGGGTGTGGCGATCGGTTTCGGCGCCCGGAACCTGGTCACGGACTTTCTCTCGGGCGTCTTCATGATCCTGGAGGACCAGTACGGCGTCGGTGACGTGATCGACGCGGGTGTGGCCTCCGGTGAGGTGATCGAGGTCGGGCTGCGCGTGACCAAGCTGCGCGGCGACGGCGGTGAGATCTGGTACGTCCGCAACGGCGAGGTCAAGCGGATCGGCAACCTCTCCCAGGGCTGGGCCACGGCCGGGGTCGACGTGACCGTGCGGGCGAGCGAGGACCCGGACAGGGTCAAGGCCACGCTGGACGAGGTCGCCGAGAAGATGACCAAGGAAGAGCCCTGGAACGAGCTGCTGTGGGGCCCGATCGAGGTGCTCGGCCTGGACTCGGTGCTGATCGACTCCATGGTGGTCCGGGTCTCGGCCAAGACGATGCCGGGGAAGTCGGTGACGGTCGAGCGGGAGCTGCGCTGGCGCATCAAGCGGGCGTTCGACGCGGCGAGCATCCGCATCGTGGGTGGCGCGACGGCCGTCGAGGACGTGGAGAACGCGGACCCGGCGGCGGCCGTGGCGGCGCCGTCCGTGTACGCCAACGCCGACTCCCCGCAGACGGCCGCGACGGCCCCGATAGTCACGCAGCGCCCGGCACCCCCGGCGAAGTAGCGGAGCGGCTCGTCTCCACGGGCCCCCCGCATTCCCTCCACGACCGTGATCCTTTAAGGTCGGCGCGTCGGGCCCTTGTTCTGGAGCGCTACCTCGCCCGGGGGCCCGGCTCGAAGGTGGGGAAACATGCGCAAGCTCGCCCTGGGTACCGCCCTGACCGGTGCCCTGGCCCTGGCCGGCCTGGCCGCGCCCGCCGCGTCGGCGGCCGGCGCGCCGGACCTGAAGTTCTCCGGTGTGACCGTGAACAACGGCAAGCCGGTCGTGGTCGGCGCCGCCAAGGCGGTGACCGTGCCGGTGTCGTACACCCTGACCCGGCCCAAGAGCCTGGTCATCGACCAGGAGAAGAACGTCCAGGCGGTCCTCCTGTACCGCGGCACGCTCCGGGCGGTCGACAACGCCCTGGAGCCCGCTGAGGCGCCCCGCTGCGCGACGACCGCCACCACCGAGACGACGGTCACCGAGAGCTGCACGGAGAAGATCATCGCCATTCCGGGCGACACGCTCTTCGAGAACGCCGACGCGACCACGTGGAAGGCCGCGGGCCTGTTCGCGCACAGCGACGGCTCGGTCTCCGACGACTACCTGCACAACGAGAACGATGTGACGATGTGGGGCGGCCTGGCCTCCGTCGAGGTGCGGCGCGCCGCCCAGTTGACGGTGAACGCCGCCCCCGAGCCCGCGGTCAAGGGCAGGACCCTCACCGTCAAGGGCAAGCTGACCCGCGCCGCGTGGGAGACCCGCACGTACGCCGGCTACCGGGGCCGGAAGGTGGTCCTGCAGTTCAAGGCGGACGGCGGCTCGTACGCCGACGTCAAGAGCATCACCTCCGGCACCGGGGGCGCCCTGTCCACCACCGTGAAGGCGACCCGGAGCGGCACCTACCGCTTCGTCTTCGCCGGCACGCCCACCACGGGCGCCAAGACGTCCGCCGGTGACCACGTCACGGTGAGGTAGCGGACGAGAGGGCGCCCCGGCGCCCGTACCACCACGCCCCCGAGGTAACGACTCCGTTGCCTCGGGGGCGTTGTCTATTGACGCCCCCTTCGTCCTGGGCTTACGTTCCTCCCACCCCAATAGGAAAGTTTCCTAACAGTGATCTTCCGGCGGCCCGTGATCAAGACTGGACGCCGCCGCCGGGTCACTGGGAAGCTGGACGGCTGGAAAGGCAGGTGTCGACGCCCATGGCAGGAACCGCCGGTACGCCGGGCACCCCGCGCGTCCTTCGCGCCATGAACGACCGCGCCGCGCTGGACCTCCTGCTGGAGCACGGGCCGCTGTCGCGCACCCGGATCGGCAAGCTCACCGGCCTGTCCAAGCCCACCGCCTCCCAGCTGCTGGCCCGTCTGGAGGCCGCCGGACTGGTCCGGGCCACCGGCACCAGCGAGGGCCGGCCGGGCCCCAACGCCCAGCTCTACGCGGTCGATCCGGGTGCCGCCCACGCCGCCGGGCTCGACGTCACCCCGCACCGCATCCGCGCCGCCGTCGCCGACATCACCGGCCGCACGGTCGGCGAGTTCGAGCTGCCCACCCCCGGACGGCGGCCGGCCCAGCCCGTCGTGCGGCAGGTGACGGACGCCCTCGACGGCGCCGTGAAGGCCGCCGGGCTCGCCCGCCACGACGTGCACCGGCTGGTCATCGGCACCCCCGGCGCCTTCGACCCCAACACCGGGCGGCTGCGCTACGCCTCCCACCTGCCCGGCTGGCACTCCCCCGCGCTGCTCGACGAACTCGCGGCGGCGCTGCCGATGCCGGTCGAGTACGAGAACGACGTCAACCTGGCCGCCATCGCCGAACAACGGCTCGGCGCGGCCCGCGGTCACGGCGACTTCGTCCTGCTGTGGAACGGGGAGGGCCTCGGCGCCGCCCTGGTCCTCGGCGGCCGGCTGCACCGCGGCTGGACCGGCGGCGCCGGCGAGGTCGGCTTCCTGCCGGTGCCGGGCACGCCCCTGGTGCGCCAGGTGACCAAGGCCAACAGCGGCGGTTACCAGGAGCTGGCCGGCTCCCAGGCCGTACCCCGGCTGGCCCGCGAACTCGGTATCCCGGACGTGCCGTCGGGGCCGTACACCGAGGCCGCCGCGGAACTGGTGGCGCGCGCCGCCGATCACACGAGCGGCCCCCACCGGGAGCTGCTCCAGACCTACGCGACCCGGCTGGCCACCGGTCTCGCCTCGCTCGTCTCCGTCCTCGATCCCGAACTCGTCGTCCTCAGCGGCTCCGCCCTGACCGCCGGCGGCGAGGTGCTGCGCGCCCTCGTACAGGCCGAGCTGGAGGAGCTGGCGGCGGCCCGCCCCCGGCTGGTCGTCGGCGAGGTCCGCGAACACCCCGTACTGCGCGGCGCGCTGGAGTCCGCGCTCGCCACCACCCGCGACGAGGTCTTCGACACCTCGCGCTGAGATCCGTCGTACCCCGAGCAGCCCCCGGTAGCACCTCCCCTCTTCGCCCACCCAGCCCTGGGAGATCCCGCCATGCCCGAAGTCATACCGTCCGTCGCCCGAAAGACGGCTTTTGCCCTGACCGCGTCGCTGGCCCTGCTGACCACCGCCTGTACCGGCCAGTCCGGTTCGGGCGCCTCGGACGACGCGTCGAAGGACACCACGATCAACTTCTGGCACGCCTGGAGCGCGCCGAACGAGGTGAAGGCCGTCAAGTCGCTGGTCGCCGGCTTCGAGAAGGCGCACCCCAACATCCACGTGAACATCGTCGGCAACATGACCGACGACAAGATCAACCAGGCGCTGCGCTCCGGCGGCGGCAGCGCCCCGGACGTGATCTCCTCCTTCACCACCAACAACGTGGGCAAGTTCTGCTCCTCGGGCGCGCTGGTCGACCTGAACCCGTTCTTCGAGAAGTCGGGCATCGACCCGCGGACGACGTTCCCCAAGCCGATGAACGAGTACACCCAGTTCGACGGGAACCGCTGCACGGCCCCGCTGCTCGGTGACGCCTACGGGCTCTACTACAACAAGACGGCGTTCGAGAAGGCCGGCATCGCCGCCCCGCCCAAGACCTGGTCGGAGTTCGAGGCGGACGCCAGGAAACTGACGATCCCCCAGGGCGACGGCTACCGGCAGCTCGGCTTCATGCCGGACTACCACGGCTGGGAGTCCACGACCGAGCACTACCTCGGGCAGTTCTCGCCGACCTACTTCGGCAAGGACGGCAAGTCCGCCGTCGCCACGGACCCGGCGTTCGAGAAGGGCTTCACCCTCCAGAAGAGGCTGGTCGACGAACTCGGCGGATTCCGGAGGCTGGAGAGGTTCCGGGCCACCCTCGGCGACGAATGGGGCCCCAAGCACCCCTTCCACACCGGCCAGGTGGCCATGCAGCTCGACGGGGAATGGCGCCTCGGCATGGCCGAGCAGGCCAAACCGGACTTCCGGATCGGCGTCGCCCCGCTGCCGGTGCCGGACGACCAGGCCGCGCAGTACGGCAAGGGCTACATCACCGGCACCATCACGGGCATCGCCGCCACCAGCCACAAACAGAACGCCGCCTGGGAGCTGGTGAAGTACATGACGACCGACACCGACGCGGTGGTGGGCTTCGCCAACGCCATCCACAACGTGCCCTCGACGCTGGCGGCGCTGAAGTCGCCCAAGCTCAAGTACGACCCGCGCTTCAAGACGTTCCTGGACATCGCCGGCAACCCGAACTCCACCACCTCCCCCGCCTCCGTCAACGGCGGTGTGTACCTGGTGACGATCCAGCAGTTCGGCTACGACTACGAGAGCGGCAAGGTCACCGATCTGAAGGCCGGGCTGAGGAAGACGGCCGCGCAGATCGACACGGACATCGCGCAGGCGAAGTAGCCCATGAGCACGCCCACCCTGGCGGCCAAGCGCCGCCGCTCGGCGCTTCGAACCCTCGCCTTCATGTCGCCGTGGCTGATCGGCTTCGCGGTCTTCTTCGCGTACCCGCTGATCTCGACGGTCTACTTCTCGTTCATGCACTACGACGGCTTCCGGCCGCCGACGTGGAGCGGCGGGAAGAACTGGACGTACGTCTTCGAGCACTACCCGCTGTTCTGGCCCGCCCTGCGCAACACCCTGTGGCTGGTCGTGATCATGGTGACCCTGCGGGTGCTCTTCGGACTGGGCGTCGGTCTGCTCATCACCAGGATCAAGACGGCCACGGGAGTCTTCCGCACCCTGTTCTATCTGCCCTATCTGGCCCCGCCGGTCGCGGCGACCATGGCCTTCGCCTTCCTGCTCAACCCCGGCACCGGCCCGGTCGACTCGGTCCTGGAGAAGGTGGGCGTCCCGGCGCCCGGCTGGTTCAGCGACCCCGTGTGGTCCAAGCCGGCGCTGACCCTGCTGGCGCTGTGGGGCGTCGGCGACCTGATGGTCATCTTCATGGCCGCGCTGCTGGACGTGCCGAGGGAGCAGTACGAGGCGGCGGAACTGGACGGCGCCTCGGCGTGGCAGCGCTTCCGGTACGTCACGCTGCCGAACATCGCCCCGATCGTGATGTTCGCCGTCGTCACCGGCGTGATCCAGACCATGCAGTACTACACCCAGCCCCTGATCGCGGGAAAGGTCGCCTCCGGAGTGATCCAGGGCGCCGGCACCCAATTCGAGCCCGGCTATCCGGACAAGTCCACGCTCACCCTCCCCCAGCTCGTCTACAACCTCGGCTTCCAGCGCTTCGACTACGGCTCGGCGTGTGTCGTCGCCCTGGTGCTGTTCGCCCTGTCGATGGCGTTCACCGCGCTGTTGATGCGGCGCCGGGGCGGTCTCATGCAGGCAGGTGACTGACCATGACCCAGCTACTGGACCAACCGGTGAAACCGGCTCCCCGGCAGGCGCCCGGCGCCGAACGCACGGCCCGCCGCCGGGCCCTGCTGGAGTGGATCGCGGTCCACGCCCTCGGCGTCGCCGCCGCGCTGTTCTTCGTGCTGCCCTTCGTGTTCGTGGCGCTGACCTCGCTGATGAGCGACAGCCAGGCCCTCAGCCGCGACCTGATCCCGCACACCTGGGAATGGGGCAACTATCGCAAGGTGTTCGACACGCCCGGCTTCCTCACCTGGTGGAAGAACACCCTGGTCTACGCCGGGCTCGGCACGGCCCTGACCGTGGTGTCCTCGATCCCGGTGGCCTACGCGCTCGCCAAGTTCCGCTTCCGGGGCCGCAACCTGTCGCTCATGCTGGTGATCTCGATGATGATGCTGCCGCCGCAGGTGGTCGTCATCCCGATGTACCTGTTCTGGGCGAAGCAGCTGGACCTGTCCGGCACGCTGTGGCCGCTGATCGTCCCGATGGCGTTCGGGGACGCGTTCTCCATCTTCCTGCTGCGCCAGTTCCTGATGACCATCCCGAACGAGTACCTGGACGCGGCGCGCGTCGACGGCTGCGGTGACCTGCGCACCCTGCTGAGGGTCGTCCTGCCCATGGCCAGACCCGGCATCGCCGCCGTGGCCCTCTTCCAGTTCTTCTACGCCTGGAACGACTACTTCGGCCCCCAGATCTACGCGTCCGAGAACCCCGGCGCCTGGACCCTCAGTTACGGCCTGGAGTCGTTCAAGGGCGCCCACCACACCGACTGGAACCTCACCATGGCCGCGACCGTGCTGGTCATGGCCCCCGTGATCCTTGTGTTCTTCTTCGCCCAGAAGGCGTTCGTCGAAGGCGTCACGCTCACCGGAGTGAAGGGTTGATCCGCATATGAAACTCACCGTGGTCGGCGGAGGCTCGACCTACACCCCCGAACTCATCGACGGCTTCGCCCGCCTCCAAGCCACCCTGCCCGTCGAGGAACTGGTCCTCGTGGACCCCGCCGCCGACCGCCTGGAACTGGTCGGCGGCCTGGCCCGCCGCATCTTCGCGCGCCAGGGGCACGGCGGCCGGATCGTGACGACGTCCGACCTGGACGCGGGCGTCGAGGGCGCCGACGCCGTCCTGCTCCAGCTGCGCGTCGGCGGCCAGGCGGCCCGCGAGCAGGACGAGACCTGGCCGCTGGAGTGCGGCTGCATCGGCCAGGAGACCACCGGCGCCGGCGGCCTCGCCAAGGCGCTGCGGACGGTCCCGGTGGTGCTGGACATCGCCGAGCGCGTCCGCCGCGCCAACCCGCGCGCCTGGATCATCGACTTCACCAACCCGGTCGGCATCGTCACCCGTGCCCTGCTCCAGGCCGGGCACCGGGCGGTCGGCCTGTGCAACGTGGCGATCGGCTTCCAGCGCAAGTTCGCCGGCCTGCTGGGCGTGACCCCGGCCGACGTCCACCTCGCCCACGTCGGCCTCAACCACCTCACCTGGGAGACGGGCGTACGGCTGGGCGGCCCGGAGGGCGAGAACGTCCTGCCCGAGCTGCTCGCCCGGCACGGCGACGCGATCGCCGACGACCTCCGCCTGCCCCGGCCCCTGCTGGACCGACTGGGCGTGGTGCCCTCCTACTATCTGCGCTACTTCTACGCCCACGACGAGGTGGTGCGCGAACTGCGCACCAAGCCCTCCCGGGCCGCGGAGGTCGCCGCCATGGAACGCGAGCTGCTGGCCCTGTACGGCGATCCGGAACTGGCCGAGAAGCCGGCGCTGCTCGCCAAGCGGGGCGGCGCCTACTACTCGGAGGCGGCCGTGGACCTCGCGGCGGCCCTGCTGGGCGGTGCCGGGAGCCCCTACCAGGTGGTCAACACCCTCAACCAGGGCACGCTTTCCTTCCTGCCCGACGACGCGGTGATCGAGGTGCAGGCGGCCGTCGGCCCGACGGGCCCCACCCCACTGCCGGTCCCCGATCCGGACCCGCTCTTCGCCGGCCTCGTCGCGAACGTGGCCGGCTACGAGGACCTGGCCCTGGAGGCGGCGCTGCGCGGCGGCCGGGACCGGGTCTTCCGTGCCCTCCTCGCCCACCCGCTGATCGGCCAGTACGAGTACGCCGAGACCCTCACCGACCAGTTGATCGCACACAACCGGGAGCACCTGGCGTGGGCCTGACCGCAACCGAGACCGCGCGCGCCACCACCTCGGGGGCCGCGCGGGTCCTCGCCATCGACGCGGGCAACAGCAAGACCGACGTGGCCGTGGTCACCGCCGGCGGAGAGGTGCTGGCCACGGCCCGCGGCGGTGGCTTCCGGCCGCCCGCGGTGGGCGTGGCGGCGGCTCTGGACGCGCTGGCCGAACCGGTGGCGCGGGCGTTCGCCGACGCGGGCGTGCGCTCCGTCGACCATGTCTCGGCCTGTCTGGCCAACGCCGATCTGCCGGTGGAGGAGGAGCAGTTGGCGTCCGCGCTGCGGGCCCGCGGATGGGCGCCGTCGGTGGAGGTCCGCAACGACACGTTCGCGGTCCTGCGGGCGGGGGTGGCCGAGCCGCGCGGTGTCGCGGTGGTCTGCGGCGCGGGCATCAACTGCGTCGGCATGCGCCCCGACGGCCGCACCGCCCGCTTTCCGGCGGTCGGCCGCATCTCCGGGGACTGGGGCGGTGGCTGGGGCCTGTCCGAGGAGGCCCTGTGGCACGCGGCCCGCGCGGAGGACGGCCGGGGCGAACCGACGGCCCTGTCCCGTACCCTCCCCGCCCACTTCGGCCTGCCGACCATGTACGCCCTCATCGAGGCCCTGCACCTGGAACACCTCGAGCAGCACCGCCGTCACGAGCTGGCCCCGGTCCTGTTCGCGACGGCCGCCGAGGGTGACGCGGTGGCCCGCTCCCTCGTCACCCGGCTCGCGGAGGAGGTCACGGTGATGGCCACGGTGGCCCTGACCCGCCTGGACCTCCTGGCGGAGGAGACACCGGTCCTGCTGGGCGGCAGCGTCCTGACCGCGGGGCATCCCCAGCTGAACGACACCGTGCGCGCCCTGCTCGCCGCCCGCGCCCCCAAGGCCACCCCTCGCGTGGTCACGGCGGGCCCGGTCCTGGGCGCGGCCCTGCTGGGCCTGGACCGGCTGGGGGCGGACGCGCAGGCACTGGGGCGGGCGCGCGGGTACTGGGAACCGGGGACGGGGTGAGGTCCCGGCCGCCGCCCCGCCCCCGGCGCACACGCACGCGCCCGCTGCGCACTCCCCCGGGAACCGACCGGATGTAGCAGGCGTGTTCAGGAGCGAGGGGTGGTGTGCGCGGCGCGCGTATGCCCTCGGGAGCGCCGCGATCCGATCAAGATCCAGTGAAGGCCGGTGCGGATGCCGGTCCCGGCGGCGATACTGGGCGGCGACCGGATGACCATGGGGGAGGTCGAGTGACACACCCGCCGAAGAGCAGCGCGGCGCCACCGGTGGCGGTGGCGGCCGGGCCCGTCGCCGCCACCGCCGTCCCCGGCATCCCGGCACAGCCTGGCCGGCCCCTGCCCCCGGTCCCGGCGCGGCCCCCGTCCCGGCGGAGCGCCTTCGCCGAGGGCGTCGAGCGGGTGCGGGCCGCCGCGACGACCGAGCCGGGACGGCTGCGGATCATCGGGGCCGTCCTCGCGCTGCTGGTCGTGACGTTCGGCGCGGTCACCGCCTGGCAGACGAGCGAGCGGGCGGCCGCCGCCGACGACGTGCTGCATCGCAGCCAGCCGCTCAGCTCCGGCGCGGCCGACATCTACCGCTCGCTGGCGGACGCCAACACGGCGGCTTCCAGCGGCTTCCTGGCGGGCGGGCAGGAGACCGCCGCGTCCCGGGACCGGTACGAGAAGGACATCCGCGGTGCCGCCGGGGGGCTGGTGACCGCAGCGGCCAACGCCGAGCCCGGCTCGGCCTCCGAGGCGGCCGTCGCCCGGCTGAACCGGCTGCTGCCCGAGTACAAGGGTCTCGTCGAGCGGGCCCGGACCTACAACCGGCAGGGTTACCCGGTGGGCGGCGCCTATCTGCGCTACGCCAACGAGAAGATGCAAAAGGAGATGCTCCCGGCGGCGGAGGATCTCTACACCAGGGAGAACCAGCGGCTGGACGCCGACTACGCGCACGCCACGCCGTACCCCTGGGCCGCCATCGCGCTCGGCGTGCTGGCGCTGGCCGCGCTCGGCTGGGCGCAGCACCGCATGTACCGGCGCACCAACCGCGTCCTCAACCACGGCCTGGTCGCCGGCACCGCCGCCGCCGGCGTCGTGCTGCTGTGGCTGCTCGTCGGGCACACACTCGCCCGCTCGGGTCTGGACGGCTCCTACGACCACGGCATCCGCTCGCTCAGCGTCCTGCACGACGCCCGGATCGCCTCCCTGAAGGCGCGCGGCAACGAGAACCTGAGCCTGGTGGCGCGCGGCGCCGAGACCGTCACGGTCGGCGCGAAGACGTACGACGCCTACTACTACGATTTCGACAGGGACATGGCGGTGCTCGGCAAGGGGCTGACCGAGGCCGACGAGCTCGCCGACGACCCGGCCGGCACCACGCCGGTCAAGGCGGCCGAGGACAACATGGCGGTGTGGAAGCAGCGCCACGCCTCGGCCCGCGGCGAGGACGAGAACGGCAACTACCAGCAGGCGTTGGACAAGGTGATCGGTGCCAAGGGCGCGACCGGCGAGTGCTTCGACAGTGTCGACGCCCACCTCGCCCTTGCCATCGACCACGAGCAGGGCGAGTTCCGGCAGGCCGCCGTGGACGGGCGGGACGCCATGACCGGGCTGCCGGTGGGCGCGGCCGTCCTCGCGGTGCTGGGCGCGGCCGGTGCCGTGGCCGGCATCGGGCGCAGGCTTTCGGAGTACCGGTGACAGGGGGCAGGGCGATGTACGGGGCACGTGCACGGGCCTCCCTGCGAGGCTGGGGCGGGGTCGGCGCGATGGCGGTGCTGTGCGCGCTGGCACTGGCGTTCGTCCTGCTGCTGCCCCGCACCCAGACGGCGCCGCCCGAGGCCGGGCCGGCCGGACAGCGGGCGGCCACCGGCAGCCAGGTCCGCGCCGACACCTGCCAGGACGCCGAGGCGCAGACGCGGACCCTCGCCCCGTCCGGCGCGGACGGCCCGACCACCGAGGCGATCGAGGCCCGCACCGGCGCCAAGCGCAAGCTGATCGTCGGCGTCGACCAGAACAGCTACCGCTGGGGCTACCGCAACCCCAACACCGAGGGCGCGGAGCTGGAGGGCTTCGACATCGACCTGGTGCACCGGATCGCGCAGGACATCCTCGGCGACCCGGACGCCGTGCAGTTCAAGGCGATCCCGACCAGCCAGCGCATCACCGCGATCCAGGACGGCCGGGTGGACATGGTCGTACGGACCATGACGATCACCTGTGACCGGCTGTCGCAAGTCGCCTTCTCCGCGCCCTACTTCAAGACCGGGCAGCAGGTCCTCGCGCCGAAGTCGTCCACCATCACGGGCTATGACGGCTCGCTGGCGCACAAGAAGGTCTGCACGGCCGCCGGTTCGACCGCCTACACCAAGCTGGGCGCCGACCGGAAGGCCGGCGCGCTGCCCGCCTCCACCGACATCTCCACCACCGTGCCGAACCAGCTCGACTGCCTGGTCCGGCTGCAACTCGGCGAGGTGGACGCGGTGGTGACCGACGGCGCGCTCGCCGCGAGCCAGGCCGCGCAGGACCCGACGGTCGAACTCAAGGGCAAGGCGTTCACGACCGAGTACTACGGCGTGGCGATGAAGAAGGACGCCACCGATCTGGTACGCCGGGTCAACCGCGTCCTGGTGGACTACCGCGCGCACGGCTGGCAGGCGTCCTACGACACATGGCTGTCGGCGACACTGGGGAAGGACTCGGCGGCGTCCGAGCCGCCCGCGCCGCGGTATCTGCGCACCAGCTGAACCCCGTTCCGCACGACAGGCCGACACACAGCAGCGAGAGGTGATCGATGGGCGTCACGGACCCCGCCGGGCCGGTGATGGACCGGGACGAGGTGGACCGTGCGCTGGCGCGGCTCGGCCAGGAGCACGAGGCCATCGAGACCTCGCTGCTGGCCCTGCAGGACCACGCGGGCCGCAGACTCCTCGAAGGCGCCGAACTGACCGGCGTGACCCGGGAACGGTGGCAGGCCACCGAGGCCCGGATCACCCTGCTGTGGGGGTACTTCGACGCCTACGCGGCCGCGCTGCGCGGCGCCCGCGAGATCCGCGCCCGGCGCCGCTGGTCCAGCCGCGAGGACCTGGTCGAACTGACCGGGCTGCTGCGCGGCGAGTCCGTCACCGTCGCCGGGGAGGGCCGGCTGAGCGAGACGTTCTCGCTGTCCGCGCTGGTGGACCGGATGAACGAGCTGTACGCGACGAGTCTGGACCTGGTCGTCGCCGCCGACGCCGTCTGGTCGGCGCTGCCCGCGCGGATAGATTTACTCGCCGCGGAGCTCCAGCGCACCCGCAAGCTCGCCCACTCCGTGGGGGTCAGGCCCGGCGAGCACCCGGCCGGTGACGACCTGGAGCGCATCACCCGTACCCTGACCAGGCTGCGCGAGGAGGTCGTCTCCGATCCGCTCGCCTACTGGGTGCCGACGCCGGGCAGTTCGGCGCCCGGCGGCGGCCGCCCGGACACCACCGTCTACGACCGCGAGGCGCGCGCCCTGGAGGAGGTGCGGCGGGAGATCGACGCCGTGCTGACCGTCCGGCAGGACGCCGAGGCCCGGCTGATCCGGCTGCGGGACGTGCTCTCGCGCGCGGACCGCACCCTCGCCGAGGCCCGCGCCGCGCGCGGCGAGGTGCTGGCGAAGATCGCCGCCACCGAGGTGCCCGTGGTCAGCGGTCCGCCGACCGCGCTGCAGGAGCAGCTGGCGACCGCCGCCGAGTACCGCCGGCAGGCGCGGTGGCACCGGCTCTCCCCGCTGCTGGAGTCCCTGGAACAGAAGGCCGAGGACGAACTGCTGCGCGCCCGCGAGTCGTTGACGGCGGTCACCGCGCCGCTCGCGGTCCGCGCCGAGCTGCGCGGACGGCTGGACGCCTACCGGGCGAAGGTCGCCCGGCACGGCCTGGCCGAGGACCCGCTGCTGATCGAGCGGTACGACGCGGCCCGGCGGATGCTGTGGAGCGCGCCCTGCGACCTGCGCGTGGCGGAACAGGCCGTGCTGCGCTACCAGCGGCTGGCGGCCGAACAACTCGGCAGCGCGAGCGCGCCGCGGGACCGTGAGGAGGGCCAGTCATGAGCCGGTCGGGGCAGGCCTGTCAGCGGCCGGGCTGCACGGGGGCGTACGAGGACGTCGGCGGCGGCGAGCTGTACTGCGACACGTGCGGTCTCGCGCCGGTCGTCTCGGCGAGCGGCATGGTGGGTTCGCCGCCCACCGGTGTCACCAGGGGCTCGACGCGCAGCGGCAGTTCGCGCGGCTCCCGCGGCACGGGCACGTCCTCCCAGTCCTCGAAGTCGCGCCGCTCGGTCTCCGGACGGCTCTCGCGGGCCCTGTCGGGCCGGTCCACCGGCCGTTCGGTGTCGGTGCGCAGCTCCGGCGCGTCCTCGGGGCCGTCGACGCGCGGGCGGCTGGGCGCCGGGCTGGTCAGCGTGCCGCAGGTGCCGCGGCCCGACCCGCGCGCGATGGTGCTGGACGATCCCGAGGTGCCCGAGCGCAAGCGGTTCTGCTCCCGCTCGGACTGCGGGGCACCGGTCGGCCGGGCCCGTGGCGACCGGGCGGGCCGGACGGAAGGGTTCTGCACCAAGTGCGGGCACCCCTACTCCTTCGTGCCCAAACTGAGGGCCGGGGACATCGTGCACGGCCAGTACGAGGTGGCCGGCCCTCTCGCGCACGGCGGACTGGGCTGGGTCTACCTCGCCGTGGACCGGGCCGTCTCCGACCGGTGGGTGGTGCTCAAGGGCCTGCTGGACACCGGCGACCAGGACGCGATGGCCGCCGCGATCTCCGAGCGGCGCTTCCTCGCGGAGATCGAGCACGCCAACATCGTGCGGATCTACAACTTCGTGGAGCACCTGGACCAGCGAACCGGCTCGCTGGACGGCTACATCGTCATGGAGTACGTCGGCGGCAAGTCGATCAAGGACATCGCCAACGACCGCCGCACACCCGACGGCAGGCGCGACCCGCTGCCGGTGGAACAGGCCTGTGCCTACGGCATCGAGGCCCTGGAGGCGCTCGGCCATCTGCACAGCCGCAACCTGCTGTACTGCGACTTCAAGGTCGACAACGCCATCCAGACCGAGGACCAGCTCAAGCTCATAGACATGGGCGCGGTACGCCGCATGGACGACGACGAGTCCGCGATCTACGGCACCGTCGGCTACCAGGCACCGGAGGTCGCCGAGACCGGCCCCTCGGTGGCGAGCGACCTGTACACGGTGGGCCGCACCCTCGCCGTCCTCACCTTCGACTTCCAGGGCTACACCAACGTCTTCGTGGACTCCCTGCCCGACCCGGACACCATCGAGGTCTTCCGCCGCTACGAGTCCTTCTACCGGCTCCTGGTGCGCGCCACCGACCCCGACCCGGCCCGCCGGTTCGCCTCCGCCCAGGAGATGTCCGAGCAGCTGACCGGTGTGCTGCGCGAGGTCGTCTCGCTGCAGAGCGGACAGGCCAGGCCCGCGCTGTCGACGCTGTTCGGGCCCGAGGTACGGGTCACCGACACGGAGTTGTTCCCGCGGCCGGCCGGTGATGTGTCCCGGCTGGGCGCCCGGCCGCTCCCCGGCGCCGAGGCCGGCCAGGCGCCGCCCCCGCCGGCCCTCGTCAAGCCCGTCGAGACGCCGGCCGCCGCGCTCGCCCTGCCGGTGCCGCTGGTCGACCCGAACGACCCCAACGCCGGTTTCCTGGCGGGCCTGCTGGCCTCCGCGCCGGCCGAGCTGGTCACGGCGCTGCACGCGGTGCCCGTCCAGAGCGTGGAGACCCGGCTCAGGCAGATCCGGGCCCGGCTGGAGAGCGGCGACCACGAGAGCGCGCTGACGAGCCTGGCCACGCTGGACGAGGAGCGGCCCGACGACTGGCGGGTGGTCTGGTACCGGGGCGTGGCCGCCCTGGCCACCGGCGGCTTCGAGGACGCGGCGCTGGCCTTCGACGCGATCTACGACGCCTTCCCCGGCGAGGCCGCGCCCAAGCTGGCGCTCGCCCTGTGCGCCGAGGTGCTGGGCCAATTGGACAACGCCGCCGAGTACTACCGCCTGGTGTGGGCGACCGACCCGAGCTATGTGAGCGCGGCCTTCGGCCTGGCCCGGGTGCGGCTGGCCGCCGGGGACCGCGGCGGTGCCGTGACGACGCTGGAATCGGTGCCCGAGTCCTCCATCCACTACACGGCCGCCCGGGTCGCCGCCGTGCGGGCCCGGCTCAGACAGCGCACGGCGAACGCCGGTGACGTACCGTTCCTGGACGACCTGACCGCCGCCGCCGGGCAGGTCGAGGCGCTGGACGCGTACGGCCTGGACCCGGCCAGGCGCGAGCAGTTGTCCGCCGAGGTGCTCGGCTGTGCGCTGGACTGGATACTCTCCTCGGGCCAGAGCACCGCGCGACCGGCCGCCGGCGGGCGGGTGCTGCTGGGCAGCGGTCTGGACGAGCGGGGCCTCCGCTTCGGTCTGGAGCGGGCCTACCGCACGCTGGCCCGGCTGGCGCCCGGCGGCGAGGAGAGGATCGAACTGGTGGAACGGGCCAACCGTTACCGCCCCCGGACGTGGGTGTAGTTGATGTCGCAGATGCCCCAGCAGGCCGCACTGCCGAAGTGCCCGAGCTGCGCGGAGCCCGTCGAGCCGGGTGATCGCTTCTGCGGAGCGTGCGGTCACGACCTTTCGGTGGTGGCCGCCGCGCCGCAGGACCATCCGACCCTCACCATGACCGACACCGGGCCGCCCGGGGACGGCGTGGACTGGCCGGCCCCCGAACCACCGGGCTCCGGCGGCACCCCGGCCGGGGTGCACCTGCCCACCGACCTGCCCGGCACGGACTCGGGCGGCCGGCCGCTGCCTCCCGAGGAGGAGAGCGCACCCGGCGTCCGCTTCGACCGGCCGGCCGAGCCCGAGGAGTACCCACTGCAGGCACCGGACCCGCGTGCGGCCGCCGACGCCGGCGCCGTACCGGCCGGGCCGGCCGGCGAACCGGCGCAGGTCTGTGTGGCCTGCCGGGCGGGCCGGGTGGACAGCGACGGCTACTGCGAGAACTGCGGACACGCCCAGCCGCGCGAACGCGACCACATGGAGGGCGAGTCGGGCCCCGTCGCCGCCGTCAGCGACCGTGGGCTGCGCCACCACCGCAACGAGGACGCCTTCACCGTCGGGCACACCACGCTGCCCGACGGCGGGCCCGCCGCGCTCGCCGTGGTCTGCGACGGCGTCTCCTCGGCGACCCGGCCCGACGAGGCCTCGCTGGCCGCCTCCCGGGTGGCCGGGGACGTCCTGCTGGCCGCCCTGCCGCGGGGTACGCATCCCCAGCAGGCGCTGCACGAGGCGATCGTCGCCGCCGCGCAGGCCGTCAACGCGCTGGCCGAGGAACCCGCGACGGCCCGTGAGCACAGCCCGCACCAGAACGCCCCGGCCTGCACGATCGTCGGCGCGATCGTCACCGCCGGGCTGCTGGTCGTCGGCTGGGTCGGCGACAGCCGGGTGTACTGGGTGCCCGCCGACCGGGGCGCGCCGGCGGCCCGGCTCACCGAGGACGACTCCTGGGCCGCGCAGATGGTCGCCGCCGGGCTGATGAGCGAGGCCGAGGCGTACGCCGACGAGCGCGCCCACGCGATCACCGGCTGGCTCGGCGCCGACGCCTACGAACTGGAGCCGCACACCGCGTCGTTCAAGCCCGACCGGCCCGGTGTCGTGGTGGTCTGCACCGACGGCCTGTGGAACTACGCCGAGACGGCCGAGGAGATGTCCGAGGTGGTGCCGGCGGACGCGGCGGCGCGTCCGCTGCACAGCGCCCGCGTCCTGGTCGGCCACGCGCTGGACGGCGGGGGCCACGACAACGTAACAGTGGCCGTCCTGCCGTTCCCCGCGCCGCCGCAGGGGGCAGTATCGGCCTGAGGCCGTACAAAAGGCCTGCCGTAGAACGCCGTACGGGGAAGCGGGGGCGGACCGGAGGGGACCGGTCCGTCCGCACTCACCGCCTCGCGTCAGCGGGGTGTTTTCGAGGGGGAGTCGATCAGGCATGGCCAATTTCGCGAAGTCGAGCGCGCCGCTGTTCTCGGTGGACGTCTACCAGAACGAGTACCTGCCGGAGGGCGGCCGGGAGGTCAACGCCGTCGTCACGGTGACCGCGACGGGCGGCGGCACCGTGGGCGGCGCGGTCACCGCGCCCGGGTCCACGGCGGCGGAGCGGTCCTCTGCCGCCGTGGCTCTCATGGTCGACTGCTCGGGTTCCATGGACTACCCGCCGACCAAGATGCGCAACGCCCGGGACGCCACGGCGGCCGCCGTCGACACCCTGCGCGACGGCACCCGCTTCGCGGTGATCGCCGGCACGCACAAGGCCCAGGAGGTCTACCCGGGTGGCGGGGGGCTCGCGGTCGCCGACGCCACCACCCGCGAGGAGGCCAAGCAGGCGCTGCGCCGGCTCGCCGCCGGCGGGGGTACGGCGATCGGTACCTGGCTGCGGCTCGCCGACCGGCTGCTGTCCTCGGCGGATGTCGCCATCCGGCACGGCATCCTGCTGACCGACGGCCGCAACGAACACGAGACACCGCAGGATCTGCGGGCGGCGCTGGAGGCCTCGGCCGGCCGGTTCACATGTGACGCCCGGGGCGTGGGCACCGACTGGGAAGTGAAAGAAGTCACAGGGATCGCCTCCGCGTTGCTCGGCACCGCCGACATCGTCGCCGACCCGGCGGGACTGGCCGCGGACTTCACGCGGATGATGGAGTCGGCGATGGGCAAGGAGGTCGCCGACGTCGCCCTGAGAGTGTGGACGCCGGTCGGCACCACCATCCGGTTCGTCAAGCAAGTCGCCCCTGCCGTAACGGACTTGACCGGCCGACGCACCGAGGCCGGGCCGCGCGCCGGGGACTATCCCACCGGGTCCTGGGGCGACGAGTCGCGCGACTACCACCTGTGCCTGGAGGTCCCGTCGGCCGGGCTCGGCCAGGAGATGCTCGCCGCCCGCGTCTCGCTCGTCGTGCCCCGGCCGGACGGTTCGGCGCACAGCCTGGGCGCCCAGGGGCTGGTACGGGCCGTGTGGACCGACGACCTGGCCGCCTCCACCTCGATCAGCCCCCAAGTCGCCCACTACACCGGACAGGCCGAACTGGCACAAGTCATCCAGCACGGCCTCGATCTTCGCAAAGCGGGTGATTTCGATGGAGCAACCGCCAAACTGGGACGCGCGGTTCAGCTCGCGAGTGCGTCGGGGAACGCCGATACTGCGAAACTGCTTGCGAAGGTGGTGGACGTGGTCGACGCCGCGACAGGTACTGTGCGGTTGAAGACGAGGGTCGCGGAGGCCGACGAGATGACTCTGGAGACCCGGTCCACCAAGACTGTTCGTGTAAAGAAGTGACCCTGGAAGCGATTCGAGCGATCCAGACCGACCCTTAGGAGAAGGGGAAGCACCGACATGCCGACCTGCCCGAACGGACACCAGTCGGGTTCCGACGACTGGTGCGAGGTCTGCGGTCACCGCATGGCCGGTGCCGTGCCTCCGCCGCCCCCGCCGCCGCCCGCCGGTGGCTACGGCTTCCCGCCGCCGCAGGGCACCCAGCCCGGCGGCCGCCCGCAGGCGCCGGGCACGCCCGAGCCGGAGCTGTGCCCGCAGTGCCGCACGCCCCGCGAGGGCGGCGCGCCGTTCTGCGAGGAGTGCCGGTGGAACTTCCTCACCAACACCGCCACCTCGTACACCCCGGCCGCCCCGCGTCCGCCGCAGCCCCGCTTCGAGCCGCCGAGCGCGACGTACGGCGGCGCCGACTCGTACGAGTACCAGGGCTCCCGGCCCTCGCGGGTGAACCGGCCGGCCGAGCCCATCCCGTCCTTCGGCAGCGAGCCGTCGGGTCCGACGCCGTTCGGCGGCGACCGCGGTCCGTCCGGCCCGCCGACCTCCCCGGGTCCCGGCGCTCCCGGGGGTCCGTCCGGCTTCGGCGGGGAACGGCGTCCGCAGGGCCCCCCGTCCGGCTTCGGCGGCGGCCAGGGCCCCGGCCCCGGCGGCCCGGGCGGCTTCGGCGGCGCCCCGGGTCAGGGTCCGTCTCAGGGACCGGGGCAGGGTCAGGGACCTGGGCAGGGCCAGGGGCCCGGCGCCGGCGGTCCTTCCGGCTTCTTCGGCGGCGGCCAGGGCCCCGGTCCGGGGCAGCGCCCCGGTCAGGGCCAGGGTCCCGGTCAGGGCCAGGGTCCCGGTCAGGGCCAGGGGCCCGGCGCCGGTGGTCCGTCCGGCTTCGGGGGCGGTCCGGGTCAGGGGCAGGGCCCCGGCGGCCCGTCCGGCTTCGGCGGTGGCCAGGGTCCGGGCCGGCGGCCCGGTTTCGGCGGCGAACCGGGACAGGGTCCGGGCGCGCCCGGACCGTCCGGCTTCGGCGGCGGCCCCTCCCGTCCGGGACAGCAGCCCGGCGGCCCCGGCGGCGCCCCGCAGGCGTTCCAGCAGCCCGGCCCGCCCGCTCCGCCCGCGTTCCCCCGGGAGACCGGCCGGCCCCCGGGCAACGGTCCCCTGCCGGGTGGCCCGTCCTCCGGTGGCCCGTCCGCCGGTGGCCCGTCCGCCGGCGGTCCCTCCTTCGGCGGCGGTGACGACGACTGGGTGATCTCCCCGCCGTCGTCCACCGGCCCATCCGGCCCGGGTCAGGGTCAGGGTCCGGGACCCGGCCAGGGCCCCGGCGGCCAGGGCGGCGGGTACGGCTATCCGCAGCCCGGCGGCACCCAGGCGCCCTCCGGCCCCGGCTTCCCGCAGGCGCCGCAGCAGCCCGCGACCTGGACCGCGACCATCGGCCCGGACCGCGACTACTTCATGGCGATGATGCAGCGCTCCGGCCCCGAGGCCGCGGGTCTGAACCTGCCCGCGTACTCGCCCGAGCAGCAGCGCACGCTCAACGGCAACCAGGTCACCATCGGCCGCCGCCGGCACTCCACCGGCGACACCCCCGACATCGACCTGTCCGTGCCGCCGGAGGACCCGGGCGTCTCGCACCAGCACGCCGTGCTGGTGCAGCAGCCGGACGGCAACTGGGCCGTCGTCGACCAGAACTCGACCAACGGCACGACGGTCAACGGCTCGGACGAGCCGATCCAGCCGTTCGTCCCCGTCCCGCTGCGGGACGGCGACCGGGTGCACGTCGGCGCCTGGACGACGATCACCGTCCGCCGGGGCTGAGCACGCTCAGCGGAGGGGCCACAGATACGGCCCCTCCGGGTCGTCCAGCCACGCCCAGGCCCGCTCACCGGCGACCGTGACGCCGTAGCGGCCCCGGCCGGGCTCGCCCTCGCGCTCCCACAGCGCGTAGGCCTCCCGCGGATCGAGGGTGCCCCGGACCAGGGCGGCCAGGAAGCGGAACAGGTCCTGTTCCCGGGCCCGGTCCGGCAGTCCGGCCAGGGACACCCCCTCCGGCTCCGCGCGGGCCTCGCCGCGCAGCGGCACGAAGTAGGCGGGCGTGTCCAGGAAGCGCCCCTCGGCGTGCGCGGCGTCCCGCACCGTGAGGGCCAGCAGGCCGGTGGCCAGCGGGGTCAGGATCCGCGCACCGGGGCGGCACTGGCCGATCCAGGCGCGCGGCACCGTCGGCAGCGCGCAGGTGGCGATGATCCGGTCGAAGGGGGCGCGTTCGGGCACCCCGCGCGCCCCGTCGCCGGTGACGACGACCGGGTGGTACCCGGCCGCGCTCAGGTGCTGCCGGGCCGACTCGGTGATCTCCGGCTCCAGGTCGATGGTGGTGACGAGGTCGTCGCCGAGCCGGTGGGCGAGCAGGGCCGCGTTGTAGCCGGTACCGGCGCCCACCTCCAGGACCCGGTGGCCCTCCTCGACCTCCAGGGCGGCCAGCATCTGCGCCATCAGGGACGGCTGGCTGCTGGAGGAGAGCAGCTCGCCGTCGCGCAGCCGGGTGGCCAGCGGGGCGTCCGCGTAGGCGCCGCGCACCCAGCGCCGCCGGGCCTCGGGGTCGATGCTCTGGCCCCAGCGGCGTTCCTGCCCACGCTGCCCGGCGACGTAGTAGTACGGCACGAACAGGTGCCGGGGCACCGCCGCGAACGCCTCCCGCCACACCGGGTCCCCCGCCCAGGCGCCGTCGGCGTCGATCTCCCGCACAAGCGCGGCCCGTGCCGTGGCGGCCAGGCCGTCGATCTCGGTGTCATAGGCGCCCATACGTCCACAGTAGGGGGGAGCCGCCGCCCACGGGCCTCGAGCCTTTCTTCCGGATCAGGCCGGCCGGGACCGGGGGCTCCGCACGGCCGACCCCGGCCGGATCCGAAGAGAGACCTCAAGTCCGCGGTCCTCGGTCGCGCGCCGTCTGAGACCATGGAACGGTGAATGAGATTCGGCGCGGCACGCTTCAGGAGCAGACCTTCTACGAGCAGGTCGGCGGGGAGGACACCTTCCGCCGGCTCGTCCACCGTTTCTACGAGGGGGTCGCCGAGGACCCGATCCTGAAGCCGATGTACCCGGAGGAGGATCTGGGGCCGGCCGAGGAGCGCCTGACCCTGTTCCTGATCCAGTACTGGGGCGGCCCCACCACCTACAGCGACAACCGCGGCCACCCCCGGCTGCGCATGCGGCACGCCCCGTTCACCGTGGACCGGGCGGCACACGACGCCTGGCTGCGGCACATGCGGGTGGCCGTCGACGAACTCGGCCTGTCCGAGGAGCACGAGCGGACGCTGTGGAACTACCTGACGTACGCCGCCGCGTCGATGGTGAACACCCCCGACTGATCGGTCACGGTCCGCTACAGAGCGGTCCGCTACAGAGCGGTCCGCTATAGGGCGGTCCGCTCCAGGGCGGCGCTGTCGGCGACGCCGCGCGGCGCCCGGTGCCGGGCGACGCCCGCACCGCGACCGCCACCCTGAGCGTCGAGGCGCGCGCCGGCCCCGAGGGAGCCGGTCACCGCACGCTGACCCCGAGCGAGCCCAGTCCGGCCCGGCGGACGGCGATCGACCCGTACGGCGTGCGCAGCCGGAGCCACGCCCCCGAGGAGAACAGGGCGGTGTCGGCCGGTCCGGTGCCCGGCCGCAGGAAGCCCAGGGACTGCGCCGCGTGCACGGCCCGCACCGGGAGCCGGGTCCGCCCGATCTCACGGGACCAGATGTCCCGGCCGATCCGGTCCAGCTCCGCCCGGTCGCGCCGCTCGGGCGCCAACTCTTCCGTGCGGGAGCGGAATTCACCGACCGCCGCGGCGACCGTCGCCCGCAGCGAGTCCGGGGCCGGGAGCCCCGGCTCGGACCGCCAGCCGCCGCGCGGCGGCAGCACACCGGCCCACGGCGGACCGGTGACCGCGCCGGGGACGGCGGCGGTGGCCGCCCGCTCGTCGACGGACTCCAGGAACTCACCGGCGGAGACGGTCACATCGAGGGTGACGTCGAGCCCGTCCTCGTACGGCTTCGCCAGCCGGACCGCGCGGATCGCCAGCACGTCGAAGGACGGCGGCCGCCCGAAGACGGCGAGGGCGGTGCCGGCCGCCTGCAGGCGCACCGCGGCTCCCCGGTCGTAGCGGAGCAGCCGGGACAGGAAGGCGGCGAGGTCGGCCGCCTCCGTCTCGTCGTCGAGGTGCAGGACCGTCATGCGGCGACGGCCCCCTCCTCGGCGTCGTCGGTGTACCCGCCGAGGAACTCCCGCTCCTCGGCGGTGATCCGGCGCGGCCGCTGGGCCTCGAAGTCGAAGGGGACGATGACCGTCGAGGCCCGTACGTAGACCTGGTCGTCGTCCTTCACCTCGTAGGAGACGGTGAAGGACGCGGCCTTGATCTCCTTGACCCACAGCTCGATGTCCACGGGCGCGGGCCGGTGGACGAGCTGCCGCTTGTAGTCGATCTCATGGCGCGCCACCACGGACCCCTGCTTGGACTCCTTGCTCCGCAGGGACAGGAAGTCGATGCGGGCCTCCTCCAGATAGCGGAGGAAGATCGCGTTGTTGACATGGCCGTAGGCGTCCATGTCCGACCAGCGCAGTGGACAGCGGTAGATGTGCCGCAAGATCGATCAGCCCCGGGTCAGCTTCTTGTAGGTGGCGCGGTGCGGACGCGCGGCGTCCGCTCCGAGCCTCTCGATCTTGTTCTTCTCGTACGACTCGAAGTTGCCCTCGAACCAGAACCACCTCGACTCGCCCTCGTAGGCGAGGATGTGGGTGGCGACCCGGTCGAGGAACCACCGGTCGTGGGAGACCACGACGGCGCAGCCGGGGAAGTCCAGCAGCGCGTTCTCCAGGCTGGACAGCGTCTCGACGTCCAGGTCGTTGGTGGGCTCGTCGAGGAGCAGCAGGTTGCCGCCCTGCTTCAGGGTCAGCGCCAGGTTGAGACGGTTGCGCTCACCGCCGGAGAGCACACCGGTCGGCTTCTGCTGGTCCGGGCCCTTGAAGCCGAAGGCGGACACGTACGCCCGGCTCGGCATCTCGACCTGGCCGACGTTGATGTAGTCGAGTCCGTCGGACACGACCTCCCACAGCGTCTTCTTCGGGTCGAGGTTGGCGCGGGTCTGGTCGACGTAGGAGATCTTGACGGTCTCGCCGACCTTGATGTTGCCCGCGTCGGGAGTCTCCAGGCCCTGGATCATCTTGAACAGGGTGGTCTTGCCGGCGCCGTTCGGGCCGATCACGCCGACGATGCCGTTGCGCGGCAGGGTGAAGCTCAGCCCGTCGACCAGGACCTTCTCGCCGAAGGCCTTGTTGAGCTTGTCGACCTCGACGACGACACTGCCCAGACGCGGGCCCGGCGGGATCTGGATCTCCTCGAAGTCCAGCTTCCGCATCTTGTCGGCCTCGGCGGCCATCTCCTCGTACCGCGCGAGGCGGGCCTTGGACTTGGCCTGGCGCCCCTTGGCGTTGGAGCGGACCCACTCCAGCTCTTCCTTGAGCCGCTTCTGCCGCTTGGCGTCCTTCTGGCCCTCGACCTTGAGACGGCTCGCCTTGCTCTCCAGGTACTTGGAGTAGTTGCCCTCGTAGCCGTGCAGGCGGCCGCGGTCGACCTCGCAGATCCAGCCGGCGACGTTGTCCAGGAAGTACCGGTCGTGGGTGACGGCCACGACGGTGCCCGGGTACTTGGCCAGGTGCTGCTCCAGCCAGTTCACCGACTCGGCGTCGAGGTGGTTGGTGGGCTCGTCCAGGAGCAGCAGGTCGGGCTGCTCCAGCAGCAGCTTGCAGAGCGCGACGCGGCGCTTCTCGCCACCGGAGAGGTTGGTGACGGGCCAGTCGCCGGGCGGGCAGCCGAGGGCGTCCATGGCCTGCTCGAGCTGGGCGTCCAGGTCCCAGGCGTTGGCGTGGTCCAGCTCCTCCTGGAGCTTGCCCATCTCGTCGAGCAGCGCGTCGGAGTAGTCGGTCGCCATCAGCTCGGCGATCTCGTTGAACCGGTCGAGCTTGCCCTTGATCTCGGCGACACCCTCCTGGACGTTCTCCAGGACGGTCTTCTCCTCGTTCAGCGGGGGCTCCTGCAGCAGGATGCCGACGGTGTAACCCGGCGAGAGGAAGGCGTCACCGTTGGACGGCTGCTCCAGTCCCGCCATGATCTTCAGCACGGTCGACTTACCGGCGCCGTTCGGACCGACCACGCCGATCTTCGCCCCCGGCAGGAAGCTCAGGGTGACGTCGTCGAGGATCACCTTGTCGCCGTGCGCTTTGCGCGCCTTGCGCATGGTGTAAATGAACTCAGCCAAGAGAAACCGTCCGGCAGCTTGAAATCTGGCAGTGGGCAGATACACCCCATCTTGCCGTATCGCCACCCCTGCGCGGAAACGCGTTAGGGCGGGGGGCTGTGACCTGGGCTTTCACCGACGACGGCTGTGACGCATCTGCCGCTGCCGGTCGCCCTCGGGCGGCCTCGGCGCCCTCGCGCGGCCGACCGCCCGGGAATGATCAGGGTGGAGCTACCGGCTGATCGGGATCTCGTAGACGATCTCGCAGTGTGCGGCGGGCACGACGATGTCCGCCGTCTCTACGGGCCGCCCTTGGTCGCTGTAGTACGTCCGCCGGATGTGCGTGACGAGCGCGGCCTTCTGGATGCCGAGTATCGACGCTTCCTCGGCGGTCGCCTGCCTGGGTTCGGGCTGCTCGACGGCGTGGCTGACGGTGATGCCGATCGCGGCCATGCGGTTCACGACACCTTCCCCGGCGTGCGGCCCGCCCTCGGGAAGGACGACGAGGGTGCCGGCGGTGAGGTCGTACGGCTCCCAGCTCGTGGACAGCTGCACCGGCCTGCCGTCGCCCAGGAACTCGTACGTCGTCCGGACGCAGAGATCACCCTCGGCGATACCGAGCCGTGCCGCGACGTCCGCCGGAGCCGGCACCTTGGCGTCGGTCCGACTCTCCCAATCCCCTTGCCTGCCCAGAGCCTTCATGTCCGCCCGGAACGGCGACCCGTCGGGCCGCTCCCGCGCGGACGACCGGACCATGCGCACCCGCTGCCGCGGCTCGGCGACATACGTGCCGGAACCAGCGCGCCCCTCCAGCACCCCTTGGGAGATCAGTAGCTCCTGAGCCCGGCGGACGACGTTCTCGCCCACCCCGCACTCCTGGCCGATCTGGGCGCGGGACGGCAGACGGTCGCCGGGCTCCCACACGTGCTCCGCGATCCGCCTCCGGAGTTCGTCGGCGATACGGAGATAAGGCGGCTGCTCAGACATATGGAAAATCTAGTCCACTAGCTCTAATCTAGTTAACTAGCTTCACTGAGAGTGATCGCCGGTGACGGAGGCTGCCCTGTGCCCGCTTCGGGAGTTCGCGCGGCAGCCATCGCTGCCCGGCTGTCGGCCCTCGGGCTCCCCGTGCGCGTGGAGGACCGCGGCCGGTCGTGGTCGGTCGAGGCAGAGGTGCCGGAATCACTTCCGGCCGAGTCCTGGCGGGAGGTCTTGGAAGCCGTGGCGGAGGCCGATCGGTTCGGCCTCCTCGCTACCAGCCTGAACGGCCGCACCCTCTGGGCGGCCGTACGCAAAGCGGTCCCCACGACGGGCGATGTCGGGGGACCGAGCCATCAGCGATAGGAGCTGAACAGCATGCTCAACCGTATCCGCCGCGCTGCCGCGCTCGCCGGAGCGTGGTACGTCCCCAGGGGCAGGCATCGCCGACCCTTAACGCACTCGCGGCCGCCGGCCGCCCTTGTCCTGCCCGCCCCTGCCGGCGCCCCGACGTCGGTCCTGGGCCGGTCCGGCGAAACCGCGAAGCACCGCCTCCCGCTCGCGGGGGAGGAAAACGCGCTCGTCCGCCCGTACGTGCTGGCCTGGGAGAAAGGAGTACGGCCGCACGCGGCGGTGTTCGCCTCCCACATGCCGGCCGAGGCGTGGTCGTCTCTCGCGGGAGGTTGCTGATGCTTCCTCCCAAGCGGTCCCCCATCACCGAGACGTCGGCCGTTCCCTACCGGTCGGCCGTGTGCTGTGTCGGCATACACCTTGCTTGCGTGGAGTCCTCGCCGACCTCCGCACCGATCGACCTGCCGCTTGTATACGAGACGTGCGCCTGCCCGTGCCACCCGGTGTCTCCCCACTCCACGAAGGCGGAGGCAGAACGGTGAGCGGCTGGGCACTCGGCGGCGCGCTGGTCTCCAACGTCGAGGTCACCGCCGCCACCGTGCAACGAGGCGACGTCATTCAACTCGGGGGCCTGCCCTGCCGTGTGGCCGACCTCTTCCAACTCCCTCAAGGCGCCAAACAGCTCCTGTTCGAGTCCGGCCTCGCCGTCCGCTACAAGGTCAGCACGGTGACCCTGCGGAATGCCCTCGCAGTCCTCCAGAGCGAGGGCCCGGTCGAGAGGATCCACGGCAAGGGCAACTTCGTCGTGTTCCCGGGTGACCGCGTCGACGCCGTCTTCACCACCCACCACCCGACCGATGAGAGGCAGACCCGAGCATGACGGCACCGAAAGAACTACGACTCCTGCCGTGGTCGGGATCGGAGGGCAAACCCTGCTATCTGAGCACCGACGACAAGGCCGGCTACATGTCCCGCCTGGCGGACAACATCGAATCGATCCAACTGGGGACGGCAACCGAGCTGCTGGAGCACGCCTCGGACACCCTCAACGACCCTGGCACAGGCCCGGAGGGTCTGCGCCTGCTGGCGAAGGAACTGACCGGAGCCCTGCGGGACGTACTCCGCGTCGCGACCAGCCGCGGCCACCTCCTGGCCCTGAGCGAAGAACCGCACCATTCCTGAACCGGCGGCCGCAAGCAGCGCCCACCCATGACGTCCCTCCATCTCAAGCGGAGAGGGGAGTCCGAGCTCCGGCTACTCCCCTCCCCGCCGCTTTACGCTGGCCTCCCTTGGAAAGCCGGGTGCAGCAGGAAGAGACCCACCTCCCCTGGGCTCGTCTGGACTCCAGCCAACACCAGCCAGGCGCGACGGCGGGCGCACCGACCCAGTACGCATGCATGTTCCTCGCCGCGCCCCCGGGAACCTCGCCACGCTGCCACGCCGTCGACCAGATCAAGTTGCGCCGGCGGAGCTTGACAGTGAGGCCTTGGCCGATGCCCTCTTCGCCTTGAAGCAACTCGGGCGGAGGCTCGACCTGTGACGAGTGCGCCTTCACATGTGGCGATGGTCCGCGGACCTCCCGGGCCGGCCCAGTAGACAATGGCACGATGGACGTAGCTGCGGAACTGTGCGCTCTTACGAGTTCGTTGTCGCGGGAAGACGGGGTCTTCGGCTGTGTGGGCGACGAGACCGGCGGATCCGTTGCGGAACTCGTTCGCCAAGTGGCGGCCGAGGCCGAAGAGGCTTGGAAACAGTATGCAGCGGAAGGCGCAGTCGGCCCGGATACACCAGAAGAGATCGACGACGCACTCTTGCAGATCGGCGCTGAGCGCGCAGCGGAGCTCTTGTCCTACCTGGCGACCTACGACCTCGTGTTCCCGGACTCAGGGCGCCGAGACCGCGCACACGCCCGTAGAGCGGCGGAACGTGTTGTTCGCTTGCTGGGCTACGAGGCCGCCTGGTACACGAACATCACCGACCTCTCCTCCGGAGTACGAGCATGGAACCCGGTTACCCGGCAGACCTTCGATGGGGTTGTTGCGGGGACCGGCGGGTCCTTCACCGTGGTGTTGCTGCAGGTGGGCGAGGACTGAGCCCTCCCTGGCGCTCTGCCGCTGCCGTGTCAGCCGCGGCGTTGTACGAGCACCGCCTTAGGAGTTCGGTCTGACTGCCTGTCCACCCGAACTGCGCGGGGGCGGCCGGGGCCGTGTCAGTCAGCACCGCGCCGCCGCCGTCAGCTGTCGTTGACGTCAGCCATGGATGTCACTTCACATCCGCTGGGGTCACTTGCGACGCTTGCGTGTCTTCGCTTTGCGTTCGGCTTCCTTGCGCTTGTCGATGGTGTACGACGACCACTCGCCACGGTGCAGGTTGCATCGCGACGCACCGACCATCGCCAGCCGCCGACACCGAGTGCCCTTCTCCGTGAGTGCTCCACATCTGGACTGCGTACGAGCCACGTCTCCCACCTCCGGTCTCGACCGTCGTGCGGACCAGTGCAGGATTGCCAAGCAGATGTCCTCTGCGGAAGGCGCACTGTTCCGCGCAGCGGTGCACGGCGGCCAAGGAGGTTGCTCAGGGGCGCACGCTTTCCAACTGTGGTGGTCGAGGTCTCGGACGCGGCCGTTCACCTGCGTTCATGCGCGGCCGCTCGCGGGAGCGGCCGCTGGCTTCGGTCCCGCCTGAACGGCCGTGAACGGGGCTGAATGGGACAGAAACTGAGACGGGTGCCAACGGAGCGGCTGCTTTGCCCGACTCGGCAATGGGGCCGCTTGCGACCTTGTCCGAGGCCATCTCGGGAGCCATGCTCGCCTGCATGACCGTGATGTGTGGCCCTCTCGACGGCGTGCCGATGGAGGTTCTCTTCCGTGGCCTCGATGCCTCTGGCAGACAACGCATGCTCCGCGCCGCAACCCGGGTGGATGCCGCTCGCCCGACAGGCCAGGTGCCTCAGTGGCAGTGGTTTCCGGACCACATCAAGCGCCCTGACATCCACATTGACGGCGCCATTCCGGAGATCCTGCTCTCTGAGATCTCCCTCTACGACGAGGGCGGCGACTGGCTTGAGGCAACGATCGATGTCGAGTGGACACCCGCTGGCCGGCTGAACGTCTGCGCAGCGATGGGCATGGCATGTTGGTGCCCGGAGGATCATGGGACCCACTACGCCCCGTCCCTCAACGTGCCGGCTGGAGGCATGACTTCGCTGTGTGAGGCGTTCGAAGTCGCTGCACACCATCTGGTGGGCTGGCTTCGCGGATCCCCGAATCCAGCCCACTGGAGAGCGCGGGCGAATTTGCCGCAGCGCCCTTCATTTGTTCCCCCGGCCGTACAGGAACGCTCGGGGTAAGGCGCTCCTGGCTGGCCAAGACAGCGACACCAAATGCGCCCTCAGCTTGGAAGCTTGGCTTTCCTGGCAGTGGTAGCCACGCTGCTAAGCAGTGACTGCGGTTCGGAGATCCGACGAGAGGTTGATGTTGCGAGTGCTGCTGCTACCGGCAGGGACGAGGTCCGTCCGAGAGTGTAACTAAAAATCTTTCGGTCGCCAGCCTGAAGAATATTTCTCAAAGAGCGCCAGGGCGCGGGTAAGCCTATCTGCAACTTCTATTTCTCCGGCTGTAATTGATGCCTGCATTACGGCAGCAGCACTTCGGAATCTCTCCTCGCTTCCATATACCAACAAAAGGGTATCCCATGCAAGCCGATCTTCCCGGTGCACTTGAACACTTCCCAGGGCCTGTCGCTTGGTTGTTGTCAGTCCGGTTGCCAGTAGCTGCGCAGTGACGCGAGGAGCGTCCGCCGCCTCGATCAAGGGCGATCCACTGCCATTCTCCTCTTTTCCGAAAATCTGGACCACTGTTCGCAACAGGTCCCTTTCGTTCTCAAGCGCGCTCGCCGGAGCGGACGAAATATCGCGGCGCAGCCTATCGCGCAATTTGACTTCAAGTTCCTGGGAAATGATCCGAGACTGAGAACTTTCCCTTCCCCCTATGAGCTGAATGAAGCGAAGGCGTGCGTAGAAGCTGTCGTTTGCGTCGTAGACAGCTCGCGCTATTTGATCAGCACTGTCCTGACTTTCCACTTGTTCCATCAATTGCAACACCGGGCGCAATACGGAGTAATCTGCACCTGGATCATAGAATCCCTTCGACTCGACTCTAAGTCGAGGAAACATTTCCAGGAGTACAGTCACGGTCGACTGGATTACCTCAGGGGATACCGATCCTAGATGTGTCGGCAGGCGATCGAGAACATCTTCTAGAAGGTCGTCCGCTACTGTGGATAGCGCATTCCTGAGTCCGTCCCCACTGCCGATAGCGTGGGCTACCATTCGGACTTGAACATTCGGTGCAGCGCCCTCAGGCAGTTCGTGATGGAAGTAATATCTGAGAATCTGGGCGTGTGCTACCCGCCCATCCCGTTTCCATGTCTGCTTCGAGTCATTTCCGTGCCAAACATTTTCTGTGTACAGTTGCGCGGCAGGAAAGATGAGTCTGACGAAACTATTTCCTACATTGCCTGGGAATAGCTCGACGATTGATTCTATAACCGGTCTATTCCGTTCGCGGGCGCCATCGTCGCGCCCGAGTGAGCTCTGGATTTCTGTAAGTACTGACACGTTTTGAAAAATTAGGTCGTAAGCGTGCGGACGTTGGACCCGAATAGCCTCTAGGGCAATCAAATCAACGATTCCCACTTCTTCACCCAGGGACCGCGCCGCGAGGGATAGGGAGGAGAGAAACCGCTTAATCTCCCGCAGGGTCGAGAAAAGAGGGCGTACCACCTGCCAAAATACGTCCGCCCACCTTGATGCATCCAACTGCCCGACGGGGATATCGCGTAGACACTCGGTTATTCCTCGGATGAGCAGGTCGGCAATAGACTCAGCAGTGACTGGTGGCACCTCTACTGACGTCCGAACGATTTTTTCGAGGTAGGCCGCCCCGTCAACCCCTTCGCCATTGAGGGCTGCTTCGACAACTGCCCGGTCAAAGCAGAGGACATAGATAATTCGAGGGAAAGATCCATTTAGTCTGACCAGCCGGAGCAGGTCCCTGATCTCCCCCTGTGAAAGTCGATCGATATCGTCTATCAGTACGACAATGCGCCCGTTCAGCCGATTAAGAGATTCGATTATCTCGGCGCGCTGCTCGTGAACGGAAGCTTGCTGGCCGAACGCCTGCGACACCCCGGAAGAAATGCCCTGCGCGGTGCCAATGGCTGCCCCTGCGAATGGTATGAACTTCAGAGGCGAAAGTGCGGCAGAGTAGCGTGTAAAGGCGTCAGCTATAGAAACGCTTTTCCGTCTGAATCGTTTGCGCTTCTGCTCGGTGTCCTGGAGTTGGCTGGCTAGCTCCGTGAAAAAGAATTCCATAAGTTGATCTGTCCCCGAGAAGAGCCAGGGATTGAAGCGGATGGTGCGAACCGTCTCGTTTCGTTTAAGCTTATTCGCAACTAGATTTACTAGGGAGGTCTTCCCCGTCCCCCACTTACCGGTTACCGCCAGAACGCCACCGTTGTCGGCACTCATTCCCGCTATTTCCTCTGCAATGGCGGCTGCCAAAGACGTCCGATTTAGTAGATCATCCTGTTCTCGCGAGATCGGGTCGTCCCCAGAAATGAGGGCGCTGCCGTTGTTATCGTCGTTTGCTTCACTCATTCCCGCCACCGTTCCTTATGAGAGTCGGTTCAGTGTGGCAGCCTCGGTCCGCCAAGGTGCGCGGATCGATGGATTGCAGCTATGGAGCCAACCAGTCCCAGACGCGTGTACTCCCGCTCGGATATCAGGTGGCTAATCGCTGGGCGTGCGGCTCGGGTGCCGGCCGGTGGCGGCCCGCGAGCACGGCATGCATGCCCTGCGGCACTTCTACGCCTCGGTGCTCCTGGATGCCGGGGAGAGCATCAAGGCGCTGAGCCTGTACCTGGGCGCAGCAATCCGGGGTTCACGCTCCGGGGCTACACGCCCCTCATGCCGTCCAGCGAGACGCGGACCCGGAAAGCCATCTCCGCGATGTACCGGGCCGCCGGGCACGCTCATGACGGCCCAGGCTGCCTGAGACGGTCCCTCATCGGTGGGAAAACTGCTGGTGAGGGGCTTTTACAGCCCGCCCACCGCAAGTAGCACACCATCTTGCCTGACCGCCACCTCTGAAGGGAAACGCGTCAGGCTCGGGGACTCTGACCTGGGCTCTTACTGCCGGCCGCCTGTCACCGACGGCCGCCCTCGGGCACCCTCGCACGGCCCCGGGACCGCTCGGAGCTGGTCGCGAGGGACCCGGTCGGTCGGTCGGCGGGCGCCTGTGTCACTCGTCTGGGCTGGGGGGAATCGACAGCGACCGATTGCCCGCCCAGGCTGGGAGTGACACGGGGGCCGTCCCGTTGCCTGTTCAGGAGCGCGACAGGTTCCCCGGCCCTGAAGAAAGGTGAAGGTGCCTTCGCATGTCACACCCCACCGCAGTGGCGCCGGAAGCCACCTGGGTGGCCCGGTGGGCGGGATCTCTGCTGTGCCTTGTGGTGGCCGGTATCCACGTGGTGGACCAGGGCGGCATCACGGCAACGAGGGACCCCTCCTACCTGGGCATCGCCTACCACGTCCTGGAGATCGCGGCGGTGGTCGCGGCGGTACTGCTTCTCCTCGGCCTCGTACGACTGGGATGGCTGCTGGCGGTCGGGGTCGCCCTCGGCCCCCTGGTGGGTTACATCCTCTCCAGAGGGCCGGGACTGCCCGACTACAGCGATGACATCGGCAATTGGACGGAGCCGCTTGGGCTGGTCAGCCTGGCCGTCGAAGGAGCCCTGCTCCTGCTGTCCGTGCCGCTCTTCGTGCGGAGCCTGCGCCCGGCACCGAGAGCTTCCGGGAGCATCGAAGACTAGTCTGGAAGATCGCGTACTTGGGTGGGTGCGCGTGAAGGCCCTCGTGGTCACCGAGTCGAAGGATCGGTGGAGCGGTGGGCGGACGCCGGTAGGGGGGCCTGTTGTGGACGTGGGGGCAGGGCACGAGATGGTTGCGGTCCCGTCGGGGCAGGTGACGCTGTCGGACCGGCGGACGCGGCGCGGTTGGCGGGTCGAGGTCGCGCCCTTTCGGATGTCGGCGTTCCCGGTCACGCAGTCCTGGTACGCACGCGTCACGGGCCGGCGGCCGAGTAGCGCCCAGGGTGAGCGGCTGCCGGTCGAGGGCGTTTCGTGGTGGGACGCTGTGCAGTTCTGTAACGCCCTGTCCCGGCAGGAGGGGCTGACGCCCGCGTATCACCTGTGCGTCGACGCCGAGACGGCCGAGTGGGACACCTCCGCGGACGGGTATCGGTTGCCGACCGAGGCCGAATGGGAGCACGCGTGCCGTGCGGGCACCACCGGCCCGCGGTACGGCCGGCTCGACCAGGTTGCCTGGTACCAGGGGAATTCCGATGGGCGGATCCGCTCTGTCGGCGGCAAGCAGCCCAACGCGTGGGGCTTGTACGACATGCTGGGCAATGTGTGGGACTGGTGCTGGGACGTCTACGACGCCGAGGTGTACGGGGCCTACCGGGTGCTCCGCGGTGGCGGATGGGCCGACGAACACTGGAGCTGCCGGGCGTCGGTGCGGCGGCGCAGCCACCCGACCTTCCGGATCGACGACGTGGGATTTCGCGTCGTGCGCTCCACACCACCGCCTCGGCCTGTTGTCGGCAGGGCCTGACGGGACCCGGCGAGGAGGATGACGGTGTCCCGCCAAGTGGGGTAGCGCCGATCAGAGGTGAAAGCGCAGGTGCGGGACCAGGGTGGCGGCCTGCCGAGGGGCCACCTCTGTCGGGGTGTCAGTCGGTGGGCTCTTCGCGCTTGCGGAGCAGGACCAGGACCGCGCCGCCTATGACGACCAGGCCGATGGCCGCGCCCGCGATCAGCGGGGTGATCGCGGAGCCGCCGGTGGCGGCCAGGTCGGTGTCCGTGACGGCCGCTCCGCCGACCGTGGCCGGGCTCGGCTGGTTGTGATCCTGGGCGCTCTTGGTCGTGATCGTGCCCTGCGTCCGGCAGTCGAGGACGCCGGTGAAGCGGTGACTGAAGCCGTTGGGACCGGTAATCGTGAAGTCGTAGGCCTGGTCTTCCTGGAGCGGGACGGTCACCGTGCGGGTGGCACCCGCGGGGATGGTGTGCGAGGCGCCCATCAGCTCGAAGGTGAACGGCTCGTCCCCCTTGTCGACCGCGGTGATGTCCACGCCGCCCTCGGCGCAGTCCTTCCGCGCCGACACCGCCGGTATGGCGCCCTCGGCCGCCCAGCCGGCCGTCGCCGTCGCGGAGACCGTGGACTCGCTGGAGCCGGCGAGGATCTGGGTCTGGCTGCGGCTGTCGGAGGCGAAGGCACGGCCCACCGGCACGGTCGTCGACGCCTGCACGGTCAGCTGGGCCGTGCCCGCCGTCGCGTCCTCGGGGACGTGGAAGTACAGACGGGTGCCGTCCTTCGCGGAGGTGACCGCCTTGCCGGCCTTGTCGGTGATCCGCGCACCACTGGCGGCCGCGTCCGCGGGCGGTGTCACGGTGACCGCGCCGGCGTTGGTGTGTACGGTCACCGGTCCCAGCGGCTCACCGGACCGGCCGGACACCGCGGGCGGGTCCAGGGTGAGCGAGGCCTGCGGCTCGCCCAGGTTCCGGGCGCTCTTCTCCAGGTAGTCGGCGAGCTTCTCGGCCTGCGGGTCGGCGGCGTCCACCTTCGCGCGGTCCGAGTAGCGCCATATCGCCACCTGTGTGCCGGCGGCCGCGTCCTGCTCGCTCAGGGTCCCCGCGCCCGCCTGCCGGGCGAGCGCCGCGAGATCGTTGACCTGGGGGTAGGAGTGCTGCAGGATCCAGCGGATCTTTCCCGCGTCCTTGTTGGCGCCCAGGGAGGTGCCGCTCCAGGACGTCTCCTGGTACCGGGCGTCGCGCTGGGTGGGGTTGTACAGGTCGACGCAGTACGTCTGGAGGGTGCCGCCGCCGTCCACGGACATCTCGAACAGGCCCGCCGAGACCCGCTGATCACCGCCGGCCTGGTGGATCACGGCCGTGCCGTAGGTCTTGAGGCCGCCGATCGTGGCCGTCGCACCGCCCTGGGTCTGCGGCGTCGCGTCGGCCGCGGCGGTGCCGGCGCCGGACAGCACACCGGCCGCGACGAGTCCGGACACCGTGGTGACGGCGGCCAGGCGGACCACTCCGGTGGAGCGGCGGAACCCACAGAGCGCAACAAGCACAGAATCCCCTTCGAGCAGGACCGTTGGGCGTGGGGGGCGGTCCCACCAGCAGAATCAGCAGCCCCTAGGGGCACGCCCCGGCATCCTATGGATCAGGCGAGGCCTCACCTGCCGGTCGGATCATCCGATGGCCGATCCGATCCGTAATCGTTATCGCGGCACCCTCCACGAGCCGGGCGTATCGACAAATCCACCCGGCCGCAGGTGTGTTGACCGTCCGATCTCGTCGATGTGCCCTGCTGCGGAGGGAGGCGCGCGCGACCGTACATCTCCTGACGTCATGTCATGGCCGCTGGTTCCGGCAGTGGTTGTGTCCGCTCGTTCACACGGGTGTCCGTGCGGCCGTCCGCGGGTGGTTCCGCCGGGGTGTCCGCGGGACGGGGTGTCTCCCAGTCGGGCTCCGGCCGGGCCGCCGTCGGCGGCGTCTCCGATTTGGTCCCGCGGTGGAAGACTGCGGTGCCGCGGGCCAGGTCGTGACCGATCGACACGGCGTCGATGTCGGCGGACGCCCACTGCTGCTGTCCGTCGCGGACCTCCGTGCGCACCTTCAGCCGGCCCTGGACCACGACGGGCTGGCCCACCTCCACCGACGCGGTCACGTTGACCGCCAGCTGGCGGTTGGCCCACACCGTGAAGAAGTTGGTGTGCCCGTCCGTCCAGGCGCTCTTCTCGCGGTCCCAGTAACGGGCGGTCACCGCCAGCCGGAACCGGGCCGACGGGCCCGCCGCCAGTTCGCGGTACACCGGCGGGGTCGCCACGTTGCCCACCACGCAGACGATGGTCTCGTTCATGTCCTCACTCCCCTCCCCCGGCCGGCTCTTCCCCGGCCGGGCGACGCGGGTACGGGCTCTTCCCGTATGGCCGCGCTGCCGTCCGATCGTGCGATCGGCACGACCTCAGACTGCCTCCGCCGGACCGGCCCCGCCGAGCGCTGTGGACGACTCCCCGCCTGTGGAAAACCCCGCCACCCACACGAATGAAAACCGGGCCCCAGGGCGGCCGTCGCATCGGTCACACCGACTGCGCGGCCACCCCGGAAGCCCGGTGATCGGCCTCATCCCGGCGGGCTCGGCCCACCCACGCACCCCACCCGGCCGGCTTCGCCCGCCAGGTCCGCCCTGCTTCAGCCCAACCGGACCGCCCAACCAGACCGCCCCAACCAAGCCACCCCAACCGGATCACCCCGCCCGGGCCCCCGCCCGGACCACCCGGCCCGGATCACTGGACCTGGCTCACCGCGCCCGGCTCACCCCACCCCGGCGCCGGTCCGCGCGACCCGCCCGTACTGTTCCCGCACCTCCCGATACCGCAGCAGCTCGGCCGCCACGGGGTCGAGGACCCGGGCCCGGCCGCAGCTCCCGGCGGCCTCCCGAAGACGGCGTTCCGCATCCTGGCCGTAGCGCCGGGCGGGCCCCCGCGCCGCCATCCGGCATCCCCACTCCACCAGCGGGCCGCCGACGATCCCGCAGATCATCAGCAGCACCGGCACCCCGAGATTCGGGTCCATGACACCGGCGATCTGCCCCGCCAGCCACGTCCCGCCCACGATCTGCAGCAGCGTCATCGACGCCTGCACCAGCACCGCCACCGGCCACCAGTTGGGCCGGGGCGGGCGGCCCGGCGGCAGTCCGGCCCGCGCCGCCAGCTCGTCCAGCGCCTCGGACAGCCCGTGCGAGCCGCGTACGGCCGCCTCACGCACCGCCTGTGCCCATGGTGCGGGCAGCCCCGCCGAGGCTCGGTCGGCCACCGTACGGACCGCCTGTTCCACGCGTTGGCGGGCGGTGGACTCCTCGTCGGCCTGGGTGCGCACCGCGATACGGCCGGTGGTGCGCTCGCCCCGGCCCTGGTACCAGCGCCACAGCCGTAGCCACGGCGTGCCGCAGGCCCGGTTGGCGTTGCGCAGCCAGGCCCGTTCGGCGGCCTCGCCCGCCGCGATGGCACCCACCGCGTCCGCGAGCCGCGCGGCGAACTCCTCGCGCGCCTCCTCGCTGAGGCCGATCCGCCGACCGGTGACGTAGACGGGCCGCAGTTCGTCGGCGGCGGCGTCCACGTCGGCCGCGACCCGGCGTGCGGCGGCACCGCGCTCCGCCACGAAGTCGCCTAGCGCCTGCCGCAGATCGCCCACGCCGTCGCCGGTGAGCGCGGACAGCGCGAGCACGGTGGCCCCGGGTTCGCCGAACTCGCCGAGCGCGACGCCGTCCTCGTCCAGCAGCCGCCGCAGATCGTCCAGCACCTGGTCGGCGGCGTCCCCGGGCAGCCGGTCGACCTGGTTCAGGACGACGAACATGACCTCGGCGTGCCCGGCCATGGGCCGGAGGTACCGCTCGTGCAGGACAGCGTCGGCGTACTTCTCGGGGTCGACCACCCAGATCACCGCGTCGACCAGCTTCAGGATCCGGTCCACCTGTTCGCGGTGCTGGACGGCGGCGGAGTCGTGGTCGGGCAGATCGACCAGGACCAGGCCGTTCAGCTGCGCCTCACCCTCGGGACTCTGCAGCGGGCGGCGGCGCAGGCGGCCCGGGATGCCCAGCCGGTCGATGAGACCCGCCGCGCCGTCGCTCCAGCTGCACGCGATGGGGGCGGCGGTGGTCGGTCGCCTTACGCCGGTCTCGGAAATGGCGACTCCGGCGAGGGAGTTGAACAGCTGCGACTTGCCGCTGCCGGTCGCGCCCGCGATGGCCACGACGGTGTGCTTGCCGGAGAGCTTGCGGCGCGCGGCCGCCTCGTCCAGTACGCGGCCAGCCTCGGCGAGGCTACGGCTGTCCAGGCGGGCCCGGGAGAGCCCGACGAGTTCCCGCAGGGCGTCCAGCCGGGAGCGCAGCGGGCCGTCGTACGCCAGGGGGGCGGGGTTGTGGCCGCCGGGGCTACGGCTCGGGGTCTCCAGGATGGCCCGCTCCGCGGCGAGCGCGGCGGCGTTGGCCCCCGTGATCCGCCGGGCGATCAGACCGTCGTCCCAGGCCTCCCCGGACTCGGGGTCACCGTCCCCGACCGCCGTGTCGCCCGACCGGGGCCTGGTCGCCTCCTCGAGGGGGCGCGCTTTCGCCACCCCGGCGGCGGAGCGGGACTTCGGCGATCCCTCGACCGGGCGGGACTTCGGCGCCTCGCCGGCGGGGCGGTTCGATGTCTCCGAGGCGGGGCGGCCCCTCGAGGGCTTCTCGGAGGAGCGGTCCCTCGGCGGCTCCTCGGTGAGGCGGGGCTTCTCCGAAACGTCGGTGAGGCGGGGCTTGCGGGGCTCCCCCGTGGGGCGGGGCGCCGAGGCATCCTCATCGGGGCCCGCCGGCTTCGAGGCGTCCTCGGTGAGACGGGACTTCACCGACTCCCCGAAGGGGCCTACGTCCGGCGCCTCTTCGTCGGGGCGAGGCCCTGGCGTGAACTCGATGGGGCGGAACCTCAGCAGCTCGGTGGGTTTGCGCGGCTGGGGCGCGTCCTCGGCCGGCCCCGGCGTCGGCGCCTCCTCGACGGGACGGGGTTCCGCCACGGCCTCGACGGGACGGGACTCCATCACGGCCTCGACGGGACGGGGTTGCGGCGCGCTCTCGCCGTCCCCGGGCCAAGGCGCCTCCTCGACGAGGCGCGGCCTCGGCGCGGTCTCGGTGGAGCGGGGCTTCAGCAGCTCGACCGGCTTACGGGGGTGCGAGGCGTCCTCGGTGAGGCTCGATGCCGACATGGTCTCGGCGAGGCTCGATGCCGACGCGGTCTCGCCGAGGCTGGATGCCGACGCGTCCTCCACGAGACGGGGCCTCCCGGCAGCCTCCACCGGACGAGACCGCACCACGTCCTCCACGGGACGGGACCCCAGCACCTCCTCCACCGGACGGGACCCCAGCACCTCCTCCACCGGACGAGACCGCACCACGTCCTCCACGGAGCGCAGTGTCCGGGTGTCCTCGGTGGGGCGCGGCTTCGGTGCCTCGTCCACCAGGCGCGGCCTCAGCATGTCCTCGGTGTTGCGCGGCTTGGGTGTGTGCGGAGGACGCGGATCGGTGCCGGTGTCGCCGAACTGGGCGCGTACCGACCGCACCTCGTCCATGCGCCTGTCCCTCTCCCCGTTCCTGTCCCCGTCCGTCACGCGCGCGTGACGGACGGGAGCCGGCTCCTCCGCGCCTCGCGACGCGCCTCCGCTCGACTCCGCCACTCCAGCCGCGGACCCGCCGGCCGCGCTCTCGTCCTTCACCTCCGCCCCGCGCGCGTGCCGCCCACCGCCGTCCTCGACGGCCGCGGCACCGGAAGTCCCCGAGGTCCCCGAAGCACCGGCATCACCCACGCCTCCGAATGCGCCAGTTGCACCAGTTGCACCAGCTGCACCGGTCCCACCACCAGCACCGCGTGCACCACCACCCCCCACCCGCTCGGCGTCGCTCCCGTGCTCCGCGCGCCCCGCGTGATCGGTACCGCTGCCGTGCTCCATGCGCCTCATGTGGTCGATGTGATCCGTGTGGTCCTGGTCAGTGATGGCGGTCACCGGTCACCTCTCCTTCTGCAGTACCGACAGCGCGGCGATGAGTTCGGCCTGGGGCTCGGGTTGGACGCCCAGGGCGTCGAGCGGGGCGAGGCGCCGTTCGCGTTCGGCGAGCATGACGCGGTCCACGTGCTCGGTGAGCAGACGCCCGGACCGGTCACGCAACCGCAGCGCCCCGTGGGCCCCGAGCCGCTCGGCGAGGCCCTCGCCCGCGCTGCGGGCCCGGCGACCGCCCAGCAGCGCGGTGGCGACGAGGGCGGCGACGCTCTCGGAGTCGGGAGCCGCCGTGCGCTCCAGTTCCCGCACCTCGTCCTCGGCGTACTCCTCCAGCTCGCGCCGCCAGCGGCGTACGGCGAGGCCGATACGGTGTTCGGCGCTCTCCAGGGAGGCCTCGCGGCCCGCCAGCTCGGGGGCGCCCGCGGCGGGCTCGCGGCGCCAGGCCTCGTCGACGCGCTCGTCCGCGGCGGTGACCGAACACAGCAGCAGGGCCGCCAGGCTCTCCACGAGGGCGTTGAGCAACTCGCCGGCGGTGCAGTCCAGAGGGAAGGCCCGCCAGCGTTTGAGAGCGTCCCCGGCGAGGACCGCGCCGGACTGGAGGCGACCGCGTACGCGCGCGTGCTCGCCGTCGTAGGCGGAGTCCACGGCATTGGTGAGCCGGACGGCGGCCGCGTACTGGGCGGCGGCGGCGCCGGCCAGCTCGGGCAGGCGGGACTTGAGCGAATCAAGGACGCCGTGGGCCGTGCGGGCCATGACGTGCTGCCGGGCGACGCTGTCCTGGGCGTGGTGCACGAGCCAGGTGCGCAGGGCCGCCACGGCGGTGCCGGGCAGCAGGCCCGCGCCCCAGGCGGACTCGGGCAGTTCGGGCACGGTGAAGCGCGGCACGTCGCCCAGCCCGGCCTTGGTGAGCAGGGCACCGTACTGCCGGGAGACCTCGGAGACGACCTGGTGGGGGACCCGGTCCAGGACGGTGACGAGGGTGACGTCGTAGTCCTTGGCGGTGCGCAGCAGATGCCAGGGGACGGCGTCGGCGTAGCGGGCCGCCGTCGTCACCATGATCCAGATGTCGGCGGCGCAGATCAGTTGGGCCGCGAGGACCCGGTTGTCGGCGATCAGGGAGTCCATGTCGGGGGCGTCGAGGAGGGCGAGGCCGGGCGGGAGGGTGTCGACGGTCTCGACGCGCAGCACCCGCCCGGGTCCCTCGCGGCCGGGGACCATGAGGTCGTCCACGGGGTCCTGGTGAGGCGTCCACACGCGCGTGAGCCCCGGCAGTACGCGCGTGGCGCTGAACCAGTGATGATCCTCCGGATGGCAGACGAGGACCGGTGTCCTGGTCGTCGGCCGGAGGACGCCCGCCTCGCTCACCCGGCGTCCGACGAGGGAGTTGACGAGTGTCGACTTCCCCGCCCCGGTGGAGCCGCCGACGACGGCCAGCAGCGGCGCCTCGGGGTGCCGAAGGCGGGGTACCAGATAGTCGTCGAGTTGTGCGAGGAGTTCGTCGCGGTTGGCACGCGCGCGTGGGGCCCCGGCCAGGGGCAGCGGAAAGCGTGCGGCGGCGACACGGTCGCGCAGAGCGGAGAGTGTGTCGAGCAGCTGAGGCCGTACGTCCAAGGTCACCACATGCGAAGAATGCCCAATTTTAGGGGAATTCTGAAGCATATGACTATGCCTGCGTGCCGACGGAGTGGATCGGACAGAAGGGATGACCGGGACATGGGCGCAGTCCAGGCATAACGAGTGCACAACACCCGGTGTGTCAGCCGTCAAAAGCGGTGCGCGATTCGTACCTGCCTGCGATTATCAGGACCGCTTCACCGAACCTCCACATCGAGCCACGGAGGCGAGGCGACGGGGTCAAGGAACCGGGAGCCCTATCCTTGTCCCCGGCAGCGTCACGAATCGGCCCCCTTCCAGGGCGCCGGGCACGTGGCCACCCACCAGGCCCCCGTAGCTCAGTGGATAGAGCAGGCGCCTTCTAAGCGCTTGGCCGCAGGTTCGAGTCCTGCCGGGGGCGCCTTGGAGAGCCCTCCCTTCGGGAGGGCTTTTTCGCTGGTCGGAACGGGTGACGTACGACACGCCGGGACCCCGCGCACCCCCCGGTCGAGGGCGGCTGCGGCGGACGCGTGTCGAAGATCCCGGCGATGACCGACGGCGGACCGGGCGCGGAAGATCACCCGACTGGCGCTGTGCGTCGGCCGCATTCAGGCCAGAAGTCCCGCTCAGGGGCGTCCCCTCCCCCGGGCCGGCCGGGACGGGGAGCGCGGGCCCCGGCCGGCGCCGTACGTGTCGGTCCCGGCCATTACAGTCACCGTCGGGACTGTCGGAGGGGAGAGACGACGTGCGGCTGCGCTGTGTGGTGCTGGACGACTTCCAGGGTGTGGCGACCAGGATGGCCGACTGGTCGGTGATCAAGGACGAGGTCGAGGTCGTCGCGCTGCGCGAGCACCTCGACGGCGAGGACGCCCTCGCCACGGCCCTCGCCGACTACGACATCGTCGTCACCCTGCGCGAACGGGTCCCCTTCCCCGCCTCCCTGTTCGCCCGCCTCCCGCGGCTGAGGCTGCTCATCGCCTCCGGCATGCGCAACAGCGTCATCGACCACGCGGCCGCCGAGGCACACGGGGTGACCGTGTGCGGTACGGCGAGTTCGGGCACCCCACCGGTCGAGCTGACCTGGGCGCTACTGCTCGGCCTGGCCCGCGGGATCGTCGAGGAGAGCGACGCGCTGCGCGCGGGCGGCCCCTGGCAGTCCACCGTCGGCGCCGATCTGCACGGCAGCCGGCTGGGGCTGCTCGGACTCGGCCGGATCGGCAGCCGAGTGGCGCAGGTCGGGCTCGCCTTCGGCATGCGGGTCAGCGCCTGGAGCCAACACCTGACCAAGGAGCGCGCCGCCGAGAACGGCGTCGAACTCGCCGCCTCCAAGGAGGAGTTGCTGACCGACAGCGACTTCGTCTCCGTGCACCTGGCCCTCGGCGAGCGCACCCGGGGCCTCGTCGGCGCCCCCGAACTCGCCCTGATGAAACCGACCGCGTACCTGGTCAACACCTCCCGCGCGGCCATCGTCGACCAGGACGCCCTGCTGGCCGCGCTGCACGAGGGCCGGATCGCCGGCGCCGGCGTCGACGTCTTCGACATCGAGCCGCTGCCCGCCGGCCACCCGATGCGCACCGCTCCCCGTCTGCTGGCCACGCCCCACCTCGGCTATGTCTCGCGGGCGAACTACACGACGTACTACGGGCAGGCGGTCGAGAATATCCAGGCCTACCTGGCGGGCTCGCCGGTACGACTGCTGCCCTGAGGCCCGGCCCCGCGCCCGGCTCGACCAGGCCGGCCGGTTCGTCGGTGGCGGGCGTTGAAAGGGTGATCCCCGGCCGATCACCGTGACCAGGCCCGTGCGGCGCCGTTGAAGGGGAAGTGCGGCGGCTGGCCTGCCGCTGCGCCTTCCCGAGCAACAAAAGGAGAACGTGATGGCTCGCATCGCGAAGGTGGCCGCTGTCGCTCTCGGCACCGGCGCCGTGGTGATCAGCGGGGCCGGACTGGCCCTGGCCGACGCTGGCGCCCAGGGCGCGGCCGTCGGCTCGCCCGGCGTGCTGTCCGGCAACCTGCTCCAGGTTCCGGTCCACATCCCGGTCAACGTGTGCGGCAACACGATCGACGTGATCGGCCTGCTGAACCCGGCCTTCGGCAACACCTGCATCAACCACAGCACCCCCCGTGCCGAGGGTGGCTACGGCAACTGATCCGGCCGCACGGACAGCGAAGGGCCCCGGCGCTCCGAGCGCCGGGGCCCTTGCGTTACCGGTGCACCGCCGCGCTCACGCGTACCGGTAGATCCGGCTCAGGTCCTCCAGCGCGTCCGGCGTCTCGTCCCACGGCGGAAGTTTCTCGTGCCGGGCGACGACCCGCTCGTGCTGCCTGTCGCCGATGCCGGGCGGCTCGGCGGGCCGGTACCGGTGGTCGCGGTGGGCGCGCTGCCAGCGGGACCACTGCAGGTCCAGGAAGGCGTGGTGCAGCCAGAACACCGGGTCGTTGACGGAGGCTCCGTTCAGCATCGCGCCGCCGACCCAGCGGTGCACCCGGTTGTGGTTGTGCCAGGAGGCGCTGCCGGAGCCGGTCCCCCACCCCTCCAGCTTGTTGCGGAAGCCCTTGCGAACGGTCGAGTCCCAGGGCCAGGTGTCGTAGACCGGGTCGTCGAGCGCCCACTTCAGTTCGCTCTTGGTGGGCAGTTGGATGGGCGCGGCCGAGCGGCCCAGGTCCCGGGTGAGGAACCTGCCGTCGGTGATGTTCACCTTGATGGTCCAGTGGCCCTCCGCATAGGCGAAGGGGCCGGTCATGACCTGCTGGTCGGAGCGCCGCCCGTTGCCGCCGAGCAGATCACTGGTCCAGGGCAGGGCGGTCGCCTTGCGGTCCCGGGTCCAGTCCCAGTACGGCACCGTCACCGACGAGTCCACGCGGCGCAGCGCCCGCTCCAGCTCCAGCAGGAACCTGCGGTGCCAGGGCAGGAAGGAGGGGGCCATGTGAGCGGAGCGCAGGCCCTTCTCGCCGTCGGCGGTGTAGAAGTCGATGTGCGTGCGCACGAACTCGTCGTACTCGCCACGCCGCTTCAGCTCCAGCAGCGCGTTGACGAACCGCCGCCGCTCGCCGGCGGTGAGCTTGCGGACGTCCTTACGCACGTACGCCATGCTGTCCCCCCATTCGCGTGTGGCCGGAGTGCTCGCCGCCCATCGGGCCCGGGGCCACGTCACGCAGTCGCTGACCGGGGCCGATCTGGTCCACGGCGGCCCGCGTCGCCTCCAGCGGTGTCGGGTACGACGTGTAGTGGTCGGCCATGCTCAGCCAGGTTCCGTCGGCCCGGCGCATCAGGTGCAGCGGACGGCCGTCGATGGTGATCCGCCAGTCGCCCCCGGCCGCCGCCCGCGCCACGGCCGGCACCAGGAACCCCTGGATACGGCGTCCCCGGTAGGTCTCGTCGAAGGAGCGGTCGTCGGGGTCACCGGCCGGCGGGCCGGGCCGGGAGGCGGCGACGACCGGGGCCAGTGCCAGTGCGGCGAGGGAGGCCAGCAGCCCCCGCGCCACCTCCCTTCGCGACGGTCTGCGGACCGCCGCTGAGACCTGCTGTTCCGTCCCCACCACCACTCCGCCGGCACCGATGACCATCGCGCACTCCTCGTCCGGGTTTCCGACCACGTTCGTACCGGTAACCGTTGAAGGACGGTCGGGGTCACCGCCGAGGGGCCATCCGATGAGTTCCGGCGCGGGGCCACGGGTCGAGGGCCGGGGAAGGATCCCGGGGTCGAGGGCCGGGGAAGGAGCCCGTGAGGCCTGCCCCACGGGGGGTGACTACAGGCCCGGGCCCGTGCCCAGGTTCGCGTCGGTGGCGGTCTGCAGGACCGGGGCGAGGACGCCGGCCTGGGGGATCCTGGTCCCGGGGAGGCCGAAGTTGTCCGCCCGGGGCGCGGTCAGCGGAGCGTCCACGGACAGACCGGGGGCCAGGGCGCGCAGGTCGGTGGCGGGCGCGTCGACGCCGATGTGGTCGAAGCCGTCGCCGAGGACGTGGGGCAGCGGGGACCTGGCGTCCACGCCGGGCAGGCCGGTGCTGACCGGCAGCTGCGGCAGGGTCCGGGCGGGGAGCAGCCGGCCCGTGACGTAGCGCGGTCCGTCGGGGGCGCCCGGCTTCGGCAGCGGCAGCTCCGCGGCGAGGGTGGGCACCTCCATGTCGAGGGCCGTGGAGACGCCGCCCAAGGGCACGGGGACGGGGACCGTGCCGGCCGCCGCGGCGGGAGCGGCGCTCGCGACGGTGGCCGCGATGCCCGTGACGACGGCGGCGAGAGTTCCTCGGGTGGTCGACTTCATATCAGGTACGGTCCCTTTCAGGATGCGGAGGGTTCGACGTCCGTACCGCGTAACGAGCCGGAAAACGGCTTCAGTTCACAAATCCCCCGGGTGCCCTAATAGTCAGCTCGTCCGGAAGTCCCACCAATGGACCGGCGCCGGCGTTTTGATGTCGGGAGCGGGCGCCACCACCGCCCGCCGCTCGTCGGCTCACATGCGCAGGCTGCGGGCGGGCAGATAGGCGTGCGCGGCGGCGTTCGTGGTCTCCGGGGAGCCGGCGAAGACGGCCAGGGCCTCGCCGTCGACCGGTCGGCGGGGGCCGGTGGAGGGGCAGATCCGCGTGGTGAGCATGAAGTAGGTGTAACCGAGTTTCTCCACCGCCTGGAGCCAGTCCGCCGGCGGGGTGACCTGGCTGCTGACGTGCGGCGTCTGCAGAACGATCTGACCGGCCGCCACGAGCATGCCGACCTTCAGGCTCGGCCGCTTGGTGCCGTCGACGGGTTCACCGCCGATGTGCAGGCCGAGGTCGCCGATCAGCCGCTCGACGGCGGCGGATCCGGCCTCCGGGCCGTCCGGGCCGTCCCCCAGGGAGCAGGCCAGCAGGCAGGGCGTCCGGCCGCCGCCCTCCTCGTTCCTGGCGAGCCAGGCGAGCAGGACGAGAGTACCGAGGTCGGCGGCGCGGAAGGGGCGGATGTCACTGGATGCTGAGGTCACCGAGCGACCCTATCGACGGGCCCGGGCGTCCCCCGGCGGCTTCTCACCCTTCCGGAGCAGTGCTCGTGGACGCTCCACACGATCGAGGGATGCCGCCCCGGCGCGTCGCGGCCCGGGTCCGGATCCGGGACGTGGGCGAGGGCCGGCCCGGGTGTGCGGTACGCGGCGAAGGCCGGCCCGCTGACGCGGTGCCGGCCCGGGCGCGGCAGGTGGTCCGCCGCGGCGACGGAGGGTGCCTCAGCTGTGCAGCGGCAGGCCGCCGAGCAGTCCCCGCTGGTTGATGGAGTCGGTGGCACCGTCGAGGCTGCTGAGCACGGAGTCCTTGTTCTCGGTGTCGAGCGCGTCCGACTGGTGTTGCAGCGGCATCAGGTCCCGCATGTGCGGCGGGTGCTTGGCCAGGGTGTCGATCGCGCCGTTGAGGCTCATGGGCGGCAGGTGGGTGGCGTCGTAGGCGAATGCGGGCGCGGCGGCGCCGACAAGGGCCACGGACCCGGCGACGACGGCGGCAGCCTTCAGGGACTTCATCGTGTTCCTTTCTTCGGCGACTCACGTCACCCGAGGGGTCTTTCCGGTGCCGTGCCTAACGAATTCCGGCCGGGCAAGGAAACCCCGTGCCCGGAAGACATATGAAATCCCCGAAAAGAACTCCGCGAAAAAGGCCTCGGCCGCCGGGCCGATGGGCCCGACGGCCGAGAGGCCGTGCTCCTCCCGCGTCAGGCGGCCGGCAGCGACGGGTCCGGAGGCAGACTCAGTGAGGACAGGGGGGCCAGGGAGGGCAGGGCGGAGGTGACACCGCCGAGCGTCGAACTGATCAGGCCGAGGAGGTCGTTCACCACGCTGGTGGCCGAGGAGAGCACCTGGTCGACCTTGGAGGTGAGGGCGTTGACCAGGTTGTCGATCGCCTGGTTCAGCGTGGAGAGCAGGTCGCTGACGGCGTCGCGGGCCTCGGGTCCCTTGGCGTCGTCCGCCTGCTGCGCGGCGGCCGGAACGGCGGCCGCCGCGGCGGGGGACTGCGAGGCGCTGGCCGCCACGTCCGGTGTCGCGGCCTGGCTCGGGGCGGTGGGAGCCGTGGGCGCCGTCGGTGCGGTGGGGGCCGTCGGTGCGGTGGGAGCCGTGGGCGCCGTCGGTGCGGTGGGGGCCGTCGGTGCGGTGGGGGCCGTGGGCGCCGTGGGCGCCGTGGGCGCCGTGGGCTGCATGGGGGTGGTCGGTGCCGTCGGCGCGACCGGGGGCGCCGGGTCTGCGGCGGCCCGGGCGATGGCCTGCTTCGCGGCGTCACCGAGTCGCTTGGCCTCCGCGGCGGAGAGCTTGCCGTTGGTCAGAGACCGGTCGAGCAGATCGACGACCGGGTCGAGCACGGAGTCGGTTTCTCGCAGGGCTCTGACCTGGGCCAGCAGCTTCTCCGCGCCGGGGATGGGCATCCGGGCGGCGGCATGGGCGCGTTCCCGGGCCGAGTCGGCGGCGACGGCGGCGGGGCCGGTGATGCCGACCAGTACGGCGGCACAGAGGACGGTGGAGGCGAGACGCCGCGGCGGCAGACCACGCATGGTGTTCCTTTCGGTGAACATCGGGACCTGAGCCCACCGTCCGTTCACCGCTCACCTGCCGCAACCGCTCGGATACCGGGCGTGACCCATCCGAGGGAGCGGAGAAGCGGCCGCGGCCCCGCGACGGTTTCGCGGGGCCGCGGCCGACCGAAGGGGTGCGTCCCGACGTCAGTTGTTGACGCAGGTGTTGCCGAACGCCGGGTTCAGCAGACCGACGATGTCGACGGTGTTGCCGCAGAGGTTGATCGGAACGTGGATCGGGATCTGGATGACGTTGCCGGACAGCACACCGGGCGAGTTGGCGGCGACGGCGCCGGCGCCCGCGTCGGCGGAGGCCACGCCGGCACCGCCGGCAACGGCCGCGACGGCGGCGGAGGTCAGGACCAGGCCCTTCGCGATACGCGACATGGAGAGGTGCTCCTTGGGATCGACACAACATCCGGGCGGATGCCCGGCGCTGTGTCAACGCGCGGCACCGTGCGGAGTTGTGCGGCCGATGGAGTGATAGGGCGGGGCGCGCCCGCGCGGCTCCACGCGGGCGGACGGGCACCTTCACACTTCCGACACTCTTGCCCGCTTTCTCCGTATTGTTACGGATGCTCGCTAGAGTTGCGGACCTCTCCAGTACGCGCGAAGGGGCACCGCCGGTCATGCGCACGTTCCTGGGCCCGCCGCCGCGTACGCCGGTGGTACCGCGCGACACGCCGGGTCCGCCGGACGGCGTAGTGCACCCCACGATCACTGAACCGGGTGACGTACCGGGCGTGCGGGTGCCGGCCTACGTCAACACGCTCGGCCGCGACTCGGAGGTGTCCTATCTCGGCACGGCTCTGCGGCGCGGCGGTGACCAGCCGGGCTTCCGGCTCGTTGCCCACCGCGATGCGCCGAGGGCCGAGGTGCTTTCCGTCGCCATGGACGTCCGGCAGTGAGGCGCGTTCCCGACCGCAGTCCCGAGCGCCCCCCCGTAAGCGAGGAAACCCGCGAATGCAGCAGTCAGCACCCGACCCCGGGCCCCGGGTCCTGCACCTCGCGCAGCCCGTCGACGGCGGTGTCGCCCGGGTCGTACTGGACCTGACGCGGGCGCAGCTCGCGGCCGGTCTGCGGGTCACCCTCGCCTGCCCTGGCGGTGAACTGGCCGCTGGAGCGCGGGAGCTGGGCGCGGAGGTGCGCGACTGGCGGGCCGCCCGGTCGCCGGGCCCGGGCCTACCGGGCGAGGTACGGCGGCTCGTACGCCTGATCGACGAGGTGCGGCCCGACCTGGTGCACGCGCACAGCGCCAAGGCGGGCCTGGCCGGCCGGCTGGCCGTCCGCGGGCGCCTGCCGACCGTGTTCCAGCCGCACGCCTGGTCCTTCGAGGCGGTCGGCGGACTCACCGCGGCCCTCGCGCTGCGCTGGGAGCGATGGGGGGCGCGCTGGGTCGACCGGGTGGTGTGCGTCAGCGAGGCGGAACGCACGACGGGGCTGCGCGCCGGAGTGCACGCCGCCTGCGCCGTCATCCCGAACGGCATCGACCTCGACCGCTTCCATCCGCCCCCGAGGACACCCGGCACGACACCCGGCACCGCTCCCGTCACGCCGATCGGCACGCCGATCGGCACGCCGGTCGGCACGCCGGCCGGCGGGGCGGCGCCGGAGTCCGACCCCGCGTCCCCCCTGGTGGTCTGTGTCGGGCGCCTGTGCCGGCAGAAGGGGCAGGACGTGCTGTTGCGGGCCTGGGAGGACGTCCTGGGCGTGCTGCCAGGGGCCCGGCTGGCCCTGGTCGGCGACGGGCCCGCCGCCCCGGAGTTACGCCGACGGGCCCACCCCTCCGTGCTGTTCGCCGGTGCCGTCGCCGACGTGGTGCCCTGGTACCGGGCCGCCGACCTGGTGGTGCTGCCCTCCCGCTGGGAGGGCATGGCGCTCGCCCCGCTGGAGGCCCTGGCCTGTGCGCGAACCGCCGTGCTCACCGACGTCGACGGCGCCCGCGAGAGCCTGCCGCCCGCCCTCGCCGCCCACTGTCTGGTCCCGCCGGAGGATCCCGGGGCGCTGGCCGGAGCGGTCACCGCGCTGCTGTCCGACCCGCCGCTGCGCGCGGCGCTCGGTGACCAGGGGCGCCGGCACGTCCTGTCCACGCACGACGTGCGGCACACCGCCGAGCGGGTCGCGGCCCTCTACCGCGAACTCCTCGGCGCCCGGCCGCCCGTGCCCTCCGAGTGCAGGGAGTCCATCCACTCGTGACTGCGGAAAGTACCGTCCCCTCCCCCGCCGCGCAGCCCTGGGACCACGGGTTCTCGTCCGTGTCGGTCCTGCCGCCCCGGGCCGCCGGCGGCTTCCGGTTCCCGCTGCGGCGCCCGCCCGCGCGGCCCGCCTCACCGCTGCCACTGCTCGCCGCGGACCTGCTCGCCGTGCCGGCGGGGGCGATCGCGCTGGACGAGGCCGTGCGCCGGCCGCTGCCGCTCGCCGCCCTGATGGCCGGCGCCCTGCTGCTGCGCCCACGCTCCACCCGCCCGGTCCCCGGTGTGCTCGACGAACTGCCCACGGTGTGCGGGCGGATCGCGGTGGCCTGGCTGGCCCTCGCCGCGCTGCTCGCCGCCCACGACCCCGAGCGCGCCCTGTCCGTGTGGACCCTGCTGCTGGGCTGGGCGCTGCACGCGACGGCGGCCTGCGCGGGCCGGGGCGCCGTGCACTGGCGGCGCCGGGCCGCGCTGCTGCGCCACCCGCGCACCGCACTGGTCATCGGGCCCGCCGCCACCGCGCAACGGGTGGCCGCCGCGCTGCTGCGCGACCCGCGCTGCGGGGTGCGGCCCGTCGGCGCGGTGACGGAACTCCCGGACGGCAGCGGCGGGTTGCCGGTGCTCACCAGCGGCGAGGAGGTGGAGCGGGCGCTCATCCAGAACGGGGTGCGGGTCGTGCTCACCGTCGACCCGGCCGTGCGCACCGGCAAGGGGCCGCTGCTGCGGGCGCTCGCCGAGTCGGGCTGCACGGTGTGGGAGGTGGACGCGGACAGTCCGGCGTACGAGATGCGCGAGCAGCTCGCCGGGTTCGCGGTGCGCCGGCTGGACCTGGGTTCACGGCGGCGGACGAGCGCCGGCAAACGGCTGCTGGACGTGCTGGTGTCCGGGACGCTGCTGGTGCTGGTCAGCCCGGTGCTGCTGCTGTGCGCGACGGTGCTGCGGATCACCGACGGTCCCGGCGTGGTCTTCCGCCAGGAGCGCATCGGCAAGGGCGGCCGGCCCTTCACGCTGCTGAAGTTCCGCACCCACCGCCCGGTCGACGAGCACGAGGCGGCGACCCGGTGGAGCGTGGCCGGCGAACTGCGGATGAGTCCCTTCTGTCGCTTCCTGCGCCAGACCTCGCTGGACGAGCTGCTCCAGCTGTGGAACGTCTTCCGGGGTGACATGAGCCTGGTCGGCCCGCGCCCCGAACGGCCGTACTTCGTGGCGCAGTTCAGCAAGGCCCACCCCGGGTACGCGGCCCGCCACCGCATGCCGACCGGCATCACCGGGCTCGCCCAGGTCCACGGGCTGCGCGGGGACACCTCCATCGAGGACCGGGCCCGGTTCGACAACGCCTACATCGACAACTGGTCGCTGTGGCAGGACGTCTGCATCCTGCTGCGCACCGCGGCCGCGCTCGTGCGCTCGACGGGGAGCTGACCGATGGCCCTGGTCCTGCCGCCGCGCCGGTTGCCGCTCCGGTCCGCGGTCCGGCCCGTGCTGCCCGTGCTGCCCCTGATGGCCGTGGTCGCGCTGCTCGGGCTGCCGGTCGCGTCCGGCGGCGAGGGCGGCGCGGGTCCCGCCGACGCGCTGTCCGCGGTGGTCGTCGGCTACTGCGCCGTACGCCTGCTGCGCGAGCGCCGCCGTCCGCTGTCCCGGACCGCCTTGCTGGTGCTCGGGCTGCCCGTGCCCGGCCTGGCGCTCGCCGCGATGAACGCGGCCCAGCCCGGCGAGGGGATCGCCGGGCTGGGCCGCTACCTCCAGATCTTCGTGCTGGTGCCGGCCGCCGTCGTGCTCGTGCTGCGCGGACGGCCCGACTTCCGGCTGCTGGCCTGGTCGTTCGTGGCCCTCGCGGGGTGGCAGGGCGGGATCGGCGTGCATCAGTACGTCACCGGGACCGGCGCCTCGTACCAGGGCGAGGACATCCGCGCGGTCGGCACCTTCGGCGCGACGGACGTGATGGGCATGGCGACGGCCGTGTCCTTCGGGCTGGTGTGCGCGGTGGGCCTGATGCTGGGCCGGCGGGCGGTGCGGGAGCGGGTGCTCGCCGGCGCCTGTGCCCTCGCCCTGCTGCTGCCGCTGGCCCTGTCCTTCAGCCGGGGCGCGTGGATCGCCACCACCGTCACCCTCACCGTCCAGCTGCTGCTGGCCGGGGTGCGCCGGGCGCTGAAGGCGGGCGTGGTCGTGGCGGCCGTGTGCGTGGTGCTGGTGGGCGGGTTCGGGGTGGGTACGGCGATGCTGCAGGAGCGGATCGACAGCATCACGCGGGTCACCGACGCGCCCGACCAGTCGGTGACCGACCGGTACACGATGTGGGCGGCGGCCACCGACATGTGGCGTACGCGCCCGCTGACGGGTGTGGGGCTGAAGGGATTTCCCGAGTTCCGTGACGGGCACGCCTCGCTCGCGCTGTCCTCCGGCAGTGACACCGAGGGCGCCGGGGCGGCCTTCCGCCGGCAGCCCCTGCTGTCGCCGCACAACATGTATCTGCTGGTCCTCGGCGAGCAGGGCCTGATCGGGCTGCTGGGTCTCGCGGGCGGCTGGCTGGCGCTGCTGGTGTGCGCCCTGCGCGGTCTGTGGCGGGCCCGCACGACCGGCGGGCGGGGCCTGGAGTGCGCGCTGGTCTCCTGCGGGCTGCTGGTCTGGCAGCTGGTGGACTTCGCGTACGCCGACATCGGCGGCCCCTCGACCGTGCTGACGGCGTTGTGCTTCGGGCTGGTCGCCTGGTGGGCGCTGGTCGGCGGCGACGAGACCGCCCCGGCCGCCGGCACCCCGGCGCCGGCCGGCCGGACCTCGCCGGCGCAGGAGGTGGCTCGATGGTGAGGGCACCCCGCGCGTCCCGGGATCCGTTACGGCACCGGGAGCAGCCGGTATGACGGCCCCCCGGACCGACGAGTCCCCCAGCCCGGAAACCGGCACGACACCCGGCCCGGTGACACCCGGCCCGGTGACACCCGGCGCCCACGCGGTCCCCGTCCGCGCGGAGTCCGACCACACGGTCCTCGCGTACCCGAGCCCCGACCACACCGCCCCCGACCACCCCGACCTCGGCCACAAGGGCCCCGACCGCGGCGCGGAGTCACCCGGTCGGCGCCACGATCCCCCGGGCGAACCTCGGGCGGTCGTCCTGCCGGAGGCCGGTGCGACGGCCGCCCCCCGGTGGCCGTCCGGAGACGACCGGGGCGTGCCCTCCGGCCGGTTCGTCGCCAAGGCCACGCTGCTCACCGCCTCCCTCTCGATCGCCGCGGCGGTGCTGGGACTGCTGCGGGACCAGTCGCTGGCCCGGCTGTTCGGGGCCGGGCGGGGCACCGACGCCTTCCTGGTGGCGTGGACCGTGCCGGAGTTCGCGGCCACCCTGCTGATCGAGGACGGGCTGGCCTTCGCGCTGATCCCGGCGTTCAGCATGGCCCTGACCCGCCGCGCCCAGGGCGTCCCCGGCGACCCGGTCCGCTCGCTGGTCGCCGGCACCCTGTCCCGGCTGGCGCTGGCGTTCGCGGCGGTGGGGGCGCTGCTCGCGCTGGCGGCGCCGCAGTTCGTGCGCGCGCTGGCGCCCGGCCTGCCGGATCCGGGGCTCGCCGTGGACTGCACCCGGCTCACCGCGACCTGTGTGCTCAGCTTCGGCCTCGCCGGATACGGCAGCGCCGTCCTCAGGGCCCATGGGCGCTTTCTGGCACCCGCCGGAATCTACATCGCGTACAACCTCGGCATCGTCACGGCGATGTACGCGCTCGGCGCCCGCTGGGGCGTGCGGTCGGCCGCGTTCGGGGTGGCGGCGGGCGGCTGCCTGATGGTCCTGGTGCAACTGCCCTCCTTGGTGAGGGAGTTGGTTCGGCGTCGTCCGGAGAGGGGCGACCGGGTCCCGGCCGCCGGCGCGGGGGCACCGTCGATGAACGTGCCGCTGCTGGCCACCGTGCTGCTGTTCGCGCTGTGCCGGCAGTCGCAGGTGCTGATCGAGCGGTTCCTCGCCTCCAGCCTGCCCGCCGGGGCCATCTCGCATCTGAACTACGCCCAGAAGGTGGCGCAGATCCCGATGACCCTGTCGATGATGCTGTGCACGGTCACCTTCCCGGTGGTGGCGCGAGCGCTGGCCGAGGGCGACGCCGAACGGGCCCGGATCCGGGTGGAGCGGGACCTGGCGGTGGCCGCCACCCTGGTGCTGCTCGGCACCGCCGCCGTCGTGGCCTGCGCCCCGCAGCTGATCTGCCTGCTGTTCCAGCGCGGCGCGTTCACGGCCGCGGACACCGCGGCGACCGCCGGAGTGATGCGTGTCTACGCGCTCGGGCTGCTGGGCCAGACGCTGACCGGCGTCCTGGTCCGCTCCTACTTCTCGGCGGGCCGCGCCACCTGGTACCCGGTCGCCGCGATGACCGCGGGGATCGTGGTGACCTTCTGGATCGGCGCCTGGACCGTGGGGTCCTGGGGCGTCACCGGGATCGCCGCCGCCAACGCCACCGGCATCACCGTCACCGCCGCCCTGCTGCTCGCCGGGATGCGGCGCCGCGGTGTGCCCGTCCGGACCGCGCGTGTACTGCGCGAGCTGAGCCGGCCGCTGCGGGCGGCGGCGATCGCCGCCCCGGCCGGTGGCCTGGTGGCGGCACTGCCCGGGGCAGCGCCGGCCGGGCTCGCCGCGGGGGGCGCCACCGTGACCGTCGTCTTCGTCCTGGCCGGGTGGGCCCTGGGCGCCCAGGAAATCGCCCCCCTGCTCCGCACCGTCCGCACCCGCACCCGAAGGCTCGCCGATGCCGTCTTCCGTTGAGTCCCCCGCCCGCGCCGGCTCGCCGGCCGCCACCGGGCCCGGCCCGGTCCCCTGGATCGCCATGTACCACTCGGTCGGCGACCGCTCCGACGACCCGTACCGCATCACGGTCACCCCCGAGCGGCTGGACCGGCAGCTGCGCTGGCTGCTCCGGCGGGGGCTGCGCGGGGTGTCGGTGGCCGAACTCCTCGCGGCGCGGGCCCGGGGCGCCGGCCGCGACCTGGTGGGTCTCACCTTCGACGACGGCTACGCCGACTTCCTGGACGGCGCCCTGCCCGCGCTCGCCCGGCACGGCTGCACGGCCACCCTGTTCGTGCTGCCGGGCCGGCTCGGCGGCGACAACGCGTGGGACCCGCTCGGCCCGCGCAGACCGTTGCTGACCGCCGAGGGCATCCGGCGCGCCGCCGACGCCGGAATGGAGATCGGCTCGCACGGTCTCACCCACGTCGACCTCACCCGGGCCGACGACACCGCCCTCGGCGCCGAGACGGCCGGGAGCCGCGCCCTGCTGGAGAAGGTGACCGGCACCCCGGTCACCGGCTTCTGCTACCCCTACGGGAGGGTCGACCGGCGTGCCGTGGAGGCCGTACGGGCCGCGGGCTACGGCTACGGCTGCGCCATCGACCCCGGCGAGCTGAGCGGCCCGCACGTCCTGCCGCGCGTGCACGTCGGACAGGACGACACCGCCGTACGGCTGTTCCTGAAGTACCGGTTGCACCGGCTGCGGCGGCGGCCCGTCGAGGGGCTGCGATGAAGGCCCTGCACATCATCACCGGTCTCGGAGTGGGCGGCGCCGAGCAGCAACTACGGCTGCTGTTGCGGCACTTGCCGGTGCGCTGCGACGTGGTGACGCTGACCAATCCCGGGTCGGTGGCCGCGGGCCTGACGGCCGACGGGGTGCGGGTGACCCACCTCGGCATGGCCGGCAACCGGGACCTGGCCGCGCTGCCCCGGCTGGCCCGGATCGTCCGGCGCGGCCGCTACGACCTCGTGCACACCCATCTGTACCGGGCCTGCCTGTACGGCCGGATCGCCGCCCGGCTGGCCGGGGTCCGCGCGGTCGTCGCGACCGAACACTCCCTCGGCGACTCGCAGATGGAGGGCCGGCCGCTCACGGCGGGGGTGCGCGGGCTGTATCTGCTGGGTGAGCGGCTGGGCCGGACGACGGTCGCCGTCTCCCCGACGGTCGCCGAACGGCTCTCGCGCTGGGGGGTGCCCACACCGCGCGTCGCGGTCGTACCGAACGGCATCGACCTGGCGCGGTTCGCCTTCGACCCGGCGGCCCGGCACCGCACCCGCGAACGGCTCGGGCTGCCCGCCGGCGCGTTCGTCGTCGGCGGCGTCGGCCGGCTCACCCCCGGCAAACGCTTCGACGTCCTGATCCACGCCCTCGCCCGGCTGCCGGCCGACTGCCGGCTGCTGCTGGTCGGCGGGGGTGCCGAGGAGGACGCCCTGCGGCGGACCGCCCTGCGGGCGGGGGTCGCCGACCGGGTGCTGTTCACCGGCGAACGGCCCTATGTCGCCGACGGCTCGCCCGGCCCGGACCTGCCCGCGCTGACCTCCGCGATGGACGTGCTCGCGGCGCCGTCCCCCGAGGAGGCGTTCGGCCTCGCGGTCGTGGAGGCGCTGGCGGCCGGTCTGCCGGTGCGGTACGCGTCCTGCCCGGCCCTTCAGGACCTGCCGCCCGAGGCCGCGCCCCGCGCGGTGCGCGTCCCGCCCGACGCCGACGCCTATGCCCGCGCGCTCGCCGGGGTCCGGGCCGCCGGTCCCGGCCCGCGAACCGCCGCCGAGGCGGCCCACCACTACTGCATCACCCGCAGCGCCGCCCGGCTCATGGACGTCTACGCGTCGGCGCTCGCCTCCACGTCCCCCCGAGTCCCGATCCAGCAGGGAGCAAGCCCGTCATGACCGAGAACCACGCCCGGCCCCGCACCTTCCGCCTCTCCCGCGCGCTGCCGTCCTGGTCGCTGGTGGCGGCCGGTGTGCTCGCGGGCGGACTGCTCGGCGGGGCGTACGGCGTGCTGAAGACGCCGACGTACACGGCGACCAGCTATGTCATCGCCGTCCCGACCGAGAAGTCCGACACCGCCACCGCGCTGGGCTTCGCGCAGGCCTACGGGCGGGTCGCCACCCAGCTCGCGGTGCTCGGCGACGCCCAGCGGTGGGCCGGGGTGCCGCTGGCCACCCTGCGCGACAGCGTGCGCACGGCGACGTCGCCGGACGCGCCGATGGTCGCCGTCTCCGCCACCTCCACCCGCCCGGCCCGGGCCGCCGCCATGGCCGACGCGGTCGCCCGCGCGCTCACCCGGCACGCCGACGACGTCAAGGCCGCCACCCATGTCGAACTGCTGGAGTTCTCCCGGGCGGTCAAGCCGACCGCGCCCGCCTCGGCCTCCCCCGAGCTGACCGGTCTGGTCGGGGCGAGCGCGGGCGGGCTGCTCGGCGGCCTGGTGCTGCTGGCGCGGCCCAGGCGCCGGCCGGAGGAGGAGGCGGCACGCCCGGCCTCGGTGCCCGGCCCGGCCTTCGCCGCCGACGCGCACGGCCAGCTGTGACGGCGACCTACACGGCCCGTACCGTCACCAGCGCGCTCACCACGGAACTCGTCACCGACGAGGCGGGTTTCGCGGGGCTGGCCCCGGCCTGGGGGCGGCTGTACGGGCGGTGCGCCGCCGCGACCCCTTTCCAGAGCCACGCCTGGCTGCACTCGTGGTGGCTGTCGTACGGCAGGCGCGGCCGGCTCCGGCTGGTGCTGGTGCGCTCCGCCGGCGAGCTGGTGGCCGTCGCACCGCTGATGCTGGTCCGCCGGCCGCTGCCCGCGCTGGTCCCGCTCGGCGGGGCGATCTCCGACTACGCGGATCTGCTGCTGGACGACGGCGACGACGGACGCGCGGCGGCGGCGCTCACCGAGGCACTCGCGCACGCGGCCGCCACGGCGCTGATCGACTTCCGGGAGGTGCGGCCGGGCGGCGCCGTGGAACGGGTCTACGACCGCTGGCGCGGACCGCGCCGCACGATCGGCGACTCCCCGTGCCTGGAGCTGCCCGCCCTGCCCATGGACGGGCTGGTGTCCCGGCTGCCGTCGAACAAGGCCCAGCGGGTGCGGGCCAAGCTGCGCAAGCTGACCGCGCTCGGCGTGCACCGGCGGACGGTCGGGCCCGAGGAGGTGGACGCGGCGCTCGGCCGGCTGCTGGAGCTGCACCGGCTCCAGTGGCAGGGCCGGAACGTTACGTCCGAGCACCTCCAGCCGCGTTTCCGGGACCATCTGGTGCGGGCGGTCGGTGCGATGGTGCGCTCCGGGGACGCGGTGGTCACCGAGTTCCGGATCGACGGTGAGGTGGTGGCCGTCGATCTGACCTTGCTCTCCCGGGGGCTGGCGGGCGGCTACCTCTACGGCGCCCATCCGGGCCTGCGGGAGCGCCGGGCGGACGTGGCGGTGATGCTGCTGGACGCCTGCGCCGAGTACGCCGGGGCGGGGGGCCGCGGCACGCTGAGCCTGCTGCGCGGCGACGAGCCGTACAAACTCCACTGGCGCCCCGAACGCGTCGTCAACCAGCGGCTGTTGCTGGCCCGGCGCCGCACCGCCCCACTGCTGACGGCCACGTTGTGTGACGCGGCCGCCCGGCAGCGGGGCAAGGAGGTGCTGCGGCGATGGCGGGAACGGGGCGAGGGCTAGGGCCTGTTGCGCGACCACCAGTCGAGCCGGATGCAGAGTTTCCCGCCGAGCCAGTGCTCGACCCAGTCGCCCAGCTCCAGCGGCGAACAGTTGGCCGGGGGCTTCGGGGTGGGGGTGGGAGTGGGTGTCGGGGTGGGGGTCGGTGTGGGTGTCGGCTGGTCGGTACGGCCGTACAGGGCCGCCCGGTAGATCTGGGAGGACCTGGGGTTGCCCGCGCACTGCCACACGCCGTGCGGGCAGTAGTCGGTCACCGTGTTGTACAGCGGCTTGTGCTCGTCGATCCAGGCGAGCATGCCCTTCATGTACGTGGCGTTGTCACCGTTGCGGAAGAGCCCCCATTCCGGATAGGAGACGGGCTTGCCGTGGGCCTTGGCGAAATCGACGTGCTGCTGGAGGCCGTAGGGCTCTTTCACCTGTTCGTCGAAGGACATGCCGGTCGGCTGGTCGTAGGAGTCCATGCCGATGATGTCGACCGTGTCGTCCCCCGGATAGCACTCGGTCCAGGGCACGGCGTCCCGGCCCCGGCTCGGTGCGAAGTCGAACCGGAATCTCTGACCCGGCACCGCACGCATGGTGGTGACGATCCTGTTCCAGTACGTCTTCCAGGCCTGGGGGTCCGGTCCGCAACGGTGCGTGTAGGTCGTGCCGTTCATCTCCCAGCCGAGGACGAGCACGGTGTCCGGCACGTTCAGCCGGACCAGCCGCTCCGCCAGGGCCTTGAAGTGGTGGTCGAACGCGCCGGCCGCCGCCTGCCGCAGCAGTGTCCGCACCTGCCCGTCGGAGAGGTTCTCCTCGTTGCGCTCCTGCATCGGGACGTTGAGGACGAGCGTCCGGTCGGCCTTCTCCAGCCGCCAGTCGGCCCACGCGTCCAGGAAGCCGGGTGGACCCTCGATGTCTCGCCAGAGACCACCGGGCAGATAGGTGTGGGCGACCTTCAGCTCCGTCCCGCCCAGCCAGCGGCTCAGCTCGGCGATGCGGGCCACCCCGCTCGGCCCGGAGTCGAGGAACGCCCCGAAGGGCGGGACGCCCGAGGCCGGGGCGACGGGCGGCGCCGGGGCGAGGGGACCGTCGGGGAGGGCCGGGGCCGCCGGAGCCACGGGAGTCGTCCGGGTCGGTGTGGGTGTGGGTGCGGGCGCGGGGGGGTCGGTGGTTCGCGTCGCCTCCGCCGCGGACCCGGGTCCGGCCGCCAGGGCGACCGACACGGCGACCGCCGCCGCGACCACGCCGAGCCGGCGGACGGAATCCCGTCGCTGCTGTGGAGCCATTCCCGCTCCCCTCTCCACACGACTGCGTTCTCGCTGCTCTCTTCCTGTCACCAACCCTGTTATTGACACACAGTCACATCAATATGAACTCGGGCGGTGCGATTGCGGCATTCAGGTGGACCGGAACCCCCGCACGGGCGAATGGACGAGAGGACCGGCGGGCGTCGGCGGGGCGCCCGATGCGGGGCCGGGGTTCGAGTCGTCGTATCCGGGCCTTTTCCTGGCCGGTCCCGTCACGGCCTCGGGTTTCGGCCCGGCGATGCGGTTCGTGCACGGCGCGGCCTTCACGGCGGGCACGCTGGTGCGCGGGGTGCGGCGGCGGCTGCGCGCCGGGCCGGCCGGATGGCGGATCCCGGCCGGCCGACACGACGGACTACCGGATGCGGTACGGCACTGCCGGCAGAACTGACGGTGGAGGGGGGCGGTGCCGGGCGCTGGGCCCGGCACCTAGCCACGTCATCGGCGCGCGGCGACCCTGCCTCGGCGGTACAGGATCGCCCCGGCCGCGATCAGCGCGGCGCTGGCGGCCGACGTCGCGAGCATGGCCCGGGCGTCCCCACCGGTGTGCGGGAGGCTCGGCGGCGGACCATGGTGATGCCCATGGCCCCCCTGGGGCGGAGGCGTGGTCTCGCCACCGTAGGGCGGAGGCGTGGTCTCGCCACCATAGGGCGGAGGCGTGGTCTGGCCGCCGTAGGGCGGAGGCGTGGACTCGCCACCGTAGGGCGGAGGCGTGGACTCGCCACCGTAGGGCGGAGGCGTGGACTCGCCGCCATAGGGAGGCGGGGTGGACTCGCCACCGTAGGGAGGCGGGGTGGTCTTGTCCTCGCCCCCGTAGGGAGACGGGCTGGTCTTGTCCTCGCCCCCGTAGGGAGACGGGGTGCTCCGGTCGTCGTCGCCGTAAGGAGACGGGGTGGTCTTCTCGTCGCCGTACGCGGCCGGGGTCTTCTTGTCGTCGTCGCCGTAGGCGGGCGGGGTCTTCTTGTCCTCGTCGCCGTAGGCGGGCGGGGTGGTCTTTTCGTCGCCGTACGCGGGCGGAGTGCGGTCCTCGTCATCTCCGCCGTACGCGGGCGGGGTGTGGTCCTCGTCGTCGCCGTAGCCGGGCGGGGTGCGGTGGGTGTCGGGGCCGTGCGAGCCGTGGTTCACACAGGAGTTGCCGAACGCCGGGTTGAGTGCGGCCGCAGCGTCGACGGAGTTGCCGCAGACGTTCACCGGGATGTTCACCGGCACCTGGACGTTGTTGCCGGACAACACGCCGGCTGAGCCCTGGGCGGCACCGTGCGCTTCCGTGTCGGCGAGCGCGGAACTGCCGTACAAGGACAGCATGCTGGTCGCCGCGGCGGCCACGACCATGCCCTTGCTGAGGGTCTGTCGCAATGTCGTTGTCTTCCTGCTCGAAGAAGTGGGAAGGCCGGTCCCGGAACGAGGAATCGAGGTTCGACGATCCGGAACCGGCCACGACACAGCCGGGGGCTGGTGTGTTGCTCTGCGTCCTCAGTCGTTGACGCAGGTGTTGGCGAACGCGGGGTTCAGCAGGCCGATGACGCTGATCGTGTTACCGCAGATGTTGATCGGGATGTGCACCGGTACCTGGACGACGTTGCCGGACAGGACACCCGGCGAACCGACGGCCGCGCCCTCGGCACCCGCGTCGGCGAAGGCGGGTCCGGCCAGGCCCAGCGCCAGGAGGGCGCCCGCGACTACAGCAACGCTCTTCTTCATGAAAGTTCCCTTCTCTGGGGTCATACCCCGATGACGGCCAGAACCGTGTGAGCACGACGCGAACGGTCGTGGCACGGAACGAGGGATAGACACAATGGGGAGCGCAGGAACATGAAATGAGTGACAATCACTCTTTCGCACCGACCCCTCACACGTTTCACCCGCAGCCGGATTGCATGGAAAAAAGGCCCGGGCAGTCCGCAGACAAAGCAGCGGACCGCCCGGGCCGACCCGAACGGCTCAGCCTTCGCCGTTGGCCGAGAGAACCGACAGGTCCTCCAGAACGTGCGAGATGCCACCGTCCCGCTTTACGTTGGTGGAGTTGTCGGAGCACTGCTGCTGCAGGTGGTCCGACAGGATCGGGATGTCCTGGGCCGTCACACCGATAAGGGCGTCGACCGCGACATCGACGTCCTGGACGCCGACACACGGCTTGTTCAGCGTGCCCTGCACCAGCGAAAGCTGCGGGCTCATGTTGCCCGCCGTCGCCGAGTTGCCGAACGACGACACGGCGCCGTTGCCATTGGCGACGGTCGGTCCGTCGTCGTTGCCGATGGCAAGCGCCTGCGGCGCGGCCGCCACCGCCATTCCCACGACAGAAGCGGCGGTCGCAGCGGCGACCATTGCCTTCTTGAGCACTTCGCGTTCCTTTCCTCGTAGCGACGCATGCCCTACGGCGACATCAACCGACCGCATCGGGAATGGTTGCGCCCATTCACCCGGTTGGCTCGCACGACTCCCGAGGAGGGCCGGAAATCACCAAGTCCGAAAAACGCAAGACCAGCCCAGTCGTCGTCCGACGGAGTGAACGGGAGAAACCACGGGGGGTCAACGGAGTTGACCAGAACGCTCCGGTGGACGGGGTTTCCTCTGAAAGGACTGGCCAGTGATCAGGAAGATTGTTGCCACCGCGGCCGTCGCCGCTTCCGCCATCGGCGCCTCTGCCGCCGCGGCACCGCAGGCGCTGGCGATCGGGAACGACAGCGGGCCGACCGCCGCGAACGGCAACGGATCGTGGCAGAGCTACGGCAACTCGGCCACGTACGGGAACATGAGCCCGCAGATCGCGCTGATCCAGGGTTCCTTCAACAAGCCCTGCATCGCCGTGAACGACATTCCCGTCGGCGTCGGCGCCCTCGTCGGCGTCAATGTCCAGGACCTGCCGATCCTCTCGGACCACATGCAGCAGCAGTGCACCGAGAACTCCACCAACGCCAAGCGCGACGGTGCGTTGGCGCACGTGCTGGAGGACGTGTCGATCCTGTCGTCGAACTCCGAGGCCGGCAGCTGATCCGATCCGCGGAGCGGGTCGCCGAGTGCTTCGGCGGCCCGCTTCGGCGTGTCAGCGGCGGTACAGCGCCTCGATCCGCCCGGCGTACGCCGCCGTCACCGCGTGCCGCTTCACCTTCAGCGACGGGGTGAGCAGTCCGTTCTCCTCCGTGAACTCCCCCTCGACGAGGGCGAAGGCACGGATGGACTCGGCACGGGAGACCGCCGCGTTGGCGTGGTCGACGGCCTTCTGCACCTCCGCCCGCAGCCGTTCGTCGCCGGTCAGTTCCGAGACGGGGGTGTCCGGCGGCAGCCCCCGGACCGCCAGCCAGTGGGCGAGCGCCTCGGGGTCGAGGGTGATCAGGGCGGCGACGAAGGGCCGGTTGTCGCCGACGACCACGCACTGGCCGACGGGTGAGCGGCTGCGCAGCCGGTCCTCCAGGATCGCCGGGGAGACGTTCTTGCCGCCGGAGGTGACGAGGATGTCCTTCTTCCGGCCGGTGATGGTGAGATAGCCGTCCTGGTCCAGGGCGCCGAGGTCGCCGGTGGCGAACCACTCCTCGGCGAGCACGGCGTCGGTGGCTCCCGGGTTGTTCCAGTACGAGCCGAAGACCACCCCGCCCTTGACCAGCACCTCGCCGTCGTCGGCGATGCGGACCGCGACTCCGGGGATGGGCAGGCCCACCGTGCCGGGCCGGGGTGCCAGTGGGGGCACGATGGTGGCGGCGGCGGTCGTCTCGGTCAGGCCGTAACCCTCGTAGACGACGATACCGGCGGCGTGGAAGAACAGGTTGAGGTCGCGGTCCAGCGGGGATCCACCGCTGACGGCGTAGCGCACACGGCCGCCCAGCTCCTTGCGGATGCGCCGGTAGACCAGCAGGTCGTACAGGGCCCAGGCGGCGTAGAGGCCGGGCCCGGGGCCCTTGCCGGTGCCGGTGCCGGTGCCGAGGAACTTGTGCAGGTACGCCTCGCCGAAGCGGACGGCGATCCGCTCGGCGCGGTCGAAGGAGGCGGCGCGGCCGATCTTCTCGGCGGTGGCGCGCCCGGTGTCGTGGATCTTCTCGAAGAGGTACGGCACCCCGACCAGGAAGGTGGGGCGGAACTCCCGGAGCGCGGGACGCAGTTCGTCGGGGCGGACGCTCGGGAAGTGGCCGGTCTCGATGCGGGCCAGCAGACAGGCGAGCTGCAGGGTGCGGCCGAGGATGTGGGCGAGCGGCAGGAAGAGCAGGGTGGAGGCGGCCTGGCCGGTAACGGCCTGGAAGACCGGGTGCAGCAGCTCGACGGTGTTGGCCGCCTCGGCGTGCAGATTGGCGTGGGTGAGGACGCAGCCCTTGGGCCGGCCGGTGGTGCCGGATGTGTAGCAGACGGTGGCGATGGCTTCGGGGGTCAACGACTGGCGGCGCTTGGCGAGTTCGTCGTCGGGGAGGTCACAGCCGAGGGTGGTGAGGTCGGCGAGGGCGCGCTCGTCGAGCTGCCACAGGCGCGGGGGACGTGCGTGGCCGGCCGTACCCGTGGTGACGGTGGCCGCGTTCCGGGCGGTCTCGGTGACGACGAACCGGGCGCCCGAGTCGCGGACGATCCAGTCCACCTGGTCGGCGGAGGAGGTGGGGTAGACCGGCACGGACTGGCCGCCCGCCGCCCAGATCGCGAAGTCGAGGACGGTCCACTCGTAGCGGGTGCGGGACATCACTGCGACCCGGCCGCCGGGTTCCAGTCCGGCGGTGATCAGGCCCTTGGCGACGGCGGCGACCTCGGCGGCGAAGACGCCGGCCGTGACCGGGTGCCAGCCGTCCGGCTCGCGGCGGCGCAGGAGTACGGCGTCCGGTGTCTCGGCCGCGTGGGTGAACGGCAGGTCGGCCATGGAGCCCGTGGCGAGCGGCGCCGCCAGCGGTGCCGCGCGGACCTCGCGCACGGTGCCGGTGGCGTCCCTGACCAGCTCCACCGAGTTCCGGGCCGCGAGATCGGTGCGCCGCCGTGCCCGTTTCAGATCCCTGCGTACGCCCATGACGGCTCCCGGTCGCGGCTCTGCCCAGCGTGAGATCCTCACCGGTGCGTCAACTTACTCGTAAGTAAGAGAAGGTCAATGGGGTGCGCGCCCCGGTGCCTGCTAGGAGACGACGTCCTTGTGGGCGAAGCCCCGGAAGGCCAGGGCGAACAGCACGACGGCGTAGGTCGCCGAGATCACCGCGCCCTGGATCATGCCCGACCACTCCAGGTGCGGCTGTATGGCGTCGGCCCAGGCGAACTGCCAGTGCGCGGGCAGGAAGTCGCGCCAGTGGCCGAGGGCGGTGACCGCGTCCAGGACGTTGCCGACGATGGTCAGGCCCACCGCGCCGCCGACCGCGCCGAGCGGGGCGTCCGTCCTGGTCGACAACCAGAACGCCAGTGCGGCGGTGACGAGCTGGGACACGAAGATGTATGCCACGGCCACCACGAGCCGCTGCGCCGCCGTACCGGTGTCCAGCGCGCCGCCGGTGGGGATCCGCAGCGGGCCCCAGCCGTAGGCGACGGTGCCGGCGGCGAGGGCGACGAGCGGCAGCAGCACCATCGCGGCGAGACTCAGCCCGAGCGCCACGACGAGCTTGGACCACAGCAGCCGGGCCCGGGGGACGGGGGCGGCCAGCAGATAGCGCAGGGAGGACCAGCTCGCCTCCGAGGCCACGGTGTCCCCGCAGAACAGGGCGACCGGGATCACCAGCAGGAAGCCCGCCGACACGAACAGGTTCACGGCGGCGAAGTTGGCTCCCGACGCGGTGGCCGTGTCCATCAGCGTGACCCGGTTGTCGCGGCCGCCCGGCGTGCCGCCGACGGCGAAGGCGATCAGCAGCACGAACGGCAGGACCGCGAGGATCGTCCCCATGACCAGGGTGCGGCGCCGCTTGAGCTGGCGGACCAGCTCCACGCGCAGGGGCAGGGTGCGGCCCGCGCGATAGCCGGACGCCGTCTCGGCGCGCTCGGTGAGCGTGCTCATGCGGAACCTCCGATCAGGGTGAGGAAGGCGTCTTCGAGGCGGCGGTGAGGTCCGACCGAGGCGACCGGTACCGACAGTCGCACCAGCTCCGCGACCAGCCGCTCGGCGGTGGCTCCGGGGTCGAGCCGGACGAGTAGTCCGTCGTCGGTGCGGACGGCGGAGGCGACCCCGGGGAGCGCCGCCACCTTCTCCATGACCGGCTCCTCCACGGGGGTGGCGGTGCCGACCAGCAGGGTGTCGCCGGAGCCGATGATCTCGCGGACCGGGCCGGCCTGGACGAGGCGGCCGCGGTCCATCACCACCAGGTGGGTGCAGGACTGCTCGACCTCGGCGAGGAGATGGCTGGAGACGATCACGGTGCGGCCGGCGGCGGCGTAGCGGATCATCACCTCGCGCATCTCGCGGATCTGGGGCGGGTCGAGGCCGTTGGTGGGTTCGTCGAGGATGAGCAGGTCGGGCAGGCCGAGCATGGCCTGGGCGATGGCCAGGCGCTGGCGCATGCCCTGCGAGTAGGTGCGCACCGCGCGGGCGAGCGCGCCGCCGAGTCCGGCGATCCGCAGAGCCTCGTCCAGGTGGGCGTCCTCGGGTGGGCGGCCGGTGGCCCGCCAGTACAGCTCCAGGTTCTCCCGGCCGGACAGGTGCGGCAGGAAGCCGGCGCCCTCCACGAACGCGCCGACCCGGGACAGCACCGGGGCGCCGGGCCGGACGGCGTGGCCGAAGACGCGGATCTCCCCTTCGTCCGGGGTGATCAGGCCCATGAGCATGCGCAGGGTGGTGGTCTTGCCCGCGCCGTTGGGTCCGAGCAGGCCGAGCACCTGGCCCTTCTCCACCCGGAAGGACAGCCCACGCACCGCGTACCGGTCGGCGGAGCGGGCGTAGCGCTTGCTCAGGTCCCTGATCACGAGCGGGACTTCGGCCGACTCCGCGTCGGGCGCGGGGGCGGCCGTCCGGCGGCGGCCGGTCAGCAGCAGGGCGAGCGCGGCGAGCGCCCCGGCCGCGGGCAGCCACCAGACCCAGGCGGGCAGGGGCGCGGCGGCGGTGGTGACGGCGGGGGCCGTCGGCGCGGCGAGGTCGCCCTTCAGGGAGACGGTGTAGGTGGCCGGGGCGGCCGGGGAGGCGTAGCCGAGGTCGGTGGAGGCGAGGACCAGGCGGAGGCGGTGGCCCTTCTGCACCTCGTGGTCGATCGCCGGGAGGCTGACGGTGACGTCCTTGCCGGCTCCGGCGCCGGTGACCCGGAAGGCGGTCACCAGTTGGGAGGGCAGGACCTGCCGGGTGCCGTCGGGGCCGACGTCGTAGACCTTGCCGAAGAGGACGGCGTCGTCGCGGGTGGAGGTGATGTGCACGGTGGCGGTCGGTGCGCCGGTGATCCGCAGATCGTGGGCGAGCGGCGCCGAGTCGAACTTCGCGTACTGACCGGGGAAGTCGAGCGAGAGGCCGACGCCGAGCGCGGACAGCTGGGAGAGGCCGCCGGAACCGCCGAGGCCGGGCAGCGCCGAGACGCCGGGCGGGCTGGCGCCGGCCGGGTTGGCGACGCGCTGCTCGCCGCCGGTCAGGGCGATGGCCCGGCGGTGGTCGTGCAGGCCGGGGTAGGTGCCGGCGCTCGCGCCGCGCAGCCGGGCGGTGCCGTCGGTGGTGTCGACGCCTCCGGTGCGGGTGACCCGGAAGGCCGGGCCGGTGTCGGTGCTCGTGTCGCCCTTGAGGTACCGGTCGAACCAGGCGCGCACACGGCTCTGCACCCGGCCGGTCTCCATGTTCCCGCCGTCGTGTCCGCCGGCGATCCAGTCGACGTCCACGGGGGCGCCGGACGCGCGGATCGCCCGCGCGGCGGCGTCGGCCTGGTCGAGGGTGAACAGGGAGTCGGTCTGGCCCTGGATCAGCAGGGTGGGCACCTTGACGCGGTCGCCGACGGCGGACGGCGAGCGCGCCTGGAGCAGGTCGCGTGCGGACGCGTCCGGGACGCCGGACTCGGCGACGCGGTCGTACATCCTGCACAGCGCGGGCTCGAAGCGGGCGCAGCCGCCGCCGGTGTTGAGGAAGACGCCGGCCCACAGCTTCTTGAACACGCCGTTCGGGAAGAGGGCGTCCGCGAGGTTCCAGTAGGTGACGGCCGGGGCGATGGCGTCGACCCGGCGGTCGTGTCCGGCGGCGAGCAGGGAGATCGCGCCGCCGTAGGAGGCGCCGGCCACGCCGACCCGGGGGTCGCCGGGCTTGTCGAGCCGCACCTGGGGCCGCTCGGCCAGCCAGTCGATGAGGCGGGAGACGTCGGCGACCTCGCGCCGGGGGTCGTTGAGACCGATCTTCCCGGTGGACCGGCCGAAGCCGCGCGCGGACCAGGTCAGGACCGCGTACCCGTGCCGGGCGAGGTCCTCGGCCTGCTGCCGCAGGTCGTCCTTGCTGCCGCCGAAGCCGTGGGCGAGCAGGACGGCGGGGCGTCGGCCGGCGGCGGCCGGGGTGAAGAACGAGGTGTCCAGGCGCGCGCCGTCGACCGCCATGACCTGGTCGCTGACGCGCACCGCGGGTGTGTCGTCGGAGGCGAGGGCCGCCGTCCAGGTCCCGGCGCCGGCGAGCACCACGACGGCGGCCACGGCGGCGAGAAGCCGGCGCGGCCGCCGCAGCAGCTCCCGCGGTGCGGGCAGTCGAAGATCCATGGGTCAACGGTACGGGCCCCCACCGACAACCGACCCGGCCGCGGGGCTGAACCGTGCGCCCCGGGCACCCTCCTCGCGGCGTACGGGCCGCGCCGGACGTACACCAGGCGTGGTACGAAGGCCCATGGACATTCGCCGGGCCACCACCGTCGCCCAGCTCACCGCCGCGGGGCCGCTGTTCGACGACCCGGTGCGCCCCGAGTGGGCGGAGCGTTTCCTCGGGACGGCCGGGCACCATCTGCTCCTCGCGTACGAGGACGGTGCCGAGGCGCCCGTCGGCTTCGTCAGCGGCGTCGAGACCGTGCACCCCGACAAGGGCGCCGAGATGTTCCTGTACGAGCTGGCCGTGGCCGAGCCGTACCGGCGCCGGGGCATCGGGCGGGCTCTGGTGGAGCGGCTGGCCGAGCTGGCCCGGGAGCGGGGCTGCCACGGCATGTGGGTCGGGGTCGACACCGGCAACGACGTGGCCCTCGCCGCCTATCGCGGTGCGGGCGGCGAGGACGACGGTACGTGTTCGGTGGTGGCGTGGGACTTCAGCTGACCGGTGCGGGCTGTTCGTCCTCGGGGATCGACACCAGCCAGCGGGTCTCGCGGCGCGGGCGGAGGTAGAAGGCCCAGTAGAGGGTGGCGACGGCCGTGATGCCGCCGGTCCACAGCAGGTAGCTCGTCTCCTGCTGGGTGAGGATGTAGGCGAGGACCGCGATCAGCAGGACCGGCACCGCGGGCCACAGCGGCATCCGCCAGGCGGCGGTGTGCTTGTGGGAGCCGCGCCGGGCCAGCAGGGCGGCGACCGCGACCAGCAGGTACATGCCGGTCACCGAGACGCCGGTGACGCCGTACAGGGTGTCCAGGTTGACGAAGCACAGCAGCGCGCCGGGGACGCCGACGGCGAGCGTGGCGACCCACGGTGAGCCGAAGCGGCCGAGCTTGGAGAAGACGTTGTTGACCGGGCCGGGCCAGGCCTTGTCGCGGGCGGAGGCGAACAGGACGCGGGAGTTCTGGATCACCATGACGATGCCCGCGTTGATGATGGCGAGGGCCACGCAGAGGCTGACGAAGGTGCCGACGGCGGAGTTGGACCAGGCGGTGACCATGGAGCTGATGTCGCCGCCGGTCAGTTCCTCGAGGTTGCCGGCGCCCAGGGTGATGGCGGCGACGGGGACCAGGATGATCACGGTGGAGATGGCCAGCGTGGCGAGCACCGTGCGGGCCACGTTGCGGCGGGGGTGCTCCAGTTCCTCGGAGAGGTAGACGGCGGTCGAGAAGCCCTGGGTGACGAAGAGGGCGATGGCGAGGCCGGAGACGACGAGCATGGCCGTCACGGTGTTCGTGTGGCCGTTCCCGCCGGCCACCTGCATGGAGACCAGGCTGCCGACACCGCGGTGGCTGTGGGTGAAGCCGAGCAGGGCGACGATGCCGGCGGCGATGACCTCCAGGACCAGGAAGATGCCGGTGATCCAGGCGTTGGCGCGCAGGTCGAGCAGGCCGGCGAGGGTGGCGAGCAGCATCACGCCGGCGCCGGTCATCGCGGGGTCGAGGTGCACGATGGGGGCGAGGTAGTCGGCCGTGCCCATCGCGATCACGGGCGGCACGATCATGACGACCAGCAGGGAGAGCACGAAGACGAGCCAGCCCGTGAGCCGCCCGGCCAGCGTCGACACCATGGCGTACTCGCCGCCCGCGCTGGGGATGAGGGTGCCCAGCTCGGAGTAGCAGAACGCCACGGCGATACAGAGGAGGGAGCCGATGGCGATCGTCAGGGCGGTGGCGGTGCCGAGGGAGCCGAACAGGTCGGGGACGACCACGAAGAGCGTGGAGGCCGGCGTGACGCAGGAGAGCGTCAGCAGGGTGCCGCCGACGACGCCGATGGAACGCTTGAGCTTCTGAGGGCTGTCGGCGGCCGCCGCGGAGGCTTCCGTGACGGCTGTCTCGACAGGGCGGAGCGTGTCGGTCATGCGGCGGTTCCGATCGACTGGTGCGACTGAGGATGGGGGTCGGGAGCGCTATCGCCTCCGGCGGATCGTCGTGCGTTCGTCTCGTCTCGTCCGCTCCCGGCGCTGCCTAGAGAACCCCGACGAAAACCATCACGTCAATGGCCGATTGCCTTCGGAATCCGCACTTGCGGACGGCCTCTCGCCGGATCACATTCCTAGGTCTCGAAGCCCTATAAGGGCATCCAGCAAGCCTTTGGTGAATGTGACCTTGCATTCAAAGGTCATTGCACGGAAACTCCTTCGTCACCCGTTTCGTCCGACGTGAACGGGAACCGCAGCCAACGTGTCAAAAAAATGTCAGGCCGTCCGGAATCCGGACGGCCTGACGAGGGGTGGCGGTGCTCAGTGGTTGCGCGGGAACCCGAGGTCCACGCCGGCCGGGGCGTCGGCCGGGTCGGGCCAGCGGGTGGTGACGACCTTGCCGCGGGTGTAGAAGTGCGTGCCGTCGTTGCCGTAGATGTGGTGGTCGCCGAAGAGCGAGTCCTTCCAGCCACCGAAGGAGTGGTAGCCGACCGGGACCGGGATCGGGACGTTCACGCCGACCATGCCGGCCTCGACCTCCAGCTGGAAGCGGCGGGCGGCGCCGCCGTCCCGGGTGAAGATCGCGGTGCCGTTGCCGAACGGCGAGGCGTTGATGAGGGCCAGGCCCTCCTCGTAGGTCTCGGCGCGCAGGACGCACAGCACCGGGCCGAAGATCTCGTCCTGGTAGGCCTTGGCACTGGTCGGCACCTTGTCGAGCAGCGAGATGCCGATCCAGTGGCCGTCCTCGAAGCCCTCCACGGTGTAGCCGGTGCCGTCGAGCACGACCTCGGCGCCCTCGGCCGCCGCGCCCTCCACGTAGGAGGCCACCTTGTCCCGGTGGGCCTTGGTGATCAGCGGGCCCATCTCGCTCGTCGGGTCGTTGCCGGGGCCGATCTTGATCTTCTCGGCCCGCTCGCGGATCTTGTCGACCAGTTCGTCGCCGATGGCGCCGACCGCGACGACGGCGGAGATGGCCATGCAGCGCTCACCCGCGGAGCCGTAGGCCGCCGAGACCGCCGCGTCGGCGGCCGCGTCCAGGTCGGCGTCCGGCAGGACCAGCATGTGGTTCTTGGCACCGCCCAGCGCCTGGACCCGCTTGCCGTTGGCGGAGGCGGTGGTGTGGATGTGGCGGGCGATCGGGGTCGAGCCGACGAAGGAGACGGCCTTGACGTCCGGGTGCTCCAGCAGCCGGTCGACGGCCACCTTGTCGCCGTGGACGACGTTGAAGACGCCGTCCGGCAGACCGGCCTCGGCCAGCAGCTCGGCGATCTTGAGGGAGGCCGAGGGGTCCTTCTCGGACGGCTTCAGCACGAAGGTGTTGCCGGTCGCGATGGCGATCGGGAACATCCACATCGGGACCATCGCCGGGAAGTTGAACGGCGTGATGCCGGCGACGACACCGAGCGGCTGGCGCAGCGAGGAGACGTCGACACGGCTGGCGACCTGCATGGACAGCTCGCCCTTGAGCTGGACGTTGATCCCGCAGGCAAGGTCGACGATCTCCAGGCCGCGCGCGACCTCGCCGAGCGCGTCCGAGTGCACCTTGCCGTGCTCGGCCGTGATCAGCTCCGCGACGGCGTCCCGGTTGGCGTCCAGCAGCGCCCGGAACTTGAACAGGATCGAGGTCCGCTGGGCCAGCGAGGACTGGCCCCAGGTCAGATAGGCGTCCTTGGCCGCCGCGACGGCCGCGTCCACCTCCTCCACCGACGCGAACGCGACCTTGGTGGTGACCGCGCCGGTCGCGGGGTCGGTGACCGGCCCGTACGTACCCGACGCGCCTTCGACGGTCTTGCCGCCGATCCAGTGGTTGACGATCTTCGTCATGCCCAGAAACTCCTTTTACAGATGGCGGCGTCGGGTCGAGACGTGCCGTTCGTACAGCTCACGTGCCTTGACCGCCGACGGTCGGGTCGCGGTCTCTGCCACAGGAACATCCCACCAGGCCTGCGCCGGAGGCGCGCCCGACACAGTGTCGGACGTTTCGGTCTCCACGTAGACACATGTGGGAGTGTCCGCCGCGCGCGCCTCGGCGAGCGCGGCGCGCAGGTCACGCACGCTCCTGGCGCGCAGCACCCGCATGCCGAGGCTGGCCACGTTGGCGGCCAGGTCGACGGGCAGCGGGGCGCCCGTCAGCGCCCCGCCCTCGGCCGGGAACCGGTAGGCCGTGCCGAACCGCTCGCCGCCCACCGACTCCGAGAGGCCGCCGATCGAGGCGTACCCGTGGTTCTGCACCAGCAGGACCTTGATCGCGATGCCCTCCTGGACGGCGGTCACGATCTCCGTCGGCATCATCAGATAGGTGCCGTCACCGACCAGGGCCCAGACGTTCCGCCCGGGCGCGGCGAGCTTGACGCCGATCGCGGCCGGGATCTCGTAGCCCATGCAGGAGTAGCCGTACTCCAGGTGGTACTGGTCGCGCGAGCGCGCCCGCCACAGTTTGTGCAGGTCGCCGGGGAGCGAACCGGCCGCGTTGACGATGATGTCGGACTCGTCCACCAGCGCGTCCAGGGCGCCGATCACCTGCGGCTGGGACGGCCGGGTGTCCGGTTCGTCCGTCTCGAAGCAGGCGTCGACCCGCTGCTCCCAGCGCTCCTTGTCCTCGGTGTACTCGGCGACGTAGGCGTCGCGGACCCTGTACGGGGGCGCCGCCAGCGCCTCGGTCAGCTCGGCCAGGCCGCTGCGGGCGTCCGCGATCAGCGGCAGCCCGGCGAGCTTGTGACCGTCGAAGGACGCGATGTTGAGGTTCAGGAAACGGACGTCCGGGTTCGCGAAGAGGGTGCCGGAGGCCGTGGTGAAGTCCGTGTACCGGGTGCCCACGCCGATCACCAGGTCCGCGGTGCGGGCCAGCTCGTCGGCGGTCGCGGTGCCGGTGTGGCCGACGCCGCCGACGTCCTGCGGGTGGTCGTGGCGCAGGGAGCCCTTGCCGGCCTGGGTGGAGGCGACCGGGATCCGGGTGGCCGACGCGAGGTCGGCGAGGGCCTCCTCGGCGCGGCTGTGGTGGACCCCGCCGCCCGCGATGACCAGGGGCCTGCGCGCCCCGCGGATCGCCCGCACGGCCCGCGCCAGTTCGACCGGGTCCGCGCCCGGCCGTCGTACGGTCCACACGCGCGTCGAGAAGAACTCCTCCGGCCAGTCGTACGCCTCGGCCTGGACGTCCTGCGGCAGCGCGAGGGTGACCGCGCCGGTCTCCACCGGGTCGGTGAGGACCCGCATCGCCTGCAGCGCGCCGGGGATCAGCTGCTCGGGGCGGGTGACGCGGTCGAAGTACCGGGAGACGGGGCGCAGGGTGTCGTTGACCGAGAGGTCGCCCGCGTAGGGCACCTCCAGCTGCTGGAGGACCGGGTCCGCGGGGCGGGTGGCGAAGATGTCGCCGGGCAGCAGCAGGACCGGCAGGTGGTTGACGGTGGCGAGGGCGGCGCCGGTGACCAGGTTCGTCGCGCCGGGGCCGATCGACGTCGTCACCGCGTGCGCGGACAGCCGGTTGGACTGGCGGGCGTAGCCGACGGCCGCGTGCACCATCGACTGCTCGTTGCGGCCCTGGTGGTAGGGCATGACGTCCGCGTACTCGACCAGCGCCTGACCGAGCCCCGCGACGTTGCCGTGGCCGAAGATGCCCCAGGTGGCGCCGATCAGCCGGTGCCGCTCGCCGTCCCGCTCGGTGTACTGGGCGGCGAGGAAACGCAGCAGCGCCTGCGCGACCGTGAGCCTCGTCGTCGAGGTGGTGGTCATCGGTACCCCCCTGTGCTTTCTACGTGGTCGGGGTGGAAGCAGATCCGCCACTCCCGGGTCTTCCCCGGGCCCGCCATGACGTTCAGGTAGTACATGTCGTGCCCGGGCTGGGCGATGGACGGGCCGTGCCAGCCGTCGGGGACGAGGACGGCGTCGCCGGAGCGGACCTCGGCGAGGACGTCGGATCCGCCCTCGCGCGAGGGGAACACGCGCTGGTAGCCGAGCCCGCCCGGGCCGTCGATCTCGAAGTAGTAGATCTCCTCCAGCTCGGACTCCTCGCCCGGCCGTTCCTCGTCGTGCTTGTGCGGCGGGTACGACGACCAGTTGCCGCCCGGGGTGAGCACCTCGACGGCGATGAGCTTGTCGCAGTCGAAGGCGTCGGCGGAGGCGAAGTTGCGCACCTGGCGGGCGCAGCCGCCGCTGCCGCGAAGTTCGACCGGAACCTCCGGCGCGGGGCCGTAGCGGGCGGGGAGTCGTCGCTCGCACTTCGCTCCTGCCAGGGCGAAGCGGCCTCCCGCGCCGGAGGCGATCTGGACCCGGGAGTCCCGGGGGGCGTACGCGAAGTCGGAGGCGCCCGCGAACACACTTTCCCGGCCCAGGAGTTGGAACTCGTGCTCCTCGATTCGCACCGTACATCCACCTTCCAGCGGAAGCACGATCCATTCGGCGTCACCGGTGGTGAACGTATGCGTACCGCCCGGCGTCAACTCCACGACGCGCAGGCTGCTGTGCGTCCACGCGGCGCGCTCGGGGCCGATGTCGACGGCGTAGTGCGCGTTCGCGGTGCTGCCCTTGGGCAGGTGCAGGTCGGTGCCGGTCATGCGGGCCCTCACAGCAGTCCGGTGGCGGTGTCCACGGCGGCGGCCACATCGCCATCCGCCGGGTACAGCAGCGAGCGGCCGACCACCAGGCCGCGCACGGTGGGCAGTTGGAGCGCGCCCCGCCACTTCTCGTAGGCGGCGTCCTGGTCCTCGGGCGAGTCGCCGATGTCGCCGCCGAGCAGCACGGCGGGCAGGGTGGAGGTCTCCATGACCCGGGCCATGTCGTCGGGATTCTCGGTGACCGGCACCTTCAGCCAGGTGTAGGCCGAGGTGCCGCCGAGGCCGGAGGCGATGGCGATGGACCGGGTGACCGCCTCGGCGGACAGGTCGTTGCGCAGTCTGCCGTCGGGGCCGCGGCGGCTGATGAACGGCTCCACGAAGACGGGCAGCCGGCGCGCGGCCATACCGTCGATGGCGCGGGCGGCGGACTCCAGGGTGGTCAGGGAGCCCGGGTCGTCGTAGTCGACGCGCAGCAGCAGCTTGCCCGCGTCGAAGCCGAGGCGCTGGATGTCCTCGGGGCGGTGGCCGGTGAACCGGTCGTCCAGCTCGAAACCGGCCCCTTGCAGACCGCCGCGGTTCATGGAGCCCAGGACGACCTTGTGGTCGAGGACGCCGAGCAGGAGCAGGTCGTCGAGGATGTCGGCGGTGGCGAGGACGCCGTCGACGCCGGGCCGGGACAGCGCCAGGCACAGGCGTTCGAGCAGGTCGGCGCGGTTGGCCATGGCGAGTCCCCGGTCGCCGACCCCGAGGGCTCCGCGGGCCGGGTGGTCGGCGGCGACGATCATCAGCCGGCCGTTCTCGCGCAGCAGGGGCCGGCGGGCCCGGCGGGCGGCGGCCTCGGCGATCGCCTCGGGGTGGTGGGTGCGGGCGCGGACCAGCGCGGAGACGTCGACACGGGGCCGCCGGGCGCCGTCCCCGCCCTCCTGGTGGGTGCCCGTCACCCTGCCCGCCCTCACAGCACCGCTCCGGCCTGGAGCGCGGCGGCCACCTCGTCGGGGGTCGGCATCGCGGAGGAGCACTCCAGGCGCGAGGCGACGATGGCCCCGGCCGCGTTGGCATGTCGCATGATCGTCTCCAGATCCCAGCCGGCCAGCAGGCCGTGGCACAGCGCACCGCCGAAGGCGTCCCCGGCGCCCAGCCCGTTGAGGACGTCGACCGGCAGCGGCGGGACCTCGGCCGAGGTGCCGTCGCGGTGTACGGCGAGGACACCCTTGGGTCCCTGCTTGACGACGGCGAGTTCGACACCCGCGGCGAGCAGCGCCCGGGCCGCCGCGAACGGCTCGCGCACCCCGGTGGCGACCTCCACCTCGTCCAGGTTCCCCACGGCGACCGTCGTGTGGCGCAGGGCCTCGGCGTAGAAGGGGCGCGCGGCGGCGGGGTCCGTCCAGAACATCGGCCGCCAGTCGAGGTCGAACACCGTCGTGGCCGCCTTCGCCCGGTGGGCGAGGGCCGCGAGGGTCGCCGTGCGGCTGGGCTCCGCGCTCAGGCCGGTGCCGGTCACCCAGAAGATCCGGGTCTCGCCGATGGCGTCCAGGTCCAGGTCGCGGGCGTCGAGTTCCAGGTCGGGCGCCTTGGGCTGCCGGTAGAAGTAGAGCGGGAAGTCGTCCGGCGGGAAGACCTCGCAGAAGGTGACCGGGGTCGGGAGCCCGGGGGCCGGGGTGACCCAGCGGTCGTCCACGCCGAAGCCGCGCAGCGCCTCGTGCAGATAGCCGCCGAACGGGTCGTCGCCGGTGCGGGTGATCACGGCGGTGCGCCGGCCGAGCCGGGCCGCGGCGACCGCGACGTTCGCCGCCGATCCGCCGAGGAACTTGCCGAAGGTCGACACCCGGGCGAGCGGGACACCGGTCTGCAGCGGGTAGAGGTCCACTCCGATCCGCCCCATGGTGATCAGGTCGTAGGCCATCGGCTTCCCTTCGTCACGGCTCTCCCGGCTTTCTAGTCCCCCCGCCGAGCCCTGTCAATGTTTTGTCCGGACATTCGGACCATCCATCGGTGTCCCTGCCCACGGTGAGCGCCCGAAGTCAACGCGCCCCGCCCACGGGTCGTCACGCCCCTGTGCCGCAGCTGTGTCACAAACAACCCCAACACGTCACACATGTCCCGCGTACGCGGGCCCTGCGTCACACCCGCACGACAGGCGCTACCCGCCGGTCACTCAGCGTCGTTCACCGGGCACAGGCTTGGTGATCGCCAACGAAGCGCCCGGCTCCCCCGACGACCGTCCCCGGCCGCCGCCGCGGCGCACGCAGGGAGGTGCAACTCATGACCGACCGAAGGCTCTGGTCCTACAAGGAGATCGCGGCGCACATCCGGGTGCAGCCGGACACCGTACGGTCCTATCGCAAGCACGGGCTGCTGCCGGCGCCCGACCACGTGGAGGGCGGCAAGCCCTACTGGTACGCCGACACCGTCCGCGCCTGGGTCGCCTCCCGGCCCGGCAACCGCGGCCGCAGACAGGACTGACGACCGGCCGGACCGGCCGACGGCCCGCCATGACGAGGCGTCGGCCGCCTCCCCACGACCCGATGACCGCGCCCCCTCAGCCCCGCCCCGGGGGTGAGGGGGCCGGTTCGCCGTACGGAGGCCGGGGCGCGCGACGGCGACCGCCCGGGTCCGGCGGCGTACCGGGCACCGCCCGTCCCGAGGTTCCGCATGTTCCGCGTCGCACGTGACCCCACCGGGCGCCCTGGACTGCGACCGGCGGCACATCTGCCTAAAGTGCGGATGAATCGCCCGTGCGGATCCATCGCCCAGCAGCCCTAGGGACCCACGTGACCCACTTCCCGCCGCCCGGCACACCGAAGGCGCGCATCCCCGGCCCCCAGCAGCCGCCACCACCGTATCCGCGCATCGCGGCGGGCCTGTGGCGGCGCTGTCTGTACGGCGGGCTCGCCTCGTGGGCGCTGACCGCGGGGGTCGCGTACGCGACGCGCGGCACCGCGCCACTGCCCGCGCTGATCCTGCTCGGCAGCTTCCTGGTGCCGGTCGCCTTCGTCCTGTGGGCCTACGAGCGGCACGGCCGGGACCTCGGCGTCAGCGCCGTCCTCGGCTGCTTCCTGGCCGGCGGCGCGCTCGGCCTGTTCGGCGCCGTCCTGGCGCAGTCGTATCTGCTGCGCCCCTCCCCCGGGACGTTCCTCGGCACCGCCCTGGTCGAGGAGGCCGCCGGACTGGGGGCGCTGGTGTTCGTGCTGCGGCGCCAGCCGGGCATCCGCGGCACCCGGGCCGGGCTGGTGCTCGGGGCCGCCGTGGGCTTCGGCTTCGCCGCCGTGGAGAGCGCGGGGTACGCCGTCGGCGCGGCCGTCGCGAGCGCGGGCGCCGATCCGCGCACCCTGCTGGAGACGGAGCTGCTGCGGGGGGTGCTCGCACCGCTCGGCCACGGCCTGTGGACGGCGATCGCGGGCGGTGCGCTGCTGTCGCTGCGCCGGGTGAACGGGCGCCTGCGGTACGCCCCGCCGGTTCTCGCCGCCTTTGTGGGCGCCGCCCTGCTGCACACCCTGTGGGACTGCACGCGCGGCGCCGCGACCTGGATGGCGGCCCGCCTGTCCGGCACCGGCACCGGCACCGGCACCGGCACCGGCACCCAGGGGTACCCGGGGACGACGGGCGCCGGACAAGAGCACCTGTTCACGCTGTTCTCGGTCGGTGGCCTGGCCCTGGTCGCCCTGGCCGGGGCCGGTTGGGTGCTGTCGCTGGCGCGCCGGGAGACCCTTTGGAGAAATACCCCCTAGGGGTATAGTGTGAAGAGCATTGGGGTTCCCTCGGGAGCCCCACCGGCCCCACACGCCTCGACGAGGAGAACGACATGAGCGCCCAGACCGACACCCCGGGCTCCGTCACCGCCGTCTACCGGGTGACCGGCATGAGCTGCGGCCACTGCGAGGGTTCCGTCTCCGGGGAGATCGCCCAGATCCCCGGTGTCAGCTCGGTGAAGGCCGTCGCGTCGACCGGCGAGGTCACCGTCGTCTCGCAGTCCCCGCTGGACGACGAGGCCGTACGCGCCGCCGTCGACGAGGCCGGTTTCGAGCTGGCCGGCACGGCCTGAGGAACCGGCCCCAGGGACCGGCCCGAGGGATCGGACCCGAGGGATCGAGTCCCCGAGGAACCGTTCCCCCCTTCCCCGACCGGCCGTACCGACCGGCTGATACCGGATCCGTACGCCCCGGTCCGATGTCTGGAGTCCGGACATGACCAGCACCACCGCAGAGTCGGCCATAGCCACGGGTACGGCCGCCGGAGTCGAGCTGCTCATCGGCGGCATGACCTGCGCCTCCTGCGCCGCCCGGGTCGAGAAGAAGCTCAACCGGATGGACGGCGTGAGCGCCACCGTCAACTACGCCACCGGGAAGGCGAAGGTCGCCTACGGCGACGGCGTCCAGGTCGCCGACCTGATCGCCACCGTGGTGAGGACGGGGTACACCGCCGAGGAGCCCGCGCCGCCGCAGCCCGCGCCCGAGTCGGGCCCGGAGCCCGCCGAGCGGGACCCCGAGCTGGGCGCCCTGCGCCACCGTCTGCTCGTCTCCGCGCTGCTCGCCGCGCCCGTGATCCTGTTGTCGATGATCCCCGCGCTGCAGTTCGACAACTGGCAGTGGCTCTCGCTGACACTCGCCGCGCCCGTCGTCGTCTGGGGCGGCGCCCCCTTCCACCGGGCGGCCTGGACCAACGCCCGGCACGGCGCCGCCACCATGGACACCCTCGTCTCGGTCGGCACGCTGGCCGCGTTCGGCTGGTCGCTGTGGGCGCTGTTCTTCGGCGACGCGGGCATGCCCGGCACACACGAGGAGTTCCGCCTCACCGTCTCGCGGATGGACGGCTCCGCCACCGTCTATCTGGAGGTGGCCGCCGGGGTCGTCGCGCTGATCCTGCTCGGGCGCTATCTGGAGGCCCGCTCCAAGCGGCGCGCCGGGGCCGCCCTGAAGGCCCTGATGGAGCTGGGCGCCAAGGACGTGGCGGTGCTGCGCGACGGGCGCGAGGTGCGCGTGCCGGCGGACTCCCTCGCGGTCGGCGACCGGTTCGTCGTCCGGCCGGGCGAGAAGATCGCCACCGACGGCACCGTCGTCGAGGGCGTCTCCGCGGTGGACGCGGCCATGCTGACCGGCGAATCGGTGCCGGTGGACGTCGGTCCGGGCGACCGGGTCACCGGTGCCACGGTCAACGCGGGCGGCCGACTCGTCGTCGAGGCCGCCCGGGTCGGGGCGGACACCCAGCTGGCCCGGATGGCCAGGCTGGTGGAGGACGCGCAGAACGGCAAGGCCGAGGTGCAGCGGCTCGCCGACCGGGTGTCCGCGGTGTTCGTGCCCGTGGTCATCCTCATCGCGCTCGGCACCTTCGGTGTCTGGCTGGGCGTCACCGGGGACACGGCCGCCGCGTTCACCGCCGCCGTCGCCGTCCTGATCATCGCCTGCCCGTGCGCCCTGGGGCTCGCCACGCCGACCGCGCTGATGGTCGGCACCGGCCGGGGCGCCCAGCTCGGCATCCTCATCAAGGGCCCCGAGGTGCTGGAGTCCACGCGCCGCGTCGACACCGTCGTCCTCGACAAGACCGGCACCGTCACCACGGGCCGGATGACCCTCCAGTCCGTGTGCGTCGCCGAGGGCGAGGACGAGCGGGAGCTGCTGCGGCTCGCGGGCGCCCTGGAGCACGCCTCCGAGCACCCCGTCGCCCGCGCGATAGCCGCCGGCGCCGAGGAGCGCGCCGGTGTCCTGCCGGCGGCCGAGCACTTCGAGAACGTCCCAGGGCGGGGTGTCCGCGGGCGCGTGGACGGCCGTGAGGTGGCCGTGGGGCGGCTCGCGGAGAACACCGACGACCTCCCCGAGGAGCTGGCCCGCGCGGCCGAGGAGGCCGAGCGTCAGGGCAGTACGGCCGTCCTGGCCGGCTGGGACGGGCGGGCCCGCGGGGTCCTGGCCGTCGCCGACGCGGTCAAGGAGACCAGCGCCGAGGCGGTGCGCGAGCTGCGCGCCCTCGGCCTCACACCGGTCCTGCTCACCGGGGACAACCGGACGGTCGCCGAGGCGGTCGCGCGGACCGTGGGCATCGACGAGGTGATCGCCGAGGTGCTCCCCGAGGACAAGGTGGACGTCGTACGACGGCTACAGGGCGAGGGGCGCGCCGTGGCGATGGTCGGCGACGGCGTCAACGACGCGGCGGCGCTCGCCACGGCCGATCTGGGGCTCGCAATGGGCACCGGCACGGACGCCGCGATCGAGGCGGGCGATCTGACCCTGGTGCGCGGGGACCTGCGGGTGGCGGCCGACGCGATCCGGCTCTCCCGGCGCACCCTCGCCACCATCAAGGGCAACCTCGTGTGGGCCTTCGGCTACAACGTGGCCGCGCTGCCCCTGGCCGCGCTGGGTCTGCTGAACCCGATGATCGCGGGCGCCGCGATGGCCTTCTCGTCGGTGTTCGTGGTCACCAACAGCCTGCGACTGCGCACCTTCCGGTGAATTGGCCCGGTACCACCGGTAATTGACCTGGAACCGAAGTAAGAGTCCCCCTAGAGTCCGGCGCGCGCCTCACATAAGCTCTTCACAAGGCTCGCGCATCATCCTTACGCTTGAGCCTCGATCGGCGTATCGGGGCTCTTGCGCACCTAAGGGACATATGCAAGAGACGCAGATCACAGTGATGCGAACGTAACCATCGAAGGGGTTCGAAGGTCTAAGTTGGCGGTGTCAGGCCGGCGTCTTGGGGGGCGCTGACTGGCATCTGAGGATGTCTTGGGGGACTTCCTCAGAGATGCGTTGCCGGGGCACGTACACCGGGGAGCTTTGAGCGGCCCTCCCAGCGTGCGTTGTCCCGGCAGGTCGCACCGCATCACTGGAGCGCGACGGGTTGTGCCCGTCGCGCTCGAAGACAGCGATTTCAGGCGCTGTCCTCTCCGAGCGCCCGGCCGGATCCCGTGGGGGGAATCCGCACCGGGACATGGGAAGGCGCCCTGGTCGTCGGCCCGTGGGGGGACCGGCGATCCAGGGCGCCTTCCGCCTGCTCGCACTCTCTTCTCCGGCTCGCCGCGCCTCGCGCGCTGCCGGTTCAGGGCCCACCCGACGGGCAGGCCCTCGCGGTCAGCGGCCTCAGCGCGCCTCGACCGGCACGAAGTCGCGCTCGACGACGCCCGTGTAGATCTGGCGCGGGCGGCCGATGCGGGATCCCGGCTCCTTGATCATCTCGGTCCACTGGGCGATCCAGCCCGGCAGCCGGCCGAGGGCGAACAGGACCGTGAACATCTCGGTCGGGAAGCCCATGGCCCGGTAGATCAGACCGGTGTAGAAGTCGACGTTGGGGTAGAGCTTGCGCTCGACGAAGTAGTCGTCGGAGAGCGCGTGCTCCTCCAGCTTCAGGGCGATGTCGAGCAGCTCGTCCGACTTGCCCAGCGCGGACAGCACGTCGTGCGCGGCGGCCTTGATGATCTTGGCACGGGGGTCGAAGTTCTTGTAGACCCGGTGGCCGAAGCCCATCAGGCGGACGCCGTCCTCCTTGTTCTTCACCTTGCGGATGAAGGTGTCGACGTCGCTGCCGGAGTCGCGGATGCCCTCCAGCATCTCCAGCACCGACTGGTTGGCGCCGCCGTGCAGCGGGCCCCACAGCGCGTTGATGCCGGCCGAGATCGACGCGAACATGTTCGCCTGCGAGGAGCCGACCAGGCGGACCGTGGAGGTCGAGCAGTTCTGCTCGTGGTCGGCGTGCAGGATGAGCAGCTTGTCGAGCGCGGAGACCACGACCGGGTCCAGCTCGTACTCGTCCGCCGGGACCGAGAAGGTCATGCGCAGGAAGTTCTCGACGTAGCCGAGGTCGTTGCGCGGGTAGACGAACGGGTGACCGATCGACTTCTTGTACGCGTACGCCGCGATCGTCGGAAGCTTGGCGAGCAGCCGGATCGTGGAGAGGTCGCGCTGCTTCTCGTCGAACGGGTTGTGGCTGTCCTGGTAGAAGGTGGACAGCGCCGAGACGACCGAGGACAGCATGGCCATCGGGTGGGCGTCGCGCGGGAAGCCGCGGTAGAAGTTCTTGACGTCCTCGTGCAGCAGGGTGTGCCGCGTGATCTCGTTCTTGAACGTGGAGAGCTCGTCGACGGTGGGCAGCTCGCCGTTGATCAGCAGGTACGCCACCTCAAGGAAGGTGGAGCGCTCGGCCAGCTGCTCGATGGGGTAGCCGCGGTAGCGGAGGATGCCCGCCTCGCCGTCGAGGTAGGTGACGGCGGATTTATAGGCGGCCGTGTTGCCGTAGCCGCTGTCCAGCGTCACCAGACCGGTCTGGGCGCGGAGCTTCCCGATGTCGAAGCCCTTGTCGCCGACGGTGCTGTCGACCACCGGGTAGGTGTACTCGCCGTCGCCGTACCGCAGTACTACAGAGTTGTCGCTCACGTCTTCCCTCACCGACGTAGTGCCTCATCTTCGAGGTGCCCTGACTGTCTCTACCATCCCCCATTTGGCTCAGGAGAGTGCACTCGGGGTCGACCATTAGGCCTATTGGCGGCACTCAGTGCCGCCAACCTGCTCATCCTGCCCCCTCCGCACGGTGACGGGAAGTGCTCTGTGACCTTTGCGACTCGTTTGATCGATCATTTTTTGTGACGCGGGTCGCCTTCCCGGCCGGAGGCCTGGTCAGCGGCCCCCGAGCCGGAAGTCCAGGGCCGTGCAACGCCGTCCGGCGGACACCGTGCGCACCGCCTGCCCGATCGCCTTGCGTGAACCGACGAGGACGACGAGTCGCTTCGCCCGTGTCACGGCCGTGTACAGCAGGTTCCGCTGGAGCATCATCCATGCTCCCGTGGTGACGGGAATCACCACGGCGGGATATTCACTCCCCTGGGAACGATGGATGGTGACGGCGTACGCGTGCGCCAGTTCGTCCAGTTCGTCGAATTCGTACGGAATCTCCTCGTCCTCGTCCGTCAGCACGGTCAGCCGCTGGTCGACCGGATCGAGGGCGGTGACCACGCCCACGGTGCCGTTGAAGACACCGTTCTCCCCTTTTTCGTAGTTGTTACGGATCTGGGTGACCTTGTCCCCGACGCGGAAGATCCGGCCGCCGAACCGCTTCTCCGGCAGGTCCGGCCGGCCGGGCGTGATGGCCTGCTGGAGCAGTCCGTTGAGGTTGCCGGCGCCGGCCGGTCCCCGGTGCATCGGCGCGAGCACCTGCACGTCCCGCCGCGGGTCGAGCCCGAACCGGGCCGGGATCCGCCGGGCGGCCACGTCCACGGTGAGCCGCCCGGCCTCCTCGGTGTCGTCCTCGACGAACAGGAAGAAGTCCTTCAGGCCGTCGGTCAGCGGATGCTGTCCGGCGTTGATCCGGTGCGCGTTGGTGACGACGCCCGACTGCTGGGCCTGCCGGAAGACGCGGGTGAGACGGACGGCCGGGACGGGGCCGCCGTCGGCCAGCAGGTCCCTCAGCACCTCCCCCGCGCCCACGCTCGGCAGCTGGTCGACGTCCCCCACGAACAACAGGTGCGCCCCCGGCGGCACGGCCTTCACCAGTTTGTTGGCGAGCAGCAGGTCCAGCATCGACGCCTCGTCCACGACCACCAGATCGGCGTCGAGCGGACGCTCGTGGTCGTAGGCCGCGTCACCGCCGGGCTTCAGCTCCAACAGCCGGTGGACGGTGGAGGCCTCGGCGCCGGTCAGCTCCGCCAGCCGCTTGGCCGCGCGGCCGGTCGGGGCGGCGAGCAGCACCTTGGCGCGTCTGGCGCGGGCCAGCTCCACGATCGAGCGGACCGTGAAGGACTTGCCGCACCCGGGTCCACCGGTCAGCACCGCGACCTTCTCGGTCAGCGCGAGCTTGACGGCGGCCTCCTGCTCGGGGGCGAGGTCGGCTCCCGTACGACCCTTCAACCAGCCCAGCGCCTTCGCCCAGTCCACCCCCCGGAAACCCGGCATCCGGTCCTGGTCGGTGCGCAGGAGCCGCAGCAACCGGGAGGACAGGGACAGCTCGGCGCGGTGGAAAGGCACCAGGTAGACGGCTGAGACGGGCTGTTCGGCGTCCCCTTCCGGGCCGGGCACCCGCTCCCGCACGACTCCCGGCTCCGCGCCGTCCTCCGCCGGCTCCGCCAGCTGCGCCAGACACTCGATGACGAGCCCGGTGTCGACCTGGAGGAGCTTGACGGCGTCGGCGATCAGCCGCTCCTGGGGCAGATAGCAGTGTCCCTGGTCGGCGGACTGGGACAGCGCGTACTGCAGGCCGGCCTTGACCCTGTCCGGGCTGTCGTGCGGGATGCCGACGGACTGGGCGATCTTGTCGGCGGTGAGGAAGCCGATGCCCCAGACGTCGGAGGCGAGCCGGTAGGGCTGGTTCCTGACGACGGAGATCGAGGCGTCGCCGTACTTCTTGTAGATCCGCACGGCGATGGACGTCGACACCTCGACGCTCTGGAGGAAGAGCATGACCTCCTTGATCGCCTTCTGTTCCTCCCAGGCGTCGGCGATCTTCCTGGTCCGCTTCGGGCCGAGGCCGGGCACCTCGATCAGCCGCTTGGGCTCCTCCTCGATGACCTGGAGCGTGTCCAGCCCGAAGTGCTGTGTGATCCGGTCGGCGAACACGGGCCCGATGCCCTTGACCAGCCCGGAGCCGAGATACCGGCGGATGCCCTGGACGGTCGCGGGGAGCACGGTCGTGTAGTTCTCCACATGGAACTGCTTGCCGTACTGCGGATGCGACCCCCAGCGGCCCTCCATCCGCAGCGACTCCCCCACCTGGGCGCCGAGCAGCGCACCGACCACCGTGAGGAGGTCGGCGGCGCCTCTTCCGGTGTCGACCCGGGCGACCGTGTAGCCGTTCTCCTCGTTGGCGTACGTGATCCGCTCCAGCACGCCTTCGAGTACGGCGAGCCGCCGCTCGGCCATGGGGTTCCCCGCCTGCTCAGCCATGCCCCGACGGTACCGGTGGGGTATGACAGAGGGCACTGCTACCGTCCTTGCCCGTGACCGCCAACGTCGTACAGGCCGTCGAGGAGTTCCGCGCCCGCGTCGAGGCCGCCGCCACGGACATGCCCTACCGCGTGCGCCGGACGGAGTGGGGCGTCGAGCTGACCGTGGACGTCAACGCCCCACAGTGGCGTGAGCTGTTGACCCGGCAACGGCTCCGGCAGGTGCACACCTACCGTGTCGCGTTGCACCCCCGCGAGAAGACCTTCACGATCACCGACGTCGTCCGGAGGGTCGAGTACGAGGCGGGCCCGGGCGGGGTGCGTCTGGGCGCGGCGGTGTCCACCGGCCGGAGCGTGTACGTCATCAGATCCTGGAGCCTGGACGGCACCCCGCAGTACTCCTTCTCCTCCGCCGAGGGCCACCGCCTGATCCGGCGCGCGGCCCGTGAACTGGGCTGGCGCGAACGGAAGCCCCTGTCCATGAAGATCGCCCTCGGCATCGGCATCGTCTGCGCCGCCATAGCCCTGGGCACGCTGATCGCCCTCGCCGTGGCGTTCTGGCCCTGAGCCTTCAGGAGCGCGAACCCTTCTTGAGGGCATCGAGGAAGACGAGGAAGACCGGGGCGGGGAAGGTGAGGGCGGCTCGGGCCGGGTCCTTCGAATCACGGACGGCTATGCGGGTGGGGTGGGGGGCGATCTCGACGCAGTTGTTGCCGTCACCCTCACCGGAGTACGACGACTTGCGCCAGGTGTCGTGAGTGGTCACGTCGGCCTCACAGCCTCACAGCCTCTCGGTCGGTCGGTGGAATCCTCAGGAGCGGTGAGGGTCCGTCTTGAGGGCATCGAGGAAGGCGGCGAAAACGGGGGCGGCGAAGGTGAGGGTGGCTCGGGCCGGGTCCTTCGAATCGCGGACGGCTACGCGGGTGGAGTGGGAGGCGATCTCGACGCACTCGTTGCCGTCGCCCGGGCCCGAGTACGACGACTTCCGCTAGGTGTCGTGAGTGGTCACGTCTGCCTCACAGCCTCTCGGTCGGTCGGTGGAATCCTCAGGAGCGGTGAGGGTCCGTCTTGAGGGCATCGAGGAAGGCGGCGAAAGCGGGGGCGGGGAAGGTGAGGGTGGCTCGGGCCCGGTCCTTCGAATCGCGGACGGCTATGCGGGTGGGGTGAGAGGCGATCTCGACGCAGTTGTTGCCGTCGTCCGGGCCCGAGTACGACGACTTCCGCCAAGTGCCCATAGCGTGCCTCACAGCTCCTTCGCCAGCCCGTTGATGAAGTCACGCGACTGCTCCGCATCGAGCGCCACGTCCTCCACTTTACGGAAGCGCGTTCGAAAGGCACCCAGTTGCGCCACCGAGTCGATGAAGGCCGAACCATGGGGTACGTCACGTACCACCGTGTCCAACCCAGGGACCGGGCCGCCCACGTGGGTCATGGCGCTAGCGGCGCTGGCGAAGCCGTCCAGGTCGAAGGGGATCACACGCACGCTGATGTGATCCGCCTCGGAACGGTTCAGGAGCTTGGCGAGTTGAGCCCGGGAGGCCGCCCGGTCACTGACCCGGATGCGGAGAGCCGCCTCGTGGATCACCAGGTCGTACGGGATCGTGATGCGCTGCCGCCGCATGCGATGCTGCACACGCAACTCAAGCTCCTCGCTAGCCAGTTGCGGCACCCTGGACGAAAAGACCGCGCGGGCGTAGTCCTCGGTCTGCAGCAACCCCGGTACGTACAGGATCGCCACCTCATGCAAAAACGTGGCGTGGTGTTCCAGTTCGGCAAGGTCCAGGAACGAAGTGGGCAGCAAGCCCCGGTACTCCTCCCACCAGCCGCGTGTCCGGTCCGTCGCCATGGACACCAGTGAGTCGATGAACTCCTCGTCCGTACAGGCGTAATGAGACGCCAGGCGGCGAAGTCTCTGTTCGCTCACGCCCGCGAGGGCGGACTCGATGTGGGTGATATGGGTGGGACTCACTCCAAGCAGCGCTGCTGCCTGACGGCCGGTGAGGCCCGCCGCTTCACGAAGCCTGCGCAGCTCGGTAGCCAGTCGCAGCTGACGTGCTGTTGGTTCGCGCCTCAAATCCCTCGACCGCCTCTTGACTCAACGCGCCCATGGGCGCGACTCGTTCGAGGGGCAGATTACGCGATCAGCTTGCGGCATCTCTATATTTAGATCTACCGTCGGTGACGTACCGCACACGCTGCGGAAGTGCACCGCTCCGTCCTGCCGCGACGGCTGCGGCATGCCACCGCGCACCAACACCCCTTACGCCGAGCGGAGTTGATGACGCATGCCCGGAACCGAGCCCTGGGACTACACCCTCTACATCCCCAACGACGCCAGAGCCGTGACGGTGTGCCGCCGCACCCTGCGCCTGATCCTGACGCTGCACGGTCTGATCGGCCTGGTGGACACCGCCGAGTTACTGGCGACGGAGCTGGTCTCGAACGCCGTACGGCACACCAAGGGCCCGGCGGCGCTGCGGGTGCGCCGTACCCCGGAGGGCGTGGTGTGGATCGGGGCGTGGGACACCGACCCCGCCCCGCCGCCTCCTCCCCGACCGGTGGACCTGATTCCCGGGCTGGAGGAGGACGGCCGGGGCCTGGCCCTCGTACGGGCGTACGCCGACTACTGGGGCTGGCAGCCCTCGGCCCGGTTCGGCGACCGGGGCAAGTACGTGTGGTGCGAACTCGCCGCCGCCTAGCTCGTTGATCACGTCGTACGGAAAGGAGAACCCCGCGAGATCGCCGCCCTGAACGTGGGCCTCACCGAGATCGACCCCGACAGCGCCGCCGTCTTCGTGCAGTTCGTCGACTCCTGCCTGGCCGACCCCCAGGCGAAACAGATGTGGAGGGACCTGATGACAGCCATCCAGTACTTCTGGCGCCACCCACTGGCCGAACAAGTACGCGAAGAAGGCCGCGAACAAGGCCTGGAGCAGGGCCTGGAGCAGGGCCTGGAGCAAGGCCGTATCCAGGACCGCCAGGAGATGACGCTCCGCATCCTCGAATGGCGGCGCATCCCCGTCCCCGACACCGTCCGCGAACGCGTCGAAGCCTGCACCGACCTCGGCCGGCTGGAAACGTGGGCCCAGCGAGCCGTACACGCCACCGACGCAACGGACTTGTTCGCCGACGAGTGATCGCGTGGTCGTCGAAACGGCACTAGAGTCTGACGGGTGACTGCCGGGTCGGCCATGGGCCATGCACGAGTGAGGTTCCCGGCCTCGGCGTGAGCGCGAGGCGGGCAAGAGCCCCGCCCCTCTTCCGAGTCTTTCCTGCCTGGCGCCCGCACAGGGCGCGCTCCCCAGCGGATCCAAGACCCGAAAGACATGCCACACATGCCGAACGAACAGCGGTACCCGCAGGAAGCCACGACGCCGGCGACGCCCGTCCGGTTGGATCACACCGCCGTCTACGCCAGGGACCGGCACCTCTCCGCCGAGTTCCTGGCCGCGGTCCTCGGTCTGGAGGTCGGCGCTCCCTTCGGGCCGTTCCTCCCCGTCGACCTCGGCAACGGCGTGACGCTCGACTACTACGAGAATCGCGACGAGCCGATCCAGTCACAGCACTACGCGTTCCTCGTGCCCGAGGAACGCTTCGACTCCGCGATCGCCCGCCTCGAAGCTGTCGGGACCGTCTACTACGCCGATCCCCGGCACACCGAACCCGGCCGCACCAACGACCTGTTCGGCGGCCGGGGCGCCTACTTCGTCGATCCCGACGGCCACAACATGGAGATCATGACCCGGCCCTACATTCGCCCCTAGGACCTTCGGGGCCGGTGCCACGACCCACCCGCCCCCGGCCAGGCCTCGCGGCCGGGCCGGGGGCGCGAGCGCCGCGTGCCCCCGCCGGTCACTCGGGTCAGGGCCGCGTCGCACCGGTCCCGATGATCACCGCCTCCAGGTCACGATCCGGTTTCGGGATGTGCGCGAGGGGTTGCGCCACCCTCGTGTAATCGATTCCAATCCCATGCACAGGTCGATGTAATCGATTCCATGCGTCACGTTCCACAAGGAGGTGGGCCGGCGATGGCGAGCATCAAGGATGTCGCCGCCGCGGCGGGGGTCTCCGTCGCCACGGTGTCGCGGGTGCTGAACCAGCACCCGTCCGTCAGCGCGGACGCTCGTTCGCGCGTCCTGGCCGCCGTGGCGGCGCTGGGGTACCGGCCCAACGCGGTCGCCCGCTCCCTGCGCACCGACCAGACCCACACCCTCGGCCTGGTCATCAGCGACGTGCTGAACCCGTACTTCACCCTGCTGGCCCGCTCCGTCGAGGAGGAGGCCCGTGCCCGCGGCTACAGCGTGATCATCGGCAACGCCGACGAGCGGCCCGACCTACAGGACCACCACGTGCGGAACCTGCTGGACCGGCGCATCGACGGACTCCTCGTCTCCCCCACCGACGGCGGCTCGCCGCTGATGCTGGACGCCGTCCGGGCGGGCACCCCGATGGTGTTCGTGGACCGGTGGATCCCGGGCGTCGACGTGCCGGTGGTGCGCGCCGACGGGCGGGCGGCCGTACGGGATCTGGTGGCGCATCTGTACGGGCTCGGCCACCGCCGGCTCGCGATCATCGCCGGTCCCGCGGCCACCACGACCGGCAGCGAGCGCGTGGAGGCGTTCCGGGAGGCCATGGCGGAGTACGGGATCCCCCTCCCGGACGCCTACATAGGCCAGGGCGACTTCCAGGCCGAGAGCGGGCGGCGGGTCACCGAGGGCTTCCTCGATCTGCCCCGGCCGCCCGAGGTCGTCTTCGCGGCCGACAACCTCATGGCCCTCGGCGCCCTGGACGCCGTCCGCGCGCGCGGGCTGCGGGTGCCGGACGACCTCGCGCTCGCCGCGTTCGACGACATCCCGTGGTTCGTGCACACCGACCCGCCGGTCACCGCGATCGCCCAGCCCACGGATGAGCTGGGCCGGGCCGCCGTACGGGCCCTGGTCGACCGGATCGAGGGGCGGACCCCGCGATCCGTCACCCTGCCCGCCCGGCTCGTCGCGCGCCGCTCGTGCGGCGAGCCGCCCGCCCGGCCCCCTGCGCGGACCCCCGCCGCGCAGTCCCCCTCCCCAGTGCAAAGGAGCACGTCAGTGCAGAGGAGCACGTCGTGAGCAGCGCGGACGAACTGCTGCGCATCGAGGGCATCCGCAAGACCTTCCCCGGCGTGGTGGCGCTCGACGGCGTCGACTTCGATCTGCGTCGCGGCGAGGTCCATGTGCTGCTCGGTGAGAACGGCGCGGGCAAGAGCACGCTCATCAAGATGCTCTCCGGCGCCTACACCCCCGATTCCGGGCGGATCCTCGCCGGCGGCGAGGAAGTGCGCATCCACGGCGCGCAGGACGCCGAGCGACTCGGGATCGCCACCATCTATCAGGAGTTCAACCTCGTCCCCGATCTGACGGTCGCCGAGAACATCTTCCTGGGCCGGCAGCCGCGCCGCTTCGGGATGATCGACCGCAAGCGCATGGAGGCCGACGCCGAGGTGCTCCTCGCCCGCGTGGGCGTGAGGGTCTCGCCCCGCGCGCGGGTGCGGGAACTGGGCATCGCGCGGCTGCAGATGGTCGAGATCGCCAAGGCGCTCAGCCTGGACGCGCGCGTGCTCATCATGGACGAGCCGACCGCCGTGCTCACCTCGGAGGAGGTGGAGAAGCTCTTCGCCATCGTGCGCTCGCTGCGCGCGGACGGGGTGGGGATCGTCTTCATCACGCACCATCTGGAGGAGATCGCCGCCCTCGGCGACCGGGTCACCGTGATCCGGGACGGCCGGAGCGTCGGTCAGGTGCCCGCCGGCACGCCCGAGGACGAGCTGGTCCGGCTGATGGTGGGGCGCTCCATCGAGCAGCAGTACCCGCGCGAGCGGCCCGAGCGGGGCGCCGCCCTGCTCAGCGTCGAGGGGCTGACCCGTGACGGTGTCTTCCACGACGTGAGCTTCCAGGTGCACGCCGGGGAGGTGGTCGGTGTCGCGGGGCTGGTGGGCGCCGGACGCACGGAGGTCGTGCGGGCCGTGTTCGGCGCGGATCCCTACGACAAGGGCAGCGTGAAGGTGTCCGGCGCGGGGCTCAGGCGGCACGACGTGAACGCGGCGATGGCCGCCGGGATCGGTCTCGTACCGGAGGACCGCAAGGGCCAGGGGCTGGTGCTGGACGCCTCCGTGGAGGAGAACCTGGGTCTGGTGACCATGCGGGCCGCGACCCGGGCCGGGCTGGTCGACCGCAAGGCGCAGCATGTGGCGGCCGAGCGGATCGCCGGGCAGCTCGGCGTGCGGATGGCGGGCCTCGGCCAGCACGTGCGGACCCTGTCCGGCGGCAACCAGCAGAAGGTCGTGATCGGCAAGTGGCTGCTGGCCGACACCAAGGTGCTGATCCTCGACGAGCCGACGCGCGGTATCGACGTCGGTGCCAAGGTCGAGATCTACCAGCTCGTCAACGAACTCACGGCCGCCGGGGCCGCCGTGCTGATGATCTCCAGCGATCTGCCGGAGGTGCTCGGCATGAGCGACCGGGTGCTGGTGATGGCCCAGGGCCGGATCGCGGGTGAGCTCACGGCCGACGAGGCCACCCAGGACGCCGTGATGGCCCTCGCCGTCTCGGCCCCGACCGGCCGGAACCCCGGCACGGCTCCGACCGGCGGTGACGCCGGTCCCGACACCACCTCGACCCACGGCAAGGAGGGCCCCCGTGGCCACTGACACGCTCAAGAGCACGACGGGCGCGAGTGGCGCCCCGGGCGGCCTGCGCCGGCTGCTGCTCGACAACGGCGCGCTGACCGCGCTGATCGTCCTGGTCATCGCCCTGTCGGCGCTGTCCGGCGACTTCCTGACGACGGACAACCTGCTCAACATCGGTGTCCAGGCCGCCGTGACGGCGATCCTCGCCTTCGGTGTCACGTTCGTGATCGTCGCGGCGGGCATCGACCTGTCGGTCGGCTCGGTGGCGGCGCTGTCGGCGACCGTGCTGGCCTGGAGTGCCACGAACCACGGCGTGCCGGTGTTCCTGGCGCTCGTGCTGGCCGTCGCCACGGGTGTCGCGGCCGGTCTGGTGAACGGTTTCCTCATCGCCTACGGCAAGTTGCCGCCGTTCATCGCGACGCTGGCGATGCTGTCGGTGGCGCGCGGTCTGTCCCTGGTGATCTCCGGTGGCGTCCCGATCCCCTTCCCGGCCTCGGTCTCGCACCTCGGGGACACGCTCGGCAACTGGCTGCCGGTACCGGTGCTGGTCATGGTGGCGATGGGCCTGATCGCGGCGTTCGTGCTCGGCCGGACGTACATCGGCCGTTCCATGTACGCGATCGGCGGCAACGAGGAGGCCGCGCGGCTGTCGGGCCTGCGGGTGACGAAGCAGAAGCTCGCGATCTACGCGCTGTCCGGGCTGTTCGCCGCCGTGGCGGGCATAGTGCTGGCCTCCCGGCTGTCCTCCGCGCAGCCGCAGGCCGCCGACGGCTACGAGCTGGACGCCATCGCCGCCGTCGTCATCGGCGGCGCCTCGCTCGCCGGTGGCACCGGCAAGGCCTCGGGCACGCTGATCGGCGCGCTGATCCTCGCGGTGCTGCGCAACGGCCTCAACCTGCTCAACGTGTCCGCCTTCTGGCAGCAGGTCGTGATCGGTGTCGTCATCGCACTGGCGGTGCTGCTGGACACCGTGCGCCGCAAGGCCGGGGCGACGCCGGTGGCCGCGGGGACGGGCGGCGGGAACAGGGGCAAGCAGGCGGTGACGTACGCGCTGGCGGCCGTGGTGACGGTGGCGATCGTCGGCGCGACCTCGTTCCTGCACGGCTCCTCGTCCTCGGCGACCCCGAAGATGGGCCTGTCGCTGTCCACCCTGAACAACCCGTTCTTCGTGCAGATCCGGGCGGGCGCCCAGGCCGAGGCGAGGAAGCGGGGCGTGGACCTGACCGTCACCGACGCCCAGAACGACGCCTCCCAGCAGGCCAATCAGTTGCAGAACTTCACCACGGCCGGGCAGGGCGCGATCATCGTCAACCCGGTGGACTCCGACGCGGCGAGCAACTCGGTCAAGGCCGCCGACAAGGCGAACATCCCGGTCGTCGCCGTGGACCGGGGCGTCAACAACGCCTCCGTGGACACCCTGGTGGCCTCGGACAACGTGGCCGGCGGTGAGCTGGCGGCGAAGACGATGGCCGAGAAGCTGGGCGGCCGGGGCAGGATCGTGATCCTTCAGGGCCAGGCGGGCACGTCGGCGGCCCGGGAGCGGGCGGCCGGCTTCGCCAAGGGGCTGAAGGCCTACCCCGGCATCCGGGTGCTGGCGCAGCAGCCCGCCGACTTCGACCGCACCAAGGGGCTCGACGTGATGTCGAACCTGCTCCAGGCCCACCCCGACGTGCAGGGCGTCGTCGCCGCCAACGACGAGATGGCCCTCGGCGCCATCAAGGCGCTCGGTTCCAAGGCCGGCCGGTCGGTCCAGGTGGTCGGCTTCGACGGCACCCCGGACGGACTGAAGGCGGTCAAGGACGGCACGCTGTACGCGTCGGTCGCCCAGCAGCCGACCCAGCTCGGCCGGATCGCCGTGGACAACGCGCTGAGGGCGGTCCAGGGCAAGAAGGTGGAGCCGACGGTGAAGGTGCCGGTGAAGGTGGTCACGAAGGACAACGTGGCCGGTTTCAGCGGCTGACAAAGGCGCGGGGCGGGCGGTCGTACCGGGCACGGATCCGGGGCGGCCGCCCGCCCGAGGTCATCTCTTCAGGGGAGTCAACTGATGTACGACTACGACCTTCTGGTCGTGGGTTCGGCCAACGCCGACCTGGTGATCGACGTCGAGCGGCGGCCGGCCGCCGGCGAGACGGTGCTCGGCGGCGACCTGGCCGTGCACCCGGGCGGCAAGGGAGCCAACCAGGCGGTCGCCGCCGCCCGGCTCGGGGCGCGCACGGCGCTGCTCGGGCGGGTCGGCGACGACGGTCACGGCCGGCTGCTGCTGGACTCCCTGCGCGCGGCCGGGGTGGACACGGCCGGGGTGCTGGTGGGCGGCGCGCCGACGGGCGTCGCGCTGATCACCGTCGATCCTTCCGGAGACAACAGCATCGTGGTGTCGCCGGGCGCGAACGGCCGGCTGGCGCCGCGGGACGTGCGGGCGGCGGCCCCCCTCGTGCACGGCTGCCCCGTGGTCTCGGCCCAGCTGGAGATCCCGCTGGAGACGGTCGTGGAGGTCGTCCGGAACCTGGCGCCCGGCAGCCGGTTCGTCCTCAATCCCTCACCGCCGCGCCCGTTGCCGTCCGAGGTGCTGGCCGCCTGCGATCCGCTGATCGTCAACGAACACGAGGCGCGGGTGATCCTCGGCGACGCCCGGCTCGGCGAGGACCCCGAGGACTGGGCCCACCTGCTGCTGGCCGAGGGACCGCGTTCGGTGGTGGTGACGCTGGGCGCCGAGGGGGCGCTGGTGTGCGACGGCTCCGGTGCGCGCCGGGTGCCGTCGGTGAAGGTGGACGCGGTGGACACCACCGGTGCCGGTGACGCCTTCACGGCCGCCCTGGCCTGGAAGCTGGGGTCGGGTGCCGCCCTGGCGGACGCGGCGGCCTACGCGGCCCGGGTCGGCGCGGCGGCCGTGACGAAGCGGGGCGCGCAGGAGTCATACCCGACGGCCGAAGAGGTCGGGGCACTGTGAGGAAGGCGGGCATCCTCAACCGCCATCTCGCGGGCGCTCTGGCGGAGTTGGGGCACGGGGACAGGGTGCTGGTGTGCGACGCGGGCATGCCGATCCCGGACGGCCCCCGGGTGGTGGACCTCGCGTTCCGCGCCGGTGTCCCCGCCTTCGCCGAGGTGCTGGACGGGCTGCTGGCCGAGCTGGTGGTGGAGGGTGCCACCGCGGCGGCGGAGGTGCGGGCGGCCAATCCGGCGGCGGCCGCCCTGCTGGAGGGCCGCTTCCCCGACCTGGCCCTGGTGCCGCACGAGCGCCTGAAGGAGTTGTCGGGCGGGGCCCGTCTGGTGGTCCGCACCGGGGAGGCCCGCCCGTACGCCAACGTCCTGCTGCGGTGCGGGGTGTTCTTCTAGGGCCCCCTTCCGGATCCTGCCGGGGTCGGCCGGGGTCGGCCGGGGTCGGCCGCGCTCGGGCCGGGGTCGGCCGGGGTCGGGCCGGGGTCGGCCGTGCTCGGGCCGGGGTCGGCCGGGGTCGGGCCGGAACGACGGCCCGGGAGAACCCGTCACACGTGCGCCAGGAACCGCTCGGCCGTCTCCGCGAGCACCTCCCGGCCGTCGCGCGCCCACAGCGCCTCATTGAAGAGTTCGACCTCGATCGGTCCCGTGTAGCCGGCCGCCTCCACGTGTCCCCTCCACTCCCGCATGTCGATGGCGCCGTCGCCGATCTGGCCCCGGCCGTTCAGGACGCCCTCGGGCAGGGGGGTGGTCCAGTCGGCGAGCTGGAAGGTGTGGACGCGGCCGGCCTCGCCCGCGCGGGCGATCTGGGCGGGGGCCCCGTCGTCCCACCAGACGTGATAGGTGTCGACGGCCACGCCGACCTGGTGCGCGGGGAAGCGCTCGGCGAGGTCGAGGGCCTGGCCGAGGGTGGAGACCACACAGCGGTCGGCGGCGTACATGGGGTGCAGGGGCTCGATGGCGAGGCGGACGCCGTGCTCCTCGGCGTAGGGGCCCAGCTCCGCCAGCGCGTCGGCGACGCGTTCGCGGGCCGCCCGCAGGTCCTTCGAGCCGGGCGGCAGACCGCCGGAGACCAGGACCAGGGTGTCCGTGCCGAGCGCCGCCGCCTCGTCCACGGCACGGCGGTTGTCCGCCAGGGCGGCGGCCCGCTCGCCGGGGTCGATCGCGGTGAGAAAGCCGCCCCGGCACAGGGTCGTCACGGCCAGGCCCGCGTCCCGTACCAGCTTGGCGGCCCTGGCCAGGCCGTACGCGCGCACCGGCTCCCGCCACAGGCCGACGTTCGAGATGCCCAGTTCCCGGCAGCCCCTGGCCAGTTCCGGCAGCGACAGCTGTCGGACCGTCGCCTGGTTGACGCTGAAGCGCTCGATGCCGGTCACGAGGCCACTCCGTACAGGGCGAGCAGGTTGCGCATCCGCTCCTCGGCCGTCTTCGGGTCCGGGAACAGGCCGAGTCCGTCGGCGAGTTCGTAGGCACGGGCGAGATGCGGCAGGGAACGGGCCGACTGCAGGCCGCCGACCATCGTGAAGTGCGACTGGTGGCCGGCGAGCCAGGCGAGCAGGACCACGCCCGTCTTGTAGAAGCGGGTCGGGGCCTGGAAGAGATGGCGGGACAACTCGACCGTCGGGTCCAGCAGTTCCCGGAAGTCGGCCGTGTCCCCCCGGTCCAGGGTCCGCACGGCCCGGGCCGCCAGGGGGCCGAGCGGGTCGAAGACGCCGAGCAGGGCGTGGCTGAAGCCCACCTCGTCGCCGGCGATCAGTTCGGGGTAGTGGAAGTCGTCTCCGGTGTAGCAGCGCACGCCCCGGGGCAGCGCGCGGCGCAGTCCGATCTCGCGCCGGGCGTCGAGGAGGGAGATCTTGACGCCGTCGACCTTGTCCGGGTGCGCGGCGACGACCTCCAGGAAGACCTCCGTGGCCGCGTCGAGGTCGGCGTGGCCCCAGTAGCCCGTGAGGGCCGGGTCGAACATCGGGCCCAGCCAGTGCAGGATCACCGGCTCGGCGCACTGGCGCAGGAGGTGGCCGTACAGCTCCAGGTAGTCCTCGGGGCCGCGGGCGGCCGCGGCCAGCGCCCGGGACGCCATCAGGACCGCCCGGGCGCCCGCCGCCTCGGTCACCGCGAGCTGTTCCTCGTAGGCCGCGCGGATCTCGGGCAGGGTGCCGCCGGTGATCTGGTCGGTGCCGGCCCCGCAGACGATCCGGCCGCCGACCGCCCTGGCCTCCGCCGCCGAGCGGCGGATCAGCTCGGCCGCGCCCGCCCAGTCCAGGCCCATCCCGCGCTGGGCGGTGTCCATCGCCTCCGCCACGCCGAGTCCGTGGGACCACAGATGGCGGCGGAAGGCGAGGGTGGCGTCCCAGTCGACGGCCGCGGGAGCGTCGGGCGAGACGTCCGCGAACGGGTCGGCGACGACATGGGCCGCGGCGAGGACCGTACGGGAGGCGGGGGGCGCGCCGGTGGCCGGGGCGAGGGGGTCGGGGCGCGGTTCGTAGGTCCGCAGGGTGCCGTCGGCGGACGGGAGGCGGAGGGTCACAGGGAGGCCTCCGGCACGTCGAGGCGGCGGCCCTCGGCGGAGGATTTCAGGCCCAGTTCGGCGAGTTGCACGCCTCGGGCGCCGGCGAGCAGGTCCCAGTGGTAGGGCTCGTCGGCGTGGACGTGCCGGAGGAAGAGCTCCCACTGGGTTTTGAACCCGTTGTCGAACCCGGCGTTGTCGGGGACCTCCTGCCACTGGTCGCGGAAGGCCTCGGTGGCGGGGACGTCCGGGTCCCAGACGGGCTTGGGAGTGGTGCCCCGGTGCTGTGCGCGGCAGTTCCTCAGACCGGCGACCGCCGATCCCTCGGTGCCGTCGACCTGGAACTCGACGAGTTCGTCCCGGTACACGCGGACCGCCCAGGAGGAGTTGATCTGGGCGACCGCGCCGCCCTCGAGTTCGAAGATGCCGTAGGCGGCGTCGTCGGCGGTGGCGTCGTAGGGCTTGCCCTGTTCGTCCCAGCGCTGCGGGATGTGGGTGGTGGCCAGGGCCTGGACGGACCTGACCCGGCCGAACAGCTCGTGCAGCACGTATTCCCAGTGCGGGAACATGTCGACGACGATGCCGCCGCCGTCCTGCGCGCGGTAGTTCCAGGAGGGGCGCTGGGCGGGCTGCCAGTCGCCCTCGAAGACCCAGTAGCCGAACTCGCCGCGCACGGACAGGACGCGGCCGAAGAAGCCGCCGTCGACGAGCCGCTTCAGCTTCAGCAGGCCCGGCAGGAAGATCTTGTCCTGGACGACGCCGTGTTTGACGCCCTTGGCGTCGGCGAGGCGGGCGAGTTCGAGGGCGGCCTCGAAGCCCGTCGCGGTGGGCTTCTCGGTGTAGACGTGCTTGCCGGCCGCGATGGCCTTGCGGAGCGACTCCTCGCGCGCGGAGGTGATCTGGGCGTCGAAGTAGATGTCGACGGTCGGGTCGGCGAGGACGGCGTCGAGGTCGGTCGAGACGTGCTCCAGGCCGTGCCGTACGGCGATCCGCCGGAGGGCGTGCTCGCGGCGGCCGAGCAGGATCGGTTCGGGCCACAGCGCGGTGCCGTCGCCGAGGTCGAGGCCGCCCTGCTCGCGCAGGGCGAGGATCGAGCGGACGAGGTGCTGGCGGTAGCCCATGCGCCCGGTCACGCCGTTCATCGCGATCCGCACCGTCTTGCGTGTCACGTCAGTCCCTTCGCGGGCGCGCCGGGCGCCCCGTGGCAACGGCTGGGTCCATCCTGCGGGAAGCTTCCAGAAAGCGCTTTCCGGGGCTCGGAAGGTAGTCCTCCGGCCGGGGTCCGGACAAGACCGTGTCCTGTTCGAGTCGTCCGGGGGGAGAACGGGCGGCTCCGGTGCGCTTAGGGTCTGCTCGACGGCCCCTCGGAACCAGGACCGGGGCATGGCTGTCTAGGAGGGCGTACCACCCCTTGCACGACCGGAGGACGACGACATGACGGTGACCCTGGCGGACGTGGCGGCCCGCGCCCAGGTCTCCCCCGCGACGGTGTCGCGCGTGCTGAACGGCAACTATCCGGTGGCCGCGTCCACCCGCGAACGGGTGCTGCGGGCGGTGGACGAGCTCGACTACGTCCTCAACGGTCCCGCCAGCGCCCTCGCCGCCGCCACCTCCGACCTGGTCGGCATCCTCGTCAACGACATCGCCGACCCGTTCTTCGGGATCATGGCGAGCGCCATCCAGGCCGAGATAGGCGGGCCGGGCGGGCGTGCGGGCGGGGAGCGCCTGGCGGTCGTCTGCAACACCGGCGGGTCGCCCGAGCGCGAGCTGACCTATCTGACCCTGCTCCAGCGTCAGCGGGCGGCGGCCGTGGTGATGACCGGCGGGGCCGTGGAGTGCGCGCCGCACGCGGCGGCGGTCGCGGTGAAGCTGCGCAAGCTGACGGAGGCCGGGACGCGGGTGGTGCTGTGCGGGCGCCCGCCGGTGGCGGAGGCCCCGGCCGTGGCGCTGACCTTCGACAACCGGGGCGGCGCGCGGGCGTTGACGGAGCATCTCCTCGGCCTTGGCCATCGGCGCCTCGGCTACATCGCGGGTCCCGAGGAGCGTACGACGACGCGGCACCGTCTGGAGGGCCATCGGGCCGCGCTGGCCGCCGCGGGCGTCGAGGAGGATCCGCGCTGGACGGTGTACGGCCCCTACGAGCGCCGGTCCGGTTACGAGGCCACCCTTGAACTGCTGCGCCGCGACGACTCGTTGACGGCGATCGTGGCGTCGAACGACTCCGTCGCCCTCGGCGCCTGCGCCGCCCTGCGCGAGTCCGGGCTGCGCATCCCCGAGGACGTCTCGGTGGCCGGCTTCGACGACCTGCCGTTCAGCATCGACACCGTGCCCGCGCTGACGACGGTGCGCCTGCCCCTGGCGGAGGCGGGCGCACGGGCCGGCCGCATCGCGATGGGCCGCGAGGAGCCGCCACCCGGCGGGATCACCTCGGTGCGCGGCGAGCTGATGGTCCGGGGCTCCACGGGAGCGCCCCGACGCTGAGATAGCGCCGGACGGACGCCGAGACGGACCGCCCACCCGGACATGCGCGGACCCGCCCCAGGACCGGGGCGGGCGGATCCGGGGTCGGCCGGGTCGGCCGCCCGGCCGGGACTCGGGCGAGGACGCTCGTCGGGGCGGTGGGCGGATGAGGAGGCGAAGTGGGTCGGCAGGCCCCGGCCGGGGTGTTCGACTCGGACGCCGAGGGTGGGGCGTCGGTGGTCTACAGATGGGGTCTGTGGCCGCGCTCCTGGTGCGGGAAGCACTGGTCGGCGCCCGGTAGCGTCGGCTTCGGCAGCGTGGCCACCTCTTCCTTCGCCCTCTCCAGCTGCTCCGCCGTGTCGTCGGGCAGCCACGGCGCGTGCGAGCGGCCGTGCGAGAAGCGGAAGGCGCTGGTGAGGTCACCGAAGGTGGAGCGGCGCCAGTCGGTGACGTTCGGCTCCTCGACTCCCGTGAAGCGTTCCAGGAACCGCAGGGCCGAGGTGTGGTCGAAGGCCTCCGTGGCAACCCAACCGCCCACGGTCCAGGGCGAGATGATGATCGCGGGCACCCGGAAGCCGCCGCCTATCGGCAGGCCGCCGATGAACTCGCCCTCGGTACCGGCGGGCGGCGTCGGCGGGGGCACATGATCGAACAGGCCGTCATTCTCGTCGTAGTTGAGGATGAAGGCCGTCTTGCGCCACACCTTCGGGTTGGACGCGATCGCCTCGATCTTCGACGCCACGAAGTCCGCCCCGGCGGCGGGCAGATAGTCCGGGTGCTCCGACTGGAAGCTGGTCGGCATGATCCAGCTCACCGCGGGGAGGCGGTCGCCCCGGGCGTCGTCCTCGAAGGTCCCCTCGGGCTGTGGGCGTACGCCGCGTTCGTAGAGGTCGGAGCCGGGCTGGGCGTTCCTGAAGGTGGCGAACTGCTCCAGCATGTTGCAGCCGTAGTCGTCGTCCTGCTGGTAGACCTTCCAGCTGACCCCGGCCTCCTGCAACCGCTCGGCGTAGGTCGTCCAGCGGTACGGCGTCGGCGCCCTGTTGCTGATGACAGGGCCGCCCTGTGTGCCACCGGGGTCGATCGAGCCGGTCATCCACATCAGCCGGTTGGGCCAGGTGGGACCGAAGACCGAGCAGAAGTAGTTGTCGCAGACGGTGAAGGTCTCGGCGAGCGCGAACTGGAACGGGATGTCCTCGCGCGTGTAGTAGCCCATGACGTAGGGGCCGTTGACACCGTCCGCCTTGCGGTGGGCCGGCAGCCACCGGTCCATCTTGCCGCCGTTCCAGGCCTCGTGCTGCACCGACCAGGCGTGACTCGTGGACGGGATGGCCTGGGCGCTGGAGGTGTGCGTGTCGAGGTGGAAGGGCAGCAGGTAGCCCTTGGGGTTCGGGGCGTCCGGCTGGAAGAAGACGCTGCGTCCGTTGTCGAGCCGCAGCGCGCGCCGGTCGGCGAAGCCGCGCACCCCGGAGAGCGTGCCGAAGTAGTGGTCGAAGGACCGGTTCTCCTGCATCAGCATGACGACGTGCTCGATGTCGCGTAGCGAGCTGTGCCGGGGCGGTTCCGCGGCGACCGCCTTCTGGACACTCGGCGGGAGGAGGGAGAGAGCCGCCGCGCCGCCCAGTGCGCCGGCGGCGGAACCCAGGAGCCTACGTCGAGTCAACTCGGCCATGAACGCTCCTTCTTGAGCGATCGCGGGGACTGGACCGCGAGCCACTTTCCGCTCCGTGGGGCGATGGGCGGCAGTGGCACGCGATGAACTTGCGGACAACGTGCGGCCTGAACTTGGCGAAGTCATGACATTTACCGGCCGAATGTCGCCGACATGTCGCCTGGCTTTCACCGGCACCACGATGTCTGCACGGGAGTCGGGCTCGGGCGTACGCTCGCGCGGGCACGGCGTCGGGGACCGGCTCGTGCGGGTGGTCGTCGACTTCGCGCGCGTGACCGGCTGTCGCGAGCCGGTGCCCTGGACCGACGACGTGCTCGGCGGCGCCCGCCGGATCCACCGGCGACAGGGCTGCACCCTCGTCGCCGAGCGGCCGCATCGCTCCTTCGAAAGGGATCCGATCGGCCAGGACTGGCGGCGGGAAGTGCATGGACCCGGCGACCTGGGGGTACGTTCGGTGCCCATGAAGCTCGCGTTCTCCACTCTCGGTGTCCCTGGCCTCCCCGTCCCGGAGGTCCTCGCGCTCGCGACCGCGAACGGCTATCACGGTGTCGAACTGCGCGCCCATCCCGAGGAACCGGTGCACACCGGTCTCTCCCCGGCCGAGCGGGCCGGGATCGCGGGCCTTTTCCGGGGCGCCGGGGTGGAGGTGCTGGGCGTGGCGGGGTACACGCGCGTGGCCGCCGCCGGGGACGACGGGCCCGTGCTGGAGGAGATCCGCGGGCTGCTCCGGCTGGCCCACGACCTGGGCGCGCCCTTCGTCCGGGTGTTCCCCGGCGCCGATCCCGGCCGGCCCCGCGAGGAGGCAGAGGCCGATGCCGCCCGGCGGCTCGGGACCGCCGCCGAGGACGCCGCCGCGCTCGGTGTCCGCGTGCTGCTGGAGACCCACGACTCGCACCGCACCGGCGCCGACGCGATCCGGATCCTCGGTCCCGTCGGCCATCGTCAGGTGGGCGCGCTGTGGGACGTGATGCACACCTGGCTGGGCGGCGAGCAGCCCTCGGACAGCTATGCCGCCCTCGCCCCGCACCTGGGATACGTCCAGGTCAAGGACGTGGCCTCGGCCGAGGACACCACACCGCTGCCGCTCGGCGCGGGCGTACTGCCGCTCACCGAGTGCGTGGACGTCCTCTCCCGGAACGGCTGGGACGGCTGGCTGTGCTGGGAGTACGAGAAGCGGCGGTACGAGGCCGCGGCCCCGCTCCCCGCCCTGCTGCCGCAAGGCCGCGCCCACCTCACCCGCCTCCTCGGCGAAGCCGCCTGACCGCCCGCCACACGAGCACGCCCCCCCGTCCACCAGGGCCGCGCGGCCCCCGCCCACCCCGCGCGAGCGCCGGACGCGACGGCCTGCACCCCCTGGTCCGCGGGGGTGCAGGCCGGGGCCGGGACGCGGGGGTGTGCCGCCGGGGCGCGGGGCCGGGGCGCGGGGAGGCGCCGTTTCAGGGCGGCCCCTGGACGCCTTAGGGGTCGGCTGTCCGGCGGGCGAGGGCCGCAGGTCGCCGGCCCAACGCCCCGTCACCCGGAGACCGCAGTGGGCCGCCCACAGCGCCCGAGCGCCCCGCACCGGCAAGCCGCCGCACGGCCCCCCGGACCACGGACGGGGGCCGCCAGGCGAAGGTGCCCCGCCAGCCAAAGGCCCGCGGCCCCCGCCCACGCCGCGCGAGCGCCGGACGCGACGGCCTGCGCCCCTGGTCCCTGGGGGTGCAGGCCGGGGCCGGGGCGCGGGGAGGCGCCGTGTCAGGGCGGCCCCTGGACGCCGTAGGGGTCGGCTGGCCGGCGGGCGAGGGCCGCAGGTCGCCGACCCAACGCCCCGTCACCCAGAGGCCGCAGTGGGCCACCCACAGCGCCCGAGCGCCCCGCACCGGCAAGCCGCCGCACGGCCCCCCGGACCACGGACGGGGGCCGCCAAGCGAAGGTGCCCCGCGGCCCCCGCCCACCCCGCGCGAGCGCGTCGGTGTCGTGGCACGGCTCGGCGCGCCTCCGCTGCGGGGGGCGGTGGCCGGGGCTCGCGCGGGTACTGTGCGTTGTCTTGACGGAAAGAAACTTCCCGGATATTGGTGACTCCTCGGAAGTTTCCTTCAGCGGTTCTCCTCTGGAAGGAGCGCATGTGCACGACACCAGCACGGGAAGCACCGCCCGACCGTCCAGACGTACCGTCCTCGCGGCGACCGCGGGTCTCACCGCCGCGCTGACCGTATCGACGACCGCCCGCGCCGCCACCCCCGACGACCGCCGCCTGCGTGCCCTGATCTCCCGGATGACGCTGGAGGAAAAGGTCGGCCAGCTCTTCGTGATGCGGGTCTACGGCCACTCCGCCACCGCCCCCGACCAGGCCGACGTCGACGCCAACCTCTCGGAGATCGGCGTACGCACGGCCGCCGAGCTGATCGAGAAGTACCACGTCGGCGGGATCATCTACTTCACCTGGGCGCACAACACCCGCGACCCGCAGCAGATCGCGGACCTCTCCAACGGCATCCAGCGCGCCTCGCTCGGCCGTCCGCGCGGACTGCCGGTGCTCGTCGCCACCGACCAGGAGCACGGGGCCGTCTGCCGGGTCGGCGCGCCCGCGACCCTCTTTCCCGGCGCCATGGCGATCGGCGCGGGCGGCTCCCGCTCCGACGCCCGTGAGCTGGGCCGGATCTCCGGCGCCGAGCTGCGCGCGATGGGCATCAACCAGGACTACTCCCCCGACGCCGACGTGAACGTCAACCCGGCCAACCCGGTCATCGGAGTACGCTCGTTCGGCGCCGACCCCGACGCGGTGGCCGACCTGGTCGCCGCCGAGGTGAAGGGGTATCAGGCGTCCCGGGTCGCGGCGACCGCCAAGCACTTCCCGGGCCACGGGGACACCGCGGTCGACAGCCACTACGGCTTCCCGGTCATCACACACAGCCGGGAGCTGTGGGAGAAGCTGGACGCGGTGCCCTTCCGGGCCGCGATCCGCGCGGGCATCGACTCGATCATGACCGCGCACATCCAGTTCCCGGCCCTGGACGACTCCGGCGACCCGGCCACCCTGTCCCGGCCCATCCTCACCGGCATCCTGCGCGAGGAACTCGGCTACGACGGGGTGGTGATCACCGACTCGCTCGGCATGCAGGGCGTCCGCTCGAAGTACGGCGACGACCGGGTGCCGGTACTGGCGCTGAAGGCCGGCGTCGACCAGCTGCTCAACCCACCGTCCGTGGACGTGGCCTGGCACGCGGTCCTGACGGCCGTCCAGGAGGGTGAGCTGACCGAGAGCCGCCTGGACGAATCGATCCTGCGGATTCTGCGCCTCAAGGCCCGGCTCGGTCTCTTCGGGCACGCCTACGCCGAACCGGCCCGGGTGGAGCGCGTGGTGGGCACCCGGGCCCACCGGGCCGCCGCCGACAAGATGGCCGAGCGCACCACGACCCTGCTGGTCAACGAGGACGATCTGCTCCCCCTCGGCCGCCGCGCCGAACGCCGGATCCTGGTCGTCGGCGCCGACCCCGCCTCCCCGACCGGCACCACCGGCCCGCCCACCGGCGTGCTGGCCGCCGCCCTGACCGAACTGGGCTTCACCGCCACGGCCCTGCCCACCGGCACCTCGCCCTCGGAGGCGGCCATCACCCGGGCGGTCACCGCCGCGGGGGACGCCGACGCGGTGGTGGTGGCCACGTACAACGTGACGGCGGGCAGCGCACAGCGCACGCTCGTGGAGCGGCTGCTCGCCACGGGCAGGCCGGTGGTGGCGGTGGCCGTCCGCAACCCCTACGACATCGCCCAGCTCCCTACGGTCAAGGCCTGCCTGGCGGCCTACTGCTGGACGGATGTGGAACTGCGGGCCGCCGCCCGGGTGATCGCCGGCAGGGTGTCGCCGCGCGGGAGGCTGCCGGTGCCGGTGCAGCGCGCGGACGATCCGGAGCGGGTGCTGTACCCGGTCGGGCACGGGCTGTCGTACGAGTCGCACATCGTGTCCGGGGCGTGACACCGGTCGGCCACGACGGCGGTGGCCCGGTGCGGGGCCGGCCGTCGTGGCCGCCGGCGTGGTTCACGGACGCGGTGCCGGCTCGCGCTCCGTGTCCCGGTCGTCGAGCCTGGCGTCGTAGCGGGCCAGCGGTCTCGCCGCCGCCGGGTTCGCCTGGACCGCCTGCGAGGCGACGCCCGCCCACTTCAGGATGCGGGCGGTGGCGAGGTCCTTCTGGCCGGGGACCAGGGCCGCCACGTTCGCGCCGTGGTTCAGGCCGGGCGCGGTGAACACGTAGGAGTCACGGGCGCCCGCGCCGAGCCGGAAGCGCTCCGAGCCCCACGGGTCGTTCTGGCCGTAGACGAAGAGCATGTGCGTGGCGTGGTGCCGGACCCAGGTGTCCACGTCCCGCATCGCCCGCGGGTGGAAGCGCATCGGAATCGAGCGGGGCACGAAGTTGCGCGGCGGCTGGTAACCGTAGCGGATCAACTTCCCCTCGATGGCCGGGAAGTGGATGGTGGGCGCGCCCAGCTGGGTGCCGGCCTGGTAGTAGTACGGCGTGTACTGCTCCAGGCCCTGGTCGGTGTAGGCCGAGAATCCCGAGATGGTGTCGACGGAGTTCCAGATCTCGTCGTCGCTCGCGGTGGCCGCCTTCGCCGGGACGGTGGCGCAGTCCGCCAGCAGGCTGTACTGCCAGAAGCCCCACACGTAGTCGAGCACGACCGCCTCGTAGGCCCGGTCCAGGCCGCCGATGGTGGTGAAGGTGTATCCCTTCTCGGCGGCGTACCGGGCGTACTTCTCCTCCAACGGCTGGCGGCGCACCAGCGCCTCGCGCTGCACGGCGTTCAGCCGGTCCCGGCATTCCTTGGTGCCGACGTGGGCGAAGAAGCGGTCGTAGGCCGAGTCCTCGTCGTTCACCACGTCGTTCGGGGCGACGTAGGCGACGACGCCGTCCATGTCGCGCGGGTAGAAGCGCTCGTAGTAGGTGGCCGTCATGCCGCCCTTGGAGCCGCCGGTGGCCAGCCAGTTGGCGGAGTAGACCGACTTCAGCGCCCGGTAGACGCGGTGCTGGTCACTGGCCGCCTGCCAGATGTCGAGTTTCGACCAGTCGGCGGGGGCGGGCCGGGACGGGGTGAAGAAGCGGTACTCGAGGGAGACCTGGTTGGCGTCCGCGATCCGGGTGGGCTCGCTGCGGGACGGGGTGGTGGAGACGTTGTAGCCGCTGGTGTAGAAGACCGTCGGGCGGCTGGTGTCCTTGTGCAGCACCGTGATGCGCTGCTGGAAGGTGCCGCGGCGCGGGTGACGGTGGTCGATCGGCTGTGTGTAGTCCAGGACGAAGTAGCGGTAGCCGGGGTACGGCTTCTCCTGGACCAGGCTCATGCCCGGTATCGACAGCAGCCGGTCCTTGATGTCGGTGGGCTCGGACTGTGCGGCGGTGGCCGCGCCCGCCGTGCTCAACGTGCCTATGCACACCGTGAGCGCCAGCAGCCATCTGAGCACCTTGCGCATGCGCACTCTCCCCTGTGAGACAGATGTGCGCCGGAAGCTATCCCAGCAACTGCCGTCACACCAGAGGGGATCGGGCGGCCCCCGGGGCCCGATGGGTGTTCAGCACAGGATCCAGCCGGAACTGACCGAATACCGGCCCACCGTGCCCTTGACCCATACGCAGCGGTGGCCGGCGTGCACGGTCACCGGGCCCGCGTGCCGCGTGAAGCGGCCCGCGTCGACGACCGGACGGTTGCCCCGCGCCTGCACGCTGACGGCCATCGTCTGGGCGGTTCCGGGGTGCCTGGCGACGGTGAGGGCGCAGACGTAGCCGCCCTGCCGGTAGACGTAGGTGACACCGGCGCGGGAGGCCAGGGCCCGCACCTCGTGCCCCGCGCAGCTACTGGCCGTGCCCGCCTGCGCGGTACCGGTCGCCGTGAGGGCGAGCACCCCGGACGCGGTCAGCACGGCCGCGCCGAGCGCCAGCCGCCGGCGTATCGCACCCTTGTCCACTTTCGTCCTCCCCGTTCCGTACTCCCGCGTCCCCCCATGACCGTACTGATGTACGGACGCACGAGCTGTGTCGGATGGTTGCACGACCGTCAGCGGGACGCGGCGACCGGCTCCTCCGGCTCGGACCGGCCCACGAAGGTCCGCCACAGCTCGGCGTACCGGCCGCCGCGCGCGAGCAGCTCCGCGTGCGTGCCGTCCTCCGCGACCCGGCCGTGGTCCATCACCACCACCCGGTCGGCGCGGGCCGCGGTGGTCAGCCGGTGGGCCACCACCAGGGTCGTACGGCGTCCCGCCAGACGGTCGGTGGCCTGGTTGACCTGCGCCTCCGTGGCCAGGTCCAGGGCGGCCGTGGCCTCGTCGAGGAGCAGCACGTCGGGGTCGACGAGTTCGGCGCGGGCGAGCGCGATCAGCTGGCGCTGCCCGGCCGAGAGGTTGCGGCCGCGCTCGGCGACCTCGTGCAGATAGCCGCCCCGCAGCGTGGCGATCATCTCGTGCGCGCCGACCGTCCGGGCGGCCGCCTCCACCTCGGCGTCGGTGGCGTCGGGACGGCCGTAGGCGATGGCGTCGCGGATGGTGCCGGGGAAGAGGTACGCCTCCTGCGGGACGACCCCGAGCCGGTGGCGGTAGGAGGTGAGGTCCAGGGCGCGCAGGTCCGTGCCGTCGACGGTGACCCGGCCGCCGGTGGGATCGTAGAACCGGGCCACCAGCTTCACCAGCGTCGACTTCCCGGCGCCGGTCTCGCCGACGAACGCCACCGTCTGCCCGGCCGGGATCGTCAGGTCGATGCCCGTGAGCGCCGCCTCGGCCCCGTCGGTCGCCCCGTAGGCGAAGTGCACGTCCTCGAAGGCGATGTCACCGCGCAGGGACAGCACGTCGAGGGGGGCGTCGGCGGTCTTCGTGGACGTCGGCTCGCGCAGCAGCTCCTGGATCCGGCGCAGCGACACCGTGGCCTGCTGGTAGCCGTCGAAGACCTGGGAGAGCTGCTGGACGGGCGCGAAGAACAGGTCGATGTAGAGCAGGTACGCCACCAGCGCGCCCGTGGTGAGGGTGGCCGCCTCCACCCGGCCCGCGCCCGCTATCAGCACGGCGGCCGCGGCGACCGAGGACAGCAGCTGGACGAAGGGGAAGTAGACCGATATCAGCCACTGGCCGCGTATGCGGGCGCTCCGGTAGTGGTCGCTGCGCTCGGTGAACCGCCGCGCGCCGTCCCGCTCCCGCCGGAAGGCCTGCACGATCCGCAGGCCGGCCACCGACTCCTGGAGGTCGGCGTTCACCACCGATATGCGCTCACGGGCGCGTTCGTACGCCTTCACGCTCGCCCGGCGGAAGAAGAAGGTGGCGACGACCAGCGGGGGCAGGGTGGCGAAGACGACGAGGGCGAGCCCCACGTCGAGCACCAGCAGGGCGACCATGATGCCGAAGAAGGTGACGACGGAGACGAACGCGGTGACCAGACCGGTCTGCAGGAACGTCGACAGGGCGTCGATGTCCGTGGTCATCCGGGTCATGATCCGGCCGGTCAGCTCGCGCTCGTAGTAGTCGAGGCCGAGCCGCTGGAGCTGGGCGAAGATCTTCAGCCGCAGGGTGTACAGGACGCGTTCGCCGGTGCGGCCGGTCATCCGGGTCTCGCCGGTCTGCGCGGCCCACTGGACGACCACGGTGAGCAGACCCAGCAGGGCGGCCGCCCACACCGCGCCGAGGGCCGCCCGGGTCACGCCCTGGTCGATGCCGTGCCGGATCAGCACCGGCAGCAGCAGGCCGGAGCCCGCGTCCACGGCGACCAGCAGCAGACTGACGAGCAGGGGCGCGCCGAAGCCCCGCAGCAGACGGCGCAGCCCGTAGGAGTCCTCCGGCAGGACCGCCCGGCCCTCGTCGACGTCCGGGGTGTCGGTGGCCGGGGGCAGCGCCTCGACCTGGGCGAGCAGTGCCGGGGAGGCCGGGGTGCCGCCGAGCGCCTGGTCGCGGGGCGTGCGGTCGCCGGTCCACAGCCGGGGGGTGACACCGCGCTCGGCGTCGTACTCGGCGTCCAGCTCCTCGCGGACGGAGGTGTCCTCGCGCGGGGCGGCCGGCCGGTCGTGGCCCGGGGAGACACCGCCCAGTTCGTCCGGGTCGGTCAGCAGCCGGCGGTAGAGGGCCGAGCGCTCCTGGAGTTCGTCGTGGGTGCCGAGGTCGGCGAGCCGGCCGTCGTCCAGGACGGCGATGCGGTCGGCGAGGTTCAGCGTGGAGCGACGGTGGGCGATGAGCAGGGTCGTGCGGCCCCGCATCACCCGGGCCAGCGCCTCGTGTATCTCGTGCTCGACGCGGGCGTCGACGGCCGAGGTGGCGTCGTCGAGGATCAGCAGGCGCGGGTCGGTGAGCAGGGCGCGGGCGAGCGCGACGCGCTGGCGCTGCCCCCCGGAGAGGGTCAGGCCGTGCTCGCCGACCAGGGTGTCGTAGCCCTCGGGCAGCTCGGCGATGAAACGGTCCGCCTGGGCTGCGCGGGCGGCGGCCTCGATCTCGTCCTGGCCGGCGTCCGGGCGCCCGTAGGCGATGTTGGCGCGGACCGTGTCGGAGAAGAGGAACGAGTCCTCCGGGACCAGCCCGATCGCGGCCCGCAGCGAGTCCTGGGTCAGCTCGCGCACATCGTGGCCGCCGACCAGGACGGCGCCGTGGGTGACGTCGTAGAAGCGCGGCAGGAGGAGGGAGAGGGTGGACTTGCCGGAGCCGGAGGAGCCGACGACCGCGAGGGTCTCGCCGGAGCGGATCTCCAGGCTGAGCCCCTGAAGGACCCGGGGGCCGCCGTCGTAGGCGAAGGACACGTCGTCGAACTCGACGGTCGCGGGCGCGTCGGCGGGCAGTTCCTTGGTGCCGTCCGTCAGCGTCGGCTCGGTGTCGATCAGCTCCAGCACGCGCTCGGTGCCCGCCCGCGCCTGCTGACCGACGGTGAGGACCACCGCCAGCATGCGGACGGGGCCGACGAGCTGGGCCAGGTAGGTGGAGAAGGCGACGAAGGTGCCGAGGGTGATGTGCCCCCGCACGGCGAGCCAGCCGCCGAGGGCGAGCATGGCGACCTGGCCGAGCGCGGGCACGGCCTGGAGGGCGGGGGTGTACCTGCTGTTCAGGCGGATGGTGCGCAGCCGCCCGGCGAAGAGCCGGCGGCCGACCTCGCGCAGCTTGCCGGTCTCCTGCTCCTCCTGCCCGAAGCCCTTGACCACGCGGACGCCGCTGACCGCCCCGTCGACCACGCCCGCGACGGCGGCCGCCTGGGCCTGGGCGTACCAGGTGGCGGGGTGCAGCCTGGACCGGCTGCGCCGGGCGATCCAGGCCAGCGCGGGGGCGACGGCCAGGGCGATCAGGGTGAGCGGCAGCGACAGCCACGCCATGATCACCAGGGACATCAGGAAGAGCAGGACGTTCCCGATGGTCATCGGGAGCATGAAGAGCAGACCCTGGATCAGCTGGAGGTCGCTGGTTGCCCGGCCGACGACCTGCCCGGTGGACAGCTCGTCCTGGCGGCGGCCGTCGAGCCGGGTGATCGTGTCGTACATCTCGGTCCGCAGGTCGTGCTGGACGTCGAGGGCGAGCCGGCCGCCGTAGTAGCGGCGCACGAAGGTGAACGCGTAGACCAGGACGGCCGCGCCGAGCAGGGCGCCGGCCCAGGGCGCCATGGCGCGGCTGTGGTCGCCGATCACGTCGTCGATGATCACCTTGGTGACCAGCGGGACGACCGCGAGCACGGCCATCCCGGCGAGGGAGGAGCCGAGGGCCAGTACGACGTCCTTCGGATACCGCCAGGCGTAGCCCGCCAGCCGTCGTGCCCATCCCCGTTGCGGTCCCACGCGGGTGCCTCCCGTTCGTCCTGGTCTACCGCAAGGCACCAACGCCGGGGGATGCGGATTTCATCCCTCCGTAACAAAACCCGTGCCGGGGCGGGGCCGGACGGCTGCCGGGATCAGACGCGCACCCGCAGGTAGTAGAACCGGGTCGTCTGTGCGGCGTTCTGGTTGTCGTCGCTCACCAGCAGCACCTTCAGACGCCCGGCGCGGTCACGGCCGGTGACGGTCATGCCCTCGATGTTGTCCAGCAGGGGGTTCGGCTGGGGCTGCCTGGCGGTGGCACCGAGCGACGGACAGGCGGCGAGGTCGGCCAGCAGGGTCTTGCCGACGAGACGGACCCCGGGTCCGCCGGTGAGGTTCTCGACATCGCGGGTGTCCGTCGCGCGGCGCGGGTCGGCCAGGTAGAGGCGGACGGTGTTGCCGACTCCGGCGGTGAAACCGCGCTCCAGGACGAGGAGGCGGCCGTCGGGGGTGGCCTGGACCTCGGAGACGCCGAGGTGGGCGTCGGCGCGGTAGCCGTACTGCGCGGCGAGCCGGAAGTGGCCGCCCCGGGTGCGGGTCCAGGTCTGGAACCGGTCGATGTCCGCCGCGTCACCGGAGAGCGGGGCCTCCATCGACGCGAGGAGGGTACGGCCGCCGGGCAGCAGGGTCAGGCCCTCGAAGGTCAGGTTGGAGGTGGCCCGGCCGGCCGGGGCGACCTGGAGGGAGGACGGCACCGGGAGCCGGTCGAGGATCCTGCCGGCCCGCGAGTAGCGGCGTACGGAGGGCTCGGTCTCGGAGGTGACGAGGCGGGTGCCGTCGCGGTCGACGACCAGGGCCTCGCTGTCGAGCGGGGCGCCCTTCTCGTCGGCGAGGGCGAGCACTCCCGTCGGCCGGAGGGTGCGGCCGTCCAGGCGGAACAGGGACGAGCGGTCCCCGAGGGCCGCGAGCGAACCGTCCCGGTCCACGGCGAGGGCCGAGAGGTTGCCGACGAAGGTGCCGTCGTACGTCGTCTTGTCGAGCGCGTCGGAGAAGCGGTCGAGGGCGACGGCCGGCGAACAGGCGTGGCCGCTCGCCGGGGCGGCGTCGGCGGCACGGGCTCCGGCGGGCCCGGCGGCGGCCAGACACGTGGCCGCCGCCAGGCCGGCGGTGAGGGTGGCGAGTACGGATCTCAGGCGCATGGCCGCCACCGTAGAACCTGCCGGTGGCGTTCGGGAGACCGCCTCGTGAAGCCTCAGCCCCGCGAGGGCACCGCGACGAACGCCTCGGCGGGCCTGCTCGTCGGGGTGTAGCGCCGGGTTCCGGCGGCCGCCGGGACCAGGTCCTTGTGGATGGCCTTGGAGACGTTCTGGATGGTGGTGACGCCGTAGTCCATGGTGCTGTCGTCCTGCGTCAGCACGGTCATCATGTAGTCGTGCCCGGCGCCGTTGAAGGTGCCCAGGCTGTGCACGCGCCAGCCGTGCGTGGCACGCTCCAGCCAGCCGTTCTTCACGTGCACGGCGACCGTGGACGGCGCGCCGGCGGGGGTGCCCCAGCGCTGGTCGGAGACGACCTGACCCATCAACTTCAGGATGTAGGCACGGGAGTTGTCGCTGAGCACGCTGTTCTTCGCGGTGACGAGCTTGAGCAGCTTCTGCTCGTCGGTCACGTTCTCCTGGGTCAGGCCCCAGTAACCGTCCGCGCCCGGGACGGTCTTCGTCATCCCGGCGGCGGTCAGGAACCCCTGGATCTTCGCCACCCCGAGCTGCTTCCACAGCGTGCTGGTGGCGTCGTTGTCCGACTGGGTGATCATGGCCGTGGCGAGGTCGGTCTCGGTGTCCGTGAGGTACCGGTTGGCCTTCTTCGCGTCCCACAGCAGGGTGGCGAGGACGGTGAGCTTGACGGTGCTGGCCGAGTCGAACGCGGTGGTGGCGTTCAGCGTGCAGGTGGTGCCGGTGGAGCGGTCGTACAGCCCGATGGCGACGGTGCCCGTACGGTTCGCGAGCGCCGCGGTGATGTCCTTCTTCAGCTGGTCGGCGAGGCCGGCCTTGGCGGACGCGCAGGTGACGGCGGGCGGGGCGGCGGCGGCCGGGGTGGCGGCGGTGACGGCCGGCACGAGCAGCGCGGCACCGAGGGTGGCGGCGAGCGCGCCGGTGCGGCCGGATATGCGATGGGTCATGTGGAGCTTCCCCCTTGGGCGTCTGACGGAACGCCCGGTGGACCGCCCGGCGGTCGTCCGGGCGGTCCTGCGGGCTTCCCTGAAGCGTGTACGCATGTTCGCAGCACGGGAGTTCGCGAAGACACCGGGGTGGCCCAAGAGGCGTGTGCGCTCGCCGTCCCGGCCGGCCGGGACGGGATCAGCCCTGGGGCGGGACGGCCACGAACGCCTCGCTCGGCCGGCTGGTCGGCGTGTAGCGCGCGACACCGGCCTTCACCGCCACCAGGTCCTTGTGGATGGCCTTGGAGACGTTCTGGATGGTGGTGACGCCGTAGCCCATCGTGCTGTTGTCCTGCGTCAGCACACTGATCATGTAGTCGTGCCCGGCGCCGTTGAAGGTGCCCAGGCTGTGCACGCGCCAGCCGTGCGTGGCACGCTCCAGCCAGCCGTTCTTGACGTGCACGGCGACGGAGGAGGGCGCTCCGGCGGGGGTGCCCCAGCGCTGCGAGGAGATGACCTGGCCCATCAACTTCAGGATGTAGGCACGGGAGTTGTCGCTGAGCACGCCGTTCTTGGCGGTGACGAGCTTGAGCAGCTTCTGCTCGTCGGTGACGTTCTCCTGGGTCAGGCCCCAGTAGCGGCCCGAACCCGGCTTGGTCGCGGTCATCTTGGCGGCGGCCAGGAAGCCCTTGATCTTCGTCGGGCCGAGCTGCTTCCACAGCGTGCTGGTGGCGTCGTTGTCCGACTTGGTGATCATGGCCGTGGCGAGCCTGGTCTCGGTACCGGTCAGGTACCGGTTGTGCTTCTTCGCGTCCCACAGCAGGGTGGCGAGGACGGTGACCTTGACGGTGCTGGCCGAGTCGTAGGCGGCGGTGGCCCGCAGGGTGCAGGTGGTGTCGGTGGAGCGGTCGTACAGGCCGACGGCGACGGTGCCCTTGCGGTTGTTCAGGGCGGCCGTGATGTCCTTGGTCAGCTTGGCGGCGAGTCCCGCCTTGCCGGACGTGCAGCTCACGGCGGGCGGGGCGGCGGCGGCCGGGGTGGCGGCGGTGACGGCCGGCACGAGCAGCGCGGCGGAGAGTCCGGCCGCGAGCAGGCCGGCGCGCCCGGATATCCGGTGAGTCATCAGAGGTTCCCCCTATGAGCGTCGTACAGGCGTCCCCCGTGAACGCCGTCGAGCGCACGAGCGCGCTCCCTGGATGTGACTCGTCAGGGCGGTCGATAGTTGTACAGGTGTTCGCGGGGCGGGAGTTCGGTCGCGTGCTTCGGGGTGCGCGGTGTCAGTCGACGACGCGGCGGGCTGCGGCGTCCACGTGCACGACCTCCGGATCGCACACCTGCCCGTCCTTGCCCGGCTCGCACGTCGGGTCGCCGACCTCGACCAACCACACCGCGCGCCAGGGTCCCCGGTTGCCCCAGGTCTGCTCCGTCGTCAGCTCGCGTGCGTGGATCCGCGGCCTCCCGCTGTCGTCGCCCTCCCGCCTGGTCTTTTGGACGACCTGCTCGGCCTGACGCGCGGTCATCAGCCCGGACGGAAGGTCCAGGTGTCTGGGCCCGAAGTCCACCGTCAGTCCCTGCACGTGCCCTGTCCGGTCGACCCGCACGTCCAGGCGGCGGGGCATGGCCACCCCGTGCTCCTCGAACCGCCAGGAGACGGTCCATCCCTTTCCTGCCTCGCTCCCGTCGTCGGGCGCCGGGCGGGTGGTGTGCCAGGAGGCCGACTCCGCCCAGGGGTAGTGGGCGCGCATGTAGGAGCGGGCGACGCGGTACGCGTCCCCGGCGCCGTGCGGCGGGACGGCGCCGGGGACGGTGAAGCCTCTCGCCGTGGTGGCGCCGAAGTCGACGATGAGCCGGCGTCCGCCGGGCCACATCAGCTCGGCCGGGAACCCCCCGGCGAACTGCACGTCCATCCAGCCGTTGTAGCCGTCGAGGCCCGGCCTGATCCGTACCTCCCCGACCTCGTACCGGTCGCCGAAGGCCTGCCGTACGACGCTTTCCGCGACCTCGCGCTCGTCGCTGCGGGCATCCCGGACGCCGGAGCCGTCCACGTGGTCGAAGGTGACCGCGGTCCGCACGACGCCGGCACCGACGAGGGCGAGCACCCCGGTCACGACGAGGGTCCAGCGGCCCCAGGCCCACCAGGCGACGCGGCCGCGCAGCAGGACCAGTGCCGCGGCCATGCCCAGGACACCGCCGGCCGCGTTCATCTCCACGTCGGCGCTGTCGCAGATCCCGCTCGTGAACGGCGTCAGCGCCTGGACGAGTTCGATGACGCAGGGCAGCGCCGACACCCCGGCGAGCACGGGCAGGGGCCGGCGCAGGGCGAGCACGCCGAACAGTCCGAGCGGCACGAACATCGCCAGGTTCCACCGCCCCTGCGTGGTGTACAGCGGCTCGGTGACCTGGTGGTCGATCACACACGCGCCCTGCCCGTCCCCGTCGGCCCGCAGGGCGAGGGTGACCCCGAGCACGCCGACGAGGCAGAAGACGAGCGGCAGCCACCAGAAGGCCCCCGCGGCCCCACGCCGGCGCGCGAGCCACCAGGCCGCCCCACCGGCCACGAGCGCGATGGCGCCGAGCCCGCCCAGAAACCACCGATCGCCCGCGAAAACAGCCCCGAACACGTCCAGTCCCCCAAGTGACGACCCGCACGGCCTGGTCAGGGCCCCACGATCATGATCACTACAGAAGACGGCACGACGGCCGGGGCCGTTCCAGGCGCGTCAGCCGCCCTGATGCGTGGGGGCGAACATCCGCAGGACGGCCGGGAGGACGACCACGGAGGGGCCCGGGGTCGTAAGGGACTTGGTCAGGTCCTGTTCCAGGGTTTCCGGGGTGGTGTGGGTGGCGGGGACGCCGAAGGACTCCGCCAGGGCCGCGTAGTCCGGGCGGGTCAGTTCCGTGGCCGTGGGCCGGCCGAAGGCGTCCGTCATGTACTCGCGCAGGATGCCGTAGCCGCCGTCGTCGACGATGAGCCAGGTGACCGGGAGGTCGTACTGGCGGGCCGTGGCCAGTTCGGCGATGGAGTAGAGGGCGCCGCCGTCGCCCGATACCGCCAGCACCGGGCGGGTCGGGTCCGCCGCCGCCGCGCCCAGCGCCGCCGGGAAGCCGTAGCCGAGGCCGCCGGCGCCCTGGGCCGAGTGCATGGTGTTCGCGCCCCGGGGGTCGAACGCCGACCAGGCCCAGTACGCCAGGATCGTCATGTCCCAGAACGACGAGGAGCCGGCGGGCAGGGCGCGCCGGACGGCGGCCAGTACGTCCTGTTCCAGGGTGAGTTCCTGGGCGGAGATGCGGTCGGCGACCTTGGCGAGGAGGTCGCGTACCCGGTCCCGCGCCGATGCGTCCGTCCGCTCCCGCACCGTCTCCAGCAGCGCCTGGAGGGCGAGCCGGGCGTCGGCGTGGATACCGAGGGCGGGGTGGTTGGACTCCAGCTTGCCGAGGTCCGCCTCGATCTGGACGACCCGGCCGCGCGGCTTGAACGTGTGGTAGTTGGAGGAGAGTTCGCCGAGGCCGGAGCCGACCACCAGCAGCACATCCGCGTCCTCCAGGAAGTCCGTGGTGTGCCGGTCCTCCAGCCAGGACTGGAGCGAGAGAGGGTGCTCCCAGGGGAAGGCGCCCTTGCCGCCGAAGGTCGTGACCACGGGGGCGTCGAGCTTCTCGGCCAGCTGCCGCAGCTTGCCCGAGGCGTCCGCGCGCACGACCCCGCCGCCCGCGATGATCGCCGGCCGGACGGCGTTCGACAGCAACTCGGCCGCGACGGCCGTCAGTTCGGGGCGCGGCACCAGATCCTCCGGCGTCGCGTCCATCGCCGTCACCACCGGCAGCGCCGTCTCGGCCAGGAGGACGTCCTGCGGAATCTCGACCCACACCGGGCCGTGCGGGGCGGTCAGCGCCGACCGCCACGCCTCGGCGAGGGCGGAGGGGATCTGGGACGGGGTGCGCACGGTGTGGACCGACTTCACCACGCCCCGGAACGAGGCCGCCTGGTCGGGCAGTTCGTGGAGGTAGCCGTGACGGCCGCCGCCGAGACCGGCGACCGGGACCTGACTGCTGATCGCCAGCACGGGTGCCGAGGCGGCCGCCGCCTCCTGGAGGGCGGCGAGCGAGGTCAGGGCGCCCGGACCGGTCGACAGCAGCAGCGGGGCCGCCTCACCGGTGACCCGGCCGTAGGCGTCCGCCGCGAAGCCCGCGTTGTTCTCCACCCGCAGACCGATGTAGCGCAGCGAGGAGCGGCGCAGGGCGTCGAACATGCCGAGGGCGTGCTGGCCGGGCAGACCGAAGACGGTCGTCGCCCCCAGCCCGGCCAGGGTCTCCACGACCAGGTCTCCGCCGATGCGGCCGGGCGGCGGGTTCAGCGCCGCCTCCGTCTGCGCGGCGGTCGGGCGGAGTACCAGGTCGTGGTCGTGAGTCACTGCTCTCGGTCCCCTAAGGAGCGTCAGGTAAGGAGCGTCAGGCGTTGCGGGCGGCGGCGATCTGGCGGCTCATGATGGTGGTCAGTTCGTAGGCCGTGTGCGAGGCCGCGACCGAGGTGATCTCCGCGTGGTCGTACGCCGGAGCGACCTCGACGACGTCCGCCGAGACCAGGTTGCAGGAGGCCAGGCCGCGCAGGATCTCCAGCAGCTCGCGGGAGGTCATGCCGCCGGCCTCCGGGGTGCCGGTGCCGGGGGCGTGGGCCGGGTCCAGGCAGTCGATGTCGATGGAGATGTACAGCGGGCGGTCACCGATGCGCTGGCGCAGCTGGTCGGCGACCTCGTCGGCACCGCGGCGGTAGACGTCCGCGGAGGTGACGATGCCGAAGCCCATCTTCTCGTCGTCCGTGAGGTCCTGCTTGCCGTACAGCGGGCCACGGGTGCCGACGTGCGAGAGGGCGGAGGTGTCGAGGATGCCCTCCTCCACCGCGCGGCGGAACGGGGTGCCGTGGGTGTACTCGGCGCCGAAGTAGGTGTCCCAGGTGTCCAGGTGGGCGTCGAAGTGAAGCAGGGCCACCGGGCCGTGCTTCTTCGCGACCGAGCGCAGCAGCGGCAGGGCGATGGTGTGGTCGCCGCCCAGGGTCATCAGACGGGCGCCGGTGCCGAGCAGGTCGTCCGCCGCCGCCTCGATGGTGTCCACGGCCTCGTTGATGTTGAACGGGTTCACGGCGATGTCGCCACCGTCCGCGACCTGGGCGAGGGCGAAGGGGGAGGCGTCCTGCGCGGGGTTGTAGGGGCGCAGCAGCCGGGACGCCTCGCGGATGGCGTTGCCGCCGAAGCGGGCGCCCGGCCGGTACGAGACGCCGGAGTCGAACGGCACGCCGACGACGGCGACGTCGGCGGTACCGACCTCGTCCAGGCGGGGCAGCCGGGCGAAGGTCGCCGGACCGGCGTAGCGCGGGACGCGGGAGGAGTCGACGGGGCCGCGGGGCGTCTCGTTGCTGCTCATGATGAAATGCCTTCTTTCCTGCGCTTCGTCGCGCATGTACTGCTTTCCCTATGACTCTACTGGGGAGCCGGGACCGGTTCGGACGCGAGTTCGGGGGACCGTCCGGCGAGGCGCTCGCGCCAGGCGGCGAGGACGGACTCGTCGGTGGGCCTCGTCGCCAGGGAGACGGCGACATAGGCCACGAGGGAGGCCAGCAGGCCGTAGTAGACGGGCTCGTTGGCGAGGATGCCGTAGCCGGCCATGAGGCCGATCACGGCGAGGCCGCCGACGACCACGGAGGCGAGGGCGCCCTGCGCGGTGCCGCGCTTCCAGAGCAGGCCGCCGAGGATGGGCACGAGCAGGCCGCCGACGAGGAGGTCGTAGGCCAGGGTCAGCGCCTCGACCACGTTGTTGAGCGCGATCGCGGTGCCGATCACCGCCACGCCCATGACCAGGATGAACGCCCGGTTGCCCGCGATCTCGTCGTGCTGCTCGCCGCCGTCGCGCCGGACCGCACCGCGCAGCCGGGACCAGATGTCGTTGTTGGCGACCGTGGCGCAGGCGATCAGGGCGCCGGAGGAGGTGGACATCACGGCGGCCAGGGCGGCGGCCAGCACCAGTCCGCGCACACCGACGGGCAGTTCGTCCTTGACGATCGTGGCGAAGGCGTCGTCGGGGTTGCCCAGCTTGGGGTAGAGCACCTTGGCGGCCGTACCGATCACCGCGCCGGCGAGGGCGTAGACCAGGCAGTAGGTTCCGGCGACCGTGCCGCCCCACCTGGCGGTCCGGTCGCCGCGGGCGGTGAACACCCGCTGCCAGATGTCCTGGCCGATCAGCATGCCGAACGTGTAGATCAGGACATAGGTGAAGATCGTCTCCCCGCCGATGCCCAGCGGGTCGAAGTACGACGTCGGCAGCTTGGCCTTCATCTCGGAGAAACCGCCGGTCTTGACGACCGCGATGGGCAGCAGGAGCAGGAGCACGCCGATGGTCTTCACCACGAACTGGACCATGTCCGTCAGCGTGATCGACCACATGCCGCCGAGGGCGGAGTAGGCGACGACGATCGCGCCGCCGAGGATGATCGCGACCGTGCGGTTCACGTCGAAGAGGACGTCGAAGATCGTGGCGTAGGCGATGGTCGACGTCACCGCGAGCATGAGGGTGTACGCCCACATGACCACGCCCGAGATCACGCCGGCCCGGCCGCCGTAACGCAGGTCGAGCATCTCGGAGACGGTGTAGACCTTCAGCCGGGCGATGCGGGCGGAGAAGAAGACCGAGAGGGCCAGCAGTCCGAGGCCGATGGTGAACACCATCCAGGCGCCGGAGAGGCCGTACTGGTAGCCGAGGCCCACGCCGCCGATGGTGGAGGCGCCGCCGAGGACGATCGCCGCCATGGTGCCGGAGTACATGGCGGGGCCGAGGCGGCGGCCGGCGACCAGGAACTCGCTCTTGGACCTGGCGCGCCGCATCCCCCACCAGCCCATGGCCAGCATGCCGACGAGATAGACGACGATCACTGTGTAGTCGACGGCCATGGGCGGCCCTCCTTCGCTCACTCAGGTGGCGTGTCGTGCGTAGACGTGGGATGTGACGGCAGCGGACCGCGGGGACATCCGCCCGTACCCGTGGCTGCCGTTCGGTGTCGACCCTAGGTGGCCGGAAAGCGACTGCGAAGAGTACGTTTCATCCATATGAACGGGGCGGGATGGAGGAAACGCACACCATGTACGAGCCGACCGCCCCAGCAGCCCCACCGAGCCCGGCGACCCCACCGACCCCACCGGTCCCGCTGACGGCCCTGCTCGCCCGCGAGGATCTCGGGCTGCGGCAGGTCGCGGGTCCCACGGACCGGCACACCGCGATCCACTGGGCGCACACCTCGGAGATGGCCGACCCCTACCCGTATCTGCTGGGCGGCGAGCTGCTGCTGACGGCCGGTGTGCACATCCCGGCGACGGCGGGATCGGACTCGTACTTCGACGACTACGTCTCGCGGATCGTCGCGGCGGGCGGGACCGCCCTCGGCTTCGGTCTGGCGCCGGTCCACGACACCGTCCCGCGCGCCCTGGCCGCCGCCTGCGACGCCCACGGTCTGCCGCTGCTGGAGGTCCCCCCGCAGACCACCTTCTCCGGGGTGGCGCGCGCGGTCTGGCAGCTGATGGCGCAGGCCCGCCTGGCGGAACTGCGGCGCGTCAGCGAGGCCCAGCAGAGTCTCGCCGCGGCCGCCTCGCGCCCCGACCCGGTCCCCTCGGTGCTGCGCCAGCTGGCCCAGCGCCTGGGCGGCCACGCCGTGCTGTACGGTCCCGACGGCGCGGAGGTCGCGGGGGTGACCGGGGGCGCGGGCGCGGGCCGGGAGACGGCGCGGGACGTGCGGGCGGCACTGGCGCGCCTGGCCGAGGTGGTCAGACCGGCGGCCGGCGCCCCGACGAGCGGCATCCCGACACCGGGCACACCGACGACCGGGACGCCGGCGCCCCGCGCGCTCAGCGCCGGCGCGCCCACCTCCGCCACCGACACCCTCGGCTCCAGTCACCTCGCCGTGTACGCCCTCGGGGCCGGGGAGGGGTTCGTGCTCGGGGTGGCCGCCGGGCGGCGCGAGCCCGGTGATCACACCATCGCCTCCGTCGCCGCCGTCCTGCTGTCCCTGCTGACCGGCGAGCACCGGAGCGGGGCCGGTGCAGCGCGCTCCTGGGCCCTCGTGCGCCTGCTCCTCGGCGCCGAACCGGCCGCGGTGGCGCCGCTGCTCGGGGAGGGGAGGTGGGTCGTCGTGCGGGGCCGCCCCGAGGACCAGTCGCCCGACGCCGTCGCCGCCTCCGCCCTCGGGGCCGCCCTCGGGTCGCCGCTGGTCGACCTCGCGCGGGACGTCGTACGGGTGCTGGTGCCCGCCGGGCGGGAGCCGGTGCCGCAGCCGGGCTGGACGCTGGGGGTGAGCACGGCCGTCGAGCCGGACGAGTGGGCGACGGCCGACGCCCAGGCGGCCCGTGCCCTGGCCCGGGCCCGCGCCACCCGCGCCCCGCTGGTACGGCACGCGGCCCGGCCGGCGCTCGCGGACCTGGTGCCGCGCTCGGACGCCGAGGCGCACGCCCACGCGCTGCTGGCGCCGCTCGCGGGACAGGCCGCGCTCGCCGAGACCCTGCGCGCCTGGCTGTCGCTGCACGGCAGTTGGGACCGCACGGCGGTGGCGCTGGGCGTGCACCGCAACACCGTGCGGCAGCGGATCGCCCGCTGCGCCGCCCTGCTGGCGGCCGACCTGGACGATCCGGACGTGCGGATGGAGCTGTGGTTCGCGCTGCGGCAGCGGTGACGGACGGCAGGGGTGACCCCCGTCCCAGGAGCCGATATGCCGAGGACGCGGACGTCACGCTGCCCTCACAATGGGAGGCATGCCGATATCCGGGACACCCAGCCGCGCCCAGCTCGTCGACCACCTGGTGAGGACCCGTATCGCGGGGGATGTCGCCACGCCCCGCGAGAACAACCTCTCCCACTACCGCCAGCTCGCCAACGGTGTCCGCAACTTCTGGCTCGGCCTGGAACTGGGCGACCGCTGGAGCGACGAGCAGGACGTGCTCGCGGTCATGGCGGAGCGGGTCGGCGTCAACGACGATCCCGAGTACCGGTACGGACAGGACACCATCGACCCCGAGTTGACGGTGGACGCGCTCGACCGCATGGCGGCGCGGCTGCGCAAGGCGGCCGGGGGAAGGCAGCGGGTGCTGTTCGCGACCGGTCACCCGGGCGGCCTGCTGGACGTGCACCGGGCCACGGCCGCCGCGCTGCGGGCCGCCGGCTGCGAGATCGTCGTCATCCCGGACGGGCTGCAGACGGACGAGGGGTACGTGATGCAGTTCGCGGACGTGGCCGTGCTGGAGCACGGAGCGACGCTGTGGCACACCCACTCAGGGGAGCCGATGCGGGCCATTCTGACGTCACTTGAGCGGGCGGGGCGTCCGCTGCCGGACCTGGTCGTCGCCGATCACGGCTGGGCCGGGTACGCCGCCCAGCACGGCCTGGACTCCGTCGGGTACGCCGACTGCAACGACCCCGCGCTGTTCCTCGCCGAGTCCGAGGGCACCCTCCAGGTGGCCGTGCCGCTCGACGACCATGTGGTCAGCCCCCGCCACTACGACCCGATGACGGCGTATCTGCTGGCCGAGGCGGGACTGGCCTGACGCGCCGGGAAAAGGGATGTGCGGTCCCGCGCGCGGGACCGCACATCGTGATCAGTTCGCGGTCGGATCAGTGACCGCCACCTCCTCCGTGGCCGCCGCCGCCACCACCGTGGCCGCCGCCACCGTGGTCACCGCCGCCGCCACCGTGGTCACCGCCACCACCGTGGTCACCGCCACCGCCGTGGTCACCGCCACCGCCGTGGTCGCCACCGCCGTAACCACCGTGGTCGCCGCCGCCGTAACCACCGTAGTCGCCGCCGCCGTAACCGCCGTAGTCACCGCCCCAGCCGTAGTCGTCACCGTTGCCCCACCAGTCGCTGTGGTGGCCGCCGTGATCGCCGTAGTCCGAGCTGTAGGAACCGTGGTTGCCGTTGTCGGAGGCAGAAGCGGTGCCGGCCGCGCCGATCGCGGCTCCGCCGACCAGCAGCAGTCCGCTCGCGGACATGGCGACAAGACGCCTCGTGCGCTGTGCTCGCATGGGAATACCTTCCATCTCCATCGTCTCTCGCGGCTCCCGGACGGAAGGAGCGAGGTTGGATGGCCGTCGCCGCGGAAAGGGAGAAAATGCGGCGCGGTCGTGGGGTTCCACCGCAGGGTGTGTTCTGGACGGCGGAGGCCACGAAGCCGACGCCTGCGGTCACCCGCGCGTGATCACGCCATCGGGCGCCGCGGCTGAGATTCCGGCGTTCCGGAGCCTCGTCGGCCGAGCATGCCGTTCACTGCGGCTTTCACTCCAAGAGCCTAATGCCGCTTGCGCCACACGTCATCTCGAACGGCGAGGCGGTCCGGCGGCCCCTTTCCGGGCTTCCCGCGGCCCCCACCCCGGCTTCCCCCAACTCCCGGACCACACCCAGTTGTTCGCCTCAGGCATCCAACCGCCGCGGCAGATCGGACACGTTTCACGCCTCCCGGTTTCGACCGACGGCGGGCGGGTGGATCAGAGGGGTCGGCGCGGGACGCGGACGACACCCTCCTGGATGACCGAGATGGCCAGCCGGCCGTCCTGGGTGTAGATGCGCGCCTGGCCGAGGCCCCGGCCGCCGTGCGCGGACGGCGACTCCTGGTCGTAGAGCAGCCATTCGTCGGCGCGGAAGGGCCGGTGGAACCACATCGCGTGGTCCAGCGAGGCGCCGACGACGTCGCCGACGGCCCAGCCGCCCCGGCCGTGCGCGAGGAGCACGGAGTCGAGCAGCGTCATGTCGGAGACGTAGGTGGCGAGGACGACGTGCAGGAGGGGGTCGTCGTCGAGTTTGCCGTTGGTGCGGAACCACACCTGGGAGTGCGGCTCGCGCGGCTCGCCGAACTTCCCGTACGGCGGCTCGTCCACGTACCGCAGGTCGATCGCCTCGCGGGCCTCCAGGAACCGCTCGACGACGTCGGGCGCGAGGTGGTCGTAGCCGCGCAGCCGCTCCTGGGAGGTCGGCAGGGCCGCCGGGTCCGGCGCGGCGGGCATCGGCGTCTGGTGGTCGAGCCCTTCCTCGTAGGTCTGGAAGGACGCCGACAGATGGAAGATCGGCTTGCCGTGCTGGACGGCGACCACGCGGCGGGTGGTGAAGGACCGGCCGTCGCGGATGCGGTCGACGGTGTAGACGATCGGTGCGTCCGGGTCGCCGGGGCGCAGGAAGTAGGCGTGCAGGGAGTGGGCGGGCCGGTCCGCGGGGACCGTCCGCCCGGCGGCGACCAGCGCCTGTGCCGCGACCTGCCCGCCGAAGACCCTGGGGACGACGGCGGACCGGGACCGGCCGCGGAAGATGTTCTCCTCGATCTGCTCCAGGTCGAGCAGATCGAGGAGGTCCTGAAGTGCCTGGCTCATGACGTTCGGTCGTACCGGCCGGTGATCGCGGTGCCTTACAGGCCCATGTCCTTGGCGATGATCGACTTCATGATCTCGCTGGTGCCGCCGTAGATGCGGTTGACGCGGTTGTCCGCGTACAGGCGGGCGATCGGGTACTCGTTCATGTAGCCGTAGCCGCCGTGCAGCTGGAGGCAGCGGTCGATGACGCGGTGGGCGACCTCGGTGCAGAAGAGCTTGGCGGAGGCGGCCTCGGCGGGGGTCAGCTCACCGGCGTCCAGGGCCTCCGTCGCGCGGTCGGCGACGGCCTCGGCGGCGTCCACCTCGGCCTGGCAGGCGGCCAGCTCGAACTTGGTGTTCTGGAAGTGGGCGACCGGCTTGCCGAAGACGACGCGGTCCTGCACATAGCTCTTGGCGAACCGGACTGCGGCCTTGGCCTGGGCGTAGGCGCCGAAGGCGATGCCCCAGCGCTCGGAGGCCAGGTTGTGGCCGAGGTAGTAGAAGCCCTTGTTCTCCTCGCCCAGCAGGTCCTCGACGGGGACCTTGACGTCGACGAAGGCCAGCTCGGCGGTGTCGGAGGTCTTCAGGCCCAGCTTGTCCAGCTTGCGGCCGACGGAGTAGCCCTCGGACTTGGTGTCGACGGCGAAGAGGGAGATGCCGAAGCGGCGGTCCTCGGCGGTCGGGGCCGAGGTCCGGGCGCAGACGATGACCTTGTCGGCGTGGACACCGCCGGTGATGAAGGTCTTGGCGCCGTTGAGGACGTAGTGGGTGCCGTCCTCGGAGAGCTTGGCGGTGGTCTTCATGCCCGCGAGGTCGGAGCCGGTGCCCGGCTCGGTCATCGCGATGGCCCACATCTCCTCGCCGGTGACGAACTTCGGCAGGTAGCGCTTCTTCTGCTCGTCGGTGGCGAGCATCTTGATGTAGGGCAGGGCGAGCAGCACGTGCACGCCGGAGCCGCCGAACTGGACGCCCGCGCGGGCCGTCTCCTCGTACAGGACGGCCTCGAACTTGTGGCTGTCCAGGCCCGCGCCGCCGAACTCCTCGGGCACGTTGATGCCGAAGATGCCCAGCTCGCCCAGCTTGTAGTAGAAGTCGCGGGGGGCCTGACCGGCGGCGAACCACTCGTCGTAGACGGGCACGACCTCGGCCTCGATGAAGGCCCGAAGGGTCTCCCGGAACGCCTCGTGATCCTCGTTGAACACCGTACGGCGCACGCCGTCCACCTCCACGTACCTCGGCATGACACGCCTGTCTAAGCGCTTGCTCAGACCAAGGTACCGGCGAGTAGGCCACCCCGTCCAGGGTGAGCTGGACCACGCGCGGGATCTCGGGGCGAAGTCACCGCTCCCCCGCCGCCGCGAACGCCCCCCGGGCCATCCGGTGCAGCAGGGCCGCCATGGCGCCACGCCCGGGCAGGGTGCCGGCGCGGCCCAGGTGGGGGGTGGAGTTGAGCAGACCGAAGACCGAGTGGACGGCGGACCGGCCCGACGGCTCGGACAGCGCCGGATACACCTCGCGCACCACCTCCACCCACAGTTCCACGTACTGCCGCTGGAGCTGGCGCACCAGCTTGCGGTCGCTGTCGCGCAGCCGGTCCAGCTCGCGGTCGTGCAGGGTGATCAGGGGGCGGTCGTCCAGGGCGAAGTCGATGTGGCCCTCGATGAGGGAGTCCAGGACCTCGGAGGCTCCGCCGCGCCCGTCGGCCTCCGCCAGCCGCCGCTTCGCCCCGGTCAGCAACTGTCCGCTGATGCCGACGAGCAGCTCGGCGAGCATCGCGTCCTTGCCGGGGAAGTGCCGGTAGAGCCCGGGGCCGCTGATGCCGACCGCGGCACCTATCTCGTCGACCCCGACACCGTGGAAGCCGCGCTCGGCGAAGAGCCGGGCCGCCTCCTTGAGGATCTGCTGACGGCGGGTGGGCGCGTCGGTTCTGGTGGCCATGCAGACGATTCTAGACAGCGAGGTTAGCGGTCGTTAACCTGAAGGAAATGGTTAACGCTCATTAACAGGTCGATCACCGGGTGAGGGGACCGCAGGATGCACGAGGCACCGGAGCTCACGAGCGCGGCAGATCCCGCGTCGGAGGCGTGGCGGGCCAACGAGGAGGCCCACCTCGCACTCGTCGGGGAGCTGCGCGCCAGGCTGGCCGCGGCGGCCCAGGGCGGCGGCGAGCGGGCACGGGCCCGGCACACCGCCCGCGGCAAGCTGCTGCCGAGGGAGCGGGTGGACACACTGCTCGACCCGGGCTCGCCGTTTCTGGAGCTGGCCCCGCTCGCGGCGGACGGCATGTACGACGGACAGGCCCCGGCGGCGGGGGTGATCGCCGGGATCGGGCGGGTGAGCGGGCGCGAGTGCGTGGTGGTGGCCAACGACGCCACGGTCAAGGGCGGCACCTACTACCCGATGACGGTGAAGAAGCACCTGCGCGCGCAGGAGGTGGCCCTGGAGAACCGGCTGCCGTGCGTCTATCTGGTGGACTCCGGCGGGGCCTTCCTGCCGATGCAGGACGAGGTGTTCCCCGACCGCGAGCACTTCGGGCGGATCTTCTACAACCAGGCCCGGATGTCCGGCGCCGGGATCCCGCAGATCGCGGCCGTCCTCGGCTCGTGCACGGCCGGCGGCGCGTACGTGCCGGCCATGAGCGACGAGGCCGTGATCGTCCGCGGTCAGGGCACGATCTTCCTGGGCGGTCCCCCGCTGGTGAAGGCCGCCACCGGTGAGGTCGTCACCGCCGAGGAGCTGGGCGGCGGCGAGGTGCACTCCCGGGTCTCCGGGGTCACCGACCACCTCGCCGAGGACGACGCGCACGCCCTCAGGATCGTCCGGAACATCGTCGCCACGCTGCCGGGACGGCGGTCGCTGCCCTGGGAGGTCACCGCGGCGGTGGAACCGAAGGTGGACCCGTACGGGCTCTACGGCGCGGTCCCCGCGGACTCACGCACCCCCTACGACGTACGCGAGATCATCGCGCGCGTGGTGGACGGCTCCCGGTTCGCCGAGTTCAAGTCCGAGTTCGGGCAGACCCTGGTCACCGGGTTCGCCCGGATCCACGGCCACCCGGTCGGGATCGTCGCCAACAACGGCATCCTGTTCTCCGAGTCCGCCCAGAAGGGCGCCCACTTCATCGAGCTGTGCGACCAGCGCGGGATCCCGCTGGTGTTCCTGCAGAACATCTCGGGCTTCATGGTCGGCAAGGACTACGAGGCGGGCGGCATCGCCAAGCACGGCGCCAAGATGGTGACGGCCGTGGCCTGCACGCGCGTGCCCAAGCTGACGGTCGTGGTCGGCGGCTCCTACGGCGCCGGCAACTACTCCATGTGCGGCCGGGCCTACTCCCCCCGCTTCCTGTGGATGTGGCCCAACGCCAAGATCTCCGTCATGGGCGGTGAGCAGGCCGCCAGCGTCCTCGCCACCGTCAAGCGCGACCAGCTGGAGGCGCGCGGGGAGGAGTGGCCGGCGGACGACGAGGACGCCTTCAAGGCCCCCATCCGCGCCCAGTACGAGCGACAGGGCAACGCCTACTACGCCACCGCCCGCCTCTGGGACGACGGCGTGATCGACCCGCTGGAGACCCGCCAGGTGCTGGGCCTCGCCCTGACCGCCTGTGCCAACGCGCCGCTGGGAGATCCCCAGTTCGGCGTCTTCCGGATGTGAGGAGGGGAACCGTGTTCGACACAGTGCTGGTGGCCAACCGGGGCGAGATCGCCGTACGCGTCATCCGTACGCTCCGCTCGCTGGGCGTGCGCTCGGTGGCGGTCTTCTCCGACGCCGACGCCGACGCGCGGCACGTCGGGGAGGCAGACACGGCGGTACGGATCGGCCCCGCGCCGGCCGCCGAGAGCTATCTGTCGGTGGAGCGGCTGCTGGAGGCGGCCGCCCGCACCGGTGCGCAGGCCGTCCACCCCGGGTACGGCTTCCTCGCCGAGAACGCGGGGTTCGCGCGTGCCTGCGAGGAGGCGGGGCTGGTGTTCATCGGCCCGCCGGCGGACGCGATCGCGTTGATGGGTGACAAGATCCGCGCCAAGGAGACGGTCCGGGCGGCCGGCGTGCCGGTGGTGCCGGGTTCGAGTGGCAGCGGGCTCTCCGACGCCCAACTGGCCGACGCGGCCCGGGAGATCGGCACTCCGGTGCTGCTCAAGCCGTCGGCCGGTGGCGGCGGCAAGGGCATGCGCCTGGTCCGGGACGTGACCGCGCTGGCGGAGGAGATCGCCGCCGCCCGCCGGGAGGCCCGCGCCTCCTTCGGCGACGACACCCTCCTGGTGGAGCGGTGGGTCGACCGGCCCCGGCACATCGAGATCCAGGTGCTGGCCGACGGCCACGGCAACGTGGTCCATCTCGGCGAGCGCGAGTGCTCGTTGCAGCGACGCCACCAGAAGATCATCGAGGAGGCGCCGAGCGTCCTCCTCGACGAGGCGACCCGGGCCGCGATGGGCGAGGCGGCCGTGCAGGCGGCCCGCTCGTGCGGCTACCGGGGCGCGGGCACGGTGGAGTTCATCGTGCCGGGCGGCGACCCGGCGTCGTACTACTTCATGGAGATGAACACCCGGCTCCAGGTGGAGCATCCGGTCACCGAGCTGGTCACCGGTCTCGACCTGGTCGAGTGGCAGCTGCGGGTGGCGGCCGGGGAACCGCTGGGCTTCGCCCAGGAGGACGTCACCCTGACCGGGCACGCCGTCGAGGCCCGGATCTGCGCCGAGGACCCCGCGCGCGGATTCCTGCCCTCCGGCGGCACGGTCCTGCTGCTCGACGAGCCCCGGGGCGACGGCGTGCGCACCGACTCCGGGCTCAGCGAGGGCACCGAGGTGGGCAGCCTGTACGACCCGATGCTCGCCAAGGTCATCGCCTACGGCCCCGACCGCGCGAGCGCCCTGCGCAGACTGCGGGCGGCCCTCGCGGAGACGGTGACGCTGGGCGTGCAGACCAACGCGGGCTTCCTGCGCCGGCTGCTGGCCCATCCGGCGGTGCTGGCCGGCGAACTGGACACCGGGCTGGTGGAGCGGGAGGTCGACGCCCTCGTCTCCCAGGAGGTGCCGGCGGAGGTGTACGCCACCGCGGCCCTGCTGCGGCACACCGCCCTCGCGGACGCGGGCGGCACGGGCTGGAGCAACCCGTTCGCCGCCGCCGACGGCTGGCGGCTCGGCGGCGAGCGGGCCTGGACGCCGCACCCGCTGCGGGTGCCGGGCCAGGATCCGGTGACACCGCGTGTGCGCAGCACACCGGACGGCGGCATGGAGGTGCTGCTCCCCGGGGCGGACAAGCCCGTCCAGGCGTCCGGCGTCACGCCCTCGCGGCACGGCGCCGGGCACCGGCGCACGGTCCGGCTGGACGGCGTCACGCACACCTTCGCCGCGCTGCCCGACGGCACCTGGCTGGGCCGGGACGGCGACGCCTGGCAGGTGCGCGACCACGACCCGGTGGCCGCCTCGCTGGGCCGCGCGGCCCACTCGGGCGCCGACTCGCTGACCGCGCCCATGCCCGGCACGGTGACCGTGGTGAAGGTGGCCGTGGGCGACGAGGTGGCCGCCGGGCAGAGCCTGCTGGTGGTGGAGGCGATGAAGATGGAGCACGTCATCTCCGCCCCGCACGCCGGGACGGTCGCCGAGCTGGACGTCTCGCCGGGCAGCACGGTCGCCATGGACCAGGTGCTGGCCGTCATCACACCCGAGGAGGCGGCGCGGTGAGTGCCGGACAACTGCCCATGGTCGTGCCGGCCCAGGATCTGCCCGCGCGGGTGCGGATCCACGAGGTCGGTGCGCGCGACGGTCTGCAGAACGAGAAGACGGTCGTACCGACCGAGGTGAAGGCGGAGTTCGTCCGCCGGCTGGCCGGTGCGGGTCTGACCTCCATCGAGGCGACCAGCTTCGTGCACCCGGAGTGGGTGCCCCAACTGGCCGACGCGGAGGAGCTGTTCCCGCTGGTGCGGGACCTGGACGCGGATCTTTCGGTGCTGGTGCCCAACGACCGCGGTCTGAAGCGGGCGCTGGCGCTGGGCGCGGACCGTGTCGCCGTGTTCGCCAGCGCCACCGAATCCTTCGCGAAGGCAAACCTCAACCGTACGGTTGACGAGTCGCTGGCCATGTTCGAGCCGGTGGTGCGGCGGGCCAAGGACGAGGGCGCGCAGGTACGCGGCTATGTGTCCATGTGCTTCGGCGACCCCTGGGAGGGCGCGGTCCCGCTGCACCAGGTGGTCCAGGTGTGCACGGCGCTGCGGGAGATGGGCTGCGACGAGCTGAGCCTCGGCGACACCATCGGCGTCGCCACCCCCGGCCACGTGCTCGAACTGCTCAACCTGCTCAACGAGCGGGGTGTGCCGACGAACGTCCTCGGCGTGCACTTCCACGACACCTACGGCCAGGCGCTCGCCAACACCTACGCGGCCTTGGAGCACGGCGTGACGACCGTGGACGCCTCCGCGGGCGGCCTCGGCGGCTGCCCCTACGCCAAGTCCGCCACCGGCAACCTCGCCACCGAGGACCTCGTCTGGATGCTGCACGGCCTCGGCATCGAGACCGGGGTCGACCTCGGCCGTCTGACCGCCACCAGCGTCTGGATGGCCGAACGGCTGGGCCGCCCCAGTCCCTCCCGTACCGTCCGCGCCCTCTCCCACAAGGAACAGTGATCAGCATGGACCACCGCCTCAGCCCCGAGCTGGAAGAACTCCGACGCACGGTGGAGGAGTTCGCGCACGATGTCGTGGCGCCGAAGATCGGCGACTTCTACGAGCGGCACGAGTTCCCGTACGAGATCGTCCGCGAGATGGGCCGCATGGGGCTGTTCGGGCTGCCGTTCCCGGAGGAGTACGGCGGCATGGGCGGCGACTACCTGGCCCTGGGCATCGCCCTGGAGGAGCTGGCCCGGGTGGACTCCTCGGTGGCGATCACCCTGGAGGCGGGGGTCTCGCTGGGCGCCATGCCGCTGCACCTGTTCGGCACCGAGGAGCAGAAGCGCGAGTGGCTCCCGCGTCTTTGCTCGGGCGAACTTCTGGGCGCGTTCGGCTTGACCGAGCCGGACGGCGGCAGCGACGCCGGGGCGACGCGTACGACGGCCCGTCTGGACCCGGACACCGACGAGTGGGTGATCAACGGCACCAAGTGCTTCATCACCAACTCCGGCACGGACATCACGGGCCTGGTCACGGTCACGGCGGTCACGGGCCGGGGGCCGGACGGCAGGCCGCGGATCTCGGCGATCATCGTCCCGTCGGGCACCCCCGGCTTCACGGTGGCCGCCCCCTACTCCAAGGTCGGCTGGAACGCCTCCGACACCCGTGAGCTGTCCTTCGCCGACGTCCGGGTCCCCGCCGCCAACCTGCTCGGCGAGGAGGGGCGCGGTTACGCCCAGTTCCTGCGCATCCTGGACGAGGGCCGCATCGCCATCGCGGCGCTCGCGACGGGCCTGGCGCAGGGCTGTGTGGACGAGTCGGTGAAGTACGCCAAGGAGCGGCACGCGTTCGGCCGCGCGATCGGCACCAACCAGGCCATCCAGTTCAAGATCGCCGACATGGAGATGAAGGCCCACACGGCCCGTCTCGCCTGGCGTGACGCCGCTTCCCGGCTGGTCGCGGGCGAGCCCTTCAAGAAGGAGGCGGCCCTGGCGAAGCTCTACTCGTCCACCGTCGCCGTCGACAACGCCCGCGATGCCACGCAGGTTCACGGCGGCTACGGCTTCATGAACGAGTATCCGGTGGCCCGCATGTGGCGCGACTCCAAGATCCTGGAGATCGGCGAGGGCACCAGCGAGGTGCAGCGCATGCTCATCGCCCGGGAACTGGGCCTGGTGAGCTGACGCCCCGGAACCCGGGGGCCGTTCGCACGGGGCAGGGATGGACCCGCCCACTGGACATCAAGCAAGGTTAGGCTAACCTACCTTCGACCTTGTCCGGTGGGCGCTCCGCCCCGTCCGAAAGCAGTCACGCCCATGCCCCGTGCCCGTGCCACCCACCCCACTCGCCGCGGACTGCTCGCCGCGGGCGGCGCCCTCGGACTCGGGGCCGCGCTCGCAGCCTGCGGGGGCGGCAAGGGCGATGCCGCGGGTTCCGGCGGGGGGGCCAAGGCCGCCGGGTCCGACCCCTGGTCCTTCAGGGACGACCGCGGCACGACGGTGAGGCTGGACAGGGTCCCCACGAACATCGTCGCCTTCACCGGCGTCGGCGCCGCGCTGTACGACTACGGTGTGCGGGTCAAGGGCGTCTTCGGCCCGACGACCACCAAGAGCGGCAAGGCCGATGTCCAGGCCGGCGACATGGACGTCACCAAGGTGACGGTCCTCGGCGACACCTGGGGCCAGTTCAACATCGAGAAGTACGCCTCCCTCGCCCCCGACGTGCTGATCTCCACGATGTTCGACGGCGCCGGCACCCTCTGGTACGTCCCCGAGGAGTCGAAGAAGAAGATCGCCCAACTGGCGCCCAGCGTCGGGATATCCGTCTACGACCGCCGGCTGCCCAAGTCGCTTCAGCGGATGTGGGAGCTGGCCGAGTCGCTCGGCGGCGACATGAAGGCCACCAGGGTGACGGACGCCAGGAAGCGCTTCGAGGACGCGGCCGCCCGGCTGCGCGCCGCCGCCAGGGCCAGGTCCGAGATCAAGGTGATGGCCGGTTCCGCGAGCGACCCGCTCTTCTACGTCTCCGGCACCAATCTCTCCGTCGACCTCGAGTACTTCAAGGCGCTCGGCGTGAACTTCGTCGAGCCCCCGGAGAGCGCGAAGGCCGAGGGCGGCGGCTGGTACGAATCGCTGAGCTGGGAGAACGTCGACAAGTACCGGGCCGACATCATCATGATGGACGACCGCTCCTCGACGATCCAGCCCGCCGACATCACCAAGGCGACCTGGAAGAAGCTGCCCGCGGTCAGGGCCGGCCAGGTCATCTCCCGCTCGCCCGAGCCGATCCTGTCCTACGACAAGTGCGTGCCGCTGCTCACCACCCTGGCGGACGCCCTGGAAAAGGCCAAGAAGGTCTCCTGATCCCGCAACGCCCCCGACCGAGCCCTGGATCCCCCCTCAGGAGCCCCCATGACGACGGCCGTGGCCGCCCCGTTCCGTTTCTTCGCCCTTCGGGTCGCACGGACGAGGCGGCTCGGGCCGTCCCTGGTCCGGGTCACCTTCGCCGGCGCCGATCTGCGCGCCTTCCACTCCGACGGGCGGGACCAGTCGCTGTCCCTGTTCCTGCCGCACCCGGGCCAGAGCGAGCCGGTCGTCCCGCTGGAGCTGGGCGACGGCCGGTGGCAGGGCTGGCGTGAACTGCCCGCCGACGTACGGGCCGTGATGCGCTCGTACACCCTGCGCGCGCTGCGCCGGGACACCGGCGGCGACACCGCCGAGATCGACGTCGACTTCGTCCTGCACGGCATCGGGTCCGGCGCCTGCCCCGCCGGTCCCGCCTCCCGCTGGGCCTCCCGGGCCACCGCCGGCGACCGTGTCCTGCTGCTCGGCCCGACCGTCGCCGACAACCGCGCGATCCGCTTCCGGCCGCCCGAGGACACCGACCTGGTCCTGCTGGTGGGCGACGAGACCGCCGTACCCGCCGCGACCGCGATCCTGGAGGCCCTGCCGGCCGGCACCCGCGCCCACGCCTGGCTCGAAGTGCCGCGGTCCGGTGACATCCAGGACGTGGTGACCGGCGCGCGGGCCGAGATCACCTGGCTCGTCAGGCACGACGGTTCCCCGCCGGCCGACGCCGCCGTACGCGTGGCCGCGCTCCCCGCGGCCCGGCGGCCGTACGTGTGGATCGCGGGCGAGTCCGGCCGGGTGAAGGCGCTGCGCCGGCACTTCGTCGGCGAGCGCGGGATCGACCGGCGCCGGGTGACGTTCGTCGGCTACTGGCGCCAGGGCATGACGGAAGAGCAGCTGCGCGCCGTGGGGTGACAGGCCGTCGGTGGCGGCGGTGCGGGGCAGCCGTATGGACTCCTCCGTGAAAGTTAGGTTAGGCTAACCTAAGTTGAGATCGGGATCTTCGACGCCTCTTCTTCCCGCCCTCCCCCACGGACCGCCCACCCGGAGGACTCCCCCATGCGCTCGCAACTGCTCAACGGCCTCACCGCGGAGCGATATCGCCGCACCGTGACCGATGGAGTCGAGCGGGTGGCGGCCAAACTCGCCGCCACCGACCGCCCGTTCACCGGTGTGACCGTGGACGACCTCGCCGCCCGCGTCGACGCGATCGACCTCGACCGGCCGCTGGGCGACACCACGGCCGTCCTGGACGAGCTGGAGGACGTCTACCTCCGGGACGCCGTCTACTTCCACCACCCCCGCTACCTGGCCCACCTCAACTGCCCGGTCGTCATCCCGGCGGTGCTCGGCGAGGCCGTGCTCTGCGCGGTCAACTCCTCCCTCGACACCTGGGACCAGTCGGCCGGCGCCACCCTGATCGAACGCAAGCTCATCGACTGGACCAGCGCCCGCGTCGGTCTCGGCCCGGCCGCCGACGGCGTCTTCACCTCCGGCGGCAGCCAGTCCAACCTCCAGGCACTCCTGCTCGCCCGGGAGGAGGCGAAGACCGCCTCCCTCGCGCGACTGCGCGTCTTCGTCTCCGAGGCCGGCCACTTCAGCGTGCGGAAGTCCGCGAAACTGCTCGGCCTCGGACCGGACGCGGTCGTGACCATCCCGGTAGACCACGACAAGCGCATGCGGACGGTCGCGCTCGCCCGTGAACTGGAGCGCTGCGCGCGCGACGGCCTGGTCCCCGTGGCGGTCGTCGCCACCGCCGGCACCACCGACTTCGGCTCCATCGATCCGCTGCCGGAGATCGCGGAGCTGTGCGACCAGTACGGCGTGTGGATGCACGTGGACGCGGCCTACGGCTGCGGACTGCTCGCCTCCGTGAAGTACCGCGACCGCATCGGCGGCATCGAGGACGCCGACTCGGTCACCGTCGACTACCACAAGTCGTTCTTCCAGCCGGTGAGTTCCTCCGCCCTGCTGGTCCGCGACGCCGCCGCCCTGCGGCACGCCACCTACCACGCGGAGTACCTCAACCCGCGCCGCATGGTGGAGGAACGAATCCCCAACCAGGTCGACAAGTCCCTCCAGACCACCCGCCGCTTCGACGCCCTGAAGCTGTGGACGACCCTGCGCACGATGGGTGCCGACGGCATCGGACGGCTCTTCGACGAGGTCTGCGACCTGGCCCGGGAGGGCTGGGAGCTGCTCGCCGCCGACCCGCGCTACGACGTCGTCGTCGAGCCCTCCCTGTCCACCCTCGTCTTCCGCTACATCCCGGCGGCCGTCACCGACCCGGCCGAGATCGACCGCGCCAACCTCCACGCCCGCAAGGCCCTGTTCGCCTCCGGCGACGCCGTGGTCGCGGGCACCAAGGTCGGCGCTCGCCACTACCTGAAGTTCACCCTGCTCAACCCCGAGACGACACCGGCCGACATGGCGGCCGTCCTCGACCTGATCGCCGGCCACGCCGAGCAGTACCTGGGAGAACCCCTTGACCGCGCGTCCTGAAGCCCCGCACCACATCCACGACTTCGTGGGAATCGGGCTGGGCCCGTTCAACCTCGGCCTTGCCTGCCTCACCGAGCCGATCGCCGAACTCGACGGTGTCTTCCTGGAGTCCAAGCCGGACTTCGAGTGGCACGCGGGCATGTTCCTGGACGGCGCCCACCTCCAGACCCCGTTCATGTCCGACCTGGTCACCCTCGCCGACCCGACCTCGCCGTACTCCTTCCTCAACTACCTGAAGGACAAGGGCAGGCTGTACTCGTTCTACATCCGCGAGAACTTCTACCCGCTGCGCGTCGAGTACGACGACTACTGCCGCTGGGCGGCGAGCAAGCTCGGCAGCGTCCGCTTCGGCACCAGCGTCACCGAGGTGACGTACGAGGACGAGCTGTACGTGGTGCGCACGAAGAACGGCCACACCTATCGCGCCCGCCGGCTGGTCCTCGGCACCGGGACCTCCCCGCACATCCCCGACGCCTGCCGGGACCTGGACGGCGACTTCCTGCACACCTCGCGCTACCTCCAGCACAAGGCGGAGCTGCAGTCCAAGAAGTCGATCACCCTGGTCGGCAGCGGACAGTCGGCGGCGGAGATCTACCACGACCTGCTGAGCGAGATCGACGTCCACGGCTACCAGCTCAACTGGGTCACCCGCTCGCCGCGCTTCTTCCCGCTGGAGTACACCAAGCTCACGCTGGAAATGACCTCCCCGGAGTACATCGACTACTTCCGCGCGCTGCCGGAGGCCACCCGCTACCGGCTCACCACACAGCAGAAGGGCCTGTTCAAGGGCATCGACGGCGAACTGATCAACGAGATCTTCGACCTGCTCTACCGGAAGAACCTCGGCGGCCCGGTCCCCACCCGTCTGCTCACCAACTCCGCGCTGCGCACGGCGAGCCGCGAGGGCGACCGCTATCTCCTCGGTCTGCGCCAGGAGGAGCAAGGCAGGGACTACGAGCTGGCCAGCGAGGGCCTGATCCTGGCCACCGGCTACCGGTACGTCGAGCCGGCCTTCCTCGCCCCCGTCCGAGGCCGCCTGCGCTACGACTCGCAGGGCAACTTCGACATCGGCCGCAACTACGCCATCGACGTCACCGGCCGCGGCGTCTTCCTGCAGAACGCCGGCGTCCACGCGCACAGCATCACCAGCCCCGACCTGGGGATGGGCGCCTACCGGAACGCGTACATCATTCGCGAGCTGCTCGGCAGCGAGTACTACCCGGTCGAGAAGTCCATCGCCTTCCAGGAGTTCTCCGTATGACCACCAGGGACCTCACCTTCACCATCCGCCCCCTCGACCCCCGTAGGGACGCCGGGGTGCTGCATGAATGGGTCACCCAGCCCAGGGCCGTGTACTGGATGATGCAGGACGCGAAACCGGAGGACGTCGAGCGGGCGTACAGGGAGATCGCCGCCGACGAGCACCACCACGCCTTCCTCGGGCTGCACGACGGCAGACCCGCCTTCCTGATGGAGAAGTACGACCCCGCGCACCGGGAACTGGTCGGGCTGTACGAGCCGCGGCCGGGCGATGTCGGCATGCACTTCCTGGTCGCGCCGGCCGACACCCCCGTGCACGGCTTCACCCGGGGCGTCATCACGGCCGTGATGGCCTACCTCTTCGAGGACCCGGCGACCGAGCGGATCGTCGTCGAGCCGGACGTCCGCAACACGGCCGTGCACGCGCTGAACGAGGCCGTCGGGTTCGTGCCCGAACGGGAGATACGAAAGCCGGAGAAGAAGGCGCTGCTGAGTTTCTGCACGCGCGAGCAGTTCGCGAAGGCGGTGGCCGCGTGACCCTCGCCGACGCCGTGTCCCATCTGTCCCCCGAGCGCTGGGAGACCGCCAGCCGCCTGCTGATCGGCAAGGCCCTCGGCGAGTTCGCGCACGAGCGGCTGATCAGCCCCGAGCCCGTCGGCGAGCAGTACGTCGTGCGCGGTGACGACGGGCTCACCTCCTACCGGTTCCGTGCCGTGCGCCGTGCCCTGGACCACTGGGAGGTCGACGCCGAGTCGATCACCCGGCACCACGACGGCGCCGAACTGCCGCTCGCCGCGCTGGACTTCTTCATCGAGCTGAGGCAGACCCTGGGACTGGACGAGAAGATCCTGCCGGTCTACCTGGAGGAGATCTCCTCCACCCTGTCCAGCACCTGCTACAAGCTCACCAAGCCCCAGGTGACCTCCGCGGAGCTGGCGCGCGGCGGCTTCCAGGACATCGAGACCGCGATGACCGAGGGCCACCCCTGCTTCGTCGCCAACAACGGACGGCTCGGGTTCGGCGTCCACGAGTACCTCTCGTACGCCCCGGAGACCGCGAACCCGGTCCGGCTGGTGTGGCTGGCCGCGCACCGCTCGCGGGCCGCGTTCACGGCCGGCGCGGGCATCGAGTACGACGGTTTCATCCGGCAGGAGCTGGGCGAGGAGACCGTCGAGCGGTTCCACCGCACGCTGGCCGGCCGGGGCCTGGACCCGGCCGACTACCTCCTCGTCCCGGTCCACCCCTGGCAGTGGTGGAACAAGCTCGGCGTCACCTTCGCCGCCGAGGTGGCCCGCGAGTACCTCGTCTGCCTCGGCGAGGGCGACGACGAGTACCTGGCGCAGCAGTCGATCCGCACGTTCTTCAACACCGGCGACCCGCGCAGGCACTATGTGAAGACGGCCCTGTCGGTCGTCAACATGGGCTTCATGCGCGGGCTTTCGGCCGCCTACATGGAGGCGACCCCGGCGATCAACGACTGGCTGGCCCAGCTGATCGAGAACGACCCCGTGCTCCGGTCGACCGGTCTGTCGATCATCCGGGAGCGGGCGGCCGTCGGCTACCGGCACCTGGAGTACGAGAAGGCCACCGACCGGTACTCGCCCTACCGCAAGATGCTGGCCGCGCTGTGGCGGGAGAGCCCCGTGCCCTCGCTCCGGGAGGGCGAGTCCCTCGCGACCATGGCCTCCCTGCTGCACGTCGACCACGAGGGCGCCTCCCTCGCGGCCGCGTTGATCGCACGCTCCGGCCTCGCCCCCGCGCAGTGGCTGCGGCGGTACCTGGCCGCCTACTACATCCCGCTGCTGCACAGCTTCTACGCCTACGACCTGGTGTACATGCCGCACGGCGAGAACGTCATCCTGGTGCTGGCGGACGGCGTCGTGCGGCGGGCGGTCTACAAGGACATCGCCGAGGAGATCGCGGTGCTGGACCCGGACGCGGTCCTGCCGCCGCAGGTGCGGCGGATCCGCGTGGAGGTCCCGGAGGACACCAAGCTGCTGTCGATCTTCACGGACGTCTTCGACTGCTTCTTCCGGTTCCTCGCCGCCCGGCTGGCCGCCGAGGGCGTCCTGGAGGAGGACGACTTCTGGCGCACGGTCGCCGAGGTCACCCGCGAGTACCAGGAGGCGAACCCCGAACTGGCGGACAGGTTCCGGCGGTACGACCTGTTCGCCCCGGAGTTCGCGCTGTCCTGCCTCAACCGGCTCCAGCTGCGCGACAACAAGCAGATGGTGGACCTCGCCGATCCGTCCGGCGCGCTGCAACTGGTGGGAACCCTGAGGAACCCCCTGGCCGGCCACTGACGCGCCCCGACACGCGGGCACCCCGGAGACGGTCCTCCGGGGTGCCCGTCGCCCTGTGTCAGCTCGTCGGCCAGGAGACCTGCGGCGAGCGGTAATAGTTGATGCCGAGGGCGTCCCAGCGCGGGCCCTGCGCCGCCAGCCGAGTCCGGTAGGCGTCCCAGTCGTGCGTGGCGGCCGGCGACCAGCCCAGCTCCGCCGCGCCCGCCAGACGCGGGAACGCCATGTACTCGAGGTCGGCCGACTTCTTCAGGGTCTCCGTCCACAGGGGTGCCTCGACGCCCCTGATCGCCGAGGCGGGTACCCCGGGGAGATACGTGGCCGGGTCCCAGTCGTAGGACCGCCTCACCTCCACCAGGCCCGCCCAGTCCAGGCCGAGGGGGGTGTCCTTGGTGTACTTCATGTCGAGGTAGACCCGGTCGGCCGGGGACAGGATCAGCCCGGTGCCGTTGCGGGCGGCCTCGACGACCTGGGCCTTCTCCGCGGCGCTGGTGCGGTCCAGGCCCCAGTACTGGGCGATGGCGCCCTGGACGGGATGGGCGCCGGTGAGCTGGTGCCATCCGATGACCGTCTTGCCGTACTTCGCGACGACCGGCTGCACGCGGTCCATGAACGACACGTAGTCGGCGTGGCTGGTGGAGTGCGCCTCGTCGCCGCCGATGTGCAGATAGCGGCCCGGGGTCAGCGCCGCGAGCTCCCGGAGCACGTCGTCCACGAAGTCGTACGTGGCCTGCTTGGCCACGCACAGCGAGCTGAAGCCGACCTCGGTGCCGGTGTACAACGGGGGCGCCACGCCGTCACAGTTGAGCTTCGCGTAGGAGGCGAGGGCGGCGTTGGTGTGGCCGGGCATGTCGATCTCGGGGACGACCTCCAGATACCGGGCGGCCGCGTACCGCACGATCTCGCGGTAGTCGGCCTTGGTGTAGTGGCCGCCCGCGCCGCCGCCCACCTCGGTGGAGCCGCCGTACGCGGCCAGGCGCGGCCAGGAGTCGACGGTGATGCGCCAGCCCTGGTCGTCGCTGAGGTGCAGATGCAGTTCGTTGATCTTGTAGAGCGCCAACTGGTCGATGTAACGCTTGACCTGGGGCACGGTCAGGAAGTGCCGGGAGACGTCCAGCATGGCGCCGCGGTAGGCGTAGCGCGGGCGGTCCTCGACGGTGCCGCCGGCGATCCGCCAGGGTCCGGGCTGGACGGTCTTGCGCTCCACGGCCGCCGGCAGCAGCTGGCGCAGGGTCTGGACGCCGTGGAAGAGGCCGGCGGGGGCGTCGGCGGTGATGCTGACGCCGGCGGGGGTGCTGCGCAGCCGGTACCCCTCGGCGCCGAGGCCGCCCTTGCTCAGGCGCAGTTCGATGCCTCCGGTGCCGTGTTCGGTGAGCGGCAGCGGATAGCCGGTGGCGGGCCGCAGGATGCCGGTGAGGTACGCGCCGATCCGGCGGACCTCGGCCGAACCGCCGACCCGGACACCGGTCGCGCGGGTGATGCGGTACGGGGCTCCGCCCGGCTCGACCGAGGCCGGCGCCGGGATCACCCGGTCCAGCGGGGTCGGCGCCGCGGCCCGCGCCTCGGGGTGCGCGGCGACGGTGAAGACGCCGGCCGCCGCGACGAGCAGGAGTGATCCGAGGATGCGAGTCGTCCGGGGAGTCGTGCTGTGGTTCCGTCTCACATGCGCTCCCTTCAGATGTGGTCGAGACCACTCTCCCGCACATCCGGTGAAACAATCCCCGCACGGTGGAAATCATCCGGGGTTTCCGCACGACCACGACGCCCTGCCACGACGCCCTGCCGCGGCGGTTGCGTGAACCGGGCGGACCGCACCGCGAAGGGGCGCCGAAGGGCGAGGAGTTCACCCTGGCCAGGCGGGCGGTCCTCGAACACCTGTGAGGACCGCCCGCCCCGCGAGCCGGTGCGCCCCGCCGTCTTCCGGGCGCACCGGCGGACCGGCGGGCCGCCGGCAAGCGCGGCGGCTCCTACTTCGCCCTGCGGGACACCGTGAAGTGGTCGATGCGGTCACCGGTCTCGGCGATGCCCGACACCGTCAGCGTGGTGTGCCGGCCCCGCTGCGCGGGCGTGACGTCCACGCGCAGGAAGGAGTAGTCGAGGTAGCGCACCCGGGACCAGGCGACGGTCTCGTCGACCTTGCCGTCCTTGGTGTTGACGAACGAGGCCACGGAGTCGGTCTCGTGCTCGTGCCCCTCGTAGGAGTCCGGAGCGGTGAAGGCGTACAGGCTGCGTCCCGCCGCGCCCGCGGTGACGTACACCACGCCCTCGGTCTCGGGGTAGGCCGTGCCGCCGATCGGCAGCTTCTTGACGACCTTGTCGCCCTTGATGACGTCGGTGCGCTCGTACTGGTGGTTGTGGCCGTTGATGACCAGGTCCACGGTGTACTTCTCGAACAGCGGCACCCACTCCTGGCGCACGCCCCCCTCCGAGGCGTGCGCGGTGGAGGTGCAGTAGGCGCAGTGGTGGAAGAAGATCACGACGAAGTCGACGTCCTTCGAGGCACGGAACTTCTTCAGCTGGGCTTCCAGCCACTTCGTCTGCGTTCCGCCGGATATGCCCAGGTTCGCCGGTATCTCGTAGGATATGTCGTTGGCGTCCAGCGAGATGACCGCCGTGTTGCCGTAGACGAAGGAGTAGACGCCCGGCAGGTTCTTCTTGTCGGGGCCGTTGTCCGGGAGGTTCCAGCGGGCCTCCTCGCCGCCGTACCCGTTGGGCGAGTACCAGGCCTCCATGTCGTGGTTGCCGTAGGCGGGCATCCAGGGGACCTGCTTGGCGACCGACTCGGTCTGGGCGAGGAACTGGTCCCAGGTGCGCGAGTCGAAACCGGTGTCGGTGGACTTGCCCTGCCCGGCCGGGTCGCCGTAGGCGATGTCACCGGCGTGCAGGTGGAAGGCCGGGTTCTGGCCGAGGAGCAGGGCGTTGTTGGCCAGTCCGTGGTAGCCGACACCCTCGTCGCCGAAGGCGGTGAAGGTGAACGGCGCCTTGTGGGCCGGGGCGGTGGTGAAGGTGCCCAGGGTGCCCGCCAGGTGCGGCTCGGCCGGGTCGAAGCCCTGGTGGCCGACGCCGTAGTAGTAGGTCTTGCCCGGGCGCAGGTGGGTGAGCTTGGCGTGGATGTAGTACTGGGTGTGGTCGCCGCTCGCGCCGACGCCGGCCGGGGTGTAGAGGGTGCGGACCTCGGCCTCGATCTTGCGGGAGAGGTCCCAGGGGCGGGCGCCGATACGGATGAAGGGCTTCTTCACCGCGACCGGGACCTGCCAGGAGACGGTGATCTCGGTACGCGGGTCGTTGCCGTAGGCGAGGTGGCGGCCGAAGGGGGCGACGAGGGCGCCGTGCACCGCCTCGGTGGCCGGGGTGGTGCGCCGGGTCGGTACGGCGGCCTGGGCGCCGGCGCCCGTCACGAACGCGCCGGCCGTGACGGTGCCGAGGGTGACGGCGCCGCCTCTGATCATCGTGCGCCGGGAGAATCTGGCGCGCAGGTACTCGTGTTGCTCGGCCATGCTCATGCGCTCGGCCAGCTTCTCCGGTACTCCCATACGAGGAATGTCCATGGCGTCCGAAACTCGTGGGTCCGGGCAACAGGACGCAAGACGCCGGGTGGACAACTTGAGAACAGAGCACCATAAGAAATCCAAGTGACCCCTGCCCGAAATCGGGCACGCTCCTTGCGAAACGACGGCGGGTGCCCGAGGATCTACCGGGTGCACGACGAACTGGTAGATCATCTGACGCGTTCCACGCCCCTGAGCCGGGGCGAGGCGCTGCGGGTGATCCAGGACGTGCTGGCCTATTTCGACGAGACGACCCAGGAGTTCGTCCGTCGCCGCCACCGCGAACTGCAGGCCCAGGGCCTGGTGAACGCGGAGATCTTCGAACGGATCGAGGCGGACCTGAAATACCGGGCGGTGGCGCCGCCGGAGCTGACGCTCAGGCAGCTGCGCCGCATGGTCTACGGCTGAGAACCGGCCGGACCGGACGAGCGACACCCAAGGGATACCTCTATATATGTGTGGAATTGTCGGTTACATCGGCAAGCGTGACGTCGCCCCCCTCCTCCTGGAGGGTCTGCAGCGGCTGGAGTACCGCGGCTACGACTCCGCGGGCATCGTCGTCAGCTCCCCGAAGACCCCCGCCCTGAAGATGGTCAAGGCCAAGGGCCGGGTGCGTGACCTGGAGGCAAAGGTCCCGGCGCGCTTCAAGGGCACCACCGGCATCGCCCACACCCGCTGGGCCACCCACGGCGCCCCGTCCGACATGAACGCCCACCCGCACATGTCGGCCGACCACACGGTCGCCGTCGTGCACAACGGCATCATCGACAACGCCGCCGACCTGCGCCGCAAGCTTGAGGCGGACGGCGTGGAGTTCCTCTCCGAGACCGACACCGAGGTCCTCGTCCACCTCATCGCCCGCTCGCAGGCCGAGAAGCTGGAGGACAAGGTCCGCGAGACCCTCCGCCTGGTCGAGGGCACGTACGGCATCGCGGTGATGCACGCCGACTTCTCCGACCGCATCGTGGTGGCCCGCAACGGCTCGCCCGTGGTCCTCGGCATCGGCGAGAAGGAGATGTTCGTCGCCTCGGACATCGCCGCCCTGGTCGCCCACACCCGGCAGATAGTCACCCTCGACGACGGCGAGATGGCCACCCTCAAGGCCGACGACTTCCGCACCTACACCACCGAGGGCACCCGTACCACCGCCGAGCCGACCACCGTGGAGTGGGAGGCGGCCTCGTACGACATGGGCGGCCACGACACGTACATGCACAAGGAGATCCACGAGCAGGCCGACGCCGTGGACCGGGTGCTGCGCGGCCGGATCGACGACCGGTTCTCCACCGTGCACCTCGGCGGCCTCAACCTGGACGCCCGCGAGGCACGCAAGATCCGCCGTGTGAAGATCCTCGGCTGCGGCACGTCCTACCACGCGGGCATGATCGGCGCCCAGATGATCGAGGAGCTGGCCCGCATCCCCGCGGACGCCGAGCCGGCCTCCGAATTCCGTTACCGCAACGCGGTGGTGGACCCCGACACCCTGTACGTCGCGGTCTCCCAGTCCGGTGAGACCTACGACGTCCTCGCCGCCGTCCAGGAGTTGAAGCGCAAGGGCGCCCGTGTCCTCGGCGTGGTCAACGTGGTCGGCTCGGCGATCGCCCGCGAGGCGGACGGCGGCGTCTACGTGCACGCGGGCCCCGAGGTCTGCGTGGTCTCGACGAAGTGCTTCACCAACACCACGGTCGCCTTCGCCCTGCTCGCCCTGCACCTCGGCCGCACCCGCGACCTCTCCGTCCGCGACGGCAAGCGGATCATCGAGGGCCTGCGCAGGCTGCCGCAGCAGATCACCGAGATCCTGGAGCAGGAGGAGGAGATCAAGAAGCTGGCGGAGGACTACGCCGACGCCCGCTCGATGCTCTTCATCGGCCGCGTCCGGGGCTACCCGGTGGCGCGCGAGGCCTCCCTGAAGCTCAAGGAGGTCTCCTACATCCACGCCGAGGCCTACCCCGCCTCCGAGCTCAAGCACGGTCCGCTGGCGCTCATCGAGCCCGCGCTCCCGACGGTCGCGATCGTCCCCGACGACGACCTGCTGGAGAAGAACCGCGCGGCCCTGGAGGAGATCAAGGCCCGCCAGGGCAAGATCCTCGCCGTGGCCCACCGGCACCAGGAGAAGGCCGACCAGACGATCCTCGTCCCGAAGAACGAGGACGAGCTGGACCCGATCCTCATGGGCATCCCGCTCCAGCTGCTCGCCTACCACACGGCCAAGGCCCTGGGCCGGGACATCGACAAGCCGCGCAACCTCGCCAAGTCCGTCACGGTGGAATAGCCCTCCCCCGGGCCGGATGTCCCGGACGGCAGACGGCCCGACGACAGAAGGGACCCCCGCGTGAGCCACCTTTCACGCGGGGGTCCTCCACATGCCGCCCGATTTCAGCCGGTGGCCGTCACCCCCCGGCCGGCGGCACGCCGGGGAAGCACCGTCGGCCAGTGGGCCAGCGCCGCCGCGGCCGCGTACCAGGCCACCGCGCCGGCGGCGACGGCCGCCCAGCCGCCGGCCTTGGTCAGCGCGGAACTGTCGGCGAACCGGGCCACGGCGAGCACCAGCATCGCCAGGAACAGCAGGCCGTGCGCGACCTGGCCCAGGGTGTCGCCGCCCGCGAGGGTCAGCGTGAGCGCCACCAGGGCGAACAGCAGCAGGAAGAGCCCCGCCGCGTGGGCGGAGCCGTGGCCCGACACGGCCCAGGTGAACCACAGGGCGCCGAGCGCCACGTACGCCACGCCGGCGGCGGACGCGGCGGCGTCCCGGAGTGCCAGCAGGCCGATGAGGAAGAGGGCGACACCGCCCACGTAATGGGCCAGGGTGACGGCGTCCTGCGCGCCCACGCCGTCGATCACGCCGGTCGTGCCGAGCCCGAACGCCAACAGGGTGATGCCCAGGGCGAGTCGGCCGGCCACGGTAGTGCTCACGATTCCCGCAGAGACGTCGTTGTCCACGGCGGGCTCCCTTCATGCATGTGCAGTTGTGCGGTGACCGGTATATGCCCTTCACCAGGGCACAACCCACCTCTACGCACGAGTAGTTTCGTGCTGCACCAAGGGAGTTGACGGGGCGTGAGGTTCTACGGAATGACGATCACGGGCCGCTTCGCCCGCTTGGCCAGCCGCCCCGCGACAGAGCCGAAGATCCGCCCGACGATGCCGTGCGTGGAGCCGACGACGATCGCGTCGGCCTCGTACTCCCGCCCCACCTCTTCGAGTTCGTGGCAGATGTCCCCGCCCCGCTCGACCAGGATCCACGGCACCTCGGCCAGATAGTCCGCGCAGGCCAGCTCCAGACCCAGCACCTCGGTGCGGTGGTCCGGGACGTCGACGAAGACCGGCGGCTCACAGCCGGCCCACACCGTGGTGGGCAGCCGGTTGGCGACATGGACGATGATCAGGCCGGAGTGCGAGCGATGGGCCATGCCGATCGCGTAGGCCAGGGCGCGCTCACTGGAGGTGGAGCCGTCGAAGCCGACGACCACCCCATGCCGGAAAGCGGGGTCGCAGGCAGGGCGTGAGTCTGCCGCCGCCAGGGGCTCGGCCGCCGTAGGGTCGGCGACAGGCCGCTTGCGGTCCGCTGGTTCGAAGAATTCGTGACCGGCCATGGCTGTCTCGGCGTTGTGATCCTTTATAGGAGGAACGACAGTGTGCGGCGGGAGCGTGCTGCGGAGCTGTGTCCGGGAAACATCTTCCCAAGCCCATACCCCCAAGGGTACGGCGGCACGCCTCCCGAGCCCACCTACCGCGCACGCTCCGTGAGCGGTCCCCCGACATCCGTAGGGGTTCACCGGAGCATGCACGAGCCGCGCCCGCAACGCAATGGTTGCTGCCCCGTACAGGCGGTTTGCACGGGATTCACAGATGCGCGGCCGGTGACCGTCGCACGGAGCGGGCGTTGTACCGGGGTGAGCCACCCCCACAGCGAGGACCAGATGTCCGGACCCCGACCGAACCCCGACCCGCACACCCCCTCGGACACCGTGAGCGACGTGATCCGCTGGGCGGCCTTCAGCTGCGTCCTCGTCCCCGTGGTCCTGCTCTGGTACGGCACCTCGCTGGCCGGCGCGGCCGGCACCGCGCTGGGCCTGGCCGCCGTCACGGCCGCCTGCCGGGTACTGCTGCGCCGGTCGGAGCGGTGTGCCGCGCATTGCGCCGCGCAAAGAGGTGGACGTCACACCCGGGGTCAGACACCGGTCGACTGACCGGTTTCCGCACCCTCGGACGCATCTTTTCAGCCAACTTCTGGATATCGACCAGGAGGGGTCCCGACCACCCTCCACCCCCCGTTCCACCTGCACGGAAAGGGTCCGGGGACCGCTGCGCACCCTACGCGGTTTGGCCACTGCGACAAGGCGTACTTCCCTACGCGACCCACGAGTGCAACCCTTCGTGATCGAATGCTTCACGCCAAGTTGTCATGTCGACAATGTCCGGCGTGTCGAACTGGCCACCGTGCGACCGCGGCAGCCAGTAGATTCGATCTTGATGTCTTACGGCGGGGGACTCGTGCAGGACCGAGGGGAAACGTGCAGGAGCGACACAACCGAGGAGCCGCGACCACCGAGGGGGGCTTAGCAGTATGAGCCACGACTCCACCGCCGCGCCGGATGCCGCGGCCCGGAAACTTTCCGGGCGACGCCGCAAGGAGATCGTCGCGGTGCTGCTGTTCAGCGGCGGCCCGATCTTCGAGAGTTCCATTCCGCTGTCGGTGTTCGGCATCGACCGCCAGGACGCCGGAGTGCCGCGCTACCGCCTGCTGGTGTGTGCCGGCGAGGAAGGCCCGCTGCGGACCACAGGGGGCCTGGAACTCACCGCGCCACATGGGCTGGAGGCGATCTCCCGGGCCGGGACGGTCGTCGTACCGGCCTGGCGCTCGATCACCTCGCCGCCACCGGAGGAGGCGCTCGACGCACTGCGCCGAGCGCATGAGGAGGGCGCCCGCATCGTAGGGCTGTGCACGGGCGCGTTCGTGCTCGCGGCGGCCGGACTGCTGGACGGACGCCCGGCGACCACCCACTGGATGTACGCGCCGACGCTGGCCAAACGCTATCCGTCGGTGCATGTCGACCCGCGGGAGCTGTTCGTCGACGACGGCGATGTGCTGACGTCGGCGGGTACGGCGGCCGGGATCGATCTCTGTCTGCACATCGTGCGGTCGGACCACGGCAACGAGGCGGCCGGCGCGCTCGCCCGGCGCCTGGTGGTCCCGCCGCGCCGCAGTGGCGGTCAGGAGCGCTATCTCGACAGGTCTTTACCCGAGGAGATCGGCGCCGACCCGCTCGCCGAGGTCGTCGCCTGGGCGCTGGAACACCTCCACGAGCAGTTCGACGTGGAGACCCTGGCGGCACGCGCCTATATGAGCCGCCGCACGTTCGACCGCCGGTTCCGCTCGCTGACCGGCAGCGCGCCGTTGCAGTGGCTGATCACCCAGCGGGTGCTGCAGGCACAGCGACTGCTGGAGACGTCGGACTACTCCGTGGACGAGGTGGCGGGCCGATGCGGCTTCCGCTCCCCCGTCGCGCTGCGCGGGCACTTCCGCCGCCAGCTCGGCTCGTCCCCGGCGGCCTACCGCGCGGCCTACCGGGCCCGCCGGCCCCAGGCCGAGAGGCAGGGTGAGCCGGAGGTCCCGGTGGTCCCGGTCGGCCAGCAGGGCGCGCCCGCCGGTCTGCACGGCGGCCCCGCGTCCATGGGCCACATGCCCCTGCTGCACCCGGACAGCGGCGTGCCGATGCAGAGCCGCCGCGCGGCGGCCGGCGCGGTGAGCCTGCTGCCTGGTCCACGCAGCGGCGGTTGACCGAGCACGGCGCACGGGGGTGGGCGGGGTACGACTCCGCCCACCCCCTTTGCCGTGGCGCTGCCTGTCCGCACCCGGATGAATGCACACCGACAAGGTCGTGGCACGGTCGGTCCGGCTGCCCGCGGCGCGCCGTAAGGTGAGACACATGAACGATCGCATGGTGTGGATCGACTGCGAGATGACCGGCCTCTCGCTGTCCGACGACGCTCTCATCGAGGTGGCCGCCCTCGTCACCGACTCCGAGCTGAACGTACTCGGCGACGGTGTGGACATCGTCATCCGGCCGCCGGACCGGGCGCTGGAGACGATGCCGGAGGTGGTGCGTCAGATGCACACCGCGTCCGGACTGCTCGCCGAACTGGCTGACGGCACGACGCTGGCGGACGCCGAGGAGCAGGTCCTCGCCTACATCCGGGAGCACGTCAAGGAGCCCGGAAAGGCCCCCCTGTGCGGCAACTCCGTCGGCACCGACCGCGGCTTCCTGCTGCGGGACATGCCGACCCTGGAGGACTACCTCCACTACCGGATCGTCGACGTCTCCTCGATCAAGGAGCTGGCCCGCCGCTGGTACCCGCGGGCGTACTACAACAGCCCCGAGAAGAACGGCAACCACCGGGCCCTGGCCGACATCCGCGAGTCGATCGCCGAACTGCGCTACTACCGCGAGGCCGTCTTCGTCCCCCAGCCCGGCCCGGACTCCGACACCGCGAAGGCGATCGCCGCCAAGCACGTCCTGCCCGCGGGGTAGCGCACGCCGGGGCGCGTCCCGGCCGCTCGACGGCCCGCGCGAAAACCTGTGCGCGAGCACCCCTTCGGACCCTGTAGACTTCTTCTCGGCCGGTCGGGGAAACGACGAGTTCCACCGCCGGTCGTGGTGGGTGTAGCTCAGCTGGCAGAGCACCTGGTTGTGGTCCAGGATGTCGCGGGTTCAAGTCCCGTCACTCACCCTGAAGGATCAGCCGGTGGTCCCGTCGCAAGACGGGGCCACCGGCTGATCCGTTTTCCTGTCTCCCCGCGGCTCGTCAGCCGGCCCATCGCCCGGTGAGGAAGGTCAGCGCGAAGATCACGCTCAGGGGTGAGGCGAGGCAGAGGTAGACCGTCTTGACCCGTGGTCTGCGCAGGCTCCAGGCTGCCAGGGTGATCCACAGGGGCCACCACAGGAGGGTGGCGCGGGGGATGGACGTGAACCAGTAGGAGGTTCCCAGCGCCCACAGGGTGAGGCCGATGTAGGTGGCTTCGGACCAGCGGCGTCGCCTCAGCAGCAGGGCGAGCAGGAGCAGCCCGGCGAGCAGGGCGAGCAGTTCGGCCTGGAACATGAAGGCGTATCCGGTGGTCTGGGTCCGGCCGAAGGCGCCGGCCCAGGTGTGGGACCAGGCGACCCAGGGGGCGTGGAAGTCGCGGAACCAGCCGCGTTCCTGGGCGTGCTTCCACGCCAGCCAGTCGCCGGTGTGCGCGTGCAGGTACCAGGAGTAGAGGGCCGCGGGCAGAGCGGGCAGCGCCAGCCAGGGCAGTGCGCGCCAGTGCCGGCGCGCCACGAGGAGGAAGTGCACGGCGATGGCGGCGGCGAGGAAGAGGCCGCTGACGCGCACGGCGGTGGCCAGGGCGGTCAGGGTGGCGGCGAGGGCCCAGTCGCGGCGCTGCGCGGCGAGCCAGGCGGGCAGGGCGAGGGCGAGGAAGAGCGCCTCGGTGTAGCCGGCGGCCAGGAAGATCGCGCACGGGGAGAGCAGGAAGAACAGCACCGCGCGCCGGCCCCCGTCCGCGCCGGGCAGATGCAGCCGGGCGATGCGGGCCAGTGCCACGACGGCGACGCCCCCCGCGACGAAGGAGATCAGCAGCCCGGCCGCCGTCCAGTGCGGGACGACGACGTGCACGGCGCGCAGCAGGAGCGGGAAGCCGGGGAAGAACGCCTCCCGGTTGTCCCAGTGACTCAGCCAGGGACCTGCCCCGTCGGGGAAGTAACCGTCGCGGGCCACGTGCAGGTAGTGGTACCAGTCCCACTGCCGGAACGGCGCTAAGACCGAGCCGGCCTCGCGGGTGGCGGGGGCCGCGGGGAACAGCCACCGCGCGCAGTACGCGGTGACCCACAGACCCGCCCGGGTCAGCAGGTACAGCCACAGCACCTCGCGGTCGTCGGGCGGCAGCCGGAACATGCGCGGACGGGAGGGCTCGGGAGGGGGTTCGGCTCGGACGCGGAAGTCTCGCGGGGCCGGTTCGGGCCGCGTGGGGCTCTGCCCGGGCGGGGGAGGATGCTGGCCCACGTCGGGCCATATGAGGGTCATATAGCGATCTCTCGGGTGAAATGGGGCGTGCCGGAGCGTGCGGGCTGACCGGTGGGGGCCCGCCGGGGTCATGGGGCGAGCGGGACCAAGATCAGGGCGGCGAGGTGGTGGCTCCGCGCGACGGAGGCTGTGTCGGTGTCCTGGACGGAGGCTGTGGCGGTGTCCTGGACGGAGGCTGTGTCGGGGTCCCGGACGGAAACGTCGAAGTCGCACCCGTGGGAAGCGAGGTGGACGTCCGGCCGGGGGTGGGCACACCGCTCGCCGGCGTCGGGGTCGTCGACGGGGCGGGCGCGCTCGGCGAAGGGCTGGTGGCCGGGGTGACGGGAGCCGGGCTCTGCGGCAGGAGAACGGCCGCCGCCGCGCTGCCGCCGACCAGCAGCAGGCACGTCCCCGCCGCCGCGACGGCCACACGGCGCCGGTGGACCCGCCTTCCCCGCTCGGTGATGTGCGCGGCGGGTGCCGCGTCGGCGCGGGCCTGCCCGTAGTCGGCGGCGCTCTGGAACAGCGACCGCAGCGGATCGTGGTGTTCAGTCACCGGAAGCCTCCTCACGGGACGTGTCCTGCAGGCGAAGCGCGAGCGCACCGCGCCCGCGCGCCAGATGCGTCTTGACGGTGCTGGCGGACAGATGCGTCTCCTGCGCGATCTGCTCGACGGTGAGATCACACAGATAGTGAAGCGCCAGCGTGCGGCGCTGCTGGGGCGGCAGCTCGCGCAACTCCTCCACCAGCGCCACCTGTTCGGGCCCCGGGCCCTCGACGTCCGGAGGCGCGCCGCTGCGCCGCCACGCCTCCGCGCTGCGCCGCCGAAACCGCCACCGGCTCACGGCCAGCCGCCAGGCGACCGTACGGATCCACGCCTCGGGCCGCCCGTCGCGGTCCAGCTGCCGCCGCCGGCTCCAGCCCTTGACGAACGCCTCCTGCACGACGTCCTGCGCCTCGTGCAGATCACCGAGCATCACGTACAGCTGTCCCGTGAGCCGTGCGACCGTCTGCGCATAGAACTCTTCGAACTCCTCGACGGTCAACAGCCACTCCCGGATCTCTCGCTTCACTGGGCATACGCACGACCCAGGGCATCCGGTCGACACCGGGCGCGAGAAAGCACCGTGGCGCTCGTCACGCAACCGGATGCGCCGGACGCGCGTCAGCGGTGATCGTGTCAGCCCGGCGGCCCACGGCGGTCCGCCGAGACCGGCTCCCCCGCCGGCGATCCGACCCGGCCCTGGAGCTGTTCCTGGAGCACGGCTTCGACCAGGTGGGCATCCTGGGCACCCCGCTGCTCCCGTCCCTGCGCGCGCATGCCGCGGAGCCGGGCCTTCGAGGCCGGGTACGACGAGCGGCTCGCGTCCTTCCAGCGGGCTGGGCGCCGGGACCCCGGCACCCGTGGAGTACCACCGGCGCATGCGGATGCGGCACGAGCGCGCCCTCGCCGGGGCAATCGCCGCCGACAGCGGCTCCCCCGGCGCCGGCCCGGCCCGTGCGGCCCTGGCCCGTCTGACGTTCGAGGCCCGCGCCCCCGGCGGCACGGCTTCCTACCGCGTCACCGCGGTCGACGCGGTGTTCGACCTGCTGGAGCGCGGCTGGGAGAGGGCACGCCCCGGAGCCGGACCGACGACCCGACCCCGCCGGCCGCCCGTCGGCCCGCGGGGCGCCGCCCTATGAGGACGCCCGCGTCATCAGCTCCGTCCGCAGCACCGCGTGCCGGCGTTCGAGATCGCGGGCAGCGGCCGGGCGGCGGTCGGCGATCTCCGCGAGCAGCAGGTCGATCATGGCCCGGCCCATCTCCTCGATGGGCTGGCGCACACTGGTGAGCGGCGGGTCCATGTGGCGGGCGATGGCGGAGTCGTCGTAGCCGACCAGCGCCACGTCGTCCGGGATACGGCGCCCCGCCTCCCGCAGTACCTGCCGGGCACCGGCCGCCATCACGTCCGAGCCGGCGAAGACCGCGTCCAGGTCCGGGTACCGGTCGAGCAGGACCGTCATCGCGCGGCGACCGCCCTCCTCGGTGAAGTCCCCCGGCTCGATGAGGAGTTCGTCCACGGCGAGCCCCGCGTCGCGCAGGGCGTCGCGGTAGCCGTCCACGCGTCGCTGGGCGCCGTAGACGTCCAGGCGGCCGGTGATGTGCGCGATCCGCCGCCGGCCGCGGCCCAGCAGATGCTCCACCGCCGAGCGGCCACCGCCGTAGTTGTCGGAGTCCACCGAGGTGAGCGTCTCCCCGGCCGAGCGCGGGCCGCTGATCACGGCCGGGATCTCCAGCTGGGCGAGCAGGTCGGGCAGCGGATCGTCGGCGTGCACCGAGACCAGCAGGACACCGTCCACCCGATGGGCCGCGAGGTACTGCGCGAGGCGCTGCCGCTCCCGGTCGCTGCCCGCGAAGATCAGCAGCAACTGCATCTCGGTCTCGGAGAGTTCGGCACCGACACCGCGCAGCATGTCCGAGAAGTACGGCTCCGCGAAGAACCGGGTCTCCGGCTCGGGGACGACGAGCGCGATGGCGTCGGTGCGGTTGGCCGCGAGGGCGCGTGCCGCCGTGTTGGGCACATAGCCGAGTTCGGCGACGGCGGCCTCGACCGCGGCGCGGGTGGCGTCGCTGACCCGGGGCGAGCCATTGATCACCCGTGACACCGTCCCGCGCCCCACCCCGGCCCGGGCGGCGACCTCTTCGAGCGTGGGCCGGCCCCCGCTCCGGCCCCGCCCTCCGTGGCTTGCCATGGACTCCGCCTCTCTCGACCGATTCCTGGTGCTGGCCTGGAATGTAACAGCCCCGTCCACGGCCGCGAGCGCCTCGGTGGCGGCGGTGCCGGACACCGGCCACCGGCCCGGGCGGCCTCATCCGGAGGAAAGGCCCTGGGTGCGGAAGGGGGTCTCCGCGCCACTTCGATCCCCGCGTACCGGAGGTTCATGGTCCACTTAACGTCCCGATAACTGAACGGTGTTGGCCCTGTCCGGTCCCTTGACACCCCGCGCCGGACCGACGACTCTTCAACCCATCACTGGTGGGAGCGCTCCCACAGTACCTGGCTTCTACACATCCCGCACGTTCCCCGCCCGAGCCGCAGCGAGCAAGAACGGGCCCGATTCCAGTCAGTCGGCCGGGGGGTCGGCACGTCAGGCAACAGGAGGACGCAATGCGCACGAGCATCCGCGGGTCCCGCAGACTGGGGGCCCTCGTGGCCGTCGCCGCGCTGACCACAGGGCTGCTGGCCGGCTGCGCCGACGACTCGGACAACGGCTCGTCGAACGCCGACGGCGGCAACGCCGGCGGCAAGACCACTCTGACCGTCGGCACCTTCGGCGTCTTCGGCTACAAGCAGGCCGGCCTGTACGACGCGTACATGAAGCTCCACCCGGACATCAACATCAAGGAGAACGTCACCACCCGCACCGACGTCTACTGGCCGAAGGTGCTCACCCGGCTCCAGGCCGGCTCCGGCACCGACGACGTGCAGGCCATCGAAGTCGGCAACATCACCGAGGCCGTGCAGACCCAGGCGGACAAGTTCGTCGACATCGGCAAGGACGTCGACAAGTCGCAGTGGCTGGACTGGAAGCTCGCCCAGGCCACCACCAAGGACGGCAAGACCATCGGGCTCGGCACCGACATCGGCCCGATGGCGGTCTGCTACCGCAAGGACCTGTTCCAAAAGGCCGGTCTGGAGACCGACCGGAACAAGCTCGCCGCGCAGTGGAAGGGCGACTGGGCCAAGTACGTCGACCTCGGCAAGGAGTACATGAAGAAGGCGCCCAAGGGCACCAAGTTCGTGGACTCGGCCGCCTCCGTCTACAACGCGGCGCTCGGCGGTGAGAGCGAGGCGTACTACGACAAGGACGGCAACGTCGTCTGGGACAAGTCCCCGGGCGTGAAGAAGGCCTGGAACGTGGCCATGAGCGTCGCCACCAGCGACATGTCGGCGAAGCTGAAGCAGTTCGACCCGACCTGGGACCAGGGCTACGCCAACGGCACCTTCGCGACCGTCGCGTGCCCGGCCTGGATGATCGGCTACATCGAGCAGAAGTCCGGTGCCTCCGGCAAGGGCAAGTGGGACGTGGCGGCCGCGCCGACCGCGGCCAACTGGGGCGGCTCCTTCCTCGGCGTGCCGACGGCGAGCAAGCACCAGAAGGAGGCCATCGCGCTGGCCAAGTGGCTGACCGCTCCCGAGCAGCAGGCCAAGGTCTTCGCCAAGCAGGCGAGCTTCCCCTCGACCCCGTCGGCCTACGCGGGCCTGAAGCCGGCCGCCGACACCACCGCCTACTTCTCCGGCGCCCCGATCACGCAGATCTTCTCCGAGTCGGCGAAGACGATCCCGACGCAGTTCCACGGCCCGAAGGACCAGCCGATCCTCGGCGCAATCACCGACGTCGGCATCCTCCAGGTCGAGCAGAAGGGCAAGTCGCCGTCCCAGGGCTGGGACGCGGCGGCCAAGGAGATCAAGGACGTGCTCGGCCAGTGACCAGCTCCAAAGAGGCCCTCGCGCACCCCGCGCCGAGCGCCGAGACCGCGCCCGGCACCCCGCCGGGCGCGGCCCGGGTCGCTCGGGGTCGCGGTACCCCGGCGGGCGCCGATTCCTGGCGCAGCCGCCTGTACCGCTGGGACATGAAGGCGTCGCCGTACGCGTTCGTGGCCCCCTTCTTCGTCCTGTTCGGGGCGTTCACGCTGGTCCCGCTGCTCTACACGGCCTGGTACTCGCTGCACGACGTGCAGTTGTCGGCGCTGGACCACCAGACCTGGGCGGGGCTGGACAACTACCGCAACCTGCTCTCCTCGGACTTCTTCTGGAACGCCCTGCGGAACACGTTCACCATCGGTCTCCTGTCGACCGTGCCGCAGCTGCTGGCGGCCCTCGGGCTCGCGCACCTGCTGAACTACCGGCTGCGGGGCTCGACCATGTGGCGGGTCGTCATGCTGACGCCGTACGCCACCTCGGTGGCGGCCGCGACCCTGGTCTTCACGCTGCTGTATTCGTGGGACGGCGGGATGGTCAACTGGATCCTGCACTTCTTCGGGGTGGATGCCGTCAACTGGCGTGAGTCCGACTGGGGTTCGCGGTTCGCGGTGTCGTCCATCGTGATCTGGCGCTGGACCGGCTACAACGCGCTGATCTACCTCGCGGCGATGCAGGCGATCCCGAGCGATCTGTACGAGTCGGCGGCCCTGGACGGCGCCAACCGCTGGCAGCAGTTCCGGCATGTGACGGTTCCGCAGCTGCGGCCGACGATCCTGTTCACGGTCGTCGTCTCCACCATCGGCGCCACCCAGCTCTTCGGCGAGCCGCTGCTGTTCGGCGGGGTCAGCGGGTCCAAGGGCGGCTCCGAGCACCAGTACCAGACGCTGGGGCTGTACATGTACGACCAGGGCTGGATCATCGGCAACCTCGGCAAGGCGTCCGCGATCGCCTGGTCGATGTTCCTGATCCTGCTGATCATCGCCGCGGTCAATCTCCTGCTCACCCGACGGCTGAGGAAATCCGCATGACGACCGGTGAAGTGACGCTGCCCCGGGCCGCCGCACCCAAGGGGCGCCGGCGGCTGGTGAGGGGCGCGGGCAAGCAACTGCACGCGGGCCCGGTGACGTATCTCGTGCTGGCGGTCTTCGCCCTCGTCTCGCTGGCACCGCTGGTGTGGACGGCGATCGCGGCCTCGCGCACCGACCGGCGGCTGGCCCAGACCCCACCGCCGCTGTGGTTCGGCGGCAACCTGTTCAAGAACCTGCAGACGGCCTGGGAGCAGGCGGGCCTGGGCACCGCGATGGTCAACTCCGTGCTCGTGGCGGGCACCATCACGATCAGCACGGTGGTGTTCTCGACGCTGGCCGGGTTCGCCTTCGCCAAGCTGCGGTTCAGGTTCTCCGGCCTGCTGTTGCTGCTGACCGTCGGCACCATGATGATCCCGCCGCAGCTCGCCGTCGTACCGCTGTACCTGTGGATGTCGGACCTCGGCTGGTCCAACCAGCTGCAGACGGTGGTCCTGCCGAGCCTGGTCACCGCCTTCGGCACGTTCTTCATGCGGCAGTACCTGGTGCAGGCGCTGCCGTCGGAGCTGATCGAGGCGGCCCGGGTGGACGGCGCGAGCAGCATCCGGATCGTGTGGCACGTGGTCTTCCCCGCGGCCAGGCCGGCGATGGCGGTGCTCGGGCTGCTGACGTTCGTGTTCGCCTGGAACGACTTCCTGTGGCCGATCATCGCCCTGAACCAGCAGAACCCGACCGTGCAGGTGGCCCTGAACTCGCTCGGCACCGGTTATGTCCCCGACCAGGCGGTGATCATGGCGGGCGCGCTGCTCGGCACCCTGCCGCTGCTGGTCGCCTTCCTCCTGTTCGGCAAGCAGATCGTGGGCGGGATCATGCAGGGCGCGATCAAGGGCTGAGGTCCGCTCTCCCGGGGCCGGGCCCGCCCGCCCGGCCCCCCTGGCCACGCCCGCGCGACCCGGGCGCCCCTCTCCCGCTCCACCTGCCCCGCCTCTTGCCCACCGCCTCTGCCCGCCTCTCCTCGTCAACGCGTCGGTCTCCTACGACACCCTGGGAGCGCTTCCATGCCTGAGCCCGTTTCCTCCGTGACCTTCCCTCCGGCCTTCCTCTGGGGGGCCGCGACCTCCGCGTACCAGATCGAGGGGGCGGCGCGGGAGGACGGCCGCACCCCCTCGATCTGGGACACCTTCAGCCATACGCCCGGCAGGACGGCGGGCGGTGACACCGGTGACGTCGCCGTCGACCACTACCACCGCTACCGCGACGACGTGGCGCTGATGGCGGAGCTGGGGCTGAGCGCCTACCGGTTCTCCGTCTCCTGGTCGCGGGTGCAGCCGACGGGCCGGGGCCCGGCGGTCCAGCGGGGCCTGGACTTCTACCGCCGGCTGGTGGACGAGCTGCTCGCGCACGGCATCCGGCCGGCGCTCACCCTCTACCACTGGGACCTGCCGCAGGAGCTGGAGGACGCGGGCGGCTGGCCGGAGCGGGACACCGCCTTCCGGTTCGCCGAGTACGCCCAGCTCGTCGGTGAGGCGCTGGGCGACCGGGTGGAGCACTGGATCACCCTCAACGAACCCTGGTGCAGCGCCTTCCTGGGGTACGGCTCCGGGGTGCACGCCCCCGGCCGCACCAACCCCGCGGCCGCCCTGCGCGCCGCCCACCACCTCAACCTGGCGCACGGTCTGGGCGCTTCGGCGCTCCGGGCGGTGATGCCGGCCCGCAACCAGATCGCGATCAGCCTCAACTCGTCGGTGGTACGGCCGCTGTCCCAGGATCCGGCCGACCTGTCGGCGGCCCGCCGGATCGACGACCTGGCCAACGGCGTCTTCCACGGCCCGATGCTGCACGGGGCGTACCCGCGGACGCTGATCGCCGCGACGGCCTCGGTCACCGACTGGTCCTACGTCCTCGACGGCGACGTCCGCACGATCAAGGCGCCGCTGGACGCCCTCGGCCTGAACTACTACACCCCGGCCCTGGTCTCGGCGGCCCCCGACCGGGCGGGCGGCCCGCGCGCGGACGGCCACGGCGCCAGCGACCACTCCCCCTGGCCGGCCGCCGACGACGTGCTCTTCCACCAGACGCCCGGCGAGCGCACCGAGATGGGCTGGACCATCGACCCGACGGGCCTGTACGACCTGCTGATGCGCTACACGCGCGAGGCACCCGGACTGCCCCTGTACATCACCGAGAACGGCGCGGCCTACGACGACAAGCCCGACCCCGACGGCCGGGTGCACGACCCCGAGCGCATCGCCTATCTGCACGGCCACCTCTCGGAGGTGCGCCGGGCCCTCGCCGACGGCGCCGACGTCCGCGGCTACTACCTGTGGTCGCTGATGGACAACTTCGAGTGGTCCTACGGCTACGGCAAGCGGTTCGGCGCGGTGTACGTGGACTACGCGACGCTGGAGCGGACCCCGAAGTCGAGCGCCCGGTGGTACGCGCAGGCCGCGCGGACCAGGGTGCTGCCGGCGGTGGAGCCGCCGGTGTGAGGACGGCCGGAAGGGGCGCGGCCCTCCCCCCGGAGGGCCGCGCCCCTGTTCAGGCGTCCCGTCGGTGCCGGGTCAGTGGAACGCCCCGAACGCCTTGGAGAAGGCGAAGGCGTCCTGGGTGACGGAGCTGCACGTGGCGTCGGCGGTGGGCTTGGTGCCGCCGGCGCACTGCTTGTCGCGGGTCGCGGACCACATGGAGAGCCCGCCGAGCCCCTTGGCCTTGGCGAAGTCGGCGAGCTGGGTGGCGTCGTCGACCTTGAAGACCTCCGAGGAGACGTCGTTGACCCCGATCATCGGGGTGACCGCCACCGTCTTCCAGGCGGCGGATTCGGACAGCCCCAGCACGCTCTTGACCTGCGCCTGGGTGGCCGTCGCGGCCTGCTCGGCGTAGGTGCCCATGTCGCCGCTGTAGGAGGGGCCGTAGTCCATCGCCATGATGTTGACGGTGTCGATCTTGACGCCGTGGGACTTGGCGTCGGACAGCAGGTTCACGCCGTCCTGGGTGAGGCCCTCGGGCATCACCGGCAGGGTGAAGGAGACGTCCAGGTCCGGGTGCTGGGCCTGGAGCTTGGCGATGGCCTGGGCGCGGCGGGTGTTGGCGGCGGTGTCGGGCAGCGCGCCGCCCTCGACGTCGAAGTCGACCTTGGTGAGTTTGAAGGCGTCGACCGCCTTGCCGTACGCCGCCGCCAGCGCGTCGGCGGAGGAGCAGGTGGTGGCGAGCTCGGAGCCGGAGGCGCCGCCGAAGGACACCCGTACGTCACCGCCCTTGGCGCGCAGGGAGCCGATCTGGGCGGCCACGCCGTCGCCGGTCAGGTCGGTGACACCGCCCCACTTCGGGGTGCAGCCGCCGCCGTCGGTGAGGAAGGCGAGGTTGTAGTTCTTCACGCCGGTCGCGTCGGCGGCACCGAGGAGGTCGAAGGCGGGGTAGAGGGAGGTGTCGACGTAGGGGGCGAAGCCGGCGGCGCTGGTGGTGCCGGAACCGGTACCGCCGGTCGGGGTCGGGGTCGCGCTCTTCGTCGGGGTGGCGCTCTGGGCGGGGGCGGTCGGCTCGGTGGAGCCGGCCGGCCCGGTGGGGGCGGCGGTCGGGGAGCCGGTCGCGGTGGGGCGGCCGCTCGGTTCCGGGGTGGCGCCGTCGTCCGCGGAACACTGGGCGCCGTCGATGCGACAGCCCGTGGGGGCGCCGGAGCCGTTGACGACGAAGCCGACGGTCACCGACTTGCCCACGGCCAGGCCGTCGGTGTCCCACTTCGCGGGCCGCACGGTGACGTGCCGACCGCTGACACTCGACTCACCGTTCCAGAGAGAGGACAGCTTGGCGCCGGCCGGCAGGTCGAACTCCAGCGTCCAGGTCTTCTCGGCCTGCCCGCTGTTGTTGGTGACGACGTACTGGGCGGAGTAACCCGAGGACCAGTCGCTGGTCTTCGTGTACGCGGCGTTCACACCGGCCGCGTTCGCGGTGCCCGTGAGCAGGACCGCGCCGCCGCCGGCCACGGCCGCCGCCACCAGCCCGCCTATCGCCTTGTTCCTGCCGCTGATCCTGCGCCGGTGCGTGGTCATGCGCGTGCCTGCCTTCGCTGTTCACGGGGGTGGGGGTGCGGCAGCACGCTAGCGATCCGGAATCGGACAAACGGCTTGATGGGGGCGGTCGTCACGGACCTTAGGGTTCGCTTAAGGAAGCGATCGGAGCCGGTTAAAGATCGAGACCGGTTTGCCCGTTCGGCGTCTGCGCACGGCGCCCCGGTGGCCGCGTCCGGCCGTCTCGTGTCCGTGCGTCTGGAACCACACCCGCACCTCGGTGCCGCCGAGGACCGAGGCACCGATGCGGACGTCGCCGCCGGTGGACTCGGCCAGCCGGCGGACGATGTCCAGGCCCAGGCCGGTCGAGCCGGCGTTCCCGGAGCCGCGGCCGCGGGCCATCGCCGCGTGCGGGTCGGGTATGCCGGGCCCCGCGTCGGAGACCAGCACGATCACCGCGTCCTCGCCGTTGTGCACGTCGACCGCGAAGGCGGTGCCCTCGGCGGTGTGCCGGAAGACGTTGCCGAGCAGGGCGTCGAGGGCGGCGGCCAGGTCGGCGCGGGCCACGGGTACGCGGACCGGCCGGTCGACGCCGGCCACCCGCCAGGTGCGGCCCTCGTCCTCGGCGAGCGCGGACCAGAACTCCATGCGCTCGCGGACCACCGCGGCCGCGTCACAGCCGGCGCCGGGACCGGCCGCGGCCGTCTGCGGCTTGGCCTCCCGGGCCGTACGGATGATGGTGTCGACCTCGCGCTCCAGCTGGGCGACGGCCGTCCGGGTCTGCTCGGCGGCCGGTCCGGCGCCCAGCGAGGCCGCGTTCAGCCGCAGGACGGTGAGCGGGGTGCGCAGCCGGTGGGAGAGGTCGGCCGCCAGCTCCCTCTCGTTCGCGAGGAGTTGGACGACCTGGTCGGCCATGGAGTTGAACGCGACCGCCGCCAGCCGCAGTTCGGTCGGGCCCTCCTCCCGCACCCGGGCGCCCAGCCGACCCTCGCCCAGTTCGCGCGCGCCCTCCACCAGCCGCCGGGCCGGGCGCACCATGCGCACCCCGAGCCGGTCGGCGACGGCGACGGAGCCGACGACCAGGGCGAGGCCGACGGCCGCGAGGACCGCCCAGGCCGCGCCGACGCCATGGGTCACCTCGGACTCGGGGACGTACACCTCCACGACCGCTATCTCGCCGCTGCCGAGCGCCACCGGTTGCAGCAGGGTGAAGCCGCCGGCGACCGTGGTCGTGGAGGCGCGGCCCAGTCTCCGCACGGCCTGGATGTCGCGGTCTGCGGCGCGCCCGCGGCCCAGGTCGAGCGCGGCCCTGCCGCTGCCGGCGGGCAGGTGCACCGCCATCCCGGAGTCGGCGCCGGCGGAGGCCACCACCCGCTCCAGTTTGTCCCGGTCGGTGGTGATGGACAGCGCGGGCGCGACGGCGGCCGCCTCCCGCTCGGCGGCCGCGAATGCGCGGTCGCGGGCCATCTCCTTGACGACCAGCCCGAGCGGCACGGCGAAGGCGACCACGACCATCGCGGTGACCGCCAGGCAGACCTTGACCAGAGCCCATCTCATCGCGGTGGCGCCCCCTCCCCGTCGGCGAACGCGGGCGGCTCCAGCTTGACGCCGACGCCGCGCAAGGTGTGCAGATAGCGGGGGTGGGCCGCGGTCTCCCCCAGCTTGCGGCGCAGCCACGACAGATGGACGTCGATGGTCTGGTCGTCCCCGTAGGACTGCTGCCAGACCTCGGCGAGGAGTTCCTTGCGCCCGACGACGACGCCGGGACGGCCCGCCAGGAAGGCCAGCAGGTCGAACTCGCGCCGGGTGAGGTCCAGCCGGGCGCCGTCCAGTTCGGCCTGGCGGCGCAGCGGGTCGACGGTCAGCCCGCCGACGCGCAGCACGGACGAGGGCGGGGGCTCCGCGGCGCCGGAGCGGGATCGGCGCAGCACGGCCGCGATCCGGGCGGACAGGTGCTCGACGGAGAAGGGCTTGGTGAGGTAGTCGTCCGCGCCGGCGTTCAGCAGCCGGACGACCTCCGCCTCGTCGTCGCGCGCGGTGGCGATGATGACGGGCACGTCGGTGAGGCCGCGCAGCATCTTCAGCGCCTCGGAGCCGTCCAGGTCGGGCAGTCCGAGGTCCAGGATGACCACGTCGAAGCGGAAATGGGCGACCTCGCGCAGCGCCTCCAGTGCCGTACCGACGCTGCGCACGGTGTGCGAGGCGTCGGTCAGATGCCGGATGAGCGCCGAGCGTACGAACTGGTCGTCCTCGACCACGAGAACACTTGCCATGCGCCGCACCGTACGCCATACGGCCGAGGCGGACCGGAGCCTGTGGATAAGTCCGGGCATGTGCGCACGGCGATGCCCCTGGGGCAGTATGGCTCGCGATGCGCAGAGGACTCGTACACGTACTGGCATGGCTGCTGGCGACCGGAGCGGCGGCCACGCTGTCGTGGTGGGGTGTGCACACGGTGATGGCGGGGACGGTGTACGACCCGCCGCGCGCCCTGCCGGTGACGGCGGCCGGCGCACCGGCCCGGCAGGTGAGGCCGGCGTCGCCGGCCCCGTCCTCCTCCCCGGCTCCCTCGCAAACGCGGTCGTCGTCTCCCACGCCCGCCCCCACGCGGACCCCGGCCCCTACGCGAAGCCCTTCCCCCGGCGCCTCCGCCCCGGCGTCCGGGCAGGTCAAGTCCTACGACACCGCCGGCGGCCGGGCGGTGTTCGAGCTGGGCGCGGCCGACGCGACGCTCGTGTCGGCGACTCCGGGAGCGGGCTGGTCGATGCAGGTGTGGAAGACCCAGACCTGGATCCGGGTGGAGTTCAGCAGGAGCACCGACCGGGTGTCGGTGTTCTGCACCTGGCACGACGGGCCGCCGCACGTGGAGGTCGTCACCTACTGACCGGGACGGGTGGGGTCGTGGCCTACCGATCGGCGCGGGTGTTCAGCGGTAACCGGTGTGAGCGGCGCGGGTGTTCAGCGGAAAACCGAGGGGGGCGGGACCGGGGAGGCCACCGCCGCCTCGTCCGTCACGGGGAGCGCGCCGCCGGTGAAGTCGATGAGCCCCCGCCCGTGTTCGACCCGCCCGGGGTGCGGATCGGAGGCGGCCCGGCGGGTCAGTTCGGCGACGGGCAGCGGCGCGTCGGAGGCGACCAGGACGGCGTTGCCGAAGCGCTTGCCGCGCAGCACGGCCGCGTCGGCGATCAGCGCGAGTTCACCGAACCGGGCGGCCGCGGTGGCGATCTGGCCCCTCAGATGGGCCAGCGGCGGGCCGTCGGCGAGGTTGGCCGCGTACATGCCGGAGGGCTTCAGGGCCCGGCGGACCTCGTCCAGGAACTCGACGGAGGTGAGGTGGGCCGGGGTGCGGGCGGCGCTGAAGACGTCGGCGATGACCAGATCGGCCCAGCCGTCCGGCACCTTGGCCAGACCCACGCGGGCGTCCGCCGATCGCACCCGTATCCGGGCGCCCGGGTCCACGGGCAGTTGTCTGCGCACCAGTTGGACCAGCCCGGCGTCCCGTTCGACGACCTGCTGGGTGGAGCGGGGCCGGGTCGCGGCGGCGTACCGGGCCAGGGTGAAGGCGCCGCCGCCGAGGTGCACCACGTGCACGGGTTTGCCGGGCGGGGCGACGAGGTCGATGACATGGCCGAGCCGGCGCTGGTACTCGAAGGAGAGGTACGCGGGGTCGTCCAGGTCGACGTGCGACTGCGGCGCCCCGTCGATCAGCAGCGTCCAGGCCCGGCCGCGGTCGGGGTCGGGTACGAGCTGCGCGAGCCCGCCGTCGACCGCCTCCACGACGGCCTCGACGGCGGCCGACCCGCGTCGTGTGTTCCTGGACCTGCCCATCGGTCCATTTTCGCAGGTGGTCGCGGCGGGCGCCTCACCGGCAGCTGTCGGCCGCCTCGATCAGCCGGGCCGCCTCCCCGAGGGCCCGGCGCAGCACCACCGGGTCGGTGGCGAGGTCGGCCTCGCCGGGCGGCAGCAGCCAGTCGGAGCCCTCCACCGGCGGCTCGGGGGTCAGCCGCAGGCCGCGCCCGTGCGTCTCGGTGCAGACGCTGCCCGGTACGTCCCAGCAGGCCGCCGTGCCGGCCGGCACGAGGAAGCCGAGGGTGTCGCAACCGTCATCGTGCAGGACGGGTCCCACCGCGTCGACGGCCCCGCGCCGCAGGATGTCGACCGCCTCCAGCCCCTGCCGGGCCGGTACCGTCACGAGGTCGCATCCGCCGTCACCGGTCCCCGACGGGGGTGCCGACAACGGCGACGTACAAGGTTCGTTGCTCTGGCTGGTCTCCATGCCGGCCTCCACCACACAGCCCCGTTGCGGTCCATGGAGCCCAACGCGTGAACGCGTCAACGGCTACGGCACAAGTGCGCCGCAAAGGATGGCACTTCATGGCGGATCGTGCATGAGATATCCGGTTTGTAGCTAAACACTGCGTGGCGGGTCCTTCACAGCAGGTACGTTCATGCCCGCCGGAACCAGGGCGTCACACGGACAACTCGTCTCGAACCCGCCCCGGTACCGGCACGGTTCGACGGTTCGCACGAGAGGACCCGGCCATGACGTCGTCAACCGCGACCGCGTCACAGCCCGAACGGCCATTCCGGCCGAACATCGCCTTCCGGCAGTTGCGCGGCAGGCGTTCACCGGCCGAGTTCGCGGCGCTCGTACGGCGCGCCGCGCGCGAGATCGGTGAGCGGGTGAGCTGCGACGCGCGCTATGTGGGCCGGGTCGAGGCGGGCGAGATCCGCTGCCCGAACTACGCGTACGAACGGGTGTTCCTGCACATGTTCCCCGGTCGCACGCTCGCCGACCTGGGCTTCTCGTCGCGCTCGTCCGTCCGCGGCCGAGCGGCGCGCCCCGCCGCGGACGCGCCCGGGACACCGGTCGCGCCCACCGCCGGGGGGATTCCGAAAGGCGTCGGGGGGCCGGAAGCCACCGGGACGCGCGGGGCCCTTGAGGTGTGCGGGGCGTTCGAGCCGTATGAGACGCAGGACCCGTACAACACGCAAGGCCCGTACGACACGCACAACCCGTACGGCGCGCAGGACCCGTACGGCGCGAACGAGCCGTACGCGAAAGGCCCACTGAACCACGAGGAGAGCGACGTGCGGCGTCGCGCATTCATGACCGGCGGCGGTGCCACGGTGGCCGCCGCCACGCTGGGCCCGCTGCGGCTCACCGCGGAGGCGACGGCCCCGGCGCGGCCACCGCGGCGACCCGGGGCCCCCGAGGCGAGCGCCCTGGAGGAAGCGGTCCGCCGCATCCGGCTGCTGGACGACCGGCACGGCGCGGACGGTCTCTACCGGCGCGCGGCGGCTCCGCTGCGTGCGGCGTACGCGCTGCTGGACGCCGGCGCGACCCGGCAGACCACCATCGACCGGCTGCACGCGGGCGCCGGTGAACTGGCCATCTCCGTGGGCTGGCTGGCCCACGACTCCGGCCGCTTCGACGACGCGCGCTCGCACTACGCGGAGGCGCTGGCCACCTCGCGGATGACCGGGGACGCGGGGCTCGAGGCGCACGCCTTCTGCAACACCGCCTTCCTGGCCCGGGACGCCGGCCGCCCGCGGGAAGCGGTCCGGGCCGCGCAGGCCGCCCAGCGTGCGGCGCGGCCCCTGGGGTCGGCGCGGCTGATGTCCCTGCTCGCGCTGCGGGAGGCGGGCGGCTGGGCGGGGCTCGCCGACCGCACGGGCTGTGAGCAGGCGCTGGTCCGGGCGCAGGCCCTCTTCGGGCGGGGCCCCTCGGACGCCGATCCCGAGTGGATGAGCTTCTACGGCGAGGCCGAGCTGGAGGGACTGGAGGCGCAGTGCTGGTCCACTCTGGGCGACTGGCGGCGCGCGTCGCGGCACGCGCGGCGGGCGGCCCGGCTGCAGGATCCCCACTTCACGCGCAACATCGCGCTGTACACGGCGGAACTGGCCGACGATCTCGCCCGCGAGGGGCGGCCCGACGAGGCGGCCGAGGCGGGGTTGCGGGTGCTGACGCTGCTGGATCAGGTCCAGTCGTCGCGTATCCAGGCGATGCTGGCGGGGACGGCGCGGGTGCTGTTGCCTCACCGGCGGGCTTCGGGGGTGACGGAGTTCCTTGACCGGCACGCGTCGATGCCCCGGATGGGGCGGGCGTAGCACGGGGCGCTGCCCCGTGTCCCCGGGCGGTGCGTCGCGGAGGCGTTCGGGTGCGGGGCCGTCGTGGCCGGTCGCGCAGTTCCCCGCGCCCCTGAGGGGGTTGCCGGGCCGTCGGGGTAAAGCACCGGCGTTGGGGGCCGGTGCGGGTCCCCGCGTCCCTGAGGGTGCTTGACCGGCCGTCGGGACAGGGCGCTGGCGCGGAGGCGTTCGGGTGCGGGGGCGTCGTGGCTGGTCGCGCAGTTCCCCGCGCCCCTGAGGGGGTTGCCGGGCCGTCGGGGTAAAGCACCGGCGTCGGGGGCCGGTGCGGGTCCCCGCGTCCCTGAGGGTGCTTGACCGGCCGTCGGGACAGGGCGCTGGCGCGGAGGCGTTCGCGTGCGGGGCCGTCGTGGCCGGTCGCGCAGTTCCCCGCGCCCCTGAGGGGGTTGCCGGGCCGTTGGGGCAAGGACCCGGTGTTGGGGGCCGGTGCGGGTTCCCGCGACCCTGAAGGGGGGCCGGGTGTGGGGGTTAGGGGGTGAGGTGGCCTGTGTCGTTCCAGTGTTCCAGCGCGGGGGCGCCGTATGCCCAGCCGAGGACGGACAGGGAGGTCGGGTTCAGGCGGAGGCGGGCCGCGAAGTCCAGGGGCAGGCCGAGCCATCGCGCGCCGATCGACCGCAGGATGTGGCCGTGGGCGAAGACCAGGACGTCACGGTCGGCCGAGCGGGCCCAGGACACCACCTCGTCCGCGCGCGCGGTCACCTCGGCGAGGGTCTCGCCCCCCGGCACCCCGTCGCGCCAGATCAGCCACCCCGGCCGCACGGCCTGGATCTCGGCGGGCGTCATGCCCTCGTAGGCGCCGTAGTCCCACTCCATGAGCGTGTCCCAGACGGCGGCCCGCTCCCCGAAGCCGGCCAGTTCGCACGTCTCTCGCGCGCGGGAGAGCGGACTGGTACGCACCTCCGCCCCCGCCAGCCCGTCCAGCGGCGCGTGGTGCAGCCGCTCACCGAGCAGCTTGGCGCCACGCCGGCCCTCCTCCAGCAACGGCACGTCCGTCCTGCCGGTGTGCTTGCCGGACAGCGACCAAGCCGTCTGTCCGTGCCGGGCCAGCAGGATGCGCGGTGCCATGGGAGACCTTTCCGGAAGAGGGACGCCGCGTGGACGCCACGGAAACGAACAGAAGGGGTGGCTTCCATCATCGCTCACCCCGGCCAGGGGCAACCCGGCGGGCGCTGTCGGCGTCTTCGAGGACTGAGCGCCCGCGAAGGCGCCACCAGGCGCCCTCGGGGGCGGTCCTGAGGACACCGTAAAGTGGCACGGTCGCCCCGCCGGGGGCGCGCCGCACAACAGAAGGGGGAGGGCGATCGGATGCCGCAGACCGAGATACCGGGCACCGAGGTGGCCCCCCGTACCCGGTTGCGCTGGTGGACCGAGCTGCCGCTGATCCTCCTCGTCTACGGCTGTTACTCGGCCGGCCGCCTTCTCGCGCGCGGTGACGTCACGACCGCCGTCGACCACGGCCTGGCGCTCCTGCGCGTCGAGAAGCTGCTGCGGCTGAACGCCGAGCACCCGCTGAACCGGTTGTTCACACGCGAGCCGTGGCTCGGGGTCCCCGCCGACTTCTGGTACGCCTCGCTGCACTACCTGGTCACGCCCGCCGTCCTCATCTGGCTGTTCCGGTCCCGCGCCCCCTTCTACCGGGCGGCCCGCACCTGGCTGATGACCTCCACCTTCATCGGCCTGATCGGCTTCACCCTGATGCCGACCTGCCCGCCCCGGCTGCTCTCGGCCGACCACGGCTTCGTCGACACGATGGCCCAGTACAGCTCGTACGGCTGGTGGGGCGGCGAGGCCAGCGCGCCCCGCGGCATGGGCGGCATGACCAACCAGTACGCGGCGATGCCCAGCCTGCACGTCGGCTGGGCGCTGTGGTGCGGCGTGATGCTGTGGCGACACGGCGGCACGCGTCTGACGAAGGTCCTCGGTGTCGCCTACCCGCTGCTGACCGCGCTCGTGGTCATGGGCACCGCCAACCACTACTTCCTGGACGCGGCGGCGGGCGTCGCCGTGATGGCCGTCGGCCTGCTGCTGGCGCCGCGCGTGACGCGGGCCGCGGATGCCGTGCGGAGCCGTCTGTTCCCGCGTGTCGCACCCGTCGCGGGCGGCACGCGTTCCCCGATTGTCAGTGCCGGATGCCAGACTGCCGCGGGTGAGCGAATTCCACGGCAGCGCGCGTCACAGCCCGGCCCCGGAGGCGAACCGGACCCCGCCCCCACGGACGCGGGCGAAGGAGCTGCGGCACCGGCTCGCTGAGCTGCGCGGTCTCGACGTACCGGCCAAGGCGCTGGACGCGCGCGCCCTCGCGGCGCTCGCCGCGAACCCCGGGTGCAGCAGACGGGCGATCCTGGACGGCGCCGGGGTGGACAAGGCCCGGCTGGCCGACGCGCTGGGCGCCCCGGCGGGCTTCGGGCAGTCGCAGTTCGCGCTGACCCGTGGCAACGCGTTCGAGGCGAAGGTGAAGGCGGACGGCGGCGCCGAGCTGCTGCGGCTGGCGCATGCCCGACTGGACCCGGGCGCCGCGGCGCCGCGGGCGGCCGCCGTACCCGACCTGAGCGCACAGGGCCCCGAGGGTCGTACGGCCCGTACGGCGCTGGCGCTGCGCGAGGCCACCCGCGTGGGCGGCTGGACGCTGCTGGACCATCCGATGCTCGCCCTGGACGTGGCGGGTTCGCTCGCCTTCCTGGAGCCGGACGCGGTGGTGGTGCACCCGGACGGCCACTGGTCGGTGGTGGAGATCAAGTCCTTCCCGATGGTCGACGGCGCGGCGGACCCGGCGAAGGTGGGCGCGGCCGCCCGGCAGGCGGCGGTGTACGTGCTGGCGCTGGAGGAGGTCGCCGCCCGTCTCGATCCCGCCCCGCGCGTGGGGCACCGGGTGCTGCTGGTGTGTCCCAAGGACTTCTCCAACCTGCCGGCGGGCTGTGCCGTGGACGTCCGCAAGCAGCGCGCGGTGACCGCGCGCCAGCTGGCCCGGCTCACCCGGATCGAGGACATCGCCGGTGCCCTGCCCGACGGCACCTGCTTCGCGCCCGACCGGCCGGCCGAGGAACTGACGGCGGCCGTGGCGGCGGTGCCGGCGACCTACGCGCCCGAGTGCCTGTCCACCTGCGAGCTGGCCTTCCACTGCCGGGAACGCTCCCGCGCGGCCGGCGCCGTCACCCGTCTCGGGCGGCCCCTGCGGGCCGAACTGGGCGGGCTGACCACGGTCGACGAGGTCCTCGCGGCGGCCCGCGGCGAGAGCGGCGACCCCGACGACCCGGCCGTCGCGGCCCTGCGCCGGGCGGCGCACCTGCGCGCGGAGGCGCTGCGGACGGCGGCCCCCGGGGATCCGGGAAGCCCGGACGCCCCGGGCAATCCGGGGGTTCCGGGGCGCCAGGCGGTTGCGGCGGACCCCGCCCACGCGGAGGTGGCCCGGTGTCGCTGATCACCACGCTCGCCCGCCTGGAGGCCGTCGACACCGGACGGGCCCAGCCCGCCGCGACGGTCCGCCACCGGCATCTGTCCGACCGCCCGCTGGTGTTCGTGCCGCTCACCACCGCCGGTGAGACCGGCGCCCCGCTCGGCGCGCTCGTCGGCACCGACCGGGACGCGCCCCGGCTGCTGGCCGTGCCGCAGCCCCGCGACCGCGACCAGCGCTTCGCCTTCCTCGCCGAACTGGCCGACGTCGTCCTGCCGTACGTCGAGGCCCACGCGGAGTCGGTGGAGGCGGCCGAGCGCACGGAGACCGACCCGGAGACCGGCAAGCGGGTCAAGGTCGAGGTCGAGCTGTGCGCGGACGCGCCCCAGCTGATCGTGCCGAGCCGCGCGGGCCTGGACCTCGTGCGGCTGCTGGGCCGCTCGACGCGGTTCCGCCGCACCGCCGAGCAGGATCCGCAGGCGCCTTATCCGGCGCCGCCCCGGGTGCCGCTGCTCGGCCGGTGGCTGACCCACTTCGGCGAGCGGGCCCGGGTCCCCGGTTCCTCCCTGCTGCTCGCCCTCACCGACGTGCTGTCCCGGCACTGGGCGACCGGGCAGTCCACCCTGGAGGACCAGCACCTGGGCGCGCTGCTCGCCTGGATCGACCCGCCGCCGGGCGCGAGCGGCGCGGAGGCCGCCCGGCGGGCCGAGCTGGAGCGGGACCCGGCCGGACAGCTGCTGTGCCCGCCGGCCGGCCCGGCCACCGACCCCGCGTTCGACAACAAGCTGCTGGCCCCGGCGATCGAACGCTACGACCGCGCGCGTGCCGCCCTGGCCGCCGCCGAGGACCCGCTGGAAGCCGACGAGCGGCTCGGCGCCCTCACGGTGGCCGAGCGCGAGATCCGCGAGCTGGTCGACAGCCGCACGCGGCCGACCTGGGACGCGGTGTGGCGCGGCCTGGACCTGCTGCGGGCGTTGCCCGAGGGCGCGCATGTCGAGGAGCGCTGGACCCGGGACCGCTGGTCGTTCACCGGTCACCGCGACCGGGTGGCGGCCGGCGAGCCGCCGCAGCCGCGCCGGGACGACGCGGTGACGGCGGCGAACAAGCTCGCCACCCGCGAGCGCGAGCAGGCCCGCCTGGAGGCCCAGGAGGCGTTGGACGATCCGCTGGTGATGGCCGGGCGGCGGCTGGCCGGTGAGGCGTTCGCGGGCGAGGTGACCGAGGTCGTGATGGCGTACGGCGAGGGAAAGCGGCCGAGTCCGCGCCCGCTGGTGACGGTCCGCACGGACGACCGGCCGCATCTGGCGGAGCGCGCGAAGGTGTACCGCTCGCTGGGCGGCAAGCCGCAGGCGGCGGAGTTCGTCGGCCACGCGCCGGCGGCGGACGGCGGCGACCCGGACGACGGCGGGGGCGACGGGGGTGTGCTGGTGCTGCGGATCGTGGACAAGATGGGCCGGGGCAAGGAGCCGGAGCCCGGTTCGGTGCCGGAGAAGGGCGACCGGGTCTGCTTCACCCTCTTCGAGCACGAGCAGCGCGGCGGGGCGCGGCTGCCGGACGCGGAGGAGACCCCGTGGACGCACGGCGGGCCGCCGGGCGAGCCGTCGGCGGAGGCCCCTGACGCCGTGACCGAGGAGGACGTGCTGTGACGACCGTGGACGCCGAGCGGGCCGTCGGCCCCGACCCCGCGGTCGCGGCCGCCCGCGCCACCGACGCGATCCTGCGCGACACCCTGCACGGCACCGAGCGGGGCGTGGTGGTCGACTCCCCGCCGGGCGCCGGCAAGTCGACCCTGGTGGTCCGCGCGGCCCTGGAGCTGGCCGGTGCGGGCCGTGCGCTGATGGTGGTGGCACAGACGAACGCCCAGGTGGACGATCTGGTCCTGCGGCTGGCCGAGAAGGACCCGGAGCTGCCGGTGGGCCGGCTGCACAGCAGCGACACCGAGGCGTACGACAAGGCGCTGGACGCGCTGCCGAACGTCCGTACGTCGGCGAAGGCGGCCGACCTCGGCGGCCTGCCGGTGGTGCTCTCCACGGCCGCGAAGTGGGCGCATGTGAAGGTGGACGAGCCCTGGCGGCACGCGATCGTGGACGAGGCGTACCAGATGCGCTCGGATTCCCTGCTGGCGGTGGCGGGTCTGTTCGAGCGGGCGCTGTTCGTGGGCGACCCCGGTCAGCTGGACCCGTTCGCGACCGTCGGCAGCGAGCAGTGGGCGGGCCTGGCGTACGACCCGTCGGGCTCCGCGGTCACCACCCTGCTGGCGCACAACCCGGGTCTGCCGCAGCACCGCCTCCCGGTCTCCTGGCGCCTGCCGGCCTCCGCGGCCCCGCTGGTCTCGGCCGCCTTCTATCCCTACACCCCGTTCCGCAGCGGCACCGGCGACGGCGACCGGCGGCTCGGCTTCGCCGTCCCCTCCGACGGCTCCGGCCCGGACCGGGTGATCGACGAGGCGGCACGGTCCGGCTGGGGCCTGCTGGAGCTGCCCGCCCGGCACACTCCGCGTACGGATCCGGAGGCGGTGCGCGCGGTGGCGCTGGTCGTACGGCGGCTGCTGGAGCGGGGCGGTGCGGCCATCTCGGAGCGTGCCCCCGAGCCCAGGCCCCTCACCCCGGAGCGCGTCGCCGTCGGCACGGCCCACCGCGACCAGGCGGCGGCGGTCCGGGCGGCGCTGGCCGACCTCGGCGTGTCCGGCGTGACGGTCGACACCGCGAACCGGCTGCAGGGCCGGGAGTACGACGTCACGGTCGTCCTGCACCCGCTCTCCGGCCGTCCCGACGCGACCGCCTTCCACCTGGAGACCGGGCGGCTGTGCGTCCTGGCCTCCCGGCACCGGCACGCGTGCGTCGTCGTCTGCCGGGCCGGCGTCGGCGACCTCCTGGACGACTACCCGTCCACGGAACCGGTCCAGCTCGGCACCCTGACGAAATTCCCCGACGGCTGGGAGGCCAACCACGCGATCCTCTCGCACCTGGCGGAACACCGGGTGACGTGGCGGCCCTGACGCGGGAATAACCGGGGAGCGCCTCCAGTTATGGCTCGGGTACCGCTCACGTTCGACATCAGGAGGTCCACCGTGCCGGCAGACGAGATCCGGGGCGCGACGCACGGGAGTGCCCCCGTCCCCCTCTCCGTACTGGACCTGGTGACCGTCGGCGCGGGCAGTACCGCCACCGATGCCCTGCGCACCAGCGTCGAGCTGTCCCGGCTGGCGGAGTCCCGCGGGTTTCACCGCTACTGGGTGGCCGAGCACCACTCCATGCCGGGCGTCGCCTCCTCCTCGCCCGCGGTGATCCTCGCCCACCTCGCCGCCCACACGGACCGCATCCGGCTGGGTTCGGGCGGCGTCATGCTGCCCAACCACGCCCCGCTGGTGATCGCCGAGCAGTTCGGCACGCTGGAGGCCCTCGCGCCGGGCCGGGTCGACCTCGGCCTCGGCCGGGCCCCCGGCACCGACGGTGCCACGGCCGCCGCGCTGCGCCGCACCGAGACCCTCGCCGAGGGCGCCGACGACTTCCCGCAGCAGCTCGCGGAGCTGATCCGGTTCCTGGACGACGACTTCCCCGACGGCCATCGCTACGGCCGTATCCACGCGATTCCCGGTCCCGTCCAGGGCACTTCACCGGGTGGCGTGCAGTCCCCGCACCGTCCGCCGGTCTGGCTGCTGGGCTCCTCCGGCTTCAGCGCCCGGCTCGCCGGAACGCTCGGCCTGCCGTTCGCCTTCGCGCACCACTTCTCCGCGCAGAACACCATCCCGGCCCTCGATCTGTACCGGCAGGCCTTCCGCCCCTCCGCCGTCCTGGACGAGCCGTACGCCCTGATCGGCGTCTCCGCCCTCGCGACGGACGACGAGCGCGAGGCGCGCCGGCAGGGCCGGGCGGTGGCCCTGAACATGCTGCGGCTGCGCACCGGCCGCCCCGGGCTGTTCCCGGACCCGGAGGAGGCCGAGCGGCACGAGTTCAGCCCGATGGAGGAGGAGTTCATCACCTCCTGGACGGCCAACATCGTCAGCGGCACGGCCGACGAGGTCCGTTCCGGCCTGGACGACCTGCACAAGCGCACCGGCGCCGACGAGCTGATGCTCACCTCGCACGCCCACCGCGGTGAGCTGCGCCTGCGCTCCTACCAGTTGATCGCGGACGCCTACGGGTTGCCGACCGCGTAGGTCTGTTCCCCCAGCAGCTCGGAGATACGATCCGGCGACACCGGGCGGGAGTACAGCCAGCCCTGTCCGGTGTCACAGCCGATCCGGCGCAGCCGGGTGGCCTGGGCCGAGGTCTCCACGCACTCGGCGGTGACGGTCAGCCCGAGGCGGTGCGCCAGCTGGATCATCGCCTCCACGATCACCTCGTCGGCCGGGTTCGGTGCGGCGGCCTTCTTGTCGCCCTCGTACGGGAAGTCGCCCTCGTACTGGAAGCCGCGCACGAAGGAGCCGTCCAGCTTCAGCACCGACACCGGCAGCCGGCTCAGATAGGCCAGGTTGGAGTAGCCGGTGCCGAAGTCGTCGATGGCGATGCGCACCCCCATCTCGCTGAGGGCCTGCAGTGCCTGGAGCGGTCGGCCCGCCGAGCCCATCACGGCGGACTCGGTGAGCTCCAGCTGGAGCAGATGCGGGGCGAGCCCGGTCTCGGCGAGGGTCTCGGCCACATCGGCCACCAGGTCGGAGTCCCACACCTGACGCACGGCCACGTTCACGCTGACGAAGATGGGCGGCTCGCCGGGGTGGTCCGTCTGCCAGCGGCGGGCCTGCCGGCAGGCGGTGTTCAGCACCCAGCGGCCGAGCTGCACGATCGAGCCGTCCTCCTCGGCCAGCGCGATGAACCGATTCGGCGTCAGGGTGCCGAACTGCGGGTGGTTCCAGCGGATCAGCGCCTCGACCCCGCTGAGCCGCCCGTTCTCCATGCCCACCAACGGCTGGTATTCCAGGGCGAATTCGCCGCGCTCGATGGCGGGGCGCAGGGTGGAGGAGAGCGCCTGGCGGGTCATGCGGTGCGCGTTGCGCTCAGGGTCGAACAGCGTCCAGCGGCCCTTGCCGTCGGCCTTCGCCCAGTACAGGGTCGTATCGGCCGCCTGCATCAGGCCGGTGGCCGTCGTGCCGGCCGCGTGGCGTTCGACCACGCCGATGGACGCGGTCAACGACAGCCGCTGGCCTGCCAGGTCGAAGGGTTCCTGCAACGTCTTCAGCGCCGCCCCGGCGAGGTCGGCGAGCTGTTCGGTGCCGGTGGAGTCCTCGACGAGCAGCGCGAACTCGTCGCCACCGAGCCGGGCCACGAGGGGGGTGGCGGCGCGGGCGTACCCCGCCTCGTCGGCGACCCGGTTCAGCCGTTCGGCGACGGCCGCGAGCAGCCGGTCGCCGACCCGGTGGCCGAGGGTGTCGTTGACGGCCTTGAATCCGTCGAGGTCCAGGTAGCACAGGCCGATCCGGCCGGTGCCGCCCCGCTCGAACGAATCGGTCTCCAGCGCGGCCGTCAGCCGCTCGAAGAACAGCGTGCGGTTGGGCAGCCGGGTGACCGGATCGTGCATCTGCAAGTGCCGTAGCTGAGCCTGGAGTTCGCGGCGCGCGCTGTTGTCGGAGACCGAGAGCAGGACGCCGGGGCCGCCGTCGGCCAGGGGGGTGACGGTGACCTGGACCCACACCGAGTGTCCGTCGGGGTGCTTGAGCCGGCGGGTGCAGCGCAGCTTCGCCTGCCGGCCGCGCAGCACCTCGCGGTAGGCGTGCCAGGTACGGGCGTCCGAGGCCAGGTCGACCAGGTCGGCGGCGCCCCGGCCGACGAGGGTCTTCGGGTCGGTGCCCAGCAGCTCGCCGAAGGCGCTGTTGGCATCGACGACGGTGCCCTCGGGGTCCACGACCGCCATGGAGAGCGGGGCGGCCGCGAACACACGGTGGTAGGTGGTGTGGTCACTGTCTGTAACGGCTGACCGGTCGAGGTCTGCCGCGGGCGTCGGCCCTTCGGACGTTCCGCTCACCGCTCGCTCCCGCAGTGCACTCGATCTCTGTCCGTGCCGGAAAGTGTGCCGATCATAGAGGCTGGTTCCAGGCCCTTCCAGCCACTCTCCAGTCTCCCGGATGGAGCGGGGGTTGTGACAGATCGTTTCTGCCCGCACCTGGACGGGTTCTTCAGCCCCATGACCGGTTGTGACGTTCCGTGAGTGTTTCGGGGTGTCGGGTACCGGAGGGCTGCGGAGTGCTTCGGCGGACGGGTGGGGCGGCACTCACCCTTCTGGTGCAGGCGAACAGGGCATAGTGCATCAAAGCACAGCAATCTGGATGCTGGTCCCGCGAACCGCATCCGGAGGTCATGTCCGTGCCCAAGCTGCGCAGCACCGCCGCCGTGTGCACCACGCTGTCGGCGCTCGCCGCGACCTCGATCCTCAGCGGCCCGTCGGTCGCCGAGCCCTTCTCCCCGGCCCCCTGCGCCCTGCACCGGACGGAGGCCCACCACTCCGAGGGCGCGGACACCTGGAACTCCGCCTACACCCGGCCGGTCGGCGCGCTCGACGCGGTGCTGGTCTTCCTCTCCTTCCCGGACGCCACCCCGCGCACCACCCCGGCCGAGCTGACGGCGGACCACTTCCCCGCCACCAGCCGCTACTACGAGCAGGCCTCCTACGGGAAGTTCACGCTGCGCCCGCACCCGCTGAAGCACTGGCTGCGCATGCCGCGCGCGTCGGCGTCGTACGCCATAAGGCGGGACTGGAGCGCCGAGGACCGGGCCGCCTATCTGCGGGACGCGTTCGCGGTGGCCGACAAGGAGGTCGACTTCTCGCGCTATCCGGTCGTGTACTTCGTCGCCGACCCGGACGCGCCCGGCGTGGACTCGGACGCCACGAAGGTCGTCAACCTCGACACGCCCCTGCACGTGGACGGCACGGACGTCCGCCGGGTCGTCACCGTGTTCGAGAAGCATCCGCCGGACCGGCTGGTCCTCGCCCATGAGACCGGCCACGTGTTCGATCTGCCCGACCTCTACCACCGGCCGGTGGACGGCAAGGGCGACTGGGACACCTACGTCGGCGACTGGGACCTGATGGGCAGCCAGTTCGGGCTGGACCCGGATCTGTTCGCCTGGCACAAGTGGCGGCTCGGGTGGCTGGATCCGCGTCAGGTGACGTGCGTGCGCGGCACCGGACCGACCCGCCTCACCCTGGAGCCCCTCGCCGCGGGGCCGGGTGTGCCGGTGCGGGGCACGGGCGGCGCGCCCGCCTTCGGCCTCGGCAACGGGGTGAAGCTGGCCGTCGTGCGCACCGGCCCGGACAGCGCCGTCGCCCTGGAGGCGCGCGGCGCGGCCGGGAACGACCGCGGGTCCTGCCGGCAGGGGGTGCTGGTGTACCGGATCCGCAGCGGCGCGGAGTCCGGCGGCGGCCCGGTCGAGGTCGTGGACGCCCATCCGGGCACCGAGGCATGCTGGGAGAACTCGGTGTATCCACCGCTCGCGGACGCCCCGGTGGCGCTCGGGGAGAGCTTCACCGTGCCCGGGGACGGCGTGAAGGTGGAGGTGGAGGACCGGACGGCCTCGGGGGACTGGACGGTGAAGATCACACCGGGGATGAGCGACTAGCCGCGACCAGCCCGACGGGGGGATCGCGGGAGCATACGAAAACGGCGGGCCGGATTCTTTCGAACCGGACCCGCCGTTTCCTTCGCGTGCGCCGCCAGGGACTCGAACCCCGGACCCGCTGATTAAGAGTCAGCTGCTCTAACCAACTGAGCTAGCGGCGCCTGCTGACGTCGTAGACCTTAGCATCCTGTTCGGCGGGAGGAAAAATCGATATCCGTACGGCCGCCCGGGCGGCGCGTACGGCCGCCCAGAGCACGACCTCGGGGCCGGGCAGCCAGGGGTGCCGGGCGTCCGGGGCGACCAGCCAGCGGGCGGCGCCGGCGGCGTCCTCGCTCGCGGGCGCCGGGACGGTGACCGCGTCGCCCGTGCCGTGGCACAGCAGGGGCGGCACCGCCTGCGCCCGGTGCGAGCCCCACTCCTCCCAGGACAGCAGCGAGGGCAGCCGCTGGGCCGTGCCCGGGGCGGCGAACAGCAGCATGCGGCCGCGGAGCACCGCCACCGGGCCCGATCCCGGCCCCTCGGCCCACAGCCGGTCCAGCATCCGGCGCCCGAAGACGGCCGGGGCGCTCACGACGTCGAAGACGGTGCCACAGGGCAGGACGACCGGCGCCTCGGGGCACTCCTGCCACAGGGCCAGGGTGCTGCGCGGGTACGGCCCCGCCGAGGCGAGCCAGGCGACGCCGTCGGGGGTGGCGCGGGTGACGTTCGGTGTACCGCTCATGGCATCTACAGGTACCGGGCGTGAGCGAGCGGTTTCGCAGGGTTGCCGAAAGCCGGGACAGAAAGGCGGGGGAGGGAGTATCTTGCCCGCCTGGCATATGCCAGACGGGCCGTACACGGCTTGTCCGGGCCCTAGACGGGGTCCGCCGGCGTACGGCCCTCACCCTCGCCGCGCAACAGGTCCCGGCCGAACTCCACCATCTTCTTCGCGTAGTCCTCGGTCCACTCGGCCCGCTCGGCGATGTCCGCCGGGGTCAGCCGGTCGAACCGGCGCGGGTCGGCGAGCTGGGCCGCCGCCATGGCCTGGAACTCCATGGCCCGGTCGGCGGCGGCCCGGAACGCCTGGGTCAGCTCCGTGGCCCGCGCCAGCAGCGCCCGCGGGTCGTCTATCGACTCCAGGTCGAAGAAGTGCTCGGGATCGCCGGCCGCCTCCGCGGGCTCGAAGAGCAGGGGCGCGGGGCGTAGCCGCGGTTCGTTCCGACGCGGCGTGGGCTCCGCCATGTCTCGTCTCCTCCTCGTACGGTTCGCTGGGCGCCGCCTTCAGGTGGGCCACCGTCCATTGTCCCGCGCCCGCGCAAGGGGCCGGGCGGACAGACCTAGGCCTGCGCCGGCGGCTCCCTGGTGAACAAGGTCCCCAGGATGGGCGCGTTCACCCGGCGGTCGGCCAGCCGCAGCCCCTCCCAGACGGTCACCTGGTTGGCCGTGAGCACCGGCTTGGACAGCGTCTTCTCCAGCAGCGGGAGGTGGGCGGCCGTGTGCAGCGCCGTGTCCGGCAGCAGCACGGCCTGCGCGTCGGGCACGTCCGCCGCCCGGGCCAGCGCGAGCACGTCCTCCTCCTCCCAGGTGCCGACCTCCGCCGCCGTGACGGTCCCGGAGGACCGGGTTCCGGTCACCTCCAGGCCGCCGGCCCGCAGGAACTCCGCGAACAGCGTGGCCACGTCCTCCGGGTAGGTCGCGCCGACGGCGACCCGGCGCACACCGAGTTCCCGGGCTGCGTGCACGAAGGCGACGGACGTCGAGGAGGCCGGCATCCCGGCCAGCCGGGCCAGCGTCCGCACCTGGGCCTGGGCGCCCTCCCAGCCGTGCGCGAAGCCCCCGCTGCTGCCCGCCCACACCACCGCCTCGACCCCGGCAAGCCGCAGCTCCTCCATGCCCTCGGCGAGCCGTTCGGCGGAGCCCATCTCGCCCAGCGGGTCCACCGGGTGCGCGTCCTCGCCGGTGTCGGTGTGGATCAGGTCCAGCCGGACGTCGCTGCCCAGAAGCTGCTCGATGCGTGGATAGTCGTCCTCGGCGGAGTGGCCCGGGTAGAGAAATCCGAGTGCGGTCATGTCCAGCCTTCCTGCGTCTCTTCGGGCAGTACGGGCCTTTCGCGCGCGGCCGCGTCCAGCAGGGCCCGACAGGGCCCCACGGGTCGGGTACCCAGCCGGCGCGGCGCCGCCCACATCGTGACCTGGTTGGCCGTAAGAGCCGCATGGCGGCGCGACCCGCCGGACGGCCCGGACCCGGGCCCCCGGCAGCGCCCCGGGGGTGGTCACCGAGGGCAGGGCGCCGGGCTCACGCTGGGGGACGAGTGGGCAACGGATCGTGGACAAGCCCGTGTTGACGAAGGCAGGCTCGGGTGCGAGCGTGGTCAATCCGCGCATGTCAGACGCCGGGAGCCGCCCCGTATGCCACCGACTCCGCCGCCGCAGCCCACGCTCCTCGTGCTGGACGCCGACCCGCCGCCCCGGCTCGGCCGCCTCACCGGCCGCGCCCGGATCGTGCACACGGACGCCGCGCACCTGGCCGAGCGGCTGCCCGCGGCGGACGCCCTGCTGGTGTGGGACTTCGCCTCGCACGCCGTGCGCGAGGCCTGGCCGGGGGACGGGCCCAGGCCGCGCTGGGTGCATACGGCGAGCGCGGGCGTGGACCATCTGATGTGTCCCGAACTGGTCGCGTCCGACACGGTGGTGACCAATGCGCGGGGGATCTTCGACCAGCCGGTCGCCGAGTACGTGGCGGCTCTCGTGCTGGCGGTCGCCAAGGATCTGCCGCGCACGCTGGAGCACCAGCGGGAGCGGACCTGGCGGCACCGGGAGAGCCGGCGGGTGGCGGGCACCCGGGCGTGCGTGGTCGGCTCGGGGCCGATCGGCCGGGCCATCGCGCGCACACTGAAGGCCCTGGGCGTGACGACGGCGCTGGTGGGGCGGGTGCCGCGGACCGGCATCCACGGCCCGGCGGACCTGGACCGGTTGATCTGCCGCGCCGACTGGGTGATCGCGGCGGCCCCGCTGACCGAGCAGACGTACCGCATGTTCGACGCCCACCGTTTCGGGGTGATGCAGCCCTCGGCGTTCTTCGTGAACGTCGGCCGCGGGCGACTGGTCGACGAGGACGCCCTCGCCGAGGCGCTGACCCGGCGCTGGATCGCGGGAGCCGCGCTGGACGTCTTCACCGCCGAACCGCTGCCCGGCAACAGCCCGTTGTGGGGGTTGCCGGGGCTGATCGTCTCTCCGCACATGAGCGGGGACACGGTCGGCTGGCGGGACGAACTGGGCGGGCAGTTCCTGGAGATGTTCGAACGGTGGGCGGTGGGCAGATCACTGCCGAACGTGGTCGACAAGAAACGTGGTTACGTGCCCGGCCACTGACCCTGGAGGGGGATCGGTCGAGGTCCGGGTGGCGGGGCATGACTCTGGCATATGCCAACGAGTCAGCGTCGCTGTTGGGAGGGGATGGGGAACCGGCACGATCTTGGCAACACCCTCTTCCCCGACCCGCTTTGCCCGTTATCGTGGAAGCGCCGCACCGACCGCAGTTACGGCCCAGTAAGCGAGCGCAGGGGGAAACCGTGGCGCTGATGCACGAGCCGACCGCCCCGTACCATTCCGCCCAGGACGCCCTGCGCGTGCTGGAGACCGTGGCGGACCACTCCGCCGGCGTCACCGAGACCGAGCTGTCCCGCCTCACCGGCCTCGGCTCCGAGCGGCTCACCGCCCTGCCGCGTATGCTGCGCCGCGAGGGCTACGTCGAGCAGATCACCGACGGGGCGTATGTCACCGGGGACACCCTGCGCCGCCTCACCTCGGCGCACGACCACGAGCAGGCCCTGCGCGAGAAGCTGCAGCGGACCCTGGACCGGCTGCGCGACTCGGTCGGCGCGGCCGTCTACATCAGCCGGTACGTCGACGGCGAGGTGAAGGTCACCCAGTACGCGGCCGGGCCCGCCACCCCGGCGGTCAACGAGTGGGTGGACTTCCGCGAATCCGCCCACGCCACCGCCGTCGGCAAGAGCCTGCTGACCCAGCTGGACCACAACGGCCGCCGCGACCATCTCTCCCGGCACCGGATGGCCCGCCTCACCTCGCGCACGATCACCAGCGACAAGCTGCTGCTGTCCCGGCTGGAGTCCCAGCCGCCGACGGTGCCGGTACTCGACCTCCAGGAGTACGCGGTCGGCACGGTCTGCGCGGCCGTCCCGATCACGGCGGGATCCTCGGTGGGCTGTCTGGCACTCTCGCTGCCGGTGGAGCACGCGCACCGGCTGAGGCAGGCCGCGGACACGCTGAACCGGAGCGCGACACCGGTGCTGCTCTCGCTGGCACTCTGAGGGCGCCCGGGGTGACCGGCCGGGGTGGTCCGGAGCACCCTCGCGGACCAGGTAGTATTTTCTTCGTCGCCGGCCGCGCCAAGCGGAAGGCGAGAGTCATGCGCCGCTAGCTCAGTTGGTTAGAGCAGCTGACTCTTAATCAGCGGGTCCGGGGTTCGAGTCCCTGGCGGCGCACGGAAGAAGGGCCCCTCGCCCAGGCGAGGGGCCCTTCGGCGTCTTCCGCGGTCGGCCTCCGGTACGCCGCCTCCCCCGGATCAGGGAGTGATGTCGTTCATCGCCGAGAACATCAGGTGGGAGGCGACGATGAAACCGACACAGAAGGCGATGGCCACACCGAGGAAGGTCAGTCCGAGTCCGGTGGTGACGGCGAGCGTGCCGCGGGACGGCGGGAGCGCGGTGGCCCGCTCGGGCCGCTCGGGCAGGTACCGCACCGTGACGAAGTCGCCCTCCAGGACGGTCGCGGGGCCGCCCTCCTCCTCGAACCGGATGGAGCGCCCCTCGGCGGTGGTGAACTCGTATACGTGGTGGACGGTCGTGTGCACCGAGGTGTCCCCGCCGCCCCCGCTGGTCGTCGTGAACATCCGCAGACAGCGCGCCTCGGCCGGCAGTCCGCGGGACCACGTCCTGCCGATCCGCAGGGCTCGGCGGATCAGCAGGTACGCGGCGTAGCCGAAGCCCACCATCATGAGGACGGGAACGGCGTAGAAGAGCAGCTCGAACATGAGGTTCCCCCGAGGTCGGTCCACCACCCCCGATCGAGCGGTGTGGCGGGAACCTACCCGGCGCGCGGGCCGGCCGGCCTCAAGGGAACCTCAGTTTCCGAGCCGTTGCGGTACGCGGGTCAGAAGGTGACGTCCGAGCAGGCGTAGAACGCGTTGCCCGTGTCGGCGATCGTCCACACCGCGAGGATGACGTGGTGCCCGCTCAGCCCGGACGGCAGGGTGCCGCTGTGGCTGAGGGTGGCCGGCGGGCGCTGGCCGTTGTACGGCACCGTCAGGAACGGGGTGAGGTTGAGGTCCGAGCGGGCGAGGGCGTGGTTCTGGTTCCAGCCCGGCTTGGTGACGTAGTACTTGAAGTCCGTCGTGGCGTGCATGGCCGTGAACTGCCAGCGGAAGGTGTACGACTGGCCGCCCGTCACCTTCGTGGTGGGCCAGGCCGCGCCGGACGGGGTGGTCGGCGAGCTGAGCTGGGCGAACTGGCTCAGTCCGCCGTTGCAGAGCTGGCCGTCGGCGGGTCCGGCGGCCGGGAAGCCCTTGGGGCCCTCGACGCTCTGCGGCTCCCACTGGATCTGGCCGCAGTTCGCCACGGTGCCGTTCTGGCAGAGCTTCTGTCTGCTGATGGGGAGGTCGGTGTAGCCGTGCCCGCTGGCGCCGCCGGTGGAGAGCGCGAAGGCTCCGGCGGTCACCGCACCCAGCACGACTGCGGACAACTTGGTCTTGGTGCGCATGCTGCCGCTCCTGGAGACGTGGGGAGTTCAGTGCGCTGTGCAGAGGTCAGGTCTAGACCAAGGCTCAGATTATTGCTGACCGTTGAACATGTCCATACCAATCGACGGATCGCCGGCCCGTACCCTCCGGGGCCGGCTACACCGGCTCGGCGCGCCCCGAGCAGAACGCCACCGTCAGGTCGCGCACCAGCACCTTGCGCTCGTAGTCGTCCAGTTCGACCAGACCGCGCACGGTCAGTCGGGTCACCGTGTCCTCCACGGAGTCCACCACCGAGCTGAGCATGGTGGCCCGCTGCCGGGCGTCCAGCGCGGCGATCCGGCGCCGGTGCATCGCGGCGGCGACCTCGGGGGCGTACTCCACCCGGACCGGCTGCACCGAGAACACCTCCACCCCGATCCCCGCCGCCTCCGTCGCCACCAGCCGGGTCAGCGCGTCGCCGGCCGCCGTCACCCCGCCCCGGTTGCCGCCCGCCGGCTCCACCGGCACCCGGGCCAGCGCCGCCTCCACGCACTCGCGCAGATACGTCTCGTGGTCCTCGATGCCGAGCACGGCCCGCGCGGTGTCCCGCACCCGCCACACCACCAGCACCACCACACGCAGCGCCATGCCGTCGGGGTCCGCGGCGGACATCGCCTCGCTGCGCCAGTGCCGCAGCCGCACGTCCACCCGGTTCCGCCGCACCAGCGGGTTCACCCACAGCAGGCCGGTGCGCCGGACCGTCCCCCGGTACCGGCCGAACAGGCCGAGCACCCAGGCGCGCCCGGTCCGCCCCCGGGTCAGCCCGCCGAACCCGAGCGCGCCGAGCGCCCCGGCCCCCGTGTACGCCGCCCACTGGGCCGGGCCGAGGCCCGCGCCCGCGTACGCCGGCATACGCAGGGCCTGGGCCGCGAACGACGGGATCAGACCCGCCCACCAGGTGGTGGCCAGGCACCCGGTGAGTCCGCAGGCCCCGGCGAGCGCGCCGGCCGCGCCCGGCAGCACCCACCCCGGACGCTCCACCAGCTCCGGGTCGACCTGCGGCAGCGGCCGTCTGCGCACCGGCGCCGGGCGCCCGAGGCGGGGCTGCTCGCCGGTGCCCTGCCGACGGCCCACGACGGCCGGTTTCAGCGGCACCTTCACCGGGTCGATCTCGTCCCGGAAGAGCAGGTGGACGGGGATCTCGGTGGTCGCCTCGTTCTGGATCAGCCGGACCGGGCGGGTGCCCGTACCCGTGCCCGTGCCCGTGCCCCCCTCCGGCTGCCCCTCGGGTTCGGGTGGGATGTGTGACGTGGTCGTACTCATGCGTGCCTCCAGCCTCCGCGCCAGATGCGTCATGAACAGGGGATGTCAGGAAGAGGGTGCCTGCCCGGCCACCCGGCCGGTCAGGTGAACAGCCGCCGCCAGGTCTCCGGCCCCGGGTAGCCGTCCGCCGCGCCGCCGCGCCAGCCCTGGGTGCGCTGGAACGCCTCCACCGCGCGCCGGTCCGACTCGCCCCAGTGCGGACCGGGGCCGTGGGGATAGAACCCGCCGAACCCTCTCTTCGCCAGCTGGACCCCCAGCCGGGTGATGTAGTCGTTGGTCGCCCCCGGACGGAAGAAGTTCCGGCCGGGATAGCCGGGCACCCCGTGCGAGGCGGGAGCGGCCGCGCCCGGGGCGATGTCCTTGCCCCGGCCCGTGACCAGCAGTTCCCAGGTGCGCGGGCCCGGCAGCCCGTCGGCGTCCGCGCCCGTCCAGCCCTGGGCCAGCTGGAAGGCCCGGGTCGCCCGCCGGTCCCACTCGCCCCAGACCGGACCCGGCCCCTGGGGGTAGTAGGAGCCGGCGCCCCGGGCGATCAGCGCCCGGCCCAGCTGGGTGACGTACCTGTTGTCGGCGCCGGGACCGAAGTAGGCCGCTCCCGGGTAGGGCGCGAGCGTCTTGCCGTCCGTCTCCGCGCCCGCAGCGGGGGCCGTCACGCCCTTGTAGCGGTAGGGGATGTACTTGTCGGTGTTGCTCCAGTAGGGGTAGGGGGTGGTCTGGCTGCGGGTACGCGGGGGTGTCTGCTCGTAGACCGTGTAGTAGGTGTGCGTGTGGTCCGTCCAGCCACCGAAGATCACCACGTGCGAGCCGCTCTCGGGGTTGTCCGGGTTGTGGTAGAGCAGGATGTCGCCGGGTTGCAGCTCCTCCTTGGTGATCTTGACGCCGAACGAGCCGAGGCTGCCCGTCCATTCGTTGCCCGGCAGCCCCCAGGCCATGGAGACATAGCCCGAGCAGTCCTGCCGGTAACCGTCGGTCCAGTAGGCGGTCATGCTGTACGGCACCTTGGCGGCCACCCAGACCTTGGCCCGCTTGATGATCTCGGTCCGGGTGGTGGCGGGGATCGGGTTCGTACCGGGTTCGACGGGCTTGCCCGCCGGGCCGTGCAGCGGGGCCCTCGCGCCCTGCGGGGTGGCGGGCTCGCCGTCCGCGGGAACCGCCTCGCGATGCGGGGCGTGGTCGACGGTGACGGCCGCGGCCGGGGAGGCCGCGCCGAAGGCGGCCGACACGGCGGCCACGACCGCGACCCCGCAGGCGGCCGGATGACCGCCGAGACGGCCGGGCGAGAGACGGGGGCCGAACCGCCGCCAGTGGAGACAACCGGGGCAGCCGCAGTCGCTCGCGGGATCGAATTCCTCGAACGCCGGAGCGGTCATGCGATCTGCCTCACATTCGGGGTGGGTTTGTCCGCGAGTGTGCACGTTGATCAGTTTTCCAACTGTCCTCGGGACTCGCATGTTGACGGTCCGAATGATGTACGCCGCCCACCCCGGCCCTGGTCCCGTCGCCCCGGCGCGGTCGGGAGCACCCCTGGAGGTCGGGTAGAGTTCTCTCGTCAGCAGGCGCCGCTAGCTCAGTTGGTTAGAGCAGCTGACTCTTAATCAGCGGGTCCGGGGTTCGAGTCCCTGGCGGCGCACCGACCGGAAGGCCCCTCGCGTGAGCGGGGGGCCTTCCGCATGCCCGCCGATCTCCCCCTGCCGGAACAGGGCCCTCCCCCCGAATGGCCGGTTACGCTCTCGCCATGGCAGCCCGGGACCTCCAGGAGCGGATCAAGAAGCTGATCGTCGACCGGCGGCTGCCCTCGGGTGCCCCGCTGCCGACCGAGCCGGAGCTGATGGAGTTCCTCGGGGCGAGCCGGAACTCGGTGCGCGAGGCGCTGAAGGCGCTCCAGGCGATGGGGATCGTGGAGATCCGGCACGGCTTCGGGACCTACGTCGGCTCGATGTCGTTCGCCACGATGATCGAGGGGCTGGCCTTCCGTACCGTCGCCGGGCACTACCGCGGCGAGGACTCCCTGCTCCAGCTGCTGGAGCTGCGCGAGGCCATGGAGAGCGGGCTGGTGTCCCGGCTGGCCGGCCGGCTGCCCGGGGCGGACCTCGCCGAACTGGGCGCGCTGGTGGACCGGATGGAGGAGCAGGCCGCCGAGGGAGCCGGCCTCGCCGAGATCGACCGCGCCTTTCACGCCACCCTCTACCGGGGGCTGGACAATGTGCTGCTGAGCGAGGTGCTGGAGGCGTTCTGGGACGCCTTCCACCGGGTGCGGCGCGACCTGGTGGACGCGGAGCGGGACCCTCGGATCACCTGCCACCAGCACCGGGAGATCCTGGACGCGGTCCGCTCCGGCGACTCCCCACGCGCGGAGAGGGCCATAAGGGACCACTTCGGTGATATCCGCGCCCGCCTCACCGCCGCCACCACCCCCGCTCCCCCCGAGTCCCGCGACCGCCACGACGAACGGCACGACGAACGGGTCTGAGCGCGGGGGCTGTCCCCGGGTGCTCAGCCGCGGTAGGCGGCCGTGGCGATCCGGACGAACGATCCGAGCAGCGGGTGGGTGTCGGCCTCGTTCCACGCGGCCACCACACGGCTCGGCGCCATGTCGGTGAGCGGCACCAGGGCCAGCTGCGGGGAGGGCCGGTTCCCGAGCGGGGCGATCCCGACCGTGCCGTTCCAGAGCACCGCCTGCACGCACTCCTGGACGACGCGCACCACCGGCCCCTCGCGGGGCTCGCCGCCGTTCCAGTACGACTGCCAGAGGGGGTCGGTGCCCTCCGGGAACCGGAACCAGCGCCGGCCGGCCAGGTCGGCCAGCTGCAGCCGGTCCCGGCCGGCCAGCGGATCGTCGGCGCGCAGCACCGCGCCCACGGGGTCGCCGCGCAGCGCCCGCACCGCCAGGCCCCGCTCGTCGAACGGCCCGCGGGTCAGGGCGACGTCGACCAGTCCGGCGCGCAGCCCACAGGTCGGGTCGGTCAGGTCCGTCTCGCGGACGCGGACCTCGACGTCCGGATGCCGGCCGCGGAAGGCCGCGGCCAGTCGCGAGGCGCCGGGGTCGGTGCCGTCACCGAGGATGCCGACGGTGATGGTCGCGGCGCCGGCCGCCGCGGCCACCCGCACCCGGGCCCGATCGGCCCGGTCGAGCAGGGTGCGCGCCTCCTCGAGCAGCGCCGCCCCGGCCGGGGTGAGCGAGACGCCCGCCGCGGAGCGGTGCAGCAGCGCGGCCCCTACGTCGCCCTCCAGCTGTTTGATCGCCCGGCTCAGCGGCGGCTGGCTCATGTGCAGCCGGGTCGCGGCCCGGCCGAAGTGGAGTTCCTCGGCGACGGCCACGAAATAGCGCAGGGTGCGCAGTTCCATGGGCGGTCACGATACCCGTGGGGTATCGGCACCACTCGACAGGTCTTGGACGATCCCGCTCCCGTGGCGGTGCAATCGGAGCATGGAAGACGACGAGACGAACAGCGAGCAGACGACAAGCCGGCCGGCGGCCGACCCGGCCGTGTCGGTGGTCGGTCCGGACGACGGCGAGGTGATCATGCTCGGCACCACGCGGATGCGCGTCCTGGAGGACGGCAGCACCACCGGGCACCGCCTCGGCCTCACCGAGTCCGTCCTGGCGCCGCACACACCCGGGCCACCGCAGCACCGCCACGCCCGGCACGACGAGGGTTTCTACATCGTCTCGGGCACCGTGCGGTTCACCGTCGGCGAGCGGGACTACGACGCGGCCGCGGGCACGCTCGTGATGGTCCCGCCCGGCGCCCCGCACACCTTCGCCAATCCGACCGACCGCCCGGCCGTCATGGTCAGCACGTTCACCCCGGACCTGTACGTGCGGTACTTCCGGGACCTCGCGGAGCTGATGGCGGACGGCCGGCCGCCCACCCCGGACGCGCAGGCCCGGGTGATGAGGCGCTACGCCACCGAGCCGGCCGCCGACTTCGCCCGGCAGCCGAAGGGAGGACAGCCGTGAGGGTCACGTACTGGGTCGTGGCCTTCCCACTCGCGCTCTTCTCCCTCTACTCGGGTGGGCTGAAGGTGTTCCGGACCCGTGAGCGGCTGCGCCCGACGATGGCCTGGGTGGACCGCACGCCGATGCCGGCCGTCCGGACCATCGGGGTGCTGGAAGTGCTCGGCGCCATCGGGCTCGTCCTGCCCCCGCTGACCGGCGTCGCCCCCGGGCTGGCCCTGGCGGCGGCCGTCTCGTTCGTGCTCCTCCAGCTCGGTGCGAGCGCCGTCCACCTGAGCCTCGGGGACCGCCGGATCGCCCTCAACATCGCGCTCCTGCTCGTCGCGGTCGCGGCCGTCCGACCGGCCATGACCTGGCTGTGACCCCGGCGCCCGGCAGGGGTCAGACGCCGGTGCCGGTCAGATAGGCGGAGACGATCACGTTCGCCGTATAGGTGCCCGTGGTGCGGTCGAAGGTGCCGCCGCAGGTGATCAGGCGGAGTTCGGCGCGGCCCGGCTGCCGCGGGCCGTAGGCCTGCCGGGCGTCGAAGCCGTCGCGGGGCAGGACGCGGACGTCGTCGATGGTGAACCGGGCGACCTTGCCGTCCGAGCGGAACACCCGGACCGTCTCGCCGGGTTCGAGGGTGCTGAGCCTGTAGAAGACGGCGGGCCGGGTCGCGGTGTCGACGTGGCCGACCATCAGGGCGGGCCCCGCGGCGCCGGGTGCGGTGCCGGATCCGTACCAGCCGACCACGCCGGGCTGGTCGAGGGGCGGCGGGTCGACGGCGCCCCGGGCGTCCAGCCCGCGCGCCACCACCGGTGCCTGGAGGCCCAGTTGGGGGATGTCGACGCGCTGCGGCCGCGCCTCGCCCAGCGGTTTCGCCGGGGGCGGCAGCAGGGCCGGGTCGACGGGGCGGCCGATGGTCAGGACGTCACCGGTGGACGGTCCGGCCGTGCTCCCCGGAAGGCCGGTCACGCCGCGCCCCCACAGCCACAGCCCGAACAGCAGGACCGCCCAGGCCAGGGCGGTGATGGCGCGTCCGGTGCCGGTGGCGTGCTCGCTGTCGTCGGTCATGGCGGACGTCAGCCGGTGTCGCGGCTCCGGCGGGTACGGAACCCGACGGCGACCGCGGCGATCCCGGCGAGCGCCAGGCCGGTCACCGCCTGGGAGGTGCCGGGACCGGAGCCGCTGGTGGCCACCGTGGCGAAGTGCGCGGTGCCGCCGCCGCCCGCGTGCACCGGGGCGACGGGCGAGGCGGAGTCGGTGGGCGACTGGAGGAGCTGCTGGAGCTGCCCGAGCCGGCCCAGCCCGCCGGTCCCCCCGCTCGCGACCGTGATCCTGCCGGTCATCACCCGGCCGGAGCAGGTGACCCGCACGTCGTAGGTGCCCGGAGCGATGGAAGAGCGCACCCGGGTCTCACCGGCCAGGCTGCCCTGGCCGCCGGTCAGCAGCGCGTCGGAGACGAAGGCTCCCGAGGTGGCGGACGCCTCGCCGCCGGGACAGGCGCCGGTCCGCACGGTGACGTCGGTGCCCGCGGCCGGGGCGGCCGGGGTCACGGTGACCGAACCACCGTCCGCCGCGTGAGCCGCCGGAGCGAACGCGGCCACCGACAGTATTCCGGTACAGAGAGTGAGGGTGAGTGAGCCCATCGTGAACCTCCATTACGAGGAGGCTCTCCCGGGCTGAGCGCCCCCGCATCCCCGGGGGCGCTCGGCTGCTCCGAACGGGTGACACCCGGTTTCGGCGCAGGGCGCGCCGCCGGGGGCCGCCGGCCTCAGACCAGGTCGACCAGGTCCGCGATGGAGTCGACGACCTGGGACGGCCGGAAGGGGTAGCGGTCGACCTCCTTGGGCTGGGTGACGCCGCTGAGCACCAGGAAGGTGCGCATCCCGGCCTCCAGGCCCGCGAGGACGTCGGTGTCCATGCGGTCGCCGATCATCGCGGAGGTCTCGGAGTGGGCGCCGATCGCGTTCAGCCCGGCCCGCATCATCAGCGGGTTGGGCTTGCCGACGAAGTACGGCTTCTTGCCGGTCGCGGCGGTGATCAGCGCGGCGACCGAGCCGGTGGCGGGCAGGTCGCCCTCGACGGAGGGGCCGACGTTGTCGGGGTTGGTGGCGATGAACCGGGCACCGTCGTTGATCAGCCGGACGGCCTTCGTCAGCGCCTCGAAGGAGTAGGTGCGGGTCTCGCCGAGGATCACGAAGTCGGGCTCGTGGTCGGTGAGGATGTAGCCGATGTCGTGCAGCGCGGTGGTCAGTCCGGCCTCGCCGATGACGTAGGCGCTGCCGCAGGGCCGCTGGTCGTCCAGGAACTGGGCGGTGGCCAGGGCCGAGGTCCAGATGTTGTCCACCGGCACGTCCAGGCCCATGCGGCGCAGCCGGGCGTGCAGGTCGCGGGCGGTGTAGATGGAGTTGTTGGTGAGCACGAGGAAGGGCCGGCCGGACTCGCGCAGCTTCTTCAGGAATGCCTCGGCGCCGGGGATGGGCACGCCCTCGTGGATCAGGACGCCGTCCATGTCGGTGAGCCACGATTCGATGGGCTTGCGGTCTGCCATGTGGTGCGTCTCCTGGCGTGCGTACGGTCGGGGAACGGGGGGCGCCGGAACCACGGCGTACCGACGCCCCCAGCCTAGTCAGGACCGTGTCAGGCGTACCCCGTCGATCACTCGGTACCCTCCGCGACGGGCGGCGGCGGGAGTCCACGTCCGGGACGTGACGGAATCGAAGCGGATGCCCACGACTACGGGTCTGCGGCGAGCAGGGCGGGCAGACCGGTGACGGAGTCCAGGACGTGGGTGGCGCCGGCGGCACGGAACGCGTCGTCCCCGTGGGCCCCGGTACGCACTCCCGCCACCAGCCCGGCGCCGGCCCGTACGCCGCTGAGGACGTCGTAGGAGGTGTCGCCGACGACGGCGACCTGCCGTACGTCCTCGGCGGCCTTGGTGCGGACGAAGGCCTCGAGGACCATGTCCGGGAAGGGCCGGCCGCGCCCGCCGGCGTCGGCCGGGCACAGGGTGAGCGGCACGAGGTCCCGCCAGCCCAGGGCGGTGAGGATGGCGTCCTGGGTGACACGGGCGAAGCCGGTGGTCAGGACGACGGTACGGCCGCCGCCGGCCAGTTCCTCGATGGTCTCGCGGGCGCCGGGCACCGGGGCGATCAGGCCCTCGTCGACCAGGTCGCCGTAGGCCTTCTCGAAGGCGGTGTTGGCGCGCCGGGCGCGGTCCTCGTCCCCGAACAGGTGCCGGAAGACGGAGATCTTGGACTCGCCCATGGTGGCGCGGACGTAGCCGAGGTGTTCGGCGTGCTCGGCCGAGCCGGGTTCGACGCCCAGTTCGGCCGCGGCGGCGGCGAAGGCGCGCTCGACGAGGCCGCCGTCGGCGACGGTCGTCCCGGCCATGTCGAGGACGACGAGACGGATGTCGGCGGTGAGGGCGGGGGCGGGGTGGGTCATGGAGGTGGTCCTGGAGTCGTTCACGGGGTAGGTCACCAGCCCAGTTCGTCGGCGGTGGTCTCGGCTATCGCGGGGGCGCAGGTCATGCCGCGCCCGCCGGGCCCGGTGACCAGCCACACCCCTTCGCGCACCTGCTGCCGGTGCACCACGCGGCCGGGCTCGGTGCACTGCGCGTACACCCCGGCCCAGCGGTGCCGGATGCGGGGCAGCGGCCGGCCGAGCAGGGACTCGACGACCTCGACGAGGTGCTCGTACGGCTCCTCGACGGTGTCGAAGGCGAAGGGGTGCTCGTACTCGTGGGTGTCGCCGATGGTCAGTGCGCCGTCGGCCCGCTGCACCATGAGCAGCTGCATCCGGTGCGCGGCGGCCGTCTCGGCCTGCGGCCGGCGCAGGTTGAGTTCGTCCAGCGCCGGGGAGGCGTAGGCGGGGTAGTAGCGGAAGCTGTCGGCGTCGGCGACCGAGGTGGTCAGCGGTTCGCCGAGCGGGTCGGTCTGCATCATCTGCAGCCGGACGCGGCGCACCGGCAGTCCGGGCCCGGCGAGCTCGCGGACCAGGCCGCCCAGCCAGGCGCCGGTGCACAGGATCACGGCGTCCGCGTGGTGTACATCCCCGTGGTCGTCCCGGACGCTTGCGGCGCCGACCACCTCGCGTACCTCGCGCCCCGGCAGGAAGGTGTAGTCCGGGGACTTCAGCAGTTCCTCGCGCAGGGCGAGCTGCGCCGTGCGGGGCTCGACGGCCGCGTCCCGCTCGCAGTACAGCGCGGCGGTGAACTCGCCCCGCAGGGCGGGGTTGAGGGCGCGGGCCTCGCCCGGCGTGAGCAGCTTGTAGCCGCGGGCGGCGGCGTCGGCGCGGGCCACGGCGGCCTCGGCGACGGCGAGTTCGAGGGGGTCGCGGACGGGGGTGAGGGAGCCGATGGCCCGGAATCCGAGGCCGGGCACCCGGCCGCCGATCTCCTCCCACAGCTCCCGGGCCCGCAGGGCCGCCTCCAGCTCTTCCCCACCGGCGCGGCCACTGACCCAGATCTGCCCGAAGTTGCGCAGCGAGGCGCCGCGCGCCTCGGCCTCGCGCTCGATCTGGACGACCCGATGGCCGCGTTTCACGGCGTGCCAGGCGTGCATGGTGCCCACCACGCCCGCTCCGACGACTGTCACTCTCACGACGGCAACGCTCCTCGCGCACGGGGGAACCGGAGAAATCCGGCTGTCACCGACAGCGTGAACGACCCGTCACGTTTGGGCTAGACCCGTTACCTTTCCGTTATGGCAGCGGCGATCGTAGCGGCGGTGTCGTGAGAGTCGCCTTTCAGCCGCGCAGATGGGCCGTGAAGGAGAACCGGTCGCCCCGGTACAGACCGCGGACCCGTTCCAGCGGCCGGCCCTCGGTGTCCCGGGAGATCCGGTGGATCAGCAGCATCGGAAGGGCGGGCGGGGTGCCGATGAGCAGCGCCTCCCGGGGCGTGGCGAGGACGGTCTCGACGCGCTCGTCGGCGTCGCCGAAGGTGATCCCCTGGGTCTTCAGGTACGCGTAGAAGGAGGAGTCGGGGTCGAAGTCGGCGTCCAGCCGCGGCACGCGCTCGACGGAGACGTAGGTGCTCTCCAGGCCGACCCGTTCCTCGTCGGCGAGCAGCACCCGCTCCAGGTGCCAGACCGGCTCGCCCCGGGTCAGTCCGACCTCGTCGGCGAGGGCCTGCGGGCAGGGGAAGCGGTCCAGGGTGACGAGCGAGCGCCCGGGGGTACGGCCCTGCTCGCGGACCCCCTCGGTGTAGCTGGCCAGGGAGAGCGGCTGGGCCAGCTTGGGCCCGGCGACGACGGTCCCGCGGCCCCGGCGCCGCAGCCGCCCCTCCAGCACGAGCTCGCGCACCGCCTGCCGCACGGTCTCGCGGGCGACGTCGTACCGCTCGGCGAGATCCCGCTCGGTGGGGATGACACCGCCCTCCCCCAGCTCCTCCAGCAGCGCCGCGATCCGTGCCTTGACCGCGTAGTACTTGGGGATGCGCCCGTGCTCGGGAATGCCGGAGCGCACGGGGGCGCCGGGGGCCTGGTCGTTGGGGTAGTCCACGCAGGGATCGTCGCAGACAGGGGCCGTCTGCGGCCCGCGGGGCCCGGTCAGCGGCGCCGGCGGGCCAGCAGGAACGCGGTGCCCGCCACGCAGAGCAGGACGGCGGCCGCGGCGAGCAGCCCATGCGCGAGCGCGGCCCCGGTACGGGCCAGCTCGCGGGCTCGTTCCCCGGCCGCCTGCGCGTCGGCGGCGAACGGCAGGGAGGTGTCGGCGACGGGGGTGGCGCCGGCGGACGGCGTGCCCCGGGGGCCGCCGGAGAGGGAGGGCTTCGGACCGCCGGACGCGGTGGACCTCGGGCCGGCGGACGGCGAGGCCTGTGGGGTGCCGCCGGTCGGGGAGGCGTGCGCACCGCCGGACTCCTCGGTGTCCGGGGTGGCGTCCGGATCCGTCGCCTCGGGCGCCGGGCGCTGTCCGTCGATCGCGAAGCGGTAGGCGTTGGACTCCCCCACCCAGTTGCCGTCGTCGCCCCGGCGTTGGACGGCGGCGGCGTTGACGGTGACGTGTTCGGACCCGGCGTCCGCCGCGAGCGCCAGCCGGACCCGGACGCTGACGGTACGGCCGGCGGGCACGGTGAACCCGTCGAATCCGTCCCCGTCGAGCACTCCGACCAGTTCCTGCTCGTCGGTGCTCTCCAGTTCCACCGGCAGGGAGCGCGAGCCGTCGGAGAAGTCCAGATCGGCCTGGTCGGGCCGGAGCGCGCGCCGGTCGTCGACGAGCACGACGACCGGGTGGATGTCCGCGCAGGCGTCGTGGGTGGTGTTGGTGAGGTCGATGTACCAGGTGCCGAAGCCGCCACCGGCCTCGTAGGTGCCGGGCCCACCGCGGATCCGGGTGGCCAGCGGGAAGGCGCGGTCGCCGGACGCCGCGCAGGACGGGGTGGCGTCCGCGTGGGCGGCGGCCGCCGGCACGGTGACGAGGACGGCGGCCGCGGCGAGGCAGAGGGACGCAGACGTACACGGTCGCATGAACACATGACCATGCCGGGTCCCGGGGGCCGCACGCGACGCCACTCCGGGGCCGGCCGGAAGTCCGCCCGATCGGCGGACCTCCGGCCCGGGGGGTGGCGAGCGCGCCGAGGGCGGTCAGGGACCGCGGACGCGCGCATGGGCTTCCGGCTGCGTCGGCACCCGGTGTTCCTGGCGGCCCGGGTCCCGGACCGGCTGCCGGGCGGCGGTGCCGGTGGGCTGACCGGGGCCGGTACCGCCGCCCGTCGTGGTGGCCGGTACCGGCACGGCGCCTCGGCCCAGGCGGTGAGCGCGGGCCGCGGTCGGTCCGCGTCGACTCCGGGCGGCGCCGCGTTGTACCGCTCCGGATAGGCCGCGAAGCGCACCGGGTCCCCTCCAGGCGCCGGTGGCCGGGCCACCCCGCTGATGGCCGGCGTCCTGGAGCGCCCGCACCCCGGACCGGTCCGGACGCCCGTCGTCGGCGGTCCGGCGGTCCAGCCCTTCTTCAGGGTCTCCTGGTCGCGTGCGGGTTCGTCCCGGCCGGCGCTCGCCATCGCCTTGCCTCGGGCACTCCCGCGGCCGGCCGCGGCCCGGCGCCGGCCGCGGGCGGGGGCGGGGGCGGGGGCGGTCGTACGGACATCATGGAACGGCGCCGCCGGGTCGAGGAGGGATCGGGGTCAGGACGACAGCACGACCACTCGGCGGGGGTCGCCGGCGTCGACGCATTCCTCGTAGGGGTTCGGGTCGCCCTGCCGTTCCGCGCACTTCCATGTGACGCCGGCCGCGCGGACCTCGCCGACGCCGTCCGCCTTGTCGCGCGAGGCCGTGGTGTAGGCGGCCGCCGCCTGGAGCGCGGTGGCGCAGGGCACCTTCCCGGTCCCCCACACGGCGAGCCCCGACGCCTGGTCCGCGCCGCAGTAGGCGGCTTTCGGCGCGGGGTCGGCGTCGGTACCGGTGCCGGCGAACGACTGGGCGGGCACCGCGAGACCCGCCGCGGCCGCTCCCAGCAGGACCGTGGCCATCTTCATCCTGATCGCGCGCACTTCGTGACCTCCTCGTTCGCGGGGGGGGCCGAGGGAGCCCGGGTACCAGTCCCGGGTCCCCCTCGGCATCACACGGACGTCACACCGGCCGGCCCGGCCCGCCCCAGCCACGCCTTGCCGGACCTGTGCTTCCGGGTGACGACGGCCTTGCCGCCTTGTCAACGATGACGATCCTGTCGCGGACACCCGACTCGCGCACCTTGGCCACGCCGTCGGTGGTCCCCCGGCGTCGACGGCGTACGCGGACCGGGCGAAGGCGGCGGCGGTGGCGGTGGCGGTGGCCATGCGGTCCCTCTCGGGCGCCCCGGGTCGCGCCGTTCAGCCGTCCGTGCGTCCGAACAGCGGTGCCAGCAGTAGCTGAGCGGCTCCCTCGGCGACGATCCGGTCCCCGCCGGCGGCAACCCGTACCGGCACCGCCCCGCCGAGCGCTCCCTCCCGGCGGGCCCGGGCGTCCAGCACCGCGCCGACCCCCCGGACGAACGCCTCCGGCGCCGCGGCGATCGTCCGGCCGCCGAGCAGCACCAGGTCGATGTCGAGCAGCCCCACCAGGTTCCCGGCCCCCGCGCCCAGCACCCGCGCGGCCGTCGCCGTCTCGCCCCGGGCCACGGCGGCCAGGCACAGCACCTCCACACAGCCCCGGTTCCCGCACTCGCACAGCGGCCCGTCGAGCTGGATCACCTGGTGCCCGAACTCCCCGGCCCCGGTCCGCGCCCCCCGGTGCACGCTCCCGCCGATCACCAGCCCGGCACCCAGGCCGGTGCCGAGGTGCAGATAGGCGAAGGAGCCGCCCTCGCCGGCCACCGACAGCCCGAGAGCGGCCGCGTTGGTGTCCTTGTCCACCACGACCGGCACCCCCAGCCGCGCCGCCAGGGCGTCCCGCAGCGGGAACCCGTCCCACTCGGGAAAGCCGGTCACCCGGTGCAGCACACCGCGCGCGTGATCGAGCGGCCCCGGGAGCGCGACGCCCACCCCGAGCAACGTCCCGGCGCCACCGGGTTCCCCCGCACCCGGCCCCCGGCTCTCCCCCACCAGTCCCCCGACCGCGCGGGCGACGATCCCCAGCACGGCGTCCGCCCCCGCCCCCAGGTCCAGTTCCTCGCTCCGCTCCCCCACCACCGCGCCGTCCAGGTCGACGAGGACCACGCGCAGCCGGTCGCGGTCCAGGTGGACACCCACCGCGTGCCCCGCCTCCGGCACCAGCCGCAGCACGGTCCGGGGCTTGCCCCCGGTGGACGCGCGCCGCCCGGCCTCCGCCGCGAGGCCCTCCTCCCGCAGCCGCGCGGTGATCTTGCTGACGGCCTGCGGGGTCAGTCCGGTGCGCTCGGCCAGCTCCAGCCGACTGATGCCCTCGCCCCCGGCGGAGCGCAGCAGCCCCAGCACCAGGGCCGTGTTGTGGCTGCGCAGTACGCCCAGATTCGCACCCGTCGACCCGCCGCTCCTCGTCCTGTTCACGCCACCCATTCTCCCCGCCGCTTGCACTTTGGCAACAGCGTTGCCAAAGTGGAACGCATGACTGCCACCCCACTCCGCGTCGGCCTGATCGGCTACGGCCTCGCAGGTTCCGTCTTCCACGCCCCGCTGATCGCCGCCACCGAGGGCCTCGCCCTGGACACGGTGGTCACCTCCAACCCGGACCGGCAGCAGCAGGCCCGCGCCGAGTTCCCGCAGGTGCGGTGCGCCGCCACCCCCGAGGAGCTGTTCGACCGCGCGGACGAGCTGGACCTGGTGGTGATCGCCTCCCCGAACAAGACGCACGTGCCGCTGGCCACGGCCGCCCTGAAGGCGGGCCTGCCGGTCGTCGTGGACAAGCCGGTCGCCGGCACCGCCGCTCAGGCCCGTGGCCTCGCGGCCCTCGCCGAGGAGCGCGGGCTGTTGCTGTCGGTCTTCCAGAACCGTCGCTGGGACAACGACTTCCTGACCCTGCGCCGGCTGATCGCGGACGGCGAGCTCGGCGACGTCTGGCGCTTCGAGTCCCGCTTCGAGCGCTGGCGCCCGCAGCCCAAGGGCGGCTGGCGGGAGTCCGGTGACCCGGCGGAGATCGGCGGCCTCCTCTACGACCTCGGCAGCCACCTCGTCGACCAGGCCCTGGTGCTCTTCGGCCCGGTCACCGAGGTGTACGCCGAGACGGACATCCGGCGTCCGGGTGCCGAGACCGACGACGACACCTTCATCGCGCTCACGCACGCGAACGGCGTCCGCTCCCACCTCCACGTCTCCGCGACGACCGCCCAGCTGGGCCCGCGCCTGCGGGTGCTGGGCTCCCGGGCGGGCTATGTGAAGTACGGCCTCGACCCGCAGGAGGCGGCGCTGCGCGAGGGCGGCCGCCCCGGCGGCGGCGCCGAGTGGGGAGTGGAGGACGAGTCCCTGTGGGGGCGCGTCGGCGCCGGCGACTCCCCGCTGACCGGCGGCGGCACCCCCGTGCCGACCCTGCCGGGCGACTACCCCGCCTACTACGCGGCCGTCGCCGCCGCCCTGACCGGCGCCGGCCCCAACCCGGTGACCGCCACACAGGCGGCCGCCGCCCTCGACGTACTGGAAGCGGCCCGCACGTCGGCCCGCGACAAGGTGACGGTGACCCTCTGATGACCCACCCGCAGACCACCCCCGAGCCCGCCCCGCACACCAGGGCGGAGTCGGCCCCCGAGACCCCCCCGAGCGTGGCGGAACTGGAGGCGCAGCAACGCCGTCTGGTGTTCCGGCGCTTCACCCATGACGACGCGTGGGCCCTCGGCTCGCTGCTGGTGGAGCTGGCCCGGGAGCGCGGCGCGCCGGTGGCCGTCGACATCCACCGCGCCGGTCAGCAGCTCTTCCACGCGGCCCTGGCGGGCTCCACCCCGGACAACGACGCCTGGATCGCCCGCAAGCGCCGGGTGGTGGAGCGCTACGGCGCCGCCTCCTACCTGGTCGGCGCCCGCTTCCGGGCCAAGGGCACCACCTTCGAGGACTCCTCTCGCCTCGATGCCGACGTCTACGCGGCGCACGGCGGCTCGTTCCCGATCACCGTGGAGGACGTCGGCGTCGTCGGCGCGGTGACGGTCTCGGGCCTGCCCCAGCTCCAGGACCACATGCTCGTGGTCGAGGCCCTGGAGCGGTTCCTGAAGGAGTGACGCGGCCGGGGCGCGCGCGGTGGGATCCCGTCGGCGGGGAAGGACTCCGGGCGTGACGAGCACGGCCACGCCCGGAGGGATCGGACCATGAGCACCAGCACCTTGAAGGACAGGATCGGCCGGTACGGCGTCTGGAGCACCGGGCTGCGCGTGGAGGACCCCGCCCGGCGCGGTGAACTGGCGGAGGCGGCGGCCGAGCTGGAGGAACTGGGCTACGGTGCCGCCTGGCTGGGCGGCAGCAGCGCCGCCCGGCACGCCGTGCCGCTCCTCGAGGCGACCGCCACCCTGGTCGTCGGCACCAGCATCCAGAGCATCTGGCAGTACGGGCCCGAGGCGAGCGCGGCGGCCTTCGCCGAGGTGGACGCGGCCCGTCCCGGCCGCTTCGTGCTCGGCCTCGGCGTCAGTCACGCCAAGCTGACGGACCGATACCGCCGCCCCTACTCGGCACTGGTGTCCTATCTCGACGCGCTGGACTCGGCCGGGGTGCCGGCCGGCCGGCGCGTACTGGCCGCCCTCGGGCCGAGGACGCTGAAGCTGTCCGCCGACCGGGCCGCGGGCGCGGTGCCGTACCTGGTCACCCCCGAGCACACCGCCCAGGCCCGCGAGATCCTGGGGGAAGCGCCCCTGCTGGCGCCGGAGTTCAAGGTCGTGCTGGAGTCCGATCCGGAGCGCGCCCGGGAGATCGCCCGCGCATATCTGGCCCGCTATCTCGAACTGCCCAACTACACCCGCAACTTCCTGCGCCTGGGCTTCACGCGGGAGGACGTGGCGGGCGGCGGCAGCGACCGTCTGGTCGACGCCGTGTTCGCCTGGGGCGACGAGGCCCGTATCCGCGACCGGATCGGCGCCTTCCACGCGGCGGGCGCCGACCACGTGGCGCTCCAGGTGGTGACGCGGGAGGCGGGCGACGCCCTCCCGCGCGAGGAGTGGCGCCGCCTTGCCGCACTGCTGACCTGAGCCGGGCCCGGGCGGAGGGGCGACGGCCGGACTTCAGGCGTCCTTCAGCTCCTGGCGCTGGCGGCCGAGTCCGGCGATCTCCAGCTCCACCACGTCACCCGACCGCAGGTACGGCTTCGGCTCGGGCCGGCCCATCGCCACGCCCGCCGGTGTGCCGGTGTTGATGACGTCGCCGGGGTAGAGGGTCATGAACCGGCTGACGTAGCGCACGACCTCGCCCACGGGGAAGATCTGCCGGGCCGTCGTCCCGTCCTGCTGAAGTTCGCCGTTGACCCACAGCTTCAGGGAGAGCGCCTGCGGGTCGGGCACCTCGTCGGCCGTCACCAGCCACGGCCCCAGTGGGTTGAACGTCTCGCAGTTCTTGCCCTTGTCCCAGGTCCCGCCCCGCTCGATCTGGAACTCGCGCTCGGAGACGTCGTGCGCGAGGGCGTAGCCGGCGACATGCGCGAGCCCCTCCTCGGCCGACTCCAGATAGCGGGCCGTACGCCCGATGACGACGGCGAGTTCGACCTCCCAGTCGGTCTTCACCGAGCCGCGCGGCACCAGCACGGTGTCGTTCGGCCCGACGACCGTGTCCGGCGCCTTGAGGAAGACGACCGGCTCGGCGGGCGGCTCGGCACCCGTCTCCCGGGCGTGGTCGTGGTAGTTGAGCCCGATGCACACGACCTTGCCGATGCGGCCGACCGGCGGCCCGATCCGCAGCCCCGCCGCGTCCAGCGCGGGCAGCTCGCCGGCCTCGGCGGCCGCCCGTACACGGCGGAGCGCCACGTCGTCGGCGAGGAGGGCGCCGTCGACGTCGTCCACGAGGCCGGACAGGTCGCGCAGGGTCCCCTCGGCGTCGAGCAGCGCGGGCCGCTCCGCCCCGGCCGTGCCGACTCGCAGCAGCTTCATGGTCACCATCTCCCTCTGTGGCGGAGCGCCCGCCGATGGGTGCAGCCATCGGAGGACTGGTCGATCCTCCAAGTCCGCGGTCCACTCCGCAAGACCCTGTTCACGTACTGGACCGTAGCGGTCGCCCCCTACGGGTACAGGGCGGCGCGTTCCAGGGCGCTCCAGGTGGTGCTGGTGACGATGTACAGCGCCGCCGCGAGCGGTACGACGGCGACGGTGACGAGCGTGAGGAAGGACAGGAACGGCATGACCCGGCCGACCGCGCCGAGCCCGGGCAGTCCCTCGGACCCGGCCGGCCCCGCGGCGGCCGGGTCGTTCGCCATCCGCTGCCTGGTGCGCCGGCAGGTGACGGCGGCGACGGCCGCGACGAGGGCGAAGAGCGCCAGATAGACGAGCCCGGCCGGCCCGAACACCCCGCCGTGGGCGAGCGCGTCGGACCACCTGCCGCCGAGGGGCGCGGCCAGCAGCCGGTGACCGAGCGGTCCCCGGCCCGTGCCACCGGCCGAGGGGCTGGAGAACAGGTGGTAGAGCAGGAAGAACGCGGGCAGCTGGAGCAGGCCGGGCAGCACGCCGGACAGCGGCGAGACGCGCTCCTCGGCGTGCAGGTCGAGCACCGCGCGCCGCAGCCGCTCGGGATCCTCGGCGTGCCGTGCGCGCAGTGCGGCGATCCTCGGCCGCAGCGCGGCACGGGCCCGCGCGCCGCGGGCCGCCGCACGGGACAGGGGATGGACGAGGAGGCGTACGAGCGCGGTGAACACGACGATCGCGGCGGCGGCCGCGGAGCCGTGGAAGAGCGGGGTCAGCAGGTCGGCGAGGTGCTCGACCAGCCGGGCGAAGACGGGGAAGACGGACATGGGTGAGCCCTCCGGGGGTCTCGTCGTGCCGGAAGCGAAGCGGAGTTCGGCAGGACGACCCGCGCGGGGTCACGTGCGGTGTGCGGTCGGACGTGCCCTACGCGGCGGTCGCCGGAAGGGCCCGCCCGGGCGCCCTGGGCCGTCGCCGGCCGGGCGCGTCGGGATCGCGCTGTGGGAGGAAGGCGGTACGCCGGGCCCGGTCGCGCAGGGCGGTGCGTACCCGGGTGTGTGGCACGGCGGGCGTGCGGCGCGCGGCCAGCAGCACACAGAGGGCGAGCGCGGCGCCGACCGCGGCGGTCGCGGCGAGCGCCACGGTCGCGAACAGCGTGCCGGTGTCGAGCGGGAAGACGGCGAGCAGCACGAGGAGCAGCGGCGCGAGGCGGCGGGAACACGCGAGGCGGCGGATCACCGATGCCCTCCCCCGACGTCAACTAACCCTGTCTGCTTGCCCTTTATACCCGATCAGGCCCGCCCGCGTCCGCTTCGGCGGGCGTCCGGGCCGCCCCGGCGGAGGGGATGTGGAGCGGGGCCGTCAGCCGTTTGGGCTCGAGCAGCGCCCTGCTGACGGGGTCCGCCGGGTCCGGGTCGAGGCCGGGGCCCGGTTCCATCAGGACGTCGGCCACGGGTACGACGAGGCGGCAGGCGGGGCACTCCCCGTACGGGCCGAGTTCCGTGCCGCAGTCCGCGTGCCGGAAGTAGCGCAGCGGGGCCTGTCCGAAGTGCTCGCGTCCCCACAGGCCGAGGGAGCGCAGGGTGGGCCACAGGGCGATGCCGCGCTCGGTGGGGACGTATTCGTCCCGGGGCGGCGACTGCTGGTAGCGGCGCTTGTCGAGGATGCCCTCGGCGATCAGGGTCTGCAGCCGGGAGGCCAGGACGGCGCGCGGAATGCCGAGGTGGACCAGGAAGTCGTTGTAGCGCCGCACGCCGTACAGCGCGTCGCGGATGACGAGGAGCGTCCAGCGCTCCCCCACGATCTCCAGTGCCCGGGCGACCGAGCACTCCTGTGTCGCGTAGTCCTTGCCCAGTGCCATGCCCCCACTGTAACCACATTCCGCCTTAAGGGTTCATTGACCGAACCGACAATGCTACGGTGGCCTGGACAGGTCGGTTCAATGACCGAACCGACCGTTGAAGGCCCCGCAAGGACAGGACAAGGCCATGACCGGGCTCCGCTCCCTCACCGCCCCCGCCGTCGCGAGAGCCGGCACCGCCCACGGCACCGCCGCGCGTCCCCGGGCCACCCTCGCCCTCACCAGCGCGGCGACCACCGTGACCCTGATGACCTACACCGCCCCGATGGTCACGCTGCCGGACACGGCGAAGGCCCTGCACACCTCCGTCTCCGCCCAGGCCTGGCTGCTGAACGGCACCCCGCTGGGTCTGGCCGCCCTGCTCCTGGTGGCCGGGAGCCTCGCCGACGACCACGGCCGCCGCCGGGTCTTCCTCGCCGGCACCCTGGCCCTGGGTCTGACCACCGCCCTCGGCGCCTTCACCACGACCACCTGGCAGTTCACCCTGGCCCGGATCGCCCAGGGCGCGGCGGGCGCGGCGATCCTGGCGAGCAGCCTCGGCCTGATCGTGCACGCCTTCCCCAGTCCACGCGGCCGGTTGCACGCCACCGGGGTGTGGGGCGCCTTCGTCAGCGGCGGTATCGCGGTCGGCCCGCTGGTCGCCGGCGCGCTGCCGACCTGGCGGGTGGCCTACGGCGTCCTGGGCGCCGCCGCGCTCCTGCTGGCCGCGTTCGGTACCCGCGCGCTTGCGGAGTCGCGTGCCCCGCGCGGCGGCCGTCCGGACGTGCTCGGCGCACTGACCTTCGGACCGGCGCTGGTGGCCCTGATAGCGGCGCTCACCCTGGGCCGGGACGGCTGGCTGCGGGCCCCGGTGGGTGTGCTGTTCGCGGCGGCCGCGCTGCTGCTCGCCGCGTTCGTCGCGGTGGAAGCCCGCTCCGGCGCCCCGATGATCGACCTCGGCCTGCTGCGCCACGCCCGCTTCCTGGCCTCCTCGGCGGGCGGCCTGTTCACGGGTCTGGCGGTGATCGGCATGTTCAGCTTCCTGCCGGCCCTGCTCCAGCAGACGATGGGGCTGACCCCGCTGGCCACGGCCTGGCTGTTCCTGCTCTGGTCCGGGCTGAGCTTCGCGGTGGCCCTCCAGGTCAAGCATCTGGCCGGCCGCGTCCCGGCGCGTGCGCAGCTCGGCCTCGGCTTCGCCCTGCACACCGTCGCCGTGGTGTCGATGCTCGGGGCCATCGGCTCCGGCTCCTGGACCCGCCTGCTGCCCGGCCTGATCGTCGGCGGGCTCGGCAGCGGCCTGCTGAACGGGGCCCTGCCGCTGCTCGCCGTCGAATCGGTGCCGCGCGACCGGGCCGCGATGGGCTCGGGCGCCCAGCAGACCTTCCGCTACATCGGCTCCTGCGCCGGCGTGGCCCTCACCATCGCCCTGGCCACGTCCGCCGGCTCCCCGGCCAGGGGCGCGAACCTCGCCCTGGTGGTGTCGGCGGTGCTGGCGGTGGCGGGAGCGGTGAGCGTACTGGCGCTGCGCGAACGGCCCGCCGAGTAGCGCCCGCCGCGGGGGGCGCCCGCTTGAAGGACGCCTCGACGCACCCGCCACCCTCGGGCGGCGGGGCGTCGGATCACGACCGTCGGATCACGGCCGTGCGTGGCGTGGGATCGCGGCCGTGGGACCGTGACGGTCAGATCGTGGCCGTGTCGATGACGAACCGGTAGCGCACGTCACTCGCCTGCACCCGCTCGTACGCCTCGTTGATCTGCTCCGCGCCGATCAGCTCGATCTCCGCGCCCAGCCCGTGCTCGGCGCAGAAGTCCAGCATCTCCTGGGTCTCGGCGATGCCGCCGATGCCGGAGCTGCTCACGCTGCGCCGGTGGCCGAACAGCGACTGGAGCACGATCTGCACCGGCTCCTCCGGCAGACCGACGTTCACCAGGGTGCCGTCGGTGCGCAGCAGGGACAGGTACCCGTCGAAGTCGAGGGGGGCCGAGACCGTGTTGAGGATGATGTCGAAGGTGCCGGCCAGCTCCTCGAAGGTGTTCGGGTCGCTGGTGGCGTAGTAGTGGTCGGCGCCCAGCCGCAGCCCGTCGTCCTTCTTGCGCAGGGACTGCGACAGCACGGTGACCTCCGCGCCCAGCGCGTGCGCGATCTTGACGCCCATGTGGCCGAGGCCGCCCAGGCCGACGACGGCGACCTTCTTGCCGGGACCGGCGCCCCAGTGCTTCAGCGGGGAGTACGTGGTGATGCCCGCGCACAGCAGCGGCGCGGCCACGTCCAGCGACAGGCCCTCGGGCACGCGGATGACGTAGTTCTCGTCGACGACGATCTTCTCGGAGTAGCCGCCGTAGGTGGGCTCGCCGTCCTTGCCGGTGTCGTTGTAGGTCCAGGTGGGTCCGCCCTTGAGGCAGTACTGCTCCAGGCCGGCCTTGCAGTTGTCGCACTCGCGGCAGGAGTCGACCATGCAGCCGACGCCCACCCGGTCACCGACGGCGAACCTCGTCACACCGGAACCGACCTCGGAGACGACACCGGCGATCTCGTGGCCGGGGACCATCGGAAAGATGCCGGGCCGCCAGCCGTCCTGGGCCTGGTGGATGTCGGAGTGGCAGATACCGGCGAACTTGATGTCGATCAGAACGTCGTGTTCACCGACCGCGCGCCGCTCGATGGTGGTCCGCTCCAGCGGGGCCTTCGGTGCGGGCGCGGCGTAAGCAGCAACAGTGGTCATGCCGGGGTTCTCCTAGCAAGGGGGGTTCTCGTCCCCGGCCGCCTTCCGGCCGGGTACGTCTTCCACATTGCGCCTTCCCCGCATCGACCGCCCAGCCCACCGCTTTGCGTACGTCTGCCGTGCCTACCACTGGCGGGGTCAGGCTCCTGTGCGTACGACCAGGAATACTGGACGCATGGAACCCAGGGACGAACAGCCGCAGGCGACGGCGACGCCCGGCCGGCCCCTGGACCGGCGAGCCGAGCTGAGCGAGTTCCTGCGCAGCCGCCGTGCCCGGCTGAAACCGGAGGACGTCGGCCTGCCCGACTTCGGCCGGCGCCGCCGGGTGCCGGGCCTGCGCCGCGAGGAGCTGGCCCAGCTCGCCGGGGTGTCGGTGGCGTACTACACGCGCCTGGAACAGGGCAACGGACGCAACGTCTCGGCGGAGGTGCTGGACTCGATCGCCCGCGCCCTGCGGCTGACGGACGCCGAGCACGCCCACCTCACGCATCTGGCCAAGCCGAAGTCGCACAAGAGGAAGCCGGCGGCGCGCCAGCAGCAGGTCCGCCCCTCGCTGTGCCGGCTGCTGGACACGATGGACGGCGTACCGGCGTACATCGTCGGCCGGCGCGCCGAGATCCTCGCCTGGAACCGGATGGCCGCGGCCGTCTTCGGCGACTGGGCGGAGCTTCCGGCCGTCGAGCGCAACTGGGCGCGGCTGGTGTTCCTGCGTCCCGACTACCGCGATCTGTTCGTCGACTGGGAGCAGAAGGCGATCGACATCGTCTGTGCGCTGCGCATGGACGCGGGCTGCCACCCGGACGATCCGCGACTGTCGGCCCTGGTGGGCGAACTCTCCGTCAAGAGCGAGGAGTTCCGGCGCCTGTGGGCCACCCATGACGTCAAGGAGAAGAGCCACGGCCTCAAGCGCCTGCACCATCCGCTGGTGGGCGAGCTCTCCTTGAACTTCGAGTCGTTCCGGCTGACGGGCGACGCGGACCAGTCCCTGGTCACCTACCACGCCGACCCCGCCTCCCCGTCCGAGGAGTCCCTGCGCCTGCTGGCCAGCTGGGGCGCGGACGCGACGCGCGCGCCGACGCGCTGACCGCGCGGTGAGGGGCACACCGCGGATCGCCGCGGTGTGCCCCTCGTCAGCGGTTGCTCCGGCTCACTTGCCGAAGTAGGCGTCGAAGACGGTGATCAGCGACGTGTTGCCGTTCCTGTCGGTGACCTTGGCGCGGAAGGAGACGGACTTGCCCTTCGCGGGATTCTTGACGGTGATCCTGCCGCCGTGGACGGTCGTCCTCTCGAAGGTCTTGCCGTCGTAGGAGACGTAGACGGCGAGGGACCGCAGGTTGCCGCCCGCGGCCGAACCCTCGACGGTGACCGGGAAGGTGGCCTTCCGGCCCGCCGGGACCCGGCTGTCCAGGCCGGTCGTGGCGCCGAAGCGCACCGAGGACGCCGGGAGCCGGGTGATCCCGTCCGACGGCTTCCTCGACCGGAAGGTCCAGGTGGCGTCGATCCGCGAGGAGGCCCGCGCGACCTTGGCGGACCGCTTGACCGAGGTGGTCAGCCGGTAGGCCGCGTCCGCGGCCGGGACCTTGAAGGTCTGCGCGCCGAACAGCGGGTCGTCGTTGGAGCCGACCTTGACGCCGTTGCGGTACAGGGTGGTGCGCACGGAGCTGAAGTCCGAGTATCCGGCGTGTCCGGCCGAGTCGGCGAACAGCGGCAGTGAACCGGAGATCTCGTCGCCGTCGCGGAAGATGCCGAAGTCCCGGGTGAGGTGCGGACCGAAGACGGCGGTGTTGACCGTCCTGGTGTAGCTCCGGCCGGCCGTGAAGACGGACTGGCCCATGGCGTAGGAGGCGTCGGAGAGCGGGAAGCCGTCCTGGTCGAAGCCTCCGTTCTGCGCGAACTCCAGCTCCCAGCTCACCCCGTCCCTGGCGGACAGGTGCAGGGTGCGGGTGCCGGGCAGTTTCTGGTCGAGGGTGATGGCACCGGCACCGGAGCTGCCGGGCAGCCAGCCGTAGGCGCTGACCGAGCCGGTCTTGCCGCTCGCGGCCGAACCGAGCCGGGCCTTGACGGTGGCCAGGTCACCGGCCTTGTAGTGCCGGGTGTAGCCGGTGGCGAGCCGCTTGACCAGGCCGCCGGCGACGACGTCGTACTCCTCCTTCGCCCCCTTGCTCCAGTGGGCGTCCCACTGCTGGCGCAGCGCGCCGGCGGGCAGCGCGGGCCCCAGGTGGGCGGTGCGGAAGTTCTTGTACGAGTCCAGGAACCAGCCGTAGCCGTACTCGCCGTCGCCGAGCACGACGTCGAATTCCGGCGCGGCGAACCGCGATGTGAGGCCCGAGGCGGGGACGGTTATCCCCACCGGCCGGGCCCGGCGCGCGTCGATGGTGATCGTCCGCTTCCCGGCGACGGTCAGCTTCGGCTGGGCGATCCAGTCGAGGCCCTTGGTGCCGTCCTCGGGGTCCACGTAGACGGCGGTGTTGAGGATGTACGTGCCCTTCGGCGCGCGCACCTTCACCGTGCCGGACGGGTCGTAGGGGCTCATCGACCGGCCTGCGGCCAGTCCGGCGACGCCGCTGAGGTCGGCGCCGTAGTAGGGGGCCGGCTTGCCGTCGCGGCCGATGAACTTCAGCGTGACGTCGTACGACTCCACCTCGCGCTGCACCCCGGCGGCCGTGCGGACCGTCTGGCCGGCGCCCTTCGCCGTCACGTACGCGGAGTAGGCGCCGTCGAGACGGCCGCCGAGCCTGGTGTCGACGGTGAGGCCGACCGCGGCCTTGCCGTGCGCCGGGACGGTCAGCCTGGTCTTGGCGAGCTTGAAGAAGCCCGACGGGGCCGCCGCGCCCTTGGGGCCGGTGGCGGTGCTCGTCAGCGTGAGCGTGACGGCATGGGCGCCGAGGTTGCGGTACGTCACCTTCTTGGTGAGCGGCTTGTCGTCGGTGTGCGGCCACTGCCGTACTCCGAAGTTCACCGACACCGGGTCGGCCACGATCGACTGCTTGATGGCCTTGTCGACGGCGATCCGGCCCGAACCCTGCTCGAACGCGGTGTACTTGCCGCCCTTGGCGGAGCCGGTCAGGGCGCCCTTCAGCTCGGCGTAACCCCAGTGGGGATGCTCCTGCTTGAGGATCGCCGCGGCACCCGCGACGTGCGGGGTGGCCATCGAGGTGCCGGAGAGGGTCAGGTAGCCCGCGGGCTTCTCACCGACCTCCTGGTCGATGACGCTGCCTTTGGCCGCGGCCGCGGTGATGTCCACACCGGGGGCGGTGACGTCCGGCTTGACGGCTCCGTCGCCGTTGCGAGGGCCGGTGGAGGAGAAGTCGGCCAGCCTGTCCTTCTTGTCGACGGCGCCGACGGTGAGCGCGGCGTCCGCGCTGCCTGGCGAACCGATCCCCTGGGGGCCCTCGTTGCCCGCGGCGATCGCGAACAGGACGCCCTTGTCGGCCGAGAGCTCGTCGACCTCGGCCTCCAGCGGGTCCACCTCGGGGGTGTCCTCGCCGCCGAGGCTGAGGTTGATGACGGAGGCGCCCTGCGAGACCGCCCACTCCATGCCGGCGAGGATGCCGGAGTCGTCACCGGAACCGGTGTCGTCCAGGACCTTGCCGTTGAGGATCCTGGCGTCGGGGGCGACACCCTTGTACTTGCCGCCCGACTTGGCGCCGGTGCCCGCCACGATCGAGGCCACGTGCGTGCCGTGGCCGAAGTGGTCGGTGGCGTCCGCCGCGCCGGTGAAGTTCCTGGACTCGATCACCTGGCCCTTGAGGTCGGGGTGGGTGGTGTCCACACCGGTGTCCAGGACGGCGACCTTCACGCCCTTGCCGGTGTAGCCGGCTTTCCACGCGGTGGGCGCGCCGATCTGCGGCACGGACTTGTCGAGGGCGGCCGTGCGGACGCCGTCGAGCCAGATGTGCGCGATGCCGGCCGCGGCCCCGCCGCCGTCGGTGACCGCGTCCCACAGCCGCGCGGTGTCCGCGGCCGGGGTCTGCACGGCGTCCGCGTCGAGCGCCCTCAGGGTGCGGCGCAGACGGCCCGCGTCCCGGACGCCGGCCTTCGCCGCCGTGGCGGTGCCGCGGTAGCCGACGATGACCTTCAGGCCGTTCTTCTGGGCCTTGCGGGTGGCGGCCTTGTTCAGCTCGGTGATGTCGAACAGGCGCTGGTCCAGCGTGCCGGAGGCGACCAGGCGGGCCGCGTCGGCGGGCACGACCAGCGTGTGTCCGGCGGCCTTTCGGACCTGGAAGGGTATGCGCTCGCGGCCCTTGGCCCGCTCCAGGCCGACGACGCGGCCCTTGGCGTCGAGGGCGACCCGGTCACCGGTGATGAGGGTGACGTGGTGCCGGGCGGTGAGCGCGGAGGCGGCGGCCGGGCGTGCGGATGCGGGTGCGGGGTTCGCCGACGCCGGGCTGGTCATTCCCGCCGCGAGGGCGACTGCCGCGGCCGTTGCCACACCGGCCGCGGCGGCTCTTTTCACTTGTCTGCGCAAGATCTCCCCCTGGAGATGAGGTACCGGGCGAATTCCCCGTTCGCCCGGCCGGGGGAGCCGCTCGCACGCGCGTGCGCAGCCCCCCGGAGGACGCAGTACAATGCCGTTGCTTTAGTGGTCGTGCCATCGGTGGTTCAGGGTGACGACGACTGGGGAACGGCGGTGGCTGGCGGGTTCTCCTGGGGCCTTGCTGCCGTAGCCGGTGATGCACGAGCGGATCTTGCGGGGGCAGTCACGGGGCCGACGGCGGGGTAACAGAGTGCGGCCGATCTCGGCGAGTCCGAGGCGCCGGTCCCGTCTGCGGGCGGAGGGGGGAAAAGCCGCTCGGCGAGATCACCGTGCGGCGGACGACGTGCAGAGCCCGGGTGAACGAGGTCCGCTCTGCCGTACTGCGGTGCAGTCGGGCGGCTTCGTCCAGCAGATCGCGAGTGGCGTGGTGCACGATCAGGTGCGCATAGATCTCCTGCCGTACCCCGTCCGGGGTCTGCGATCTGAGGACTGGTCGGCCGCGCTGGTGGGTCTTGATCTCGTCGAATACCAGCTCGATCTCCCAGCGCCGGGCGTAGAGCGCGGCAAGCTCGGCAGCCGGGTACTTCTCGGGATCGGTCAGGCTGGTGATCAGCCGGACGATGTCCGGCCGGCCGTCGACGCGGTACTCGATGACCCGGACCAGGGCCGGTGGGGCTTTGACCGTTCCGGCCGCCTTGCTGTGCTTGTTCGCTTCAATCCGGGCCAGGTAACTGCCGTCGGGCAGCACGTCCTGGACCCGGCGGGCCTTGCGCCGCTCGATCCTCCACAGCAGGTGAGTGCCCTGGTCGCGCAGTCGGTGCCAGCGGGCCAGGCCCCACAGTCCGCGGTCGGCCAGTAACAGCGTCCCGCTTCCGACGTGGGCATCCAGGGCGTCGGAGACGATCCGCTCGGACTCCTTGAACCCGCCGATCACGGCGTCGAGTACGGCGTGGGAGGAACACTCGGCCACCGCGACCACGCGGGCCTGCGGATACCCCATCGGACTGCGCTGTGATCCCGACTTGCCGAAGGCGTCATTGTTCGCCGCCGAGTCCGGCACGGCCAGCAGCGTCCCGTCCAGTGCCAGCACCCGCAGCCCGCGGAAGAGATCGTCTTCCCTGCCCAGTGGCCGGGCCACGGCCCGGAACAGTTCCTGCATCACGGTCCATCCCAGCCGTTGCCGGGCCCTGGTCAGCGAGGATTTGTTCACTCCGGTCCAGGGCCGCAGTCCCGGATCGCCGGTCTTCACCAAACGCAGGACCTCCAGGTAGTCGGCCTGCGGGAACAAGCACATGGCCAGTACGAAGTAGACCGTGAACCGAGCGGACAGCAGACGTCGGCGCTTCTCCGAGCGGCCGGCCTCATCGACCACCCGGTCCACCAGCTCTGGCGGGCACGACCGGGTCAGCACTCCCAGACCCAGACGGTCCAGACGGGATATCAGCACACCGGCTCAACCGGCCCACAACCTCAAAAGCAACGGCATTGGGACGCAGTATGCCGGGGGGCGATCAGGGGGCTCAAGGGACCGGCGGTGCCGAAGTACGCGGTGGCCGAGGGGAGCTGTCCGCCCTCAGGTGCCGGCGTTCTCCTTCACCGTGATCCCGCCCCATGTTCTCGCTGCGCACCCTGGTCAGGTGGCCTCGGAGAGTTTGGCCGGATCGACGCCGTCCACAACGCAGATGCCGCCCCCCTGGGGGAGCGGCATCGCGAGAGGTGGGGAGGCGGCGTCAGACGGCCGAGCCGGCCTTCCACTGCGCCCAGTCCATGTTCCAGCCGTTGAGGCCGTTGTCCGGGGAGACGGTCTTGTCGCCGGTGTGCTGCACGACGACCACGTCACCGACGAGGGAGTGGTCGAAGAACCAGGCGGCCGGCATGTTCGGGTCGCCGGCGCCCTTCTTGTCCTGGAGGCCGACGCAGCCGTGGCTGGTGTTGACACCGCCGAAGACGGAGGGGGCACCCCAGTAGTTGCCGTGGATGAAGGTGCCGGAGTTCGTCAGACGCATGGCGTGCGGCACGTCCTTGATGTCGTACTCGCCCTTGCCGTCGTCGTCGGTGAAGCCCACCGTGGCGCCGTTCATGCGGGTCTGCTTGAACTTCTCCGCGATCACCATCTGGCCCTCGTACGTGGTGTGCTCGGGGGAGCCGGCGGAGATCGGGATGGTCTTGACGACGTTGCCGTCCTGCGTGACCTTCATCTGCTTGGTCTTCGCGTCGACGTAGGAGACCTGGTTGCGGCCGATGTGGAAGGTCACCGTCTTCTGCTGCACACCGTAGACGCCGGAGGCACCCTCGACACCGTCGAGCGCCAGCTTCAGCGTGACGGTGGAGCCGCCCTTCCAGTACTGCTCGGGACGGCAGTCCATGCGGTTGGCGTTGAACCAGTGGCAGGCGACCTCCTGGCCGCTGCTGGAGCTGACCGTGATGCCCTTCTGCACGGCCGCCTTGTTGGTTATCGCCTTGTCGAAGTTGATCGACACCGGCATCCCGACACCGACCGTGGCCCCGTTGTCCGGGGTGAAGCTGCCGATGAAGCTGTTGGCCGGGGAGACCGTGGTGAAGGACGCGTTCTCGTGGGCTATGCGGCCCTGCGTGTCCTTGGCCGCCGCGGCGATCTTGTAGGTGGTGGACCGCGCCAGCTGGGATGCGGGCTTCCAGCTCGTCCTGTCGGCGGACAGCGAACCGGCGACGGCCTTGCCGTCGGAAGTGGTCATCGTCACACCGGTCAGCGTGCCCTTGGCGACCCGGACGGTGGCCGAGTTGTTGATGGAGGCGTTGTCGGAGCCGTCCTTGGGCGTGACCGTGATCTGCGCCTCGGACGCCTTTTGGGCCGCCGCCTCGTCGGCCTTGGCCTGCGAGGTGTCCCCGCCGCCGTCGGACGCCTGGGCGTTGCCGCCGCCGGAACAACCCGTGAGGGCCAGCACACTACCGAGCAGTGCGGACGCGGCCATGAGGCCCTTGCGCCGCTTACTGTCCGTCATCACACGCTTCTCCATCGTTGCCGAGTACAGAACCCCGAGAATCCCCGTGGTGAGCCATCCACGCTACGGACGTTCCGTCCCTTTTCACATGGTTCGCATGTGTTAGGCGCACCACGTCCGCCCGCGGCGGGTGGTGCGAAAGTCGTCCGTACGCCCCCGGGGCGACGAAAAACCCCGGACGGCTCTCGCCGTCCGGGGTCATGGGTGCCCCGGGACGCTCAGCCGATGCCGTCCTCTTCCTCGTCGTCGGCCCCATCATCCTCGTCCAGATCCCAGTCGGGCGAATCAGGGTCGTACTCGATCCGCTCGCTCGACCAGGACGCCTGCTGGAGTTCCACCCCGGGCACCTCGCTGACCAGGTCGAACGGATCAACGAGGTAGGCCAGGGCCTCCGCGGTGTCTTCCGTCACAGCCCCCTCGGCCTGGCCGCGCTCCTCCGGCGGCAGTTCCGGATCGGTGGCCAGCCGGCGCAGCGCCGCCTTGGTCACCTCGCCCTCGTCGTGCACCTCCAGCACGAGCTCCACTCGAAGCCGCACAAAACGTGATGTCTCTTCAGCACTCATGGCGGGAGCGTACGACCGAAACCTCTCGTGACTTTCCTGTGACCCGCGACTTTCACTAACATCGCCTCACACGGCCAATTCGCCAGCGTCACAAGGGGGATCGATATTCCGTGTCATCCGCTCGCCGTCCGCTGCTGACCGCCACCGCCGCGGGCACCCTGCTCTGCGCCCTGTGGTTCGTCCCGTCCGCGAACGCCTCGCAGACCACCCCGGAGGCCAGGCCCACGGCGCCGAGATCCGCCACGGCGTTCTCCGCGACCCCCGTCACCCAGCAGGCCAGGGCACTGTCGGCGGTCGCGGAGCGGAGCGCGCGGGACGCGGCCGACGAGGCCGAACTCGCCGACACCGGAAGCCCCGACACCACGCCGTACGTCGTGGGCGGAAGCCTCTTCCTCGCCGTGGGCGCCGGATTCGTGGTGTATTCGGTGCGCCGCGAGCGCCTGGGATTTTAAAATTCCTTGACGGAACCTTGACAGCCGCCACATAGTTCGCGCATGAAGAGATCATCGAGCGGGCGGCTGGGCGCCACCGCCACCGTGAGCGCGCTGTCACTCGCCCTGCTGGTGGGCTGTTCTGATGGAGGGTCGGCGGACTCAGGGGACGCCAAGGGGGCGTCGAAGCCGGACGCGAAGGCGCTGAGCACCGCCGAGTTGAAGAAGTTGATCATCGCCGATGGCGAGGTGCCCGGGTACAAGGTCGGGGCCGTGCCGGCCGGCCGTGCCAAACCCATCACGACCGCCAGCACCCCGTGCCGGCCGCTGGCCCGGGTCCTGTCCGGCCTCCCGCCGGCCGACCCCGCGGCGCAGACGGACCGTCTGGCCACCGAGCAGCAGCACAAGGACCCCACGGACGGCGCGACGTCCCTGGACGACATGGCCGACGGCAAGTTCGAGGACGCGCTGAAGAGGTCGATGGACCGTGACGTCACCACGGTCAACCTGTCCTCGTACGACGGGGACGGCGCCGCGAAGGCCCTCGCGGTGGTCTCCGAGGCGGTGAAGTCCTGCACGAAGGGCTTCACCGGCGAACAGGCGGGCACGACGGCGAAGATCACCGAGGTGTCCGGGGTCAAGTCCTCCGCCACGGGTGCGCAGTCGGTGGCGTTCGAGGCGACGGTCACCGACGGGAACGACGGGAACGCCGCTCCCGTCTACGGCGAGGTCGTCCGGCACGGGAACACCCTGGCGTCGTACTACACCGTGAACATCGGCGCGATGATGGCGAAGAAGGGCTACGCGGTGTCGCCGCGGGTCGTCAAGGCCCAGTCGGCCAAACTGAAGTGACGCAGACACGGCGAAGGGGCCCCGCCGGACGACGGGACCCCTGTTCGCCGCGCCCTACCGCAGCGGGCCGGTGACCGTCTCCGCGGCCGCCACCAGCTCGCCGCCGCGCACGAAGGCGTCGGCCGCGGCCAGGTCGGGCGCGAGGAACCGGTCGGGACCGGCACCCCGCACCCCGGCGGCCCGGGCGGCCTCGATCACGGCCCGCGAGGCCGGCGCCGGGGTGAGTCCCTCGCGCAGTTCGACGGCACGGGTGGCCGCGTACAGCTCGACGGCGATGACCCGGGTGAGGTTGTCCACGGCGGTGCGCAGCTTGCGCGCGGCCGACCAGCCCATGGACACGTGGTCCTCCTGCATGGCGGAGGACGGGATGGAGTCCGCCGAGGCCGGTACGGCCAGTCGCTTCAGCTCGCTGACCAGCGCGGCCTGCGTGTACTGGGCGATCATCAGACCGGAGTCCACACCGGCGTCGTCCGCGAGGAACGGCGGCAGGCCGTGGCTGCGGTTCTTGTCCAGCAGCCGGTCGGTGCGGCGTTCGGCGATGGACCCGAGGTCGGCGGCGGCGATGGCGAGGAAGTCCAGGACATAGGCGACGGGTGCGCCGTGGAAGTTGCCGTTGGACTCCACGCGTCCGTCGGGCAGCACGACCGGGTTGTCGACGGCGGAGGCCAGCTCGCGCTCGGCGACCAGGCGGGCGTGTGCCAGGGTGTCCCGGCCCGCGCCGGCGACCTGTGGGGCGCAGCGCACCGAGTAGGCGTCCTGGACGCGCGGCGCGTCGTCCTGGTGGTGCCCGGTGAGCTGGGAGCCCTGGAGCACGGCGAGCATGTTGGCGGCGGAGTCGCCCTGGCCCGGGTGCGGGCGGATGGCGTGCAGCTCCGGGGCGAGCACCTTGTCCGTGCCGAGCAGCGCCTCCAGGGAGAGGGCGGCGGTGATGTCGGCGGACTTGTACAGGCGGTCGAGGTCGGCGAGGGCCATGACCAGCATGCCGAGCATGCCGTCGGTGCCGTTGAGGAGGGCCAGGCCCTCCTTCTCGCGCAGTTCGACCGGCTGGATCCCGTGCTCGGCGAGCAGCTCGCCGGCGGGCCGCACGATCCCGTCGGGGCCCTCCGCGTCACCCTCGCCCATCAGTGTGAGGGCGCAGTGGGACAGCGGGGCCAGGTCGCCGGAGCAGCCGAGGGAGCCGTACTCGTGCACCACCGGGGTGATGCCGGCGTTCAGCACGTCGGCCATGGTCTGCGCCACCTCGGGCCGGACGCCGGTGTGCCCGGAGCAGACGGTCTTCAGCCGCAGGAACATCAGCGCTCGTACGACCTCCCGCTCCACCCGCGGGCCCATGCCGGCGGCGTGCGAGCGGACGATGTTGCGCTGCAACTGGGCGCGCAGCTCCGGGCTGATGTGCCGGGTCGCCAGGGCTCCGAAGCCGGTGGAGACGCCGTAGACCGGCTCGGGCTTGGCCGCCAGCGCGTCCACGATCTCCCGGGCCGCCGCGAGGGCGGTCACCGCCTGTGCCGACAGTTCGACGCGGGCACTCTCGCGCGCCACGGCGAGCACGTCGGACGCCGTGACGCCGGACGTCCCCACCACCACAGTGTGCATATCCATATTCAGGAGCGTACGCATTGAATGTGGGGATGTCACTAGTGGTGCACGGGGGTGACCCTTACCGTTCGGTGTGGTCTTCGCCTCATGGGCGCCGGCCCCGGAAGCGGCGGCGTTCGGCGCGCGAGGGCGGTGGCTCGTCGGCCAGCCGTACGACGGGATCGTCCGGGCCCTCCCGGCCCGCGACCACGGGACCGGTGGTGCGCAGGGCCTTGGCCCGGTACTGCGCGGCGTCCGCCAGCCGGAACAGCCGGCGGGCGTCCAGCACCGGCCCGATCGGGTCCCCGGTCGAGGCGACGCCGCACGCCACCCCCTCCCCCAGCTCCAGCTCCGCCGCCCTGCGGCACAGTTCCTCGGCGGCCTTCCGCACCTCGTCGGCGGGCGGGCCGACCGCGAGCAGACAGAACTCGTCCCCGCCCAGCCGCGCGGCCAGTGCGCCCGGCAGCATCGCCCCGCACAGCGAGAGCACCGAGCCGAACCGTTCCAGCAGACGGTCGCCCACGGCGTGTCCCAGAGTGTCGTTGACCCGCTTGAGCCCGTTGAGGTCGCAGACGACGAGGCTCACGGTCACTCCCTCCGTGCGGTGCCGCTCGACGGCCTCCTCCAGGCCCACGTCCACGGCGCGGCGGTTGGCCAGTCCGGTCAGGGCGTCGGTGAACGCGAGCAGACGGGCCTCCTCCAGCCGTTCGGTCTGCGCGAGGCCCGCGGCGACGACGGCGGCCAGGACGGTGGCGAAGTCGGCGTCCGCCCGGCCGAACACGGGCACCCCGATCGCGCGGGCCACGTACAGCTCGCCCCAGGCCCTGCCGTGCAGGACGACGGGTGCCACCACGCAGCAGCCGCGGCCCCTGCGGCGCAGGGCGGCGACCCGCTGGTGGAAGTAGCCGGGGGTGCCGGTCGCCGTGCCCTCGGCGGTCTCCACCCACGCGTTCGGCTCGCCGCCGCCCGCCCAGCGCTCGTGCAGGAACTCGGTGATCTCGGGGAACTGATGCACCGGGTAGGCCTCGGCCGCCGGGAACTCCTCCTCGTCCGGGCGGCGCAGTCCGACGTTGACCAGGACGCGCAGTCGGCCCAGCTCGCGCTCCCACACCGACAGTGCGGCGAAGTTGCCGTCCAGCGCCCGGCATGCGCCGAGCGCGGCGGCCCGCCACGACTCCTGCGGAGCGTGTGCCGCGGCCATGCCTTGCGCCAGCGTCACGACGGCAGCGAGCCGCTTGTCGTCACCCATCGCTCCAGGGTAGGGAGAAAAGGGGTGAATCGGGATGTCGGTGCGGCGATCAGGTGGCCGGGGGCCGGGGGGGTGGGGGTAGGTGCGGATGGGTGGTCGGGTGCGGGTGCGTCGTGGCTTGTCGCGCAGTTCCCCGCGCCCCTGAGGGGGTGGGTGGCGAGGGTGCGTGGTCCCGTGCGGGGGCGTTGTGGCCTTTCGCGCGGTTCCTCGCGCCCCTGAGGGGGTGGGTGCGGAGGCGGGTGGTCCCGTGCGGGGGCGTCGTGGCCTTTCGCGCAGTTCCCCGCGCCCCTGAGGGGGTGGGTGGCGAGGGTGCGTGGTCCGGTGCGGGTGCGTTGTGGCCTTTCGCGCAGTTCCCCGCGCCCCTGAGGGGGTGGGTGGTCGCGTGCGGGGGCGTCGTGGCCTTTCGCGCGGTTCCTCGCGCCCCCGAGGGGGTGGGTGCGGAGGCGGGTGGTCCCGTGCGGGGGCGTCGTGGCCCTTCGCGCAGTTCCCCGCGTCCCTGAGGGGGTGGGCGCGTTGGGTCCTGGCGTCGCAGGGGGTTACTCGCCCGGCCATTCCGGGCGGCGCTTTTCGTTGAAGGCTGCTACTCCTTCCGCCCGGTCGGCCGAGAAGGCCACCGAGCGCCAGGCCGCGTCCTCGACCTCCAGGCCGGCTCGCAGGTCCAGGCCGTGGCCCAGACGGAGTGCCCGCTTGGCGGCGCGCAGGCCCACCGGGGAGTTCGCGGCGATCCGGGAGGCGAGGGCCAGCGCCTCCTCGCGGTCGCGACCCTCCGCCACCAGCTGGTCGACCAGGCCCAGCTCGGCCGCCTCCGGTGCCTCCACCCGGCGTGCCGAGAAGATCAGCTCGGCCGCCCGCGCCGCTCCGACCCGGCGGGGCAGCAGCTGGGTTCCCCCACCGCCCGGGATGACGCCCACCGACACCTCCGGCAGGCCCACCACGGCCGTGCGGTCGGCCACGATCAGGTCGCAGGACAGCGCCAGCTCGAACCCGCCGCCCAGCGCGAACCCGTGCACCGCGGCGATCGTCGGCATCGGCAGCTCCAGCACCCCGGTGTACGCGCCACGGGCCACCGGTCGCTGGCGCACGAGGTCGGCGTCGCTGAAGGAGTTGCGTTCCTTCAGGTCGGCCCCGACGCAGAACGCCCGCTCGTGCAAGGAGGTCAGCACGACCACGCGCGCGTCCCGGTCGGCGGCCAGTGCCGCGCAGGCGCCGGCGAGCGAACGGGCCATCTCCGTCGAGACGGCGTTCATCGCCTTGGGCCGGTCCAGCACCAGCTCCGCGACCGGCCCGTGCCGCCGCACCAGCACGAACTCCCCGAACCGCTCCTCGCCCATGACACCCTCCGGTTAACGCGGGTTAACTCACTGTCGGGCCGATCATCGCAGTCGTACCCGCTCTCGTGAAGTCCCGGGGGCTACGCCCGTTCGAGTGACATCCCGGCCATCTCCCCCCGTCCCGTCCACGGCAGGGCATAGCGTGCGCTCCGCCACGGCGCGCCCGGGGGCGTGCGGCGGGAGGGAAAGCCATGACAGCGATACGCGCGCGGTCCCGCACGGAACGGGGCGACGGCCCACGGGAGACCGGCCCGAGTGCGACCGGGGTAGCGCGCGGGCGCCATCGCAAGCCCCGCCCGCACAAGGTGCTGCTCGTCGTCGGTGGCCTCGCCCTCGCCGCGGGAGCCCTCAGCCTGGTCCGGGTCGCCCCGGAGTCCGGCGCCGGCGCTCCGGGCACCGCGGAGGCCGAGCCCCGGCTCGATCCGGGCGGCGGCGCCCCGGACCGCCCGGCGGCCGGCGCCACCACCGCCGACCCGACCGCGCTGCCCTCGGCGACCTCCGCCATGGGCGGCAGAAGTCCCGCGCCGACGGCCACCGGGATCCCGAACCCCAGCGCCTCGGGCGACGCCACGCCCGGCGCCCCGGACAACGCGCCGGGCACGACGGCGACACCGGCCGACGACACCGCCGTACCGACCTCCGTACCGACCGGGGCCCCGTCCACGGCGGGTGGCGTCCCGCCACGGCCGTCCGCGACGACGGCCGCTCCGCGCCCGGCTCCGACGACCCGTGCGCCCGCCCCGGGGCCGACACCCGGCCACGGCACGCCGGACCCGGACCCGGACCCGGGCGAGGTGTGTCTTCCGGTGATCGGGCTGTGCGTCGGCCTGTCCGACGGCCCCGGCCGGTAGGCGGACGGGAGAGGGAGAAGAGGACTAGGTCCGGTCCCGGCGAGTGAGCAGCCACGGCTCGACCACGCCGAGCCCGCGCACCGGGCGCTGCCACATCGGCTGGAGCGCGAAGCGGTACGTCGGGGGCTCCTCGCCCTCCTTCTCGGCGGCCGCCGCGGCCTCGGCCGCTTCCGCCTCCGAGGCGGGCGCCTCGCCGCTGCGGATCAGCTCCTCCGCGAAGGCGCTGTCCACCAGCACGGCGTCACGCGGCGCTATCGACGTCAGCCGGGAGGCCAGGTTCACCGTCGTACCGAACACATCACCCATACGGGTGGTCACCGTGCCGAACGCCATGCCGACCCGCAGCTCCGGCATCGTCTCGTCGTTCGCCAGCGTCTCCACCAGCCGCAGCGCGATGTCCGCGGCCGTGCCGGCGTCGTCCGCCGCGTACAGCACCTCGTCGCCGAGGGTCTTGATGAGCCGGCCGCCGCGAGCGGCCACCAGGTCGGCGCAGGTCGTCTCGAAGGCCTCGACCAGCTCGCCGAGTTCCTCCTCCTCCATCCGGCGGGTCAGCCGGGTGAAGCCGACCAGGTCGGCGAAGGCGACGGCGAGCCGCCGGTCGACCATCTCCTCGTCGTCACCGGTCTGCACGACCCGGCCGGCCGAGGCGGCGAGCTGGCGCCGCCAGACGTAGACGAGGAACTCCTCCAGCTCGGGCAGGAGCAGTTCGACGATCGGATACGTCACCTCGGTGCGGGTCATCCCCGGCTCCGGGGGCTCGGTCAGGCCCTCCAGGAAAGAATCGATCTGCCACTCCGCCAACCGGGCGGTGGTCTGCCCGGTGGAGCGGGCCACCTGCACCGCCATCGCCTCGCTGAGCAGGCCCGCCTCCACCAGACCGGCCAGGCGGCGCAGGGCGAGGACGTCGGCCTCCGTGAGGGCCTTGGCCTGACCTATGTCGGCGAACCCCATGGCCCGCCAGAACCGCGAGGCCAGCTCCATGGAGACACCCGCGCTGCGGGCCGCCTGGAAAGGGGTGTAGCGGCGCTCCGCGCCCAGGATGAGCTGTTCGAGACGCAAGGCCAGCGGGTCATCGCCGGTGTCGGCGGCATGGGCGTCGTCCCCCCGCTCGAGGGGAGGCTCCACCCGGCCGTCCGCGTCCGCGCCGGAGCCCGTGTCGTCGACGGTCACGCCTGCTGCCCTTCCGATCTGCCGCGGTCAGGTTTCGACCGGCCTCAACTCTACGGCAGGTGTGCGCCAGCTCACTCCGTCGGGTCGGGCCGGGGGGTGCGCAGAGACGACCCCGCCTTTTGCGGCAGGTCCCGGTCACCGCGCACACCCGCGTGTCCATCGTGGCCGCTCGCACGGTTCCCCGCGCCTCCAGGCACTCGCGAACCGGCGCCCCGGCGCCCCGGCGCCGCGCCCGCTACGCCGGACGCAGGTGGACGATGTCCCCCGCGCCCACCGGCTCCTGCACGCCCTCCTTGGTGGCGATGACCAGCCGCCCGTCCCCGTCCAGGGCGACCGCCTCCCCCACCAGCGACCGGTCCCCCGGCAGTTCCGCCCGCACGGTCCGACCGAGCGTGGCGCAGCCCGCCGCGTAGGTGTCCTGCAGACCGCTGGCGACCGGGTCGCCGGCCGCCGCCCGCCAGCGGCCGTACCAGTCCTCCAGGGACCGCAGCACGGCCCGCAGCAACGGGTCCCGGTCGGTGCCCCGGGCGCCGGCCAGCACCAGCGAGCCCGCCTGCGGGACCGGCAGTTCCCCGGCCCGCAGCGAGACGTTGATGCCGACGCCGACGACCACGCCGCCCTCGCCCGCCCGCTCGGCGAGGATGCCCCCCGTCTTGCGCTCCTCCCCGTCCACGGTCACCAGCAGGTCGTTCGGCCACTTGAGCGCCGTGTCCACGCCCGCGGCCCGGGACAGCCCCGTCGCCACGGCCACCCCGGTGAGCAGCGGCAGCCATCCCCAGCGGGCGACCGGCACCTCGGCCGGTTTCAGCAGCACGGAGAAGAACAGCCCGGAGCGCGGCGGCGCGGACCACCGGCGGTCAAGGCGGCCCCGGCCCGCCGTCTGCTCCTCGGCGACGAGGACGGCGCCCTCGTCGGCGTCGCCCCGGTCGGCGAGGGCGACCAGGTCGGAGTTGGTGGAACCGGTCCGCCGCACCACCTGGATGTCGCGGTACAGGCCGTCCTCGCGCACCAGCGCCCGCCGCAGCGCCGCCGCGTCCAGGGGCGGGCGGTCGAGGTCGGACCAGCGGCTGCCGTTGTCGTCTGCTGCATCTCGGGGCGTCATGCAAGCCACCCTAGGTGTGGCAAACGACGCACTGCTGATCGATGAGCCCGCCACTACTCTACGGATGAGTAACCCGTCCCCCTTTTGAGCAGGCAGGGAGCCGCATCCCGATGTCCGAGCCGGAAGAGCGTCCAGAGATCCAAGGGATCGACATCCACACGACCGCGGGCAAGCTCGCGGATCTCCAGCGCCGCATCGACGAGGCGACGCACGCCGGCTCCGCACGTGCTGTGGAGAAGCAGCACGCCAAGGGCAAACTGACGGCCCGTGAGCGGATCGAACTCCTCCTCGACGAGGACTCCTTCGTGGAGCTGGACGAGTTCGCCCGGCACCGCTCGACCCACTTCGGGCTCGATCAGAACCGGCCCTACGGCGACGGTGTCGTCACGGGCTACGGCACCGTCGACGGCCGGCCCGTCGCCGTGTTCTCGCAGGACTTCACCGTCTTCGGCGGCGCGCTCGGCGAGGTGTACGGCCAGAAGATCGTCAAGGTCATGGACTTCGCGCTGAAGACCGGCTGCCCGGTCGTCGGCATCAACGACTCCGGCGGCGCGCGGATCCAGGAGGGCGTGGCCTCCCTCGGCGCGTACGGCGAGATCTTCCGCCGCAACACCCACGCCTCCGGGGTGATTCCGCAGATCAGCCTGGTCGTCGGCCCCTGCGCGGGCGGCGCGGTGTACTCCCCGGCCATCACCGACTTCACGGTCATGGTCGACCAGACCTCGCACATGTTCATCACCGGTCCGGACGTCATCAAGACCGTCACCGGCGAGGACGTCGGCTTCGAGGAGCTGGGCGGCGCCCGCACCCACAACACCGCCTCCGGCGTGGCCCACCACATGGCCGGGGACGAGAAGGACGCCATCGAGTACGTCAAGCAGCTGCTGTCGTACCTGCCGTCCAACAACCTCTCGGAGCCGCCCGTCTTCCCGGAGGAGGCGGATCTCGCCCCCACCGACGAGGACCGCGAGCTGGACACGCTGGTCCCGGACAGCGCGAACCAGCCGTACGACATTCGCACGGTGATCGAACACGTCCTGGACGACGCCGAGTTCTTCGAGACGCAGGCGCTGTTCGCGCCGAACATCGTCACCGGCTTCGGCCGGGTCGAGGGCCGTCCGGTGGGCGTGGTCGCCAACCAGCCGATGCAGTTCGCCGGCTGCCTCGACATCGCGGCGAGCGAGAAGGCCGCCCGGTTCGTGCGCACCTGCGACGCGTTCAACGTCCCGGTCCTGACCTTCGTCGACGTGCCGGGCTTCCTGCCGGGCGTCGACCAGGAGCACGACGGCATCATCCGCCGCGGCGCCAAGCTGATCTACGCCTACGCCGAGGCCACCGTCCCGCTGATCACCGTGATCACCCGCAAGGCCTTCGGCGGCGCCTACGACGTCATGGGCTCCAAGCACCTGGGCGCCGACCTCAACCTCGCCTGGCCCACCGCGCAGATCGCCGTGATGGGCGCCCAGGGCGCGGTCAACATCCTGCACCGCCGCACGCTCGCTGAGGCGGCGGCGAGCGGGGAGGACGTCGAGGCGGTGCGTGCCCGGCTCATCCGGGAGTACGAGGACACCCTGCTCAACCCGTACGTCGCGGCCGAGCGCGGCTACGTCGACGCGGTGATCATGCCGTCCGACACCCGGGCCCACATCGTGCGCGGGCTGCGTCAGCTGCGCACGAAGCGGGAATCCCTGCCTCCGAAGAAGCACGGCAACATCCCCCTGTAGGCCCGGCCGAGCGAGAGGAAGCCGTCATGACGATCAAGGTCGTACGAGGCAATCCGACCCCGGAGGAGCTGGCCGCCGCACTGGCGGTGGTCCGCGCCCGCGCCGCGGCGGCGGCGGTCGAGCCGTCCGGCGCGCAGGGACCCGGGGACGCGTGGGCGGACCCGTCCCGGATCGCCGCCGCCCGGCTGCCCCAGCCGGGCCCGGCGTCCTGGACCCGCACGTACTGGCCGAGCTGAGTCACGCGCGGGGGGTGATGCCGGGCGCCCGACCTGAGTACGGCTACTCAGGCGCCCGGCACACCACCCGCGGCAGGCTGGGGGCATGCTGTGGTCAGACCCCGACGACGAACCGCCCGAGGAACTGCGTGACATGCAGCGGATGCTGCGGCGGCTCGGAGTCCTGATGGCCCTCGCCATGCTCCTGGCGATGATCGTGATCGGTCTGAGGTGAGCCGGCCGGCGCCCCGCGGGCAGGGCCTTTCCATCGGATCGGCCCGGCCGGGATCAGGGGCGCCGGATGGCCCGCCCCGGCAAGATCCGAACGTGAGGCCCTACCCTGACCGCATGACTGCCAAGCGCCACAGGCGACTCGTGCTCGCCTCCCAGTCCCCCGCCCGGCTCGGACTGCTCCGGCAGGCCGGCCTCGCGCCCGAGGTGATCGTGAGCGGGGTCGACGAGGACGCCGTCACCGCCCCCACCCCGGCCGAGCTGGCGCTCGCGCTGGCCGAGGCGAAGGCCTCGGTGGTGGCGGCGAAACCGGAGGTGCGCGGCGCCCTGGTGATCGGCTGCGACTCGGTGCTGGAGCTGGACGGGCAGGCGCTCGGCAAGCCCGCCGACGCCGCGGAGGCCACCGCCCGCTGGAAGGCGATGCGCGGCCGGGCGGGAGTCCTCCAGACGGGGCACTGCGTCTGGGACACGGAGGCCGAACGGTACGTCTCGGCGACCGCCTCCACCGTGGTCCGCTTCGGCAAGCCCAGCGACGAGGAGATCGCCCGCTACGTGGCCTCCGGCGAGCCGCTGCACGTCGCCGGCGCGTTCACCCTGGACGGCCGTTCGGCGCCGTTCATCGAGGGCATCGACGGCGACCACGGCAACGTGATCGGCATCAGCCTGCCCCTGGTGCGCCGCCTCCTGGCCGAACTGGGCGTCGGCATCACGGAGTTGTGGGCGCCGGCGGAGTGACACGGGCGGGGACGGAGTCCTGCGGCTCCTGCTCCCCGTCCTTCGGCGCGCCGCGCTGCCCCGGGAGCCGTTCCGGCACCCCGGCGTCCTCGTGCGGCTCGGTCCGCGCCGCGGGGTCGCCCCCGGCGTCGGCACCGCCGCCCGGGGCCGGCTGCCCGGGGCCGACCGCCCGGTCGTACGTCATCAGCAGCAGGACGATCAGCCCGAGCACGACGATCATGAACAGGAACGCGTTCACGCCGATCAGGCCCCAGGCGAACGCGCCGAGCAGGCCGTGCACCACGGCCGCGCTGATCAGCAGGATGCGGCCGAGGCCGGCCGGGGGGCGGTCGCGGATCGCGACCAGCACGGCCACCAGGGCGCACAGGGCGAAGTAGAGGCCGAAGACGACCCCACCGATCTTCGAGGACATGGACATAACGTCGGGGTCGAGGCCGGCCAGGGACATCTTCTGCCGGTCGACGACCATGCCCATGAACCAGTTGACGGCCGCGATGCCGAGCGCCTCGGCGAGGAGGACCACCGCCACGACCCACGCCACCGGTCTGCGTATCACCGGTCCCCACCCACTTTCCAGCCAGCGATCTGTTACCCGAGGTACGTTCAGGCCATCGTGAACGCTACTAACGGGTAAACCCGGGGACAAGAGTTCGCGCGGCAGCAAAGAATCATTGGGCCATTCGTAGGGACTCGACAAAGAATCCGAGTGGGCCGCAGCACCCCGCCACAGAGACCTTGACCACACGACAGGGCTAGGGTTTTCCGGAGGAGTCCTGCGTACCGGGGTGCGACTTGGACTTTCGCGGGACGAGCGGACCTCGGATCACGCTCCGTGTGGGCAAGCTCACCATTGGGGACGGGTCGAAGTGTCGTGTCGGCAGTCCCTAAACTCGGCTTGTTTCAAGGAGGGAGCCTCAATCGTGCGCAAGGTGCTCATCGCCAACCGTGGCGAAATCGCTGTCCGCGTGGCCCGGGCCTGTCGGGATGCCGGGATCGCGAGCGTGGCCGTCTACGCCGACCCTGACCGGGACGCTCTGCATGTCCGCGCCGCGGATGAGGCGTTCGCCCTGGGCGGTGACACTCCGGCCACCAGCTATCTGGACATCGACAAGGTGTTGAACGCGGCCCGTGAGTCCGGCGCCGACGCCGTCCATCCGGGTTACGGCTTCCTCTCGGAGAACGCCGAGTTCGCCCAGGCGGTCCTGGACGCGGACCTGATCTGGATCGGCCCGCCGCCGCAGGCCATCCGCGACCTGGGTGACAAGGTCGCCGCCCGGCACATCGCCCAGCGCGCCGGCGCCCCGCTGGTGGCCGGCACGTCCGACCCGGTCTCGGGCGCCGACGAGGTCGTGGCCTTCGCCGAGGAGCACGGCCTGCCGATCGCGATCAAGGCCGCCTTCGGTGGCGGCGGTCGCGGTCTGAAAGTCGCGCGGACCCTGGAAGAGGTCCCCGAGCTGTACGACTCCGCCGTCCGCGAGGCGGTCGCCGCCTTCGGCCGCGGCGAGTGCTTCGTCGAGCGCTACCTCGACCGGCCGCGGCACGTGGAGACCCAGTGCCTGGCCGACAAGCACGGCAACGTGGTCGTCGTCTCCACCCGTGACTGCTCGCTGCAGCGCCGCCACCAGAAGCTGGTCGAGGAGGCGCCGGCGCCGTTCCTGTCCGAGGAGCAGGTCGCCGAGCTGTACCGCGCCTCCAAGGCCATCCTGAAGGAGGCCCGCTACGAGGGCGCGGGCACGTGTGAGTTCCTGGTCGGCCAGGACGGCACGATCTCCTTCCTGGAGGTCAACACCCGCCTCCAGGTCGAGCACCCGGTGACCGAGGAGGTCGCCGGCATCGACCTGGTGCGCGAGATGTTCCGCATCGCCGACGGCGAGGAACTGGGCTACGGCGACCCCGCCCTGCGCGGACACTCCTTCGAGTTCCGCATCAACGGCGAGGACCCGGGCCGCAACTTCCTCCCGGCCCCGGGCACGGTCACCCGCTTCGACGCGCCGTCGGGCCCGGGTGTCCGCCTGGACGCGGGCGTGGAGTCCGGCAGCGTGATCGGCCCGGCCTGGGACTCGCTGCTCGCGAAGCTGATCGTCACCGGCCGCACCCGCAAGGAGGCCCTGGAGCGGGCCGCCCGCGCCCTGGACGAGTTCCAGGTCGAGGGCATGGCGACGGCGATCCCGTTCCACCGCGCGGTCGTGCGGGATCCGGCGTTCGGCCCGGAGCTGACCGGCTCGTCGGACCCGTTCACGGTCCACACCCGCTGGATCGAGACCGAGTTCGTCAACGAGATCAAGCCCTTCGCCGCGCCGGCCGACGCCGAGGCGGACGAGGAGATGGGCCGCGAGACGGTCGTCGTCGAGGTCGGCGGCAAGCGGCTGGAGGTCTCGCTGCCCTCGTCCCTCGGGATGAGCCTGGCCCGCACCGGCCTCGCGGCCGGCGCCAAGCCCAAGCGCCGCGCGGCCAAGAAGTCCGGCCCCGTCGCCTCCGGTGACAGCCTCGCCTCGCCCATGCAGGGCACGATCGTCAAGATCGCGGTCGAGGAGGGCCAGGAGGTCCAGGAGGGCGACCTGATCGTCGTCCTGGAGGCCATGAAGATGGAGCAGCCCCTGAACGCCCACAAGGCGGGCACCATCAAGGGCCTCACCGCCGAGGTCGGCGCATCGGTGACCTCGGGCGCGGCCATCTGCGAGATCAAGGACTGACCCACCCAACGCCCGGTGGACCCCCTGGGGCCCACCGGGCACCGCCCGCCCCCCTCAGCGGCGCGAGGACCCGCGCGCCAAGCCACGACGCACGGACAGCCAAGACACGGGGTCAGCCCCCCCAGGGGCGCGAGGAACTGCGCGACCAGCCACCACGCACGGACACCCGTAGAACCGACGCCACCCCCCTCAGGGGCGCGGGGAACTGCGCGACAAGCCACGACGCACTGGCACCCAAGTCACGAGGTCTACCCCCCTCCAGGGGCGCGAGGAACTGCGCGACCAGCCACCACGCACGGACACCCGTAGAACCGGCGCCAGCCCCCCTCAGGGGCGCGAGGAACTGCGCGACAAGCCACCACGCACCCGGCGCCCAAGACACGAGGTCAGCCCCCAGGGGCGCGAGGAACCGCGCGACAAGCCACCCACGCACCCGGCGCCCGCACAGCGACCCCAGCCGTCGGCAGACCTACCGGCGTCGCAAGTCGGCGACCCGAGCCCGCTCGGCCCCCGCCGCCTCCCCCATCCCCGCCGCGGACCGCAGCGCGGAGGACCCGGGCGCATGCCCCCGCCGGGGACCGGGCAGGGCCCGCTGCTGACGCGCCGCAGGCCCTTGCTCACCCCCCAGCCCCCCGCTCGCCCCGGCCACGGCGATCTGCACCCCCTGATCGGCAAGGGCCTGCAGCTCGGTGGCGGCACGGTCGTCGTGGACCGGCGGCTCGTCGGTGACCAGCCGGGTGATGAGATCCGTCGGCACGGTCTGGAACATCGTGTCCGTCCCGAGCTTGGTGTGGTCGGCGAGGACCACGACCTCCGCGGCGGCCTGCACCAGCGCCCGGTCGACGGACGCCGACAGCATGTTGGACGTGGACAGCCCGCGCTCCGCGGTGAGCCCGCTCCCGGACAGGAATGCCCTGGACACCCGCAGCCCCTGGAGGGACTGCTCGGCCCCGGAACCGACGAGGGCGTAGTTGGAACCGCGCAGGGTGCCACCGGTCATCACGACCTCCACCCGGTTGGCGTGGGCCAACGCCTGTGCCACCAGCAGGGAGTTGGTGACGACGGTCAGTCCGGGCACCCGCGCGAGCCGGCGGGCCAGCTCCTGCGTGGTGGTACCCGCGCCGACCACGATGGCCTCGCCCTCTTCGACGAGTCCCGCGGCGAGGTCGGCGATGGCCGTCTTCTCGGCGGTCGCGAGATGAGACTTCTGCGGAAAGCCGGACTCCCGCGTGAATCCGCCCGGCAGTACCGCACCGCCGTGCCGGCGGTCGAGGAGTCCTTCGGCCTCCAGCGCGCGCACGTCCCGCCGTACGGTCACTTCGGAGGTCTGGACGACGCGGGCGAGTTCACGGAGCGACACGGCACCGTTCGCTCGCACCATTTCGAGGATCAATTGGCGACGTTCAGCAGCGAACACGAAACTGACAGTAACCCCAGCGACCGTCTGCTTTCAGCAGTTTGCGCCGAATAACAGAAGTTGTTCGCATGGTGGGGCGGGAGGTGATATAGGGCCTACCCGCCCCGACTATGCCGTACGCACACGCGACAACTCCCCGTGACCAGCGGGAAGTTGGCCGGAGGCTCAGGCCTCGGCGCTCGCCTTGCGGGTGTGCAGCTGCCGGGCGACCTCCGCGATCGACCCCGAAAGGGAGGGGTAGACCGTGAACGCGTTCGCGATCTGTTCGACCGTCAGATTGTTGTCGACGGCGATCGAGATGGGGTGGATGAGTTCCGAGGCGCGGGGAGCCACGACCACACCGCCGACGACGATGCCCGTGCCGGGGCGGCAGAAGATCTTGACGAAGCCGTCCCGGATGCCCTGCATCTTGGCGCGCGGGTTGCGCAGCAGGGGCAGCTTGACCACCCGCGCGTCGATCTTGCCCGCGTCCACGTCCGCCTGCGAGTAGCCGACGGTGGCGATCTCCGGGTCGGTGAAGACGTTGGAGGAGACCGTCTTCAGGTTCAGCGGGGCCACCGCGTCGCCGAGGAAGTGGTACATGGCGATGCGGCCCTGCATGGCGGCGACGGACGCGAGGGCGAAGACGCCGGTCACGTCACCGGCCGCGTAGACGCCGGGAGCGGTCGTCCTGGAGACCTTGTCGGTCCAGATGTGACCGGACTCGCGCAGCTTGACGCCGGCCTCCTCCAGACCGAGGCCCGCGCTGTTGGGGATGGCGCCGACGGCCATGAGGCAGTGGCTGCCGGTGATGACCCGGCCGTCGGCCAGCGTCACCTCGACCCGGTCGCCGACGCGCTTGGCGGACTGCGCACGGGAGCGGGCCATGACGTTCATGCCGCGGCGGCGGAAGACGTCCTCCAGGACGGCGGCGGCGTCCGGGTCCTCCCCGGGCAGCACGCGGTCCCGGGACGACACGAGGGTGACCTTGGACCCCAGTGCCTGGTAGGCGCCGGCGAACTCGGCGCCGGTGACGCCGGACCCGACCACGATCAGCTCTTCGGGCAGCTCGGTGAGGTCGTAGACCTGGGTCCAGTTGAGGATGCGCTCGCCGTCGGGCTGGGCGTCGGGCAGCTCGCGCGGGTGGCCGCCGGTGGCGATGAGGACGGCGTCGGCGGGCAGGGTCTCCTCGGTGCCGTCGGCGGCGGTGACGACGACCTTGCGGGAACCGTCGAGGCCCTGCATCCCGTCCAGCCGGCCGCGGCCGCGCAGGACCCGGGCTCCGGCGCGAGTGACCGAGGCGGTGATGTCGTGGGACTGGGCGAGCGCGAGGCGCTTGACCCGCCGGTTGACCTTGCCCAGGTCCACGCCGACCACCCGGGCCGCCTGCTCCAGCGGAGGGGTGTCGTCGGCGACGATGATCCCCAGCTCCTCGTAGGAGGAGTCGAAGGTGGTCATCACCTCGGCCGTGGCGATAAGGGTCTTCGACGGCACGCAGTCGGTCAGCACCGACGCTCCGCCCAGACCGTCGCAGTCGACGACGGTCACCTCCGCGCCGAGCTGGGCGGCCACCAGGGCCGCCTCGTATCCGCCGGGTCCGCCACCGATGATCACGATCCGAGTCACGTACCCCATTGTCCCGCACGCCTCAAGGTGGCACCGCCCCGGGGGGCGTGCCCAGGGGCCGGCCGGGACGGAAGTGGCCCGCGTTCCCCCTGCCGTACGCTCTCACCCATGTCGCTCTACGCCGCGTACGCCGGCAACCTCGACGCGCGGCTGATGTCCCGCCGCGCCCCGCACTCGCCGCTGCGCGCCACCGGCTGGCTGAACGGCTGGCGGCTGACCTTCGGCGGGGAGCAGCTGGGCTGGGAGGGCGCGCTGGCGACGCTCGTGGAGGACCCGTTGGCGCAGGTCTTCGTCGGCCTGTACGACCTCGCGCCCCTGGACGAGGAGTCGCTCGACCGGTGGGAGGGCGTGGGGCTCGGCATCTACCGCCGGGTACGCGTGCGCGTGCACACCCTGGACGGCGAGGAGTCGGCCTGGGCGTATGTCCTCGACGGCTACGAGGGCGGGCTGCCCTCCGCGCGCTATCTGGGCGAGATCGCCGACGCGGCGGAGTCGGCCGGGGCGCCGCACGACTATGTGATGGAACTCCGCAAGCGCCCCTGCTGACCGCCCTCCCGCGTCCCGCCCGCACACCGGTCGAGCCGACGGTTGCCCCTTTCCCGCCCTTTCGTCCCCCGTTCGTGGAAAACGACAAGACAACGATCGCAATACCGTGGGCTCTGTCATCTACGCGCGTAGGCGCAGACCGGCTACCCTCGTCGGCGTGAACGCATCTCTTCTTCCGGACGACATCCAGGGCGACCCCTACGCCGCCGCCGACGCCGCCGCCGCGCGCCTGCGCGAACTCACCGGCGCCGAGACCCACGACGTCGCCCTGGTGATGGGCTCCGGCTGGGCTCCGGCCGTCGACGCACTGGGCACCCCCGACGCCGAATTCCAGGTCACCGAGCTGCCCGGCTTCCCGCCGCCGGCCGTCGAGGGCCACGGTGGCAAGATCCGCTCGTACTCCTTCGACGGAAAGCGCGCCCTGGTCTTCCTGGGCCGCACGCACTACTACGAGGGCCGTGGCGTCGCCGCCGTCGCGCACGGTGTGCGCACCGCCGTCGCCGGCGGCTGCAAGACCGTGGTCCTCACCAACGGCTGCGGCGGTCTGCGCGAGGGCATGCGTCCCGGCCAGCCGGTGCTGATCAGCGACCACATCAACCTGACGGCGACCTCCCCGATCGTCGGCGCGAACTTCGTCGACCTGACGGACCTGTACTCGCCGCGCCTGCGCGCCCTGTGCAAGGAGATCGACCCCACCCTCGAAGAGGGCGTCTACGCGCAGTTCCCCGGCCCGCACTACGAGACCCCGGCCGAGATCCGCATGGCCCGCGTGATCGGCGCGGACCTGGTCGGCATGTCCACGGTGCTGGAGGCCATCGCCGCGCGCGAGGCCGGCGCCGAGGTGCTGGGCATCTCCCTGGTGACCAACCTGGCCGCGGGCATGACCGGCGAACCCCTCAACCACGAAGAGGTCCTCCAGGCGGGCCGCGACTCGGCGGCGCGCATGGGCCAGCTGCTGACCCAGGTGCTCGGCAGGATCTGACCGGTACCACCGGGCGGCGCCGGCCGGGGCGTGGCCGGCGCCGGGTGAGGGCAAAGACGGGGGACCGGGGGCGAAGCGCCCGGCGGGACCAGGCAACCAGGCAAACACAGGAGAGGTTGATCCCAAGGTGCACGACGATCTGATCGCCCGGGCCAAGGCATGGCTCGCCGAGGACCCCGACACGGACACCCGTGACGAACTCGCCGAGCTGATCGACGCCGGCGACACGAAGGAGTTGTCGGCCCGCTTCTCCGGCACCCTCCAGTTCGGCACCGCGGGTCTGCGCGGCGAACTGGGCGCCGGCCCGATGCGCATGAACCGCAGTGTCGTCGTCCGCGCCGCCGCCGGTCTCGCCGCGTACCTGAAGAAGAACGGAACCCCCCACGGGGGGGACGACGCCGGCCTCGTCGTCATCGGCTACGACGCCCGCCACAAGTCCGCCGACTTCGCCCGTGACACCGCCGCCGTGATGACCGGCGCCGGCCTGCGCGCCGCCGTGCTCCCGCGCCCCCTGCCCACCCCCGTGCTGGCCTTCGCCATACGGCACCTCGGCGCGGTCGCGGGCGTGGAGGTCACCGCCAGCCACAACCCGCCCCGGGACAACGGCTACAAGGTGTACCTCGGCGACGGCTCCCAGATCGTGCCGCCCGCCGACGCGGGGATCGCCGCCGAGATCGAGGCGATCGCCTCCCTGAACGACGTACCGCGCCCCGACTCCGGCTGGGAGACCCTGGACGAGTCGGTCCTGGACGCCTATCTGGCCCGTACGGACGCCGTCCTGGCCGCCGGGTCCCCGCGCACCGCCCGCACGGTCTACACGGCGATGCACGGCGTCGGCAAGGACGTCCTGCTCGCCGCCTTCGCCCGCGCCGGCTTCCCCGAACCGGTGCTCGTCGCCGAGCAGGCCGAACCGGACCCGGACTTCCCGACGGTCGCCTTCCCCAACCCGGAGGAGCCGGGCGCGATGGACCTGGCGTTCGCGCGGGCCCGTGCGACCGGCCCGGACCTGGTCATCGCCAACGACCCCGACGCGGACCGCTGCGCGGTGGCCGTCGAGGACGGCGGCGAGTGGCGCATGCTGCGCGGCGACGAGGTGGGTGCCCTGCTCGCCGCCCACCTGGTGCGCAGCGGGGCGCGCGGCACGTTCGCCGAGTCGATCGTCTCCTCCTCCCTGCTCGGCCGGATCGCCGACAAGGCGGGGCTGCCGTACGAGGAGACCCTGACCGGCTTCAAGTGGATCGCCCGCGTCGACGGCCTGCGCTACGGCTACGAGGAGGCCCTCGGCTACTGCGTGGACCCGCAGGGGGTGCGCGACAAGGACGGCATCACGGCGGCGCTGCTGATCACCGAGCTGGCCTCCGTACTCAAGGAGGAGGGCCGCACGCTGCTCGACCTCCTGGACGACCTGGCCGTCGAACACGGGCTGCACGCCACCGACCAGCTGTCGGTCCGGGTCGAGGACCTCTCCGTGATCGCCGACGCGATGGGCCGCCTGCGCGAGCGGCCGCCGGCCGAGCTGGCCGGTCTGGCCGTCACCAGGGCGGAGGACCTCACCCGGGGCACGGACAAGCTGCCGCCCACCGACGGCCTGCGCTACACCCTCGACGGCGCCCGCGTCATCGTCCGCCCGAGCGGCACCGAGCCCAAGCTCAAGTGCTATCTGGAGGTCGTCGTGCCGGTCGCGACCCACGCCGACCTGCCGTCGGCCCGGGCCCGGGCCACCCGGCTCCTCGACACTCTGAAGCGGGGCTTCGCGGCGGCGGCCGGCCTCTGAGCCGAGGCGTTCCGCCGATCGGACGCTTCGTGCGGCAGGGAGCCGTCCGGGTCCGTGGTCACACCGGTGCCCGCGGCGGCGCGGCGGGAGGTCCGGTCGGCGCCGATGTCGTGGCTCACCTCGATCTCGCGCGCGTAGTGCGCGGCGAGTGAGCGCAGGACGGTGACGGCGGCCTCGGTGGACGGCAGATGTCCGGGCGAGCGGTCCATACCGCCGATCATGACCCGTGGGTCAGCGCCCGTCGTCAGTGGGGCCGGGAAAGCGCAGGTAGCGCGGGGGTACCGCCTTCGTCAGCCAGACTCCGTTGGCGCTGACGTGGAAGACGTGACCGTCGCGGTGCGCCGGAGGGCGGAGGGGGGCGCCGTGCCCGAGCCCGATGGCCCAAGCGAGCGGGGCGCCGCCGGGGCCTTCGGGTGCGGCGTGGAACCGGTCCGCCGGATCCGGTCCGGGAAACGGACGCCCGCCCTCCGTCCCCGGACCCAGCACGAGGCGCTCGACGCGGACGGCTCAAGGGCTGCCCGCGTACGCCGAGGAGGAGACCGGGCGTGTGGTGGCCGCGCGGACGGCCGCCCGAGCCGGGTCGGCCGCGGCGCGTTGGTCACCGGGTGGGGCCGTCGCCTCGCCCCGTCCCCCGCCGCCCGGGCGGGGTTCGCGCCGTATGCCGCCGGGTGGGCGTCAGCCCGTGGCGAGCAGGATCGCCAGGAGGATCGCGCCGGCGGCCGCCGGGGCCATGACCTCGTAGGCCCAGCGCGCGCTCGGCTCGCCCTGGGCGCTCTCGGACTGCCCGCTCCGCTCCAGCAGCTCCCGCAGGTCGTCCATGACGCGGTCGGTCTCGGCCCGGGTCGGGCCGGTCTCCGGGCCGCGCAGGCCGAACCCGCCGAGGCCGAGGCCGCTCGGGCCGAGGGCGCCGACCCGGCCGCCCGGGGTGACGCCCCGGGCCGCGTCCGCCGCGGCCCGCTGCCCGCGGCGGGCCGCCTTCTTGCGGGCCCGCAGCGAGACCGGGATCGCCCACAGCTGGTACTTGGTGCCGGTCTTGGCGACGATCTCGTTGGTGAAGCCGGAGCGCAGGGCCTCGACCGCGCCCCAGGGCAGCGTGATGACCCGGAAGGGGTTGCGGACGCGCAGCCGGTCGTCGTTGACGAAGACCGCCGGGCGGAGGGTGAAGGCGGTCACCAGGGGGATCACCAGGATCATCCCGGCCAGCGCCAGCCACGGCGTGCGGTCGTGGCCCTTGACCAGCGCGTCGAAGCCCAGCCAGCAGACGACCGCGAGCAGCAGCACGCCGCCCAGGAGCCCCAGGGGCGAGCGGTAGATCCGGTCCTTGACGGCGGGTACCGGAGGCTGTGACGCGGGTGACGGGTGGTCCGGGGTGGTCATGGCCCCGATTGTGCCCGACGCGGGCGTGAGTGCGCCCGGGTGCCCCGGGACCGGCGCTCATCCGTGATCTGCGGCCCGGCGACGAGCACGGGGGCTGTACAGCCGCTACGCGCGTAGATATGCTCGTCTGGTGACCATGCCCACCTCTGCACCCACAGCACATGCTCTCGCCGGCGTCACCGCGTCCGACAGCACGCTGGGCCGCTTCCTGCACGGGTTGCCCGGCGTCGACGCGGTCGGCCTGGAGGCGCGCGCCGCGTCTCTCGGCACCCGTTCCATCAAGACCACCGCGAAGGCGTACGCCATCGACCTCGCCATCTCGATGGTCGACCTGACGACGCTGGAAGGCGCGGACACCCCGGGCAAGGTCCGGGCGCTCGGCGCCAAGGCGGTCCGCCCCGACCCCACGGACCGGACGACCCCGGCCACGGCGGCCGTGTGCGTCTATCCCGACATGGTGGCCGCCGCCAAGGAGGCCGTCGCCGGTTCCGGCGTGAAGGTCGCCTCGGTGGCCACCGCCTTCCCGGCCGGCCGCGCCGCCCTCGACGTGAAGCTGGCCGACGTGCGGGACGCCGTCGCCGCGGGCGCCGACGAGATCGACATGGTCATCGACCGGGGCGCGTTCCTCGCCGGCAAGTACCTGAAGGTGTACGACGAGATCGTCGCCGTAAAGGAGGCCTGCGGGGACAGCGCCCGACTGAAGGTCATCTTCGAGACGGGCGAGCTGTCGACGTACGACAACATCCGCCGCGCCTCCTGGCTCGGCATGCTGGCCGGCGCCGACTTCATCAAGACCTCCACCGGCAAGGTCGCCGTCAACGCGACCCCGGCCAACACCCTGCTGATGCTGGAGGCGGTGCGCGACTTCCGCGCCCAGACCGGCGTCCAGGTCGGCGTGAAGCCCGCCGGTGGCATCCGCACCACCAAGGACGCCGTCAAGTTCCTCGTCCTGGTCAACGAGACCGTCGGCGCGGACTGGCTGGACAACCACTGGTTCCGCTTCGGCGCCTCCTCGCTGCTGAACGACCTGCTGATGCAGCGCCAGAAGCTGGCCACCGGACGCTACTCCGGCCCCGACTACGTGACGGTGGACTGAGACCCATGAACATGCGAAACACCCCTTCCGCGTTCGAGTACGCGCCGGCGCCCGAGTCCCGCTCGGTCGTCGACATCGCCCCCTCCTACGGCCTGTTCATCGACGGCGAGTTCGTCGAGGCGGCCGACGGCAAGGTCTTCAAGACGGTCAGCCCGTCGACCGAGGAGGTCCTCTCCGAGGTCGCCCGGGCCGGCGCCGAGGATGTCGACCGCGCGGTGCGGGCCGCCCGCACGGCGTTCGGGAAGTGGTCGGCGCTGCCCGGCTCCGAGCGTGCCAAGTACCTCTTCCGCATCGCCCGGATCATCCAGGAGCGCAGCCGCGAGCTGGCCGTCCTGGAGACGCTGGACAACGGCAAGCCGATCAGGGAGACCCGCGACGCCGACCTCCCGCTGGTCGCCGCGCACTTCTTCTACTACGCGGGCTGGGCCGACAAGCTCGACCACGCCGGCTTCGGTGCCGACCCGCGTCCGCTGGGCGTGGCCGGCCAGGTCATCCCGTGGAACTTCCCGCTGCTGATGCTGGCGTGGAAGATCGCCCCGGCGCTGGCGGCCGGCAACACGGTCGTGCTGAAGCCCGCCGAGACGACCCCGCTCTCCGCGCTCTTCTTCGCGGACATCTGCCGCCAGGCCGGCCTGCCCAAGGGTGTCGTCAACATCCTCCCCGGCTACGGCGACGCCGGTGCCGCACTGGTGGCGCACCCCGACGTGAACAAGGTGGCCTTCACCGGCTCCACGGCCGTCGGCAAGGAGATCGCCCGCACGGTCGCGGGCACGAGGAAGAAGCTCACCCTGGAGCTGGGCGGCAAGGGCGCCAACCTCGTCTTCGACGACGCCCCCATCGACCAGGCCGTCGAGGGCATCGTCACCGGCATCTTCTTCAACCAGGGCCAGGTCTGCTGCGCCGGCTCCCGCCTCCTCGTCCAGGAGTCGATCCAGGACGAGCTGCTGGACTCCCTCAAGCGCCGGCTGTCCACGCTGCGCCTCGGCGACCCGATGGACAAGAACACCGACATCGGCGCGATCAACTCCGCCGAGCAGCTGGCCCGGATCACCGCGCTGGCCGATCAAGGCGCGGCGGAGGGCGCCGAGCGCTGGTCCCCGGAGTGCGAACTGCCCTCCTCCGGCTACTGGTTCGCGCCGACGCTGTTCACCAACGTCACACAGGCGCACACCATCGCCCGCGACGAGATCTTCGGCCCGGTGCTGTCGGTGCTCACCTTCCGCACTCCGGACGAGGCGGTCGCCAAGGCCAACAACACGCAGTACGGCCTGTCGGCCGGCATCTGGACCGAGAAGGGCTCGCGGATCCTGGCCGTCGCGAACAAGCTGCGGGCCGGTGTCGTCTGGTCCAACACGTTCAACAAGTTCGACCCGACGTCGCCGTTCGGCGGCTACAAGGAGTCGGGCTTCGGCCGCGAGGGCGGCCGCCACGGCCTGGAGGCTTACCTCGATGTCTGACCGTCTGAGCGTCTTCAAGACCTACAAGCTGTACGTCGGCGGGAAGTTCCCGCGTTCCGAGAGCGGCCGGGTGTACGAGGTGACGGACTCGAAGGGCAAGTGGCTGGCCAACGCCCCCCAGTCGTCCCGCAAGGACGCCCGGGACGCGGTCGTGGCCGCGCGCAAGGCGTTCGGCGGCTGGTCCGGCGCGACCGCCTACAACCGCGGCCAGGTCCTCTACCGCGTCGCGGAGATGCTGGAGGGCCGCCGGGAGCAGTTCGGGCGCGAAGTGGCCGACGCCGAGGGCCTGTCGAAGTCCAAGGCGGCGGCGGTCGTGGACGCCACCATCGACCGCTGGGTCTGGTACGCGGGCTGGACCGACAAGATCGCCCAGGTGGTCGGCGGCGCCAACCCGGTCGCGGGCCCGTACTTCAACCTCTCCTCCCCGGAGCCGACCGGTGTGGTCGCCGTCGTGGCCCCGCAGGAGTCGTCCTTCCTGGGCCTGGTCTCGGTGCTGGCCCCGGTGATCGCCACCGGCAACACCGCGATCGTGATCGCCTCCGAGAAGGCCCCGCTGCCCGCCCTCTCCCTGGGCGAGGTGCTGGCCACCTCGGATGTGCCGGGCGGTGTGGTCAACGTCCTGTCCGGCCGTACGGCGGAACTCGCCGCCCCGCTGGCCGCGCACCAGGACGTCAACGCGATCGACCTCGCGGGCGCCGACGAGGCGCTGGCGAAGGAGCTGGAGATCGCGGCCGCGGACAACCTCAAGCGCGTCCTGCGTCCACAGCCTGTGGACTACTTCGAGACGCCGGGCATCGACCGCATGACGGCGTTCCTGGAGACCAAGACCGTCTGGCACCCCACGGGTTCGCTGGGCGCGTCCGGTTCGGCCTACTGACGGCGGGACCACTCGTACGGGAGCCGCGCTTCCCCTCCGTCCGGGGGAGGCGCGGCTCTCCGCCGTGCGCGCGGGTCAGCGCAGCGACCCGACCACCTGGCCGAGCACCGGCACCGCGCCGAGCGAGCGCGCCTGCGCCACCGGCGCGGTCAGCATCCGCGAGGTGACCGGCCGGAAGTCGGCGAGCTGGGTGCCGACGCCGTTGTCGAGGGGGTCGACGCCGGTGCCCGCGAGCGGGTTGGGCTTGAGGTCGGCGGCGGCGCCGGTGACGTAGCCGACGGTGCCGGTCACGGCCTTCAGGCCGGCCTGCGGGTCGATGTTGCCGAGGTTCGTGGGCCGGTAGTTCAGCCCCAGCGCCGGGACGGAGGCGGCGGAGGCGGTCGCCGCACCCGCGCCCAGGACCGCGCCGGCGACCGACAGGGCGATCAGGGCGCGCTGGGCGGTGAGATTGCCGGGGGACGCGTCTCGTGCCATGTGCGATGCCACCTTCTGATGCTCAGGGTAATGATGTCGACACACAGGGTAGTTGAGGCGGGCGTCACGCTCAAAAGACGACCCGCGGGGTCGGCAGGCGGCCCCCCATGCGTCAAACTGGTGTTCCGTGAGCCTTCATCCTCCGTCCCCCGCCCGTGTCGTGCTGCTGTGCGGCCCCTCGGGCTCGGGCAAGTCCCTCGTCGCCGCCCGTTCCGGGCTCCCCGTCCTGCGCCTGGACGACTTCTACAAGGAGGGTGACGACCCGACCCTGCCCCTGGTGCAGGGGAGTTCGGACATCGACTGGGATCACCCCGGCTCCTGGGACGCGGACGTCGCGCTCGACGCCATCTCCCGGCTGTGTGCCACCGGATCGACGCCGGTACCGGTGTACGACCTCGCGCTGAGCGCCCGTACCGGCGAGGAGACGCTGAACATCGGCCGTACCCCGCTGTTCATCGCGGAGGGGATCTTCGCCGCGGAGATCGTCGAGCGCTGCCGGGAACGGGGCGTGCTCGCCGACGCCCTGTGCCTGACCCGCGGCCCGCTCACCACGTTCCGGCGGCGCTTCCTGCGGGATCTGAAGGAGGGCCGCAAGTCGGTGCCATTCCTGCTGCGCCGCGGCTGGCGGCTGATGCGGGCGGAACGGTCCATCGTCGCCCGCCAGGCCTCCCTCGGGGCGTACCCGTGCGACCGCGACGAGGCACTGGGCCGGCTCGCGGCGGCGGCCGGCCGCCGGCCGCACCGGCAGACGGTGGCGTGAGGGCCGTAGCGCACACGGTGGCGTGCGGGCCGTGAGCGCACGCGAAACGGGACTGGACGGGCCCCCCGGCCCACCAGTCCCGTTTCTCCGTGCTCCCCCGTGGGCCCCACCCCCCGGTGGTTCCCCCTTCTACGGAAAGGGCCCACCCCCCGGTGGCCTCCTCCGTCCCCCTGAGGGCCACCCCCCGGTGACCCTCCGCCTTCAGGCGACCAGTTCGCCGAAGGCGTCCTCCTCGTCACGGCCGAAGCTGAGGACCTCGTCCTCGCGCAGCCGGCGGAGCGACCGCCAGATGCTGGACTTCACCGTGCCGACACTGATGCCGAGTATCTCCGCGATCTCCGGGTCCGTGCGGCCCTCGTAGTAGCGCAGGACCAGCATGGTGCGCTGGGGTTCGGGCAGACGGGCCAGCGCCTGCCACAGGACCGCGCGCAGCTCGGTGCCGCGCATCGCGTCCGTCTCGCCGGGCGTCTCCGGCAGTTCCTCGGTCGGGTACTCGTTGAGCTTGCGGCGCCGCCAGGCGCTGATGTGCAGGTTGGTCATGGTGCGGCGGAGGTATCCGCCGACCGCCGCCTTGTCGCTGATCCGGTCCCACGCCCGGTAGGTCGAGAACAGCGCGCTCTGCAGCAGGTCCTCGGCCTCGAAACGGTCACCGGTCAGGTGGTAGGCGGTCGCGTACAGGGAGGCGCGGCGCTCCTGGACGTAGGCGGTGAACTCCGCCTCCGACAGCGAACGGCGCTCCCCCGGGCCCTCCCCGTACGCGGTTCCCCCGTGTGTCTCCCCCGTGCGGGCGTCAACCACCGTCATATAGGCGGTGTGCTGACGCCCGGTGCCGCGAGCGCACCCCCGCGGGCTCACGGCACCGGACTTCTCGGATCCCCGGTTCACGTCGTGCAGACGCGTGACCACTGCGGTCGTGCTGATGCCGTGCAGCGTGTTCATCTCGCGCTCCCCGTCGTGGACTTCCGGTGACTCGGTCTTTCCGCGGGCTGTTCCGGCTGACCGCCGTGCCCGTGACCAAAAGACTGGCGGGGCCATTTCATCGCCGTGTCCGTCGTCTGTCACAGACCTGTCACAGGGGTCCGCCACACATCCGTCACAGAGGGCACACAGGTGGTGGCGGTACGCGGGGATCGGTCCCACAGGTCGTCCACCACCCCTTCCATGGGCCAGAATGAGCCTCGTGCCTTCCCTGTTGCTGATCGAGGACGACGACGCCATCCGTACGGCCCTGGAGCTGTCCCTGACGCGCCAGGGACACCGGGTGGCCACCGCTGCCAGCGGCGAGGACGGTCTGAAGTTGCTGCGCGAGCAGCGGCCGGACCTGATCGTGCTGGACGTGATGCTGCCCGGAATCGACGGGTTCGAGGTGTGCCGGCGCGTCCGGCGCACCGACCAGCTGCCGATCATCCTGCTGACCGCGCGCAACGACGACATCGACGTGGTGGTCGGCCTGGAGTCGGGCGCCGACGACTATGTGGTCAAGCCGGTGCAGGGGCGGGTGCTCGACGCCCGGATCCGTGCCGTGCTGCGGCGCGGGGAGCGCGAGTCCAGCGACTCGGCGACGTTCGGCAGCCTCGTCATCGACCGTTCGGCGATGACGGTGACGAAGAACGGCGTCGATCTGCAACTGACCCCGACCGAGCTGCGGCTGTTGCTGGAGCTGAGCCGCCGTCCCGGTCAGGCGCTGTCCCGGCAGCAGTTGCTGCGGCTGGTGTGGGAGCACGACTACCTGGGCGACTCGCGCCTGGTGGACGCGTGCGTGCAGCGGCTGCGCGCCAAGGTGGAGGACGTGCCCTCCTCCCCGACCCTGATCCGTACCGTCCGTGGTGTCGGCTACCGCCTGGACACGCCTCAGTGACCGACACCCGAGGGGGGCCGCGCGGCTGGACCGCGGGGCGCAAGGGAAGCATGTCGCGGCTGCGGTTCACCAGTCTCCGGCTGCGACTGGTCGTCGTCTTCGGTCTGGTCGCGCTCACCGCCGCGGTGTCCGCGTCGGGCATCGCCTACTGGCTGAACCGGGAGGCCGTGCTCACCCGCGCCCAGGACGCGGTACTGCGCGACTTCCGGCAGGAGATGCAGAACCGGGCGGGGGCGCTGCCGGAGCACCCCACACAGGACGCGTTGCAACGCGCCGCGGGCCAGATGGCCGCCGACAGCCAGCACTTCAGCGTGCTGCTGGTCGGCCAGGACGCGGCCGGCAAGACGGTGTACGGCAACTCGGGCGGACTCAACGGCTTCTCGCTGGAGGACGTGCCCGCCTCGCTGCGTGCCGCCGTCAACAAGCGGCAGAAGGTGGCCGATTCCGGCAAGGAGCCCTACCACCTGTACTGGCAGCGGGTCACGGACCACGGCACGCCGTACCTGGTGGCCGGCACGCGCGTGATCGGCGGCGGCCCGACCGGCTACATGGCCAAGTCGCTGGAGCCGGAGGCGAAGGACCTCAACTCGCTGGCGTGGTCGCTGGGCATCGCCACCGGGCTCGCGCTGATCGGCGCCGCGCTACTCGCGCAGGCCGCCGCCACGACCGTGCTCAAGCCGGTGCACCGGCTCGGGGTGGCGGCGCGGCGGCTCGGCGAGGGCAGGCTGGACACCCGGCTCACGGTCTCCGGCACGGATGAACTCGCCGACCTCTCACGCACGTTCAACAACGCCGCCGAGGCGCTGGAGCAACGGGTGGCGGAGATGGCCGCCCGGGACGACGCCTCGCGCCGGTTCGTGGCCGACATGTCGCACGAGCTGCGGACACCGCTGACCGCCATCACCGCCGTGACGGAGGTGCTGGAGGAGGAGCTGGAGTCGGAGGCCGGGGGCATCGACCCGATGGTCGAGCCGGCCGTACGGCTTGTGGTCAGCGAGACCCGACGGCTGAACGACCTGGTCGAGAACCTGATGGAGGTCACCCGCTTCGACGCGGGCACCGCCCGGCTGGTGCTCGACGACGTCGACGTCGCCGACCAGATCACCGCCTGTATCGACGCCCGGGCCTGGCTGGACGCGGTCGAGCTGGACGCCGCGCGCGGTATCCACGCCCAGCTGGACCCGCGCCGCCTGGACGTCATCCTCGCCAACCTGATCGGCAACGCCCTCAAGCACGGCGGCTCCCCGGTGCGGGTGTCGGTGCGGGAGGCGGACGACGAGATGGTGATCCAGGTCCGCGACCACGGCCCGGGCATCCCCGAGGACGTCCTGCCGCACGTCTTCGACCGCTTCTACAAGGCGAGCGCCTCCCGGCCGCGCTCCGAGGGCAGCGGCCTCGGGCTGTCCATCGCCCTGGAGAACGCCCACATCCACGGCGGCGGGATCACCGCCGCCAACTCCCCCGACGGCGGCGCGGTGTTCACCCTCCGGCTGCCCCGGGACATCTCCCGGCTGACCGAGGACGCCGACGCGGACGACCCCGACGGCCCGGCCGGCCACGACGACGCATCCCGGAAGGAGGGGTCATGACCGTACGACGCCTGCTGGCGCTGCCCCTCCTGGGCGCGCTGCTCACCGGCTGCGGCATCCGCGCCACGGAGGTGCCGACCGACTTCGGGGCGGCGCCCTCCCGGGTGGCGTGCTCGCTGGCCGGTCCCGACGTGCCGACGCAGTCCGCGCAGGGGGTGCCCGTGCAGGTGTTCCTGCTGTGCGGGGCGTCCCTGGTGACCGTCGACCGGACCGTGCGGGTCCCGGAGGGCACCCCGGACGCCCGGCGCCGGGTGATCGTGGCGCAGGGGCTGCTGGACCAGCTCGCCGCGTCCCCCTCGGCCCCGGAGAAGTCGGCCGGCTACACGACGTACGTGCCGGGCGGTCTGAGCGTGTCCGGGCCCGGCCGCAAGGACCCCGAGGACGCCCTGCGGCTGAGCACGGCCCCGAGCCGTCTCACCGCCTACGCCCTCGCCCAGCTCGTCTGCACGCTGTCCGACTCCGCCGCCGCCGAGGGCGACGGCTCGGTCGTCCTGGCCGGTCCCGGCACGGCGCCGCTGCACCGCTACGAGTGCACCGACGACGTCCGTAACCATCCGGGCTCCAGCCGGCCCCCGTCCGGCGAGGTCACCGACCGGTAGCACCGCCCGGGCCCCTTCGGGAGGGTGCCGCCGGCGGGAGACCGGGCGGTATGGAACCGATCGTGCCCGGGGCCGCGTCTTGGGAGGCGTGCAGCGTCAAGGCTCCATCGGCGGCAGCGCCGCGATCCGCATCCGGGTGACGGGGGGTGTCCTCCTCGTCGCCCATCTGACCGTCGTCGCCTGGCTGATGCTGCGGCCCCTGGACGTGCCCTGGGTGATGCCCCCCAATCTGCGGCCGCTGGCCGGCATCCGGGCCGATCTGGCGCTGGGCTGGCCGGGGGCCGTCAGACCGCTCGCCGAGGGGCTGGCGCTGCTCGCCCCGCTGGGCGTGCTGCTGCCGATGGCGCACGGCAGGCTGACCGTCTCCCCGCTCTCCTCTCTGGTCCGTACGGCGGCCGCGGGCGCCCTGATCTCCCTTGGCATCGCCCTGCTGCAGACCGGCGTTCCGGGCCGGGCCGTGGACGTCGACTCGGTGCTGCTGAACACGGTCGGGGTGCTGGCGGCGCATCTGGCGGTCGTCCCGGCGGGCCGTGCCCTGCTGCGGCGCCGGGTGCGGCACGAGGGCGCCGCGGTGGAGCGGGTCGTCGTGCGGGAGGAGCCGTCTCAGGGGCCTACCCCGACGATTCCCAGGGTCGGGATCGCCCCGTAGAGCGATGCTTCGTCCCCTTCGTCTCCGTACCGTGGAATACAGCTGGGGACGCCACCGGGGCGCTCCCGACCACCGGACCGAAGCGGGTCCGGCGACCACGGAGGAGTCCACATGAGCGCGCTTGCCCGCCCCACCCACGGCCGTGTGATCGGCGGAGTGTGCGCCGCGCTGGCCCGGCGCTTCGGCACCTCCGCGACGACGATGCGGGTGATCTTCCTGCTGTCCTGCCTGCTGCCCGGCCCCCAGTTCCTGCTCTACATAGCGCTGTGGATCCTGCTGCCCTCGGAGGACAAGGCCCGCACCGCCTGGTGAGCGCCCCGCCCGAGCGCGCCGACGCCGTCGGGGCGCTCCCGGGCGGAGCGGGGCGCGCCGACGGCGTCGCGGCGAGGCGGCGTCAGCCGACCGGGATCCCGTTCACCGGCAGGCCGTGGGCGGGCAGGCCCTTCAGCGGCAGCCCGCCCAGGAGGCCCGCGACCGGCTTGGTCGGCCCCTGGGCGACGACACTCTCGGCAACCGGCTGCGCGGCGGCGAGACCCTTGCCCACCAGCGGCATCGCGGCCTCGGCACCTCGCGCGGCCACGGGCTTGACCTGCTTCAGCGCGCCGCTGTCGGGCAGTGCCTCGATGAGAGTGGAGGGCGGCACCGCCTTGGTGACGGTGGCCAGGGTCTGCGCGGAGTCCGGCACGGCCGGGGCCGCGCCGGCCACGCCCGCACCGGCGGCGGCGAAGGCGGCACCGAGGGCGGCGACACCGAGGGTCTTGGCAGCAGACTGCTTCATGGTGAATGCGTCCTTGAATGCGGAGACGGAGATCACAAATGATCTGAGCGGTCCACGACCGTAAACATGCCAGGGCGTCCGCCGCAAACACCGAAATGCGGACGCCTGGTGTGAGTGCATCCGCATATTCGGGGGTCCATCGGGCGAGGTTCAGCTCATCGGCGGGACAGAAGTGCTGGTGGAAGCCGTCTGCTGGAACAGCCATTCGGATTTCAGCTCGGCGTGCCCGGGCTTGATCACTTCATTGATCATCGCGAGTCGTTCATCGAAAGGAATGAACGCTGATTTCATCGCATTGACGGAGAACCACTGGAGGTCGTCGAGCGTGTAACCGAATGCCTCGACGAGGTGCTCGAATTCCCGGCTCAGGCTGGTGTGGGACATCAGCCGGTTGTCGGTGTTCACGGTGGCCCGGAAGTGCAGTCGGCGCAGCAGCCCGATGGGGTGCTCGGCATAGGAGGGCGCGGCCCCGGTCTGGAGGTTGGAGCTGGGGCACAGCTCCAGCGGGATCCGCTTGTCCCGGACGTACGAGGCCAGCCGGCCGAGCCGCACCGAGCCGTCCTCGCGGACCTCGATGTCGTCGATGATCCGCACGCCGTGCCCGAGCCGGTCGGCGCCGCACCACTGCAGCGCCTGCCAGATGGACGGCAGCCCGAAGGCCTCGCCGGCGTGGATCGTGAAGTGGTTGTTCTCGCGCTTGAGGTACTCGAAGGCGTCGAGGTGCCGGGTGGGCGGATAGCCGGCCTCGGCACCGGCGATGTCGAAGCCGACGACACCGGAGTCCCGGTGGCGGTTGGCGAGTTCGGCGATCTCCAGGGAGCGGGCCGCGTGCCGCATGGCGGTGAGCAGCGCGCCGACCCGGATCCGGCGGCCCTTCTCCCGGGCGCGCCGCTCGCCCTCGCGGAACCCCTCGTTGACGGCCTCGACCACCTGCTCCAGGGTCAGCCCGCGTTCGAGGTGCTGCTCGGGCGCGTAGCGCACCTCGGCGTAGACGACCCCGTCCTCGGCCAGGTCCTCGGCGCACTCCCGGGCGACCCGGACCAGGGCCTCGCGGGTCTGCATCACGCCGACGGTGTGGCCGAAGGTCTCCAGATACCGTTCCAGGGAGCCGGAGTCGGCGGCCTCGTGGAACCAGAGGCCCAGCTTGTCGGGGTCGCTCTCGGGAAGCTCCGCGTAGCCGGTCTCCCGGGCGAGTTCGACGACGGTGTCCGGGCGGAGGCCGCCGTCGAGATGATCGTGCAGCAGGACCTTGGGTGCCCGGCGGATCTGGTCCGGCGTCGGAACGTGTGCCGGCACGGTCGCCGGGCCGGACCCGGTCGGTGCGGTCTGGCTCGTCATCTCCGCACTCTAACTCCTACGCGCGTAGAGAGCGCGGCATACGCCGAAAGCGCTTCCGGAGTACGCCGGGGGGCGCTTGGGGGCGCTTTTCCGCCGATACGCAACGGTGACCGCACGCACGTGTTTCGTACACCGTGCCTTCTGACACTGTTCTGTCATGGGACAGCAAGCGACGCCGGTCCGAACGGCCGGGCTGGGTAAGGCAGTCGGCCCGGAGCCGACGGCGGTCAGCGGAGCGGTGCTGCTGCTCCCCGGCGGGGAGGAGGCCTCCGTCCGCAGGCCGTCCCTCGTCCGGGCGGCGATCTTCGTGCGCTCCCTGGGCCGCCGTCTCGCCCGCGCGGGCCGCGCGGAGGGGCTGGCGGTCCACACCGTGCACTACCGCTACCGGGGCTGGAACGGCGGCGAGGCGCACCTCGCGGCCGACGCCGAGTGGGCCGCCGCCGAGGTCGTACGGCGCTACGGAGACGTTCCCGTGTGCCTGGTCGGCGTGGACATGGGCGGCCGGGCGGCGCTGCGCGCGGGCGGCCACGAGGCGGTCAACTCCGTTGTCGCGCTGGCTCCCTGGCTGCCGGAGGAGGACGTCGCCGCGCCCGCCGAGCCGGTGAAGCAGCTGGTGGGCCGCCGGGTGCTGATCGTCCATGGCACGAACGACGAACGGACCGACCCCGAGCTGTCGTTCCGGTTCGCCGCGCGGGCGAAGAAGGTGAACCGGGAGGTGTGCCGGTTCGAAGTGCACTCGGACGGCCACGGGTTGCACGGCCACCGCGACGAAGTGATCGCCCTTTCCACGGACTTCGCCATGGGCGCGCTGTTCGGGTGCCCCGTCTCCCGCCCGGTGGAGGACGCGCTGGCCGCCCCACCCCCCATCGGCCTCCGTATGCCCCTGGCCACCGACTTCGGCCGGTCACTGAGACGGTAGGGGCCGGGAGCCGCGCCACGGGGGGCGTGGCGTTGCACCCGTAGGGCGCCGGGGAGCCTCCCGTCCAGGGGATGCGGGGGGCCGGCGGTCACGGGACGCGGAAGACGCGTCGCTGCTCGCCGGGCTTGGGGGGCCGGTGGCCGATCGCTGCGCCTGGGTTTCGCGCTCGTGCCCCTGCCGGGTGGTTCGCGCCGATCGTCGCGCCCGGTGGCCGCCGGCCGATCGCCAGGCAGGGGGTGGGGCGCGGACCGGGCAGGGCGCGCTGATCGCCAAGTCCAGGCGGCCGTGGCGGCGGGCGGGCCGGGGCGGTCCCCTCGACGATCACCAGGCGGCGGGGTGACGGCCGCTCGCCTCGGCTCAGGGTCTGCCCTCGCCGCCAGGTCCCGCGCCCGGGAGCCGGTGGCCGGTCGCCGGGCCCGGGGCGGTCGGTGGCCGGTCGACAGGGGCCCGGGGCGGTCGGTGGCCGGACCACAGGGGGCCGGTGGGGCGTGGCCGGGTGCCGGGTGGGGCGTGGGGTTCGGGGGGCGCGGGGGGCTCAGGTGGGTAGCAGGTTGCCTCTTCTGGAGAGCAGGAACTTCTTGAAGGCGGCCACCGGTGGGGTGTCGGGGCGGTCGGCCAGCCAGGCGACGCCGATCTCCCGGGCGGCCCTGGGCGCCGTGACCGTCAGCTCCACCACGCCCGGACGCGCGACCGTCGGGGGCGGCAGGAGAGCGACTCCCAGCCCCGCCGCCACCAGTCCCCTCAGCGTCTCGGCCTCCTCGCCCTCGAAGGCGACCCGCGGCTTGAACCCGGCCTCGCGGCACAGGTCGTCCGTGATCCGCCGCAGCCCGTACCCCGGCTCCAGGGTCACGAAGGTCTCCTCGGAGGCCTCGGCCAGGCGGATACGGCGGCGGGCGGCCAGCCGGTGGTCGGCGGGGACGACCAGACGGAGTTTCTGTTCGTCCAGGCGGCGGGCGACCAGATCGGGGGCATCGGGCACCGGGGAGGTCAGACACAGGTCGAGTTCGCCCGCCCGCAGCCCCTCCAGCATCGCCTCGCCGTAGTTCTGGACCAGGCTGAAGCGCACGCGCGGGTGGTCGGCGCGGAAGGCGTGCAGCAGCCCCGGTACGGTCTCCGCGCCCATGGTGTGCAGGAAGCCGAAGGCGACCTTGCCGGTGGCCGGGTCGGCGTCCGCGCGGACCTCCTCGGCGGCGCGCTCGATCTCGGCGAGGGCCCGTTCCACGGAGGCGAGGAAGGTGCGGCCGGCGGTGGTCAGGGAGACCGTGCGGCCGTGCCGGGTGAACAGGCCGACGCCCAGGTCCTGCTCCAGCCGGGCCATCGCCCGGGAGAGCGTGGACTGGGGCACGTTCATCTCGTGGGCGGCCCGCGTGACGTGCTCCGTGCGCGCCACGCCGGCGAAGTAGGCGAGGCGCGGAGCCAGCGTCCGCGACATCCGCGCCATGTCTTCTGTGTCACCGGATGGTGACAGCCGCCTTTGTGACCTCTGCTGATGCGCCATGGGAACGATTATGGCCATTCCATGCATTGGACGGATGAGAGGCGCCGTCCCTACGGTCGAAGCATGTCTCCCGCCAGTACCGGGGCGTCCACCACCCTGGACGCCGTCACGCCCGTCCCCTCCTCCCCCAGCGCGGATTCCCGGCTGACCCCGGGCGGCCCCGGCTACCGCCGGATGAGCTTCGCCCTCTTCCTGGCCGGCGTCGCCACCTTCGCCCTCCTCTACTCCACCCAGGCCCTGCTGCCGCTGATCTCCGGCGAGTTCGGCGTCGCGGCGAGCGAGGCGAGCTGGACGGTGGCGGCCGCGACCGGCGGACTGGCCCTGTTCGTGCTGCCCATGAGCGCCCTGTCCGAGCGGTTCGGGCGCCGTACGGTGATGACGGCCTCGCTGGCCGTCGCGGTCACGGTCGGAATGCTGGTGCCGTTCGCGCCGTCGATCGGCGCGCTGGTGGTGCTGCGGGCGGTGCAGGGCGCGGCGCTCGCCGGACTGCCGGCCTCGGCGACGGCGTATCTGGCCGAGGAGGTCCGGCCGAAGGCCCTGGTCACCGCGATCGGTCTGTTCGTCGCGGGCAACAGCGTCGGCGGCATGAGCGGCCGGGTGATCACCGGTTGGGTGGCCCAGGAGTGGGGCTGGCGGGTCTCGGTCGGCGTGATCGGCCTGATCGCGGTCGGGTGCGCGGTGGCCTTCCGGCTGCTGCTGCCCGCCCCCCGGCACTTCCGGGCGGGCTCGCTGCGCCCGCGCGTGCTGCTCGGCACGGTCCGCGACCATCTCAGCGACCCGCTGCTGCGCCGGCTGTACGCGATCGGCGCGCTGTTCATGACGGTGTTCGGCGGCGTGTACACGGTGATCGGCTACCGCCTGACGGGCGCGCCGTTCGGGCTGCCGCAGGGCATCGTCGGCTCCATCTTCCTGGTGTACCTGGTGGGCACGGTGTCGGCGTCCACGGCGGGCCGTCTGGTGGGCCGCCTCGGCCGCCGCGGCGCGCTGTACCTGGCGGGCGGTACGACGGCTTCGGGGCTGCTGCTGTCCCTGGCCTCCTCGCTCCTCCTGGTGCTGCTGGGCCTGGTCCTGATCACTGCGGGCTTCTTCGCCGGGCACGCGGTCGCCTCCTCGGCCGTGAGCAAGACGGCCACGCACGGCCGCGCGCAGGCGTCGGCGCTGTACCAGTCCGCGTACTACATCGGCTCCAGCGTCGGCAGCACGGTCGGCGCGCTGGCCTTCCACGCGAACGGCTGGTCCGGCACGGTGGGCGTCGGTCTCCTCGCGGTCCTCGGGGTCGTGACGATCACGGTGCTCGGCTCGCGGGCGGCCCGGGTGGCGGCCCGCCGGGAGCCGGTCGCCGCGCACTGAGCCCGCGGCCGGGGGCGCCCGGTGGCCGGCGCGCTCCGGAGGAGTTCGCGGAGCAACCACTCTCAGCTGGCCCTTTCCCCGGTCGGGGGGCCATTGTCAGTGGGCTGCGGTAGCTTCCCAAGTGCTGGGGCGCGACGGCGCGCGAACAGAACGGCCACAGGGGTGGGTGGACGATGGGCGACAGCACGGCGACGGCGGACCTGGACGTCGCACTGGAGAAGCACCGGACCGAACTGACCGGGTACTGCTACCGGATGCTCGGCTCCTCCTTCGAGGCCGAGGACGCGGTGCAGGACACCCTGGTGCGGGCCTGGCGGAGCCACGACAAGTTCGAGGGGCGTTCCTCCCTGCGCTCGTGGCTGTACCGGATCGCGACGAACGTGTGCCTGGACATGCTGACGGCGGGCAACAAGCGGGCCCGCCCGATGGACCTGACCGAGTCCACACCGCTCGCCCAGGCGGCGCTCTCGCCCCGCCCGGACTCCATCTGGCTGGAGCCGATGCCCGACACCCGCGTGCTGCCGACGGTGGACGATCCGGCGGAGGCGGCGGTGGCCAAGGAGTCCATCCGGCTCGCCTTCATGGCGGCCCTGCAGCAGCTGCCGCCCAAGCAGCGGGCGGTGCTGATCCTGCGCGAGGTGCTGGCCTGGAAGGCGAGCGAGGTCGCCGAACTGCTGGACACCTCGGTCGCCTCGGTCAACAGCGCCCTGCAGCGGGCCCGGGCCACCCTCGCCGAGCGCGAGACGGCGGCCGGCGAGGGCGCGGTGTCCGATCCGCTCGACGAGGAGCAGCGAAAACTCCTGGAGCGGTACGTCAAGGCCTTCGAGGGCTACGACATGACGGCCCTGACGGCGCTGCTCCACGAGGACGCCATCATGACCATGCCGCCGTTCGACCTGTGGCTGCGCGGCACCGCCGACATCACCGGCTTCATGACTACCCTGGGTGCCTCCTGCGCCGGGTCCCGGCTGCTGCCGGTCGAGGCCAACGGCCTGCCGGGCTTCGCGCACTACAAGCCGGATCCGGAGGCCGGTGGGTTCAGTCCGTGGGCGGTGCAGGTGCTGGAGCTGTCAGACGGCCGGATCACCGGTTTCCACTGCTTCCTCGACACCGGGCGGTGGTTCCCCCTCTTCGGTCTGCCCCTCCACCTGGAAGCGGAGCCCGACGAGGTCGAGAAGGGCGTGTAGCGCGGGAGCGGGGTCCCGCAGCCGTATCCGCCCGCCGGTCCGGCGGGCGGTCAGCTCCAGCCGGGCCAGCAGCTCCACGACGGCCAGCCCCGGCGGCCCGAGCCCGCCCACGTCACAGACGACCACCCTCCCCCGGCCGCTCTCCAGCAGCGTCCGCACCTCGGCACACAGCCCCGGCACCTGGTCCCGGCCGACGGGTCCGGGCAGCACGAGCACGGCAGGCATCTGGGCATCCACGAGCCGATAGACCGGCCGGGCGGGCGGAACTCATCGGCCGGGGCGAACGCGCGCCCGCACCGCCGGCCGCGAGGCTGTCGAAGATCACATTGACCGATGCGTCTCCCGCGCCGGAGGGTGGCTCCGTGGCGGGGGTACTGAGCGGGTTCGCGGTGATCGCGATCGTCATCGCGGTGGGCTATGTGATCGGGCGGCGCGGGACGCTCGGCGAGCAGGGCCGTGAGGTGCTGACCAGGCTGGCCTTCACCCTGGCCGGACCCGCGCTGCTGTTCACCACCCTCGCCCGGGCCGACCTCTCGGTGCTCTTCTCCGGGCGCCTGCTGGTGACGGCGCTGAGCACGGCGGCCGTCGCCGGGATCTTCGTGGCGGTCGGCGCGCTGCGGCGCTGGGGCGTGGGCCGTACGACGATCGGCGCCCTGTGCTCCGGCTACGTCAACTCGGGCAACCTCGGCATCCCGATCGCCGCGTATGTGCTGGGCGACGCGTCGCTGGTGGCACCGGTGCTGCTCTTCCAGGTCGTCCTGGTCACCCCCGTCGCCCTCACGGTCCTGGACCTGTCCGGCATGGGAGAGAAGGGCCCCGTGTGGCGGCGTGCGCTGACCCCGCTGCGCAATCCCATCGCCGTGGGCTCGCTGTCCGGGGTCGTGGTGTCGGCGGCGGGCTGGAAGGTTCCCGGCCCCGTGCTGGACCCGCTCACCCTGATCGGCAACATGTCGGTCCCGGCGGCCCTGCTGGCCTTCGGCATGTCCCTGCACGGCAGCGCGTTCCCCGGCCGGGGGCCCGACCGTCAACCTGTGCTGCTGTCGGTGGCGCTGAAGTCCCTGGCCCAGCCGCTGATCGCCTGGGCCCTTGCCACCGCCGTCCTCGGCATGCACGGCGCACCCCTGCTGGACGTGGTGGTGACCTCCGCCCTCCCGTCCGCCCAGAACCTCTTCACCTACGCCAGCCGCTACCAGGTGGCCGAGTCCCTGGCCCGGGACTCGGTCCTCCTGTCGACGATCGCCTCGGTACCGGTCCTGGTGGGGGTGGCGGCGCTGCTGGGCTGACGCCGGTTCGTGCGAGGCCCCGGCGGAGCGTGGCCGCGGGACCGGTGGGGGTCCACCGGTCCCGTCCATCGGAAAGGAGGCAAGCGCAGGTCAGGCGATGCGTTCCAGGACCACCGGGGTCGCCGTGAAGCCGGTGCCGGGGGCCGCGATGTCGTAGGCGTCCCGGACGGCCTCCAGGGCGTAGTCGAAGCGGTCCGGGGTGTCGGTGTGCAGGGTCAGCAGGGGCTGGCCCTCGGTCACCGTGTCGCCCGGCTTGGCGTGCAGCTCGACGCCGGCGCCGGCCTGCACCGGGTCCTCCTTGCGGGCGCGGCCGGCGCCCAGGCGCCAGGCGGCCACACCGACGCCGTAGGCGTCCAGGCGGGTCAGGACACCGGAGGAGGGGGCCTTGACGACGTGCTGCTCCTTGGACGTGGGCAGCGCCGCGTCCGGGTCGCCGCCCTGCGCCGCGATCATCCGCCGCCAGACGTCCATCGCGGAGCCGTCGGCCAGCGCCTTCGCGGGGTCGGCGTCCTTGATGCCGGCCGCGTCGAGCATCTCGCGGGCCAGGGCGACCGTCAGCTCGACGACGTCCGCGGGGCCGCCGCCGGCCAGCACCTCGACCGACTCGCGGACCTCGAGCGCGTTGCCCGCCGTCAGGCCGAGGGGGGTGGACATGTCCGTCAGGAGCGCCACCGTCCGCACCCCGTGGTCCGTGCCGAGGCCGACCATCGTGGACGCCAGCTCCCGGGCGTCCTCGATCGTCTTCATGAAGGCACCCGTGCCGACCTTGACGTCCAGGACCAGCGAGCCGGTGCCCTCGGCGATCTTCTTCGACATGATCGAGGAGGCGATCAGCGGGATCGCCTCGACCGTGCCGGTGACGTCGCGCAGGGCGTACAGCTTCTTGTCCGCGGGGGCCAGGCCGTCGCCCGCCGCGCAGATCACCGCGCCGGTGGTGTCGAGGACGTGCAGCATCTCCTCGTTGGAGAGCAGGGCGCGCCAGCCGGGGATCGACTCCAGCTTGTCCAGCGTGCCACCGGTGTGGCCGAGGCCCCGGCCGGAGAGCTGGGGCACGGCCGCGCCGCAGGCCGCCACCAGCGGCGCCAGCGGCAGCGTGATCTTGTCGCCGACACCGCCCGTGGAGTGCTTGTCGGCCGTCGGGCGGGACAGCGTCGAGAACTCCATGCGCTCACCGGAGGCGATCATGGCCGCCGTCCAGCGGGCGATCTCGCGGCGGTTCATGCCGTTGAGCAGGATCGCCATGGCGAGCGCGGACATCTGCTCGTCGGCGACCTCGCCGCGGGTGTACGCGTCGATGACCCAGTCGATCTGCTGGTCGGTCAGCTCACCGCGGTCCCGCTTGGTGCGGATGACGGAGATGACGTCCATGGCCATGGGTGATGGCTTCCTTCCGGGGAGGTGCGAAGTGCACGGCCCCCCTGAGCGGGTCAGGGGGGCCGTGCGGGACTTACTTGGCGAGATGCTCCGGCCCGAAGGCCTGGGGCAGCATCTCGGAGAGGGGCAGGACGCCCGCGGGGGTGTCCAGCAGCAGGCCGGGCCCGCCGAACTCGTACAGCAGCTGGCGGCAGCGGCCGCACGGCACCAGCAGGGCGCCGGTGCCGTCGACGCAGGTGAAGTGGGTCAGCCGGCCGCCGCCGGTGCGCTGCAACTGCGAGACGAGACCGCACTCGGCGCACAGGCCGAGCCCGTAGGAGGCGTTCTCGACGTTGCAGCCGCTGACCGTGCGGCCGTCGTCGACCAGGGCCGCGACGCCGACCGGGTATCCCGAGTAGGGGGCGTAGGCGTGGGACATGGCCTCCCGCGCCTCGGCGCGCAGCGCCTCCCAGTCGAACTCGGCCGCCGGGGTCGCCGTCACTTGCCCTGACCCTTCCGGTAGCGCATGCCGTCGGCCTTCGGCATCCGCAGGCGCTGCGCGGACAGCGACAGCACGAGCAGCGTGACGACGTACGGGGTGGCGCCCACGAAGTCGCTGGGGACCTCGTCGGTGAGCAGGTACCAGACCAGGACGAGCGCGGCCATGACGGCACTGATGACGCCCTGCCACACGGCCTTCTTGTACAGCTTCCAGCCGGCCAGCAGCGCGAGCAGGACGACCAGCAGCAGGAGCAGCGCGTGGACGGTCACACCGCCGTTGCGCAGCTGCAGCGCGTCGGAGTAGCCGAACAGGCCCGCGCCCATCGCCAGACCGCCGGGACGCCAGTTGCCGAAGATCATCGCCGCGAGGCCGATGTACCCGCGGCCTCCGGTCTGGCCCTCCAGATAGGTGTGGGAGGTGACCAGCGCCAGGAAGGCGCCGCCGAGACCGGCGAGGCCGCCGGAGACGGCCACGGCCGCGTACTTGTACCGGTAGACGTTGACGCCGAGCGACTCCGCGGCGATCGGGTTCTCGCCGCAGGAGCGCAGCCGCAGTCCGAACGGCGTGCGCCACAGCAGCCACCAGCTGCCGACGAACAGCAGCACGGCGATGATCGTCACCACGGACAGGTTGGTGACCAGGCCGCCGAGGATGCCGGCGAGGTCGGAGACCAGGAACCAGTGGTGCTTCTCGAGCGAGGCGAGGCCGTCCGAGAGACCCGGGACGGTGACGTCCGGCAGCGAGTTCGCGGGCGGGGACTGCTTGGGGTTGCCGCCCGCCTCCGCGGCCTTGCCGCCGGCGAAGAACAGCTTGGCGAGGTACTGGGTGGCACCGAGCGCGAGCAGGTTGACCGCGACACCGGAGACGATGTGGTCGACGCCGAAGGTGACGGTGGCGACGGCGTGCACCAGGCCGCCGAGGACACCGAAGCCGATGCCGCACAGCAGGCCGAGCCAGGGGCTGGACTGCCAGCCGATCCAGCCGGCGCCGAAGGTGCCGAGGATCATCATGCCTTCGAGGCCGATGTTGACCACACCGGCCCGCTCGGACCACAGGCCGGCGAGTCCGGCGAGGCCGATCGGCACGGCGAGGCCGAGCGCGGCGGCCACCTGGCCGGCGGAGTCGAGCTGGTTGGCTCCGGTGATCACGCGCACCGCGGCCACCAGCAGCAGCGCACCGGCGACGATCAGCAGGATCATGCCGAGGGAACGGGTGGAGCCCTTGGGGGCGTTGCCCGCCTTGGGGGCCGCCGGCGGCGGCGCGTCGGTCATCGTGGCGGTCATGACGCCACCTCCTGCTTCTTCGTCGCGGCGGCCTGGGCGGCGAGTTCGGCGCCGACCTTCTGCTGCTGGCGCTTGAGGCCGTAGCGTCGTACGACCTCGTAGGCGATCACGACGCAGAGGACGATGACGCCCTGGATGACGCCGAGGATCTCCTTGTCGTAGCCCTGGAACTCAAGGTGGTTGGTGGTGCGCTCCAGGAAGCCCCAGAGCAGGGCGCCGAGCGCTATGCCGATCGGGTTGTTGCGGCCGAGCAGCGCGATGGCGATGCCGGTGAAGCCGATGCCCGCCGGGAAGTCGTTGCTGAACGCGTGGCTGTCGTTGAGCAGGGTCGGCATGCCGATCAGGCCGGCCACCGCACCCGAGATGATCATGCTGGTCGCGATCATCTTCTTCACCGACACACCACTGGCGGTGGCGGCGCTCTCGGACTGGCCGACGGTGCGCAGGTCGAAGCCGAACCGGGTGCGGCCGAGCACGAACCAGTACGCGGCGCCGACGAGCACGGCGATGACGATGAAGCCCCACAGCTGACCGGCCGGTCCCGCGTCGATCGAGAAGAAGTACGACGACGAGGGCAGCGGCTTGGTGGAGACCACCGTGCCGCCCTCCTCGAGCCGGGCGAGCTTCCCCGGCTGCAGCAGGTAGGCGATGATCGCGGTGGCGATCGAGTTCAGCATGATCGTCGAGATGACCTCGCTGACACCCCGGGTCACCTTGAGGATGCCGGCGATGGCCGCCCACAGGGCGCCGGTCACCATGGCGGCGAGGATGATCAGCGGGATGGCGATCCAGCCGGGCACGGTGAGCGCCCCGCCGAGGACGGCGGCGATGAATGCGGCGAGCCGGTACTGGCCGTCGACACCGATGTTGAACAGGTTCATCCGGAAGCCGATGGCCACGGACACACCCGCGAGGTAGTACGTGGTCGCCTTGTTCAGGATGTAGACCTGGCTGTCGCTGGCGAAGCCGTAGGTCACCATGTCGCTGAAGGCGTCACCGGGGTTCTTGCCGGTCGCGAGGATCACCAGGGCGGTGACGACGAGCGCGGCGACGACCGCCAGCAGCGGCGCGGCGATCCCGAGGGCCACCCGCTCCTTGTCGATCCGTGAGGTCAGCTTCTTCATCGCTCGTCGTCCTCTGTGTGCTCCAGGTGGCCGGTGGCCGCACCCGTCATGGCGGAGCCCAGCTCTTCGGGGGTGATCGTGGCGGGGTCGGCGTCGGCGACCAGGCGGCCGCGGTACATCACCCGCAGGGTGTCGGACAGGCCGATCAGCTCGTCCAGGTCGGCGGAGATCAGCAGCACGGCCAGGCCGTCGCGGCGGGCCTCGCGGATGTAGTCCCAGATGGCCGCCTGGGCGCCGACGTCCACGCCACGGGTGGGGTGGGCGGCGATGAGCAGCTTGGGGGCGTGGCTCATCTCGCGGCCGACGATCAGCTTCTGCTGGTTGCCGCCGGACAGCGAGGCCGCGGTCACGTCGATGCCGGGGGTGCGGACGTCGTACTCCCGGACGATCCGCTCGGTGTCGACGCGGGCCGCCTTGATGTCGAGCAGTCCGCCGCGCGAGTTGGGGCGCTCGGAGACGTGGCCGAGGATGCGGTTCTCCCACAGCGGCGCTTCCAGGAGCAGGCCGTGGCGGTGGCGGTCCTCGGGGATGTAGCCGATGCCCGCCTCGCGGCGGTCGCGGGTCGGCACCCGGGAGATGTCGGTGTCGTCGAGCGTGATGACGCCGGCGTCCGGGTGGCGCATGCCCATGATCGCCTCGACCAGCTCGGACTGGCCGTTGCCCTCCACGCCGGCGATGCCGAGGACCTCGCCCTTGTGGATGGTCAGGGAGATCTCGTCCAGGATGATCCGCTCGATGCCGTCGAGGTCGGTCTGCGCCAGGTGCAGGCCGTCCACCTTCAGCATCGCCACGTCCGTGACGGTGGACTCCTCGGTCTCCGGGGTGGGCAGTTCGCTGCCGACCATCAGCTCGGCGAGCTGCTTGGGGGTGGTGCCCCGGGGCTCGACCGTGCCGACGGTGGTGCCGCGCCGGATGACGGTGATCTCGTCGGCGACGGAGAGCACCTCGCCCAGCTTGTGGGAGATGAAGATGACGGTGAGGCCCTCGGCCTTGAGCTCGCGCAGGTTGTCGAAGAGCGCGTCGACCTCCTGCGGCACGAGGACGGCGGTGGGCTCGTCCAGGATGAGGGTCTTGGCGCCCCGGTAGAGGACCTTGAGGATCTCCACGCGCTGGCGGTCGGCGACGCCGAGTTCCTCGACGAGGACGTCGGGGCGGACGTTCAGGTGGTACGCGTCCGAGATCTCCTTGATCCGGGCGCGGGCCTTGTTCCCGATGCCGTGCAGCTTCTCGGCGCCGAGAACGACGTTCTCCAGGACGGTGAGGTTGTCGGCGAGCATGAAGTGCTGGTGCACCATGCCGATGCCGCGTGCGATGGCGTCGCCGGGGTTGTGGAAGGTGACCTGGTCACCGTTGACCTTGATGGTGCCCTCGTCCGGCTGCTGCATGCCGTAGAGGATCTTCATCAGGGTGGACTTGCCGGCACCGTTCTCACCGCACAGGGCATGGACGGTGCCCGTGCGGACCGTGATGTCGATGTCGCGGTTGGCGACGACGCCGGGGAAACGCTTGGTGATGCCGCGCAGTTCGACGGCAGCGGGAGGGCTGGACGCGTTGATGGCGCACTCTCCTCGGGGAAAAGGGGCTGCGGGGAGGGGGCAGGCGTCGGCGACGCTAGCGCGGCAACCCCACGCTACACGCGTAGAGTTGACACATTGTTATGGCTCGGCGGGGGGCTCCGAAGGCGCCCCCGCGCCGAGCCTCAGGTCCGGCGGGGACCGTCAGATCACGGGGTCGTCTTGACCTTGACGGAACCGTCGACGATCTTCTTCTTCGCCGCGTCCAGCTTGGCCTTGATGTCGTCGATGAAGCCGCCGCTCGTGGAGAGCGAGACACCGTTCTTCTCGAGCGAGTACGTGTTGGTGCCGGTCAGCGGCTTGCCGTCCTTGACCGACTTCACGAAGTCGTAGACACCGACGTCGACGTTCTTGACCATCGAGGTCAGGATCGAGTTCTTGTACTTGGCCAGACCCGGGATCTGGTACTGGTCGGAGTCCACACCGATGGCCCAGGCGCCCTTGACGCCGCTGACGGCCTCGATCGCGCCGTTGCCGGAGGAGCCGGCGGCCGAGTAGACCACGTCGGCGCCGTTGTCCAGCATGCCCTGCGCGGCCTGCTTGCCCTTGTCGGGGCTGGCGAAACCGGAGGTGTCCGAGCCGTGGCTCAGGTACTGGGTGTCGACCTTGATCTTCGGGTTGGTGGCCTTGACGCCCTGGACGTAACCGGCCTCGAACTTCTTGATCAGCGGGCTGTCGACGCCGCCGATGAAGCCGACGTGGTCCTTCTTCGTCTTCAGCGCGGCCGCGACACCGGCCAGGTAGGAGCCCTGCTCCTCGGTGAAGGTGATGCTGTCGACGTTCTTGCCGGGCACCACGGCGTCGATCAGACCGAACGACGTCTTCGGGAACTGCTTGGAGACCTTGTCGACGGCCGGCGCGTAGGTGTAGCCGACGGCGATGATCGGGTTGTAACCGGCCTGGGCCAGGTCCGTGAGGCGCTGGTCACGGTCGGCCGGGGTGTCCGAGGACTTGGCGGTCAGCTCCTTGATGGAACCGCCGAACTCCGTCTTGGCCTTGTCGGCACCGCGCGCGGCGGAGTCGTTGAAGGAGCGGTCACCACGGCCGCCGACGTCGTAGGCGAGACCGATCTTGACGCCCTTGCCGCCGCCCGCGGAGGACGAGTCGGTGGTGTTGTCGGAGGAGGTGCTGCCACACGCGGTGGCAGTCATGGCGAGAGCTGCGGTGGCGATACACGCAGCGGAAAGCTTGGCTACCCGGCGCACGGGAGGCTCCTTCACCTGACCTGAGCGCCGTGTCGGCGCTTGATGGGAGCACCGTGACGGTGCCCCAGCCGAGACGCCCCCATTGGCGTCGGCTTCGCGGCATCGTAACGCGCGTAGATGTCGCAAAAAACCCTCTAGGGAAGCCGTTATCGATTCGAGGCAAACAGCATCTGAACTCGGCCTCCAACCTCTCCCACGCCATTGTTGCGCCCCGCGTACGAATGGCTCACGAGCGTGTTGCGCCGGACGGCGAAAGGTGCTGGAAGGGGGCCGGAAGGGGCCGCCCCCATGGCGGGGGCCGCCCGTTCGCCGCTCAGCTCCCGGTCGCGTCGGCTTCCAGGAACGCCGCCGCCGTGAACATCTCCACGCCGACCGTGATCGCGCGCTCGTCGGCGTCGAAGTCGCCCTGGTGCAGGTCACGGGAGGTGCGGTCGCCGGGGGTGCGGACGCCGAGGCGGGCCATCGCGCCCGGCACCTCCTCCAGGTACCAGGAGAAGTCCTCGCCGCCGAGGCTCTGCTGCGTGCTCTCCACGGAGCTCATGCCGCGCCGGGCGACCATGGACCTGCGCAGCAGGTCGGTGGATTCCCGGTCGTTGACCACGGGCGGCACCCCGCGCATGTAGTTGATCTCCGACTTGGCCCGGTGCAGGGTGGCGACCTCGTCGATGGCCGCGTGCACGATGTCGGGCGCGTCCCGCCAGGCGTTCAGGTCCAGGCAGCGGACCGTGCCGGACAGCTCGGCGTGCTGCGGGACCACGTTCGGCGCGTGGCCGGACTCGATCCGGCCCCAGGTCACGGCGAGCCCCGCGCGGGTGTCGACGCGCCGGGCGACCAGCGCGGGCACGTCGAGCGCGACGCGCGCGGCGGCGGTGACCAGGTCGGTGGTCAGATGGGGGCGGGCGGTGTGGCCGCCGGGGCCGTCGAGGGCGATCTCCAGCCGGTCGCAGGCGCTGGTGATCGGCCCGTGCCGCAGCCCGACCTTGCCGACGTCCACCTTGGGGTCGCAGTGCACGGCGAGGATCCGGCCGACCCCGTCCAGGGCCCCGTCCACGATGGCCCCGAGGGCGCCGCCGGGCAATACCTCCTCGGCGGGCTGGAACACCAGCCGTACCGGGCGGGACAGCAGGCCCTTGGCGTGCAGGTCGGCGAGGACGAGCCCGGCGCCGAGGACGATGGTGGTGTGCATGTCGTGCCCGCAGGCGTGGGCGCGGTCCGGGACGGTGGACCGGTAGGGGCAGTCCGTCTTGGTGTCCGGGATGGGCAGGGCGTCGATGTCCGCGCGCAGGGCCAGGATGGGTACGGCCGGCCGCTCACCCTCCGCGAGTCCGATGTCACAGACGAGTCCGGTCCCGCTGGCGAGGACGCGCGGCCGCAGCCCGGCGCGCTCCAGCCGTTCCTTGATCGCGGCGGTGGTACGGAACTCCTGATTGCCCAGCTCGGGATGCATATGCAAGTCGCGACGGAAAGCGACGAGTTCGGCATGCAGGGGCTCGCTCAGCACACCGGGGAGCACATCCCCCGCGAGGCCGGACTCGGACTCTACGGACATCAATTGCTTCACCCTCTGAAGGGTAGGACGCCCGATGGTCAACTACCCCTCGATCAACAAAAGTTCAGCCCGTTAGGGGCAGAAAATCTGACCGGCGGACGCATGGCGGCGGACTCGGATGGGTAAAAGCTCTTTTTCCTCCCTTCCACGGATACCACGCCTCGGTGGAGTCACGCTCGCCATGTCCAGGAACCGGACCCGCGCGTCGCTTGCCTCCGGCTAGGGTCCGCGGTCGTGAGCGACTCGATCCCGGACTTCCTGCGCACCACCCGCGCCTCCTACGACAGGATCGCCAAGGACTACGCGGCCGCCTTCCCCGGCGGTCCGCCCCATCCGCTGGACCAGGCCCTGATCACCGCTTTCGCGGAGCTGACCGCCGCGCACGGCACGGCCCCGGTGGCCGACCTGGGCAGCGGTCCCGGTCATGTCACCGCGCTGCTCCATGCGAGGGGCGTGCCCGCCTTCGGCGTCGACGTCTCCCCCGCCATGGTGGAGCTCGCCCGCCGGACCCACCCCGAGGTGCGCTTCCATGTGGGTTCGATGACGTCCCTGGACCTGCCGGACGGCACGCTGGGCGGCATCCTGGCCCTCTATTCGACGATCCACGTCCCCGACGACCAGTTGCCGAGGGCCTTCGCGGAGTTTTGCCGCACCCTGACGCCCGGCGGACACGTCCTGCTCGCCTTCCAGACCGGAGACGAGCCGGGCCGCCTCCATCTGGCCGAACGCTTCGGCCACGAGATCGACCTCCGCTACTACTGGCGCACGCCGGAGCAGATCGCGGCACCGCTGACGGCGGCGGGGCTGGAGCTGGTGGCGCGGGTGCGCCGGGAGCCGACCGGGGACGAGCTGCGTCCCCGGGCGTTCGTCCTGGCCAGACGCCCGGTGGAGACCACCGCGGGGACCCCGGCGGAGCCCGCTCCACGCACGTGAGCGCGGACCCCGTGGGCCGTTGTCCGCGGCGGGGCCGTTTCCGCTCCCGCCGGGACCCGTCGTGACTCGCCTGACCCGGCTCGCCCACACCGGCCGGGCCGGGTCAGGCGAGCCCCACCGCCGCCAGCCGGTGGACGTCCCTGGCCGTCCCCGTCACGCCCGACAGGAAGCCCTGGGCGCGGGGGGAGGCGTTCTCGGTCAGCCAGGCCGGGTCGATGTCGCAGACGGCGACGCGGACACCCGTGCCGGCCAGCGCCAGCGGCAGGGTGTGGACGACCGTCGAGGGGAAGCTGAGGATCGTGCGGCCGATCGGGCCGCGGCGGGCGATCAGTTCGAGGGGGAGGTCCGGGCGGACTATCTCCAGGCCGGTCTCAACGGCCAGGCGGTGCAGTTTCTCCGCGCTCTCCCGGCGATGGGCGAAGTAGCGGGTGACGCCGTGCGCCTTGGCCAGGCCGCGGACCGCCTCCAGGTAGCGGTCGCCGTCGACGACCCCGGTCTCCACCAGGGAGGTGCCGACCATGTCCGCGGTCCTGGTGATGCGCGGCGGACCGAAGCGGGACCGGGTCCAGGAGAAGGCGTTGTCCGTGACGGTGACGCCCGGCGGGGTCTCGGTCACCGGCATCGAGGAGAACACCTCGACGCGGCGGCGGTCGCTCGGGGTCAGCCGGCGCCGGGCCGAGGAGGACACCGGCGCGAAGAGCAGGTCGCGAGGGCCGGGCCGGCCGCCCTTGCGGTGCCAGCGGACCAGGCGCTCGCCGCGGGCCAGCTGGGCGACGAACTCCATGGTCGCCGTGCCGTCGTCGACGACGACCAGGTCGCGGGCGCGGGTGATGGTCAGCAGCAGCTGGACGTAGCGGGAGAAGGGGTCTCCCATGACGACGCGGTCGGCCCGGCGCAGCGGACCGGCCAGGCCGCCGATGGTGTGGAAGGGCGCGGTCGTGCCGCCCCGTGCCTCCTCCCAGCGCACCCGGTACCCCTCGTCGCGGGCCAGGTCGGCCATGCGGCGCAGCTGGCCCCGGGTCATGGGGTCGGTCGGGGACAGGACGACGACGGTGAGCTCCGCGCCGGCCGCCGGGTCCGTGCCGGCGACCGTCCGCCGTATCTGCGCGGGCACGGACGGCAGGGGGTCCGGATCCGCGGTGCGCAGGCCGTGCAGGTGCGCCCACTCCAGTACGTTCAGCAGCTGGACGGGGCTCTCCACGAAGGCGAGCGTGCGGGGAGGGTGGCCGGTGTGACCGGCGCGGGGGCTCATCGGCGTACGACCGTCCCGTTGGGGGGAGTTGAGGCAGTCAGGGCGCTCAGACGGCGACCGGCTCGCCGGCGGCGGCGGCGATCTCCGCCTCGGCGACGACGCCCGTGACGCGGCGCAGCTTCTTCATCGGGCCCAGCTCGGAGTCGTAGACCTTCTTGACGCCGTCGCCGAGGGAGGCCTCGATGGTGCGGATGTCGCGGACGAGGCGCGTGAGGCCCTGCGGCTCGACGGAGGCGGCCTGGTCGGAGCCCCACATCGCGCGGTCGAGGGTGATGTGGCGCTCGACGAAGGTGGCGCCCAGGGCGACGGCGGCCAGCGTGGTCTGCAGGCCGGTCTCGTGGCCGGAGTAGCCGATCGGGACGTTCGGGAACTCCTTCTCCAGCGTGTTGATCACGCGGAGGTTCAGCTCCTCGGCCTTCGCCGGGTAGGTCGACGTGGCGTGGCACATCAGGATGTTGTCACTGCCGAGGACCTCGACCGCGTGGCGGATCTGGCGCGCGGTGGACATGCCGGTGGAGAGGATGACCGCGCGGCCGGTGGCACGCAGGGCCTTCAGCAGCTCGTCGTCGGTGAGGGAGGCGGAGGCCACCTTGTGGGCGGGGACGTCGAACTTCTCCAGGAAGGCGACGGCCTCGGTGTCCCAGGGAGAGGCGAACCAGGCGATGTTCCTGCTCTTGCAGTACTCGTCGATCTGGCGGTACTCGTCCTCGCCGAACTCCACGCGGTGGCGGTAGTCGATGTAGGTCATCCGGCCCCAGGGGGTGTCGCGCTCGATGTCCCACTGGTCGCGCGGGGTGCAGATCTCCGGGGTGCGCTTCTGGAACTTCACGGCGTCGCAGCCGGCCTCGGCGGCCACGTCGATCAGCTTGAAGGCGTTCTCCAGCTCACCGTTGTGGTTGATGCCGATCTCGCCGCAGATGTAGACGGGGCGGCCGGGGCCGACCTCACGCGAACCGAACGTGCGCAGACGGGAGTTGGTGCTCATCAGGAGATGTCCTTACTTGGGGAGGGAATCGAGAGAGGGGCCGAGGATCCAGCTGGCGATCTCTCGGATCGCGCCGTCGCCGCCGGGGACGGTGGTGACCGCGCGTGCGGCGCCGCGTACGACGTCGTGGGCGCTTGCGACCGCCACGGGCCAGCCCACGAGGGCGAAGCACGGGAGGTCGTTGACGTCGTTGCCGACGTAGAGCACGCGCTCCGGCGCGATGCCCTGCTCCTCGCACCACTGCTTGAGGGCGAGGTCCTTGCGGTCGATGCCGTGCAGTACCGGGAGCCTGAGCTTCCGGGCGCGGGCGGCGACCACGGGGTTCTGTTCCGTGGACAGGATCAGCATCTTCAGGCCGCTTCTGCGCAGCGCCGCGATGCCGAGTCCGTCGCCGCGGTGCACGGAGACGAACTCCCGTCCGTCGGAGTCGATCAGCACCCGGTCGTCGGTCTGGGTGCCGTCGAAGTCCAGTACGACCGCGTCGATGTCGTCGGCGGTCGGCAGCGAACCGGGGCGGTCCGCGTCGAAGAGGGGGGCCAGCGCGCGGGCGCGGGCCAGGTCGTGCGGGTCGTCGATCTCCAGCACCCGGGCGGGGTCGGTGCGCACCAGCTCGGTGCGGCCGAAGAAGCGGTGGCGGTGCTCGCGGAAGCCGGGCGCGTGCATCGCGTAGGCGGCGCCGGTCTCCAGCAGGTCCTGCGGGCGGTCCTGGCGGCGCGGGCGGAAGGACTTGTCGTGGTTGACGCCGAACCCGCCGCCCGTCTCGGGGGCGTTGATCTCGTCGGTGCCGTCCCGCCAGACGAAGCCGTGGAAGGGGGCGACGGTGACGGCGGTGTCGGCTCCGTTCTCGACGACGGCGGCGGCGACCGCGTCGATGTCCTCGCGGACGATGAACGGGCTGGTGCACTGCACGAGCAGCACCGCGTCGACCGCCGAGCCGTGCAGGGCCTCGTGGGCGTCCATGGCGTGCAGCACCGCGGCCTCCGAGGTCGCCGTGTCACCGGCGATGGCGGCGGGCCGCAGCACGACCTCGGCGCCGGCCTGCCGGGCGGCGGCCGCGATGGCCTGGTCGTCGGTGGACACGACGACGTCGGTCACCAGCCGGGTGGCCCGGCACTCGCGCACCGCCCGGGCCACCAGCGGGACACCGCCCACGGGGGCGAGGTTCTTCGCGGGCACGCCCTTGGAGCCGCCACGGGCGGGGATCACCGCGAGCACCCGTCGCATCGAGGCGCCCTGGCCCGCTTCCGGGTCGGTCATGACATCCACTCCTTGGAACGAGGTCACAGCTCTCCCATGCGCCGGATCACCGGGGCGACCCGCTGCACGCCGTGGCGGTAGGCGCCGCGCGCGGCGCGGCGCACGATCCGGCGGACGGGGCCGGGCGCCTTGTCGGCGGCGGGCGCGCCGGGCAGCGGGGCGCCGTCGGGGCCGAGGTGGTGGCGGGCCAGGATGCCGGGCAGATAGCCGGGCGCTGTCTCGGGGGTGTAGTAGGGGTTCAGGGGCGGCAGGCCGCCGGGTCGGTTCAGTAGTTCGGTGATGCGCGCGCGGGCGGTGTCGAAGGCGCTGTCGTAGGAGCCCGCCCCGGTGGCCGGGCCGCCGGCGGCGGCGACGCCCTGCCGGGCCACCCACCGCTCGTCGGGCACCGGGCGGTGTCCGGCGTCGAGCTGGTCCCAGGAGGCGAGGCAGCCGGAACCGGTGAAGTGGTGGTTGCCGAGCCCCTCGCGTACGCCCAGGTCGGTCAGGACGACCGTGGGGATCCGGCGGTGCAGCGCCTCCAGGGCGGCCGTGGAGCTGACCGTGACCAGCAGGTCGGTGCGGTCCAGCACCTCGCCCATGTGGCCGTACACGAGACGGAAGTTGGCCGGCGGTTCCATGCCCTGGACGAGCTTTTGGTAGGGCAGCTCCTCGATGTGCGTGGTGTGCTCGCCCGGCTTGGAGCGCAGCTTCAGCAGCACCTCGCGGCGCGGGTGCGTGCGGGCGTGCCGGATCAGCCGGTCGAGCAGGTAGGCGCGGTCCCGGCGGTTGTCCGGGACGGACGGCTGGGCCGCGAACACGACCGTGTAGGGCGCGTGTTCACCGGTGTAGGGGGCCCCGCCCAGGAAGGGCAGGGCCACCTCGGTCACCGAGGAGGCGTCGGCGCCCACCCCCTCGTACACGGCCCGGAAGCGGTCCGCGTCGTGGGCCGAGTTGGCGAGGACGAGGTCCGCGCCGTGCCGCAGCAGCAGCCCGTCGGTGAGCTTCTCGTAGACGACGCCGACATAGCCGGTGACGACGACGGGACGTCTGCCGGTGCCCCAGGCGGCGCGCAGGCCGTGCAGCATCGCCTGCACCCCGCCGCCGACCAGGGCGAGGACGAGGACGTCGTACGACTCCTCGGTCATCGCGCGCAGGAACTCGGCGCCGGTGACCTCGTGGAGCGCGTCCGCCCGGACGCCGACCTCCTGGAGCTGGCGGGGTGTCGGGGTGGCGCGTCCGCGCAGGAGGTAGCCGTCGAGCCGGACCTCGGCATCCGCGGGAGTGAGACGCCGCGCGGTGAGCGCGCCCCACTTCCATCGGGTGTCGGAGTCCGCCAGGACGGCGACCCGCAGAGACTTCGTTGCACTTACTGGCACGTCCAAGACGCTAGGAAGCGATTTCGAGGTCCCGCCCAACCCGAATACAACAAACGGTTAACAGCGCATCGCCGAATGGCGAATCGGGCCGTGAGCGCGCCGTGAAAAGGCCTGGTTCACAGCTTCGCCATGCGTCGTTCACCCCGTATCAAGCAGACCGTCAAGACGAATGACGGGGCTTCGTCCTAACGTCGCTGACGTGGTCAAGCTCTCCGTCATCGTGCCGTTCTACAACGTGCAGCAATATGCGCCCGACACGCTCAGGAGTCTGCGTGCGAACGCGCGTGAGGACTTCGAATTCATTCTCGTCGACGACTGTTCCCGCGACGGGACACCAGAGATCCTCGCGCGTGCGGAGCGCGAGCTGCCGGGCGCGGTCCTCGTCCGGCACGAACAGAACGGGGGGCTGGCGACCGCGCGCAACACCGGGATCGACCGGGCGCGCGGCGAGTACCTCACCTTCCTGGACGGCGACGACTGGCTCGCCCCCGGCTACTTCCCGCGACTGGTCGCGGCCATCGAGGGGCTGGGCTGCGACTTCCTGCGCACCGACCATGTGCAGTGCACGGGCCGGGCGCGCAGCGTGCACCGGGTGCCCGTCGGCCGGCGCGACGTGGTGCTGGACCCGCGCGAGGCGATCCTGCCCGCCGACCGGTCCACCTCCGTGGACTACGCCTACGCCTGGGCGGGTGTCTACCACCGCCGGCTGGTGGACAAGGGCCTGCTGCACTTCACCGACGGGCTGCGCACGGCCGAGGACCGGCCGTGGATCTGGAAGCTGCACCGGGAGGCGGAATCCTTCGCCGCGGTGAGCCTGCTCGGGGTGTTCTACCGGCGCGGAGTCGCCTCGTCGCTCACCCAGATCGGTGATGTGCGGCAGCTCGACTTCATTCGCGCGTTCGATCAGGTCGTCGCGGAGACCGCCGAGGATCCGCAGGCCGACGCGCTGCTGCCCAAGGCCGTCCGCACCTACTGCGCGATCATCTCCCATCACCTGGGATCCATCGAAAGGTTCGAGCCGGCGGTGGCGAAGAAACTCAAGTCCCTGAGCGCCGGGGCCCTGCGGCGCATGCCGCAGGGCGTGCTGGACGAGGCGCTGGACTCCATGGACCTCCAGCGCGCCACGAAGCTGCGCCGGCTGCGCCGCCGTCCCGCCACCGCGGGAGCCGCCGCGTGACCACCCAGATCTTCCAGGCGTCGACGCTGTACGGCACGGCCACGCTCGCCGCCGCCCTGGACTCCGGCTGCTTTCCCCTCGCCGACCGGCGGATCCTGCTGGTCTGCAACAACGCGCTCACGCCCGAGACCTCGCCGGGCCTGGACGAGATGCCCGGCTTCGAGAAGCTGCGCGACCGGTTCGACGACGTGCTGTCGTACAACGCGGCGATCTCCCCGTTCCACCCGGGCGGCTGGGCGCCGCGGATGGACGACCTGCCGCTGTGGGAGCGCTATCTGCGCCACGAGTGGCGGCTGGGCGACGACGACGTGACGCTGGCCGTGGAGTCCATCCAGGTCAATCCCTCGCTGAGCCTCGCGCAGATCTTCACCGGCGCCCCGGTCACCGTCTACGCCGACGGCCTGATGAGCTACGGCCCCACCCGCAACAAGATCGACCCGCTGGTCGGCACCCGCGTGGACCGGGTGCTCCACCTGGACCTGGTGCCGGGTCTCGAGCCCTTGCTGCTCACCGAGTTCCAGGTGCCCGGCGAGATCGTGCCGACACCGGCCTTCACCAAGGTGCTCGCCGAACTCGCCTCGTCCGGCGACGGACTGCCGGCCGTCGAGGAGCCCGCGCTGCTGCTCGGCCAGTACCTGTCCGCGCTCGACATCCTCACCGCCGCGCAGGAGGAGGACCTGCATGTGCGGATGCTGGAGGGCGTGGCCGCGCTCGGCCACACCACGGTGGTGTTCAAACCGCACCCGTCGGCCCCGGCCCGCTTCACCCGCTCCCTGGAGAAGGAGGCGGAGAGGCTCGGCGTGGAGCTGACCGTGCTCGACACGCCGGTACTGGCCGAGGTGCTGTACCAGCGGATGCGTCCCGCCCTGGTGGTCGGCTGCTTCTCCACCGCCCTGCTCACCGCCTCCGCGCTGTACGGCCTGCCGGTCGCCCGGACCGGCACCGGGCTGCTGCTGGAGCGGCTGACGCCGTACGAGAACAGCAACCGCGTCCCGGTCACCGTCGTCGACGCGCTGCTGCCCGAGCTGGGCGACCGCGCGGCCGTCGCCGAACAGCGCCGGGGCATGGACGTCGACGCGCTGGGCGCGCTGGTGCGTGCGGTGGGCTTCGCGATGCAGCCGAGGATCCTGCCGGGTCTGCGCGCGCAGACCGAGGCCTTTCTGGCGGGGAACCTGAGCGAGCGGACCCTGCGGTACTTCAAGCGCAGGCGGCTGACCTCACTGGCCCTGCCCGGCGGGCTGCCGGCCCAGCTGTCGTTCATCCCGCGCAACGCCACGGTCCGCCGGGTGGCCCGTACGGCGCGTGGTCTGCGCCGGGGCGTGCGCCGCTGAGTCCGGTGTGCCGACGGTGGGGGCGGGCCCGGCGACCGGGCCCGCCCCTCCTCGGAGAAATCGGAAAGGTAAAACGACGTTCGGGTTAACGAACTCGGACGAGCGAGCGAATGATGGGGACTGTCCATCCGGTCATTTCCGTGATTCGCCCAGGTGTCGGTCTCGCGACGCCCTCGGACCAGGGTTCTTCACAAATAGGTCCGAGATGATCAGCTTTTTGTCGGGTAAATTCCGAGCATCATGGCTGCCTCCTCGCCCACCCTTGCCACCCGTCCCCTCACCCCCGCTTCCGCGCCCGCCTCCGCGCCCGCCGACGCGGCCGGCCGCGGGAACCGGCTGCTCGCCCTGGACGGACTGCGGCTCGTGGCCGCTTTGATGGTCTGCCTCTACCACTACGCCGGTCGCGGCGGAGCGGTCTCCGGGTCCTGGCACCAGAGCCCGGCGCACGTCTTCCCGACCCTGTCCCGGGCGGCCACCTACGGCTGTCTCGGCGTGCAGTTCTTCTTCGTCATCAGCGGTTTCGTCATCTGCATGAGCAGTTGGGGCCGCACCCTCGGCGACTTCTTCCGGTCCCGGGTCGCCCGTCTCTACCCCGCCTACTGGGTCGCCCTGGTGCTGGTCACCGCGGCGGCCGTCGCCCTTCCGGTGGTCGTCCACCCGGTCCGGCCCGATGAGTTCCTGGTCAATCTGACGATGCTGCAACAGCCGATGGGCGCCGACCGCGTCCTCGGCGTGTGCTGGACGCTCTGGGTCGAGGTGCGCTTCTACGCGCTGTTCGCCCTGTTCGTCGTCGTGCGGGGCGTCACCTACCGGCGCGTGGTGCTCTTCGCCGGTGTCTGGACGCTGGCGGCGGTGGTGTGCCGCACGTCCGGCAACGCGCTGACGGACCAGCTGGTCATGCCGGACTACGCCCCGTTCTTCATCGGCGGTCTCGCCCTCTATCTGATCCACCGCTTCGGCAGTGACCTGCTGCTGTGGGGCATCGTCGCGGTCTCCTGGCTGCTCGGGCAGAGCAACGCCACGCGCGGTCTGTGGCACGCCGGCGCCCGGGGCGACTTCCATCGCGACCCGTGGGTCATCACGGCGGTCGTCACCCTCGCCTTCGCCGCGGTCGCCGCCGTGGCCCTCGGCTGGACCCGGCGGGCCACCTGGTCCTGGCTGGTCACGGCCGGGGCGCTGACGTACCCGTTCTACCTGGTCCACGAGCACCTGGGCTGGTTCGTCATCCGGGTGCTGCACCGGGGCCTCGGCCTGCCGCCGTGGCCGACGCTGGCCGCGACCGTGCTCGGGATGCTGCTGCTGGCCTGGCTGATCCACCGGTTCGTGGAGAAACCGCTCGGGCCCCGGCTGCGAAAAGCGCTCAAGAGGCCGCGTCCATCGGTGATTTCCGCCGAGTTCACCCTTCCGAAGGACGCGGAGCCCGCCGGAAGGGGAGCCGGCCGGGCCTGAGAAAGCTCAGCCGATCCCGTAGCGCGCCTCGATGCCGGCGATCACCAGGGCCAGCCCCTCCTCGAACTGCCGGTCGTAGTCGTCGAAGAGCACCCGCCCGGCCTCGGCCGCGAGGGGGAAGTCGGCCAGGCGCCGGGCGCGTTCCTCGATGTCGTACCCCTGTCGGCGCTCGCCGGCCAGGGGTACGACGCCCTGCTCCTCGATGACGAAGCCGATGGTGAACATGGTGCCGGCCCGGGCCGCGTCGACCGCCTGGACCAGGGTGAGCCCGGCGCCGGTCAGGACGCGCAGATGCTCCTCCAGCTCGCGGGCGTGGGCCGTGCCCGTGAAGCGTGAGCCGCTGTAGACCTTGGCGCCGTCGCGGTAGCCGAGCAGCGCGGCCCGCAGCGCGCGGTTGACCCTCAGCAGCCGCTCGCGCCAGGTGTCGGCGGGGTCGAGCGCGATGTCGGCGACCATCCGGCGGTACATCTGCGTCGCCATCTCGTCCAGCAGCTCCTGCTTGTCCTTGAAGTGCCAGTACAGCGCGGGCGCCTTGACGTCCAGTTCCCTCGCGATCGCGCGCAGGGTCAGCCCGTCCAGACCGGTCTCGTTCAGCAGCCGCAGCGCGGTGTCGGCGACCCGTGCGCGATCCAGGGGCGCTCGTCGTTCCGTACTCACACTTGACAGCTTAACAGCGTTAAGGGCACGCTCGCCGGTGACGGCACTTAACGGCGTTAAGGAGAGCAGTGATGGACGTCCTGATCGTGGGCGCGGGTCCCACGGGTCTCACCCTCGGTATCGACCTCGCCCGGCGCGGGGTGGACGCGCTGGTGGTGGAGCGGGCCGAGGCCCTGTTCCCCGGCTCGCGCGGCAAGGGGATCCAGCCGCGCACCCAGGAGGTCTTCGACGACCTCGGTGTGCTGGAGGCGATCCGGGCGGCCGGCGGCCCCTATCCCGCGCGGATGCTCTGGAAGGACGGCCGGCGGCTCGGCGAGCGGCCGATGTTCGACAGGGTGGAGCCCGAGGAGGGCGCGCCGTACACCGAGCCGCTGATGGTCGCCCAGTGGCGCACCCAGGAGGTCCTGTACGCGCGACTGGTCGAGCTCGGGGGCCGGGTCGCCTTCGGCCGCGAGGTGACGGGCCTGGAGCAGGACGCGGACGGCGTGACCGTGCGGTTCGCCGACGGCACGAGCGAGCGCGCCCGGTACGCCGTCGCCGCCGACGGCGGCCGGTCGGCCGTCCGGCGGGCCCTGGGGATCGGCATGGCCGGGGAGACGGTGGACCCCGCGCCGTTCCTGGTGGCGGACGTCCGGGTGCGGGAGCTCGACCGGGACCACTGGCACACGTTCACCGAGGACGACGGCACCGGCGTGGCCCTGTGCCCGCTGGCCGGCACCGAGGACTTCCAGCTCCAGGCGCGCCTCGCGGAGGGGACGCGGCCCGACCTCTCCCTCGATGGCATCCGCGGACTGGTCGCGGCGTACACGCACCTGGGCGCCGAGGACGTCACCGAGCTGCGCTGGGCCTCGGACTTCCGCCCCCGCGCCGCGCTGGCGGACCGCTTCCGGGACGGCCGGGTCCTCCTCGCCGGGGACGCGGCCCATCTGCACTCACCGGCCGGCGGACAGGGCCTGAACACCAGCGTGCAGGACGCCTACAACCTCGGCTGGAAGCTGGGCGCGGTGCTGCGGGGCCGGGCTCCCGAGGCCCTGCTGGACACCTACGAGGAGGAGCGGCGCCCCAACGCCGCGGCCATGCTGGGCCTGACGACGGGCGTGCACCGCGGGGAGGTGCGGCGCGGGCAGGCGACGGTACAGCTCGGGCTGGGCTACCCGCGCTCGTCGCTGAGCGTCGAGACACGCACCGCCCCGGCCGGGGTGCGGGCGGGCGACCGGGCCCCCGACGCCATGGTGGACGGCGTACGGCTGTTCGACGCCTTCCGGGGGCCGCACTGGACACTGCTGGGAGCGACGTCACCGGTCACGGGCGTACACGCGCTGCCGGCGGCCCCGCCGTCGTACGGGCCGGGCGTCTTCCTGGTCCGGCCCGACGGATACGTCGGCTGGGCGGGCGGGACGGCCGAGGGCCTGGCGGAGTACGCGGCGCGGACGGGAGCCCTGCACGCCGGGTGAGTCCGGCCCTCCCCCGCGGGCCGGGGTGAGTCGGCCCGCACGCGCGTACGCCTCGGGCCGGTCCCGTCGAACCGGACGTCAGGCACCGGCCAGCGACAGCTTCACCGCGAAGCCGAGGAACAGCGCACCGGCCGCCGTGGTCGCCGTCGCCGACAGCCGCTTGCGCCGGCGGAAGGCGGCCGCCAGACGGGTGCCGCCGAATATCAGCGCGCTGAGGTAGAGGAAGCTGGCCAGCTGGGCGAAGGCGCCGAGGACGACGAAGGAGAGGGCCGGGTAGGCATAGCCCGGGTCGACGAACTGCACGAAGAAGGCGACGAAGAACAGGATCGCCTTGGGGTTGAACAGGCTGACCACGAGGGCCCGGCTGAACGGCCGCTCCTCGGCGGCGACGGCCGCCCCGCCGGCGTCCTCCACCGTCCGCTCCCGCCGGGTGAGCCACATCGCCCGGGCGGAGCGCAGCATGCCGATCGCCAGCCAGGTCAGATAGCCGGCCCCCGCGTACTTCACGATCCCGAACAGCACGGCGTTGGCCTGCAGCAGCGAGGCGACTCCGGCGGCGGACAGCGTCATCAGCACGGTGTCGCCGCACCAGACGCCCGCGGCGGCGGTGTAGCCCGACCGCACACCGCGCCGGGCGGCGACGGACAGCACGTAGAGGGAGTTGGGGCCGGGCAGCAGGACGATCAGGATCAGGCCCGCGAGGTAGGTGGGAAGGTCGATGACGCCGAACATGGGAAGGAGTGTCGCACGGGGGTACGACATCGCGGCCGGGGCGGGGGGACCGCCCCGGCTCAGAACGTGTCCGCCGGCACGTAGGCCCCCCAGACCTCCCGCAGCGCGCCGCACACCTCGCCCACCGTGGCCCGCCGGCGCAGCGCCTCCCGCATCGGGTACAGCACGTTCTCCTCGCCCCCGGCCGCAGTCCGCAGCGCGTCCAGCGCCGCGTCCACCGCGCCCTGGTCGCGCCGGGCCCGCAACTCGGCCAGGCGTTCGACCTGCCGGGCCTCGATCGCCGGGTCCACCCGCAGCGGCTCGTACGGCTCCTCCTCGTCGAGCCGGAAGCGGTTGACGCCCACGACCACCCGCTCACCCGACTCGGTCTCCCGCGCGACGCGGTAGGCGTTGCGTTCGATCTCCGCCTTCTGGTAGCCCCGCTCGATCGCCGCCACCGCGCCACCCAGGTCCTCCACCGCGCGCATCAGGTCCAGGGCGGCCGCCTCGACGTCGTCCGTCATCCGCTCCACCGCGTAGGAGCCCGCGAAGGGGTCCACCGTGGCGGTCACGTCCGTCTCGTACGCCAGCACCTGCTGCGTGCGCAGCGCGAGGCGCGCGCTCTTGTCCGTCGGCAGCGCGATCGCCTCGTCGAAGGAGTTGGTGTGCAGGGACTGGGTGCCGCCGAGCACGGCGCCCAGGGCCTGGACTGCGACCCGGACCAGGTTCACCTCCGGCTGCTGCGCGGTCAGTTGCACACCGGCCGTCTGGGTGTGGAAGCGCAGCATCATCGACCTGGGGTCGCGCGCGCCGAACTCCTCGCGCATCACCCGAGCCCAGATCCGGCGTGCGGCACGGAACTTGGCGACCTCCTCCAACAGCGTCGTACGGGCCACGAAGAAGAACGACAGGCGCGGCGCGAAGTCGTCCACGGCCATGCCCGCCGCGATCGCCGTGCGCACGTACTCGATGGCGTCGGCGAGGGTGAAGGCGATCTCCTGCGCCGGCGTGGCCCCCGCCTCGGCCATGTGGTACCCGGAGATCGAGATCGTGTTCCACCTCGGGATCTCGGCCGCGCAGTACTCGAAGACGTCGGCGGTCAGCCGCAGGGACGGCTTGGGCGGGAAGATGTACGTGCCCCGCGCGATGTACTCCTTGAGCACGTCGTTCTGGATCGTCCCCGTCAACTGCTCGGCTCGTACGCCCTGCTCCTCGGCCACCAGTTGGTACAACAGAAGCAGCAGGGCCGCCGGTGCGTTGATCGTCATCGACGTCGAGACCCGATCCAGCGGGATCCCGTCGAACAGCGCGCGCATGTCGTCGACCGAGTCGATCGCCACGCCGACCTTGCCGACCTCGCCGTGGGCGAGCGGCGCGTCGGAGTCGTGGCCCATCTGGGTGGGCAGGTCGAAGGCGACGGACAGACCGGTGGTGCCGTGGGCGATCAGCCGCCGGTAGCGGGCGTTGGACTCGGCGGCGGTACCGAAGCCGGCGTACTGGCGCATGGTCCAGGGGCGGCCGGTGTACATGCTCGGGTACACCCCGCGGGTGAACGGGTACGACCCCGGCTCGCCCAGCTTTCCGGCCGGGTCCCAGCCGGTCAGGTCGGCCGGACCGTAGACCGGCTCGATGGGCAGACCGGATTCCGACTCGCGCGCCATGGGTTCCTCCGCGGTGCGTCCTCCTCCCCTTCACCATGCCCCGTAGTTGGACGGCGGTCACGCGGGGAAGCATCCCCCGCATGAGCATCCCGGGCAGACTCGTCGCCGTACTCGCCTCGGCCACCGCCCTCGCGGGCCTCTGCGGCTGCACCGTGCAACCACCGGACGCCGAGGGAAAGCACGGCCTGCCCGTGCACATCCGGCTGCCGTCGAGCCGTGGCCCCGGCCCCGCTCGTCCACCCTCGGACCCGCCCGCCGCGTCGGCACCGGCCGCGTCCTCGGTACCGCCATCCGCGTCCTCGGTACCGCCATCCGCGCCGGCGCCCCGGGTCCTGTGGTCGCGCGGCGACAGCGGACCGGGCGTTCGGGAGCTCCAGGCGCGGCTGCGCCAGGTGGACTGGCTGTTCGACGGGCCGACGGGGTCCTACGACGACCTGACCGAGCGGGCCGTCAGCGGCTTCCAGGGCAAGCGCGGGCTGCCCAGGACCGGCAGGACCGACATGGTGACCTGGCAGCGGCTGCTGGCGATGACGCGTCCGCCGGGAAAGTGGGAGCTGTACCTGATGGGCGGCCAGCCGGCCGACGCGCCCGATCCGCGCTGTCTGACCGGGCGGGTGCTGTGCATCAGCAAGACCACCCGCACCCTGCGCTGGATGGTCGACGGCCGAACGGTGTCGACCGTGGCCGTGCGCTTCGGCACCGAGTCCACCCCGACCCGCGAAGGTGTGTTCCACGTCTACTGGAAGTCGCGGCACCATGTGTCGACCCTCTACCACTCGCCGATGCCGTACGCCATGTTCTTCAGCGGGGGCCAGGCCGTGCACTATTCGTACGACTTCGCGGCGCGCGGTTACGCGGGAGGCTCGCACGGGTGCGTGAACGTCCGGGACGAGGCGGCGATCGCCCGGCTCTTCGACGAGGTGGGCGTCGGCGACAAGGTCGTCGTCCACTGGTGAGCGTCGCCGGCCGGCGAGAGCGGCGCGGCCGGGGTGCGTTGCGGGGCGGGGGGGGGGGCCCGGGGGCCGGGGCCCCCCCCCCCCCCGGGCCCCCCCCGGGGGGGGGGGGGGGGCCCCCCCCGCGGGGGGGGGCCCCCCCCCCCACCCCCCCCCCCCCCAAACCCCCCCCCCCCCCCCAA